>NZ_LQYA01000125.1 GCF_001531445.1 Sporosarcina koreensis
CGAGCGCAACCCTTGATCTTAGTTGCCAGCATTCAGTTGGGCACTCTAAGGTGACTGCCGGTGACAAACCGGAGGAAGGTGGGGATGACGTCAAATCATCATGCCCCTTATGACCTGGGCTACACACGTGCTACAATGGACGGTACAAAGGGCTGCGAACCCGCGAGGGGGAGCCAATCCCATAAAACCGTTCCCAGTTCGGATTGCAGGCTGCAACTCGCCTGCATGAAGCCGGAATCGCTA
>NZ_LQYA01000126.1 GCF_001531445.1 Sporosarcina koreensis
CCCGCGCACAGGTCCAAGATCGTCATTCCCCGGGCGGCTTGCGCGGCAAGCGCGATCAGCTGGCTACCCTCGTCCTGGATTTCGACGAGCCCCTGAACCCACGGCTCGCTGGCTTCGACGGGGCTTCCTTCCGGCAGACGCAGCCCGGCCGGGGAGAAGGGCGTAGGCTCGGCTGCCAGCACCGACGCCATGCTCGCGCGATCGGTTCGGGCAAGATTGACCCGCACATCGAGCGGGGCCCGCTCCAGAAGCGCGGCGTGCTCGTCCGGGGCAATACGCCTAGCCAGCCAGTCGGGCAGGACCGCCCCGGCACTTCCTGCCTCGACCGGGTCGATCGGTGACGGCGCGTGCGCCCCGCCATCGAACAGGGCGGCAACGGCTGCATCCTCCCTCGCCAGGCCGACAAGCGCGGCCCGGCCATGGTCAGGGATATTGCCCGATCGCCGTATTGCCCGATAGACAAGCTCACGGATCGCGCGCCGGTCTTTCGACCCGGCATAGCGCCGCGTCTTGAAATAGCGCGCGATCAACGTATCAGCCGCAGCGCCGCCAGCCCGGGCGCTGGCGATGATCTCGTCCAGCAGGTCGATCGCCGCCTGCGCGCGCGCGCCGGGCGTCATCCGGCCTCAGCGTGTCGGATAATTCGGTGCCTCACGGGTGATGGTCACGTCATGGACGTGACTCTCCTTGAGGCCCGCATTGGTGATCCGGATGAAGCGCGCCCGTTCCTTCAGTTCAGGGATCGTCCGCGCTCCGGTGTAGCCCATCGCCGCCTTTACGCCGCCGACCAACTGGTGGATCACGTCGCGCGCAGGTCCCTTATAGGGCACCTGCCCCTCGATACCCTCGGGCACGAGCTTCATCTGATCCTTGATATCCTGCTGGAAATAGCGGTCGGCCGAACCGCGCGCCATCG
>NZ_LQYA01000127.1 GCF_001531445.1 Sporosarcina koreensis
GAGGAACCGGTAGCTCATGCGGATCCCGTTGCCGCCGCGGTGCAGGCCTGCGCCGCCGCTGTCGGGCTCGGTCTCGTAGCCCTCGATCATCATCGGGAAATAGCGCTCGAGAAACTCGTTCGGCACGTTGGTGAAGCCGGGCCACAGCGAGTGCCCGTCGGGTCCGTCGCCCATCGGCCGGCCGGGGATGCCGCCGAAGCCGATCTGGAACAGCTGGAACCACTGGTTGCCCTTGCCCGGGCGCGTGTCGTTACCCGAGTAGAACAGGTGCGGCGATGAGGAGAAGCCGGCGGCGTTGAGGAATTCGGGGGTCTTCTGGCCGAGCAGGCCGCCCAGAATGTCGAAGATGCGGCCGAGCGCATGGGTGCGTCCGGACAGTGCCGCCGGGAATTTCGGCTTCAGCAGCGACCCTTCGGGAATCCGGACTTCGATCAGGTCGTAGAACCCGTCGTTGAACAGGATCTGCGGATCGAAGACCATGATCATGTAGATGCCGAAGAACATCTTGAACATGTTCTCGTTGAGATAGAAGTTGATCGACGCGCTGCTCTGCGGATCGGTGCCGTCGAAATCGAGCACGACTTTCTCGCCCTCGCGGCGCATCGTGCATTTGATCTTGTACGGGCCGTAACCCATGCCGTCGTCGCAGATATAATCCTCGAAGCTGACCGGCTCCTCGGACACCGCCTGGCCGAGCAGCTGCTTCATCGCGCGGTGGTTGCGCGCCAGCAGCTCCTGCGTGGCCGACACATAGACGTCGTCGCCGAAGCGCTCGGCCATCTCGACCACACGACGGGCGGCCACGCGACACGACGCGATCAGCGCGTTGAGGTCGGCCTGGCACCAGTCGGGCTTGCGGGTCTGGTGCATGACGAGCTTCATCAGGTCCGAATTATACTCGCCCTTCCGCCAGATCTTGACCGGCGGGATGCGGACGCCTTCCTCGAAGATCGAATGGGCG
>NZ_LQYA01000128.1 GCF_001531445.1 Sporosarcina koreensis
CGTACTGCCCCATTACGGGCAGTGGGTTTCCCCATTCGGAAATCTTCGGATCACAGCTTACTTACAGCTCCCCGAAGCATATCGGTGTTAGTGCCGTCCTTCATAGGCTCCTAGTGCCAAGGCATCCGCCGTGCGCCCTTTCTAACTTAACCTTTAATCGGATTCAATCCGCTAGTTGCGTCTTGAAATCCTCGGGTGTTTACCGATGTATAGCGATATACAACGATAAACGTTAAAAAAGTATTGTTCAA
>NZ_LQYA01000129.1 GCF_001531445.1 Sporosarcina koreensis
TGAACGAGGCACACCCGGAGAACTGAAACATCTAAGTACCCGGAGGAAGAGAAAGAAACATCGATTCCCTTAGTAGCGGCGAGCGAAACGGGAAGAGCCCAAACCAGGAAGCTTGCTTCCTGGGGTTGTAGGACACTCTATACGGAGTTACAAAGGAACGGATTAGACGAAGCGGCCTGGAAAGGTCCGCCATAGCGGGTAATAGCCCCGTAGTCGAAAGTCCGTTCTCTCCAGAGTGGATCC
>NZ_LQYA01000130.1 GCF_001531445.1 Sporosarcina koreensis
TGGCCTTTGCCCGGCGACGTCCTACTCTCACAGGGGGAAGCCCCCTACTACCATCGGCGCTGAAGAGCTTAACTTCCGTGTTCGGTATGGGAACGGGTGTGACCTCTTCGCCGTCGTCACCAGACTATGTATGAACGATGCTTGTTCGTTCAAAACCGGATAAAACCAACATTGTTGCTGAACTCAAGTCCAACCGTACTATTTTTAACTGTAAGGTTAAGTCCTCGATCGATTAGTATCCGTCAGCTGCACGTGTCGCCACGCTTCCACCCCGGACCTATCCACCTCATCATCTTT
>NZ_LQYA01000131.1 GCF_001531445.1 Sporosarcina koreensis
GTTTTCAACGGCCCGATGAAATCGAGCTCGTCAATCGTCACCTCTTCATCCAATTCATATTGCATCGGAATCATCCGCAGCCATCTTTCCGGTGAAGGATGCACCCGCGAATAATCGTACAGCCTGTCGATGAGCGTCTCGATCGATTGGTCGTTCCTGTCTGACGTGAAACTGTCCGCAAGCCGGTACATCGCTTCCGGATTGTCTGCATTATATGCGTCCTCTAGCACTTCACCGATCGTATCATCGCGCAACAAGGCCGCTTCTGTACTGTCTGCAATGCGGAAACCTGGATCAATGTCGATCAAATATGCATATTGGCGGACAACGTTTAAACAGAACGAGTGCAATGTGGAGATTTGCGCTTTATTCAACAAACTTAACTGTCTTCTTAAGTGAATGGAGTCCGGATTTACGGCAATCGCCTCTTCCAATGCTTCCGCCATCCGGTGTCGCATTTCAGCAGCCGCGGCATTTGTGAATGTGACGACAAGCAATTCATCCACATCGATTGGATTATGCTCGCTCAACACTTTTTCGATCATCCGTGTAATGAGCACCTTCGTCTTCCCGGAACCCGCCGCTGCCGACACGAGCACATCTTTACCCGTCGCCCAGATCGCCTTCCACTGGGCGTCCGTGAACGTCACGTCCGCCGGTTTAACTGGAATGTCCATCATCATTCACATCCTTCCGCATCTTTTCAAGGGATTCTTCCGGGTTCAGGCTCTCATAATGCCTGTATTTCTGCTCGGGATTCGTTGGGTCAAATTGGCAGACCGAACGATACGAGCAATATTGGCAAGGCATCTTATCCTTCAACCTGTACGGATACACCCGGGCATCCCCCGCAAGCATCCCGTCCCCTGCCTGCCTGTGTCGCTGCCTCACAAACTTGCGGACGATTTGCAGATCATCAGTCGACAGCACTTTTGACGCTTTCGTAAATGTCCCGTCCGTCTTCAAGGCGGCAGGAATGACAGTCGATGTCTTGCCGAGCTGCGCATCCATCCCCATGACGACTCCGGGATCATCGAGCAAATAGCCCCTCATCTTATAAGACTTCAAAATTTCCTCTTCAATCAAATCCTCCGTCAGCTCAAGCTCCGTCCGGATCATCGGGTTATGGACATGCAAGTAGAGCACTCCCGCTGGATCCGCCTTGAAGCCGATCCATTCCTCCGCATGCTCGACGGCAACATCGAGATACGTCAGCATCTGCAAAGAAATGCCGTAATAGACATCGGTCAGATCAAGCTGCTTCGAGGAAGATTTATAGTCGACGATCCGCACATAATTCCTTCCGTCAATTTCCGTTGCATCGACCCGGTCGATCCTTCCGCGCAAATTCATTTGATTACCATGGCGCAGCGGAATCTCAAGTGGCGGCAGCTGCTCCCCCGGTCCGAACGCCGCTTCGATCGCGATTGGACGGAACATGCTTTTTGTTGCCTGTTTGCCGAGTGCAAAAATCGTGCGCATCACGATTTGCGTCAATTTCCGTCGGATATAGTGATAGCGGCTCGTCGACAGGAGAATGCGATTGAAGAACATCTGCGTAATATGCTCCATCGCGTCCCTCGACAATTGCCAGCATTGCTCCTTCGACAGTTCCATCCACGATTTTCCAGTCCTGTTCATTTCATCTGAAACCCATTTCAGGGCGGCGTGGAATAAATCCCCGATCGACGGAGCTTCAAGCGTGAATTCCATCCGTTCCTGCAAGCCAAGCCCATACGAAGCGAAATGCTGGAACGGGCAGCTGTAATACGATTCAATCCGTGAAACGCTCGATACGAAATTCTTGCCGTACAAGCCTTCC
>NZ_LQYA01000132.1 GCF_001531445.1 Sporosarcina koreensis
CTTCGACATCGGTGTCGTAGCAAATCGCCAGTGCGCGGCGCAGCGGGATATGCTCTTCCAGCAGCACAGGCATGAGAGGCCCTAGTTCGGGCCTGGGTGCAATCGCCGCTAGTTTTGGACCACCCTTCATGGCGGTGAAGTCGATCCAAAAGCATGCGGCTTGTCAACCGCTTGACTGACAACGCCTATTCAGAAGAGGGCCTCACCGCACTTTTTGTAATCCATTCAACTGCGCTGAGCACTCAAATGTCATACTGGTCCCGACACCGCGACTTTCTTGCCTTGCCCGAAGATCTTATTGCCTTCGCTTGGTCTGCACCCATGCGCGACCTCGCGGAAAAGTTTGGCACCAGCGACGTCGCCCTGCGCAAGCTGCTGAAGAAGTACGGCGTGGTCACGCCTCCACAGGGACACTGGAATCGCGTCCATGCTGGTCGCACGGTTCCCGGACCGCCAAAGCCGCAACCGCGACGCCCTGGTGAGACCGGACGGCTGTGGATCGACCATCGCTTCGAGCAGTTTGTCGCCAAGGCAAGTCCGATGCCTTCGTCTGGTCCATTCGCCAGCAAGGAGGTGCCTGAAGACTTGG
>NZ_LQYA01000133.1 GCF_001531445.1 Sporosarcina koreensis
AGTTAAGGCGGTTCGGGATGTTTCATTTCATGTTAATAAAGGGGAAATCGTGGCTATCGTTGGTGAAAGTGGCAGTGGGAAAAGTGTTACAGTTCAAACAATAATGGGCTTAATCCCAAAACCGCCAGCCATTATTAATTCAGGTAGCGTGTTCCTTGAGGACGTGGACCTTATGACCTTATCCAAAAAGCAAATGAAAAAAGTAAACGGTTCCAAAATGAGTATGGTGTTCCAAGATCCGATGACATCCCTTAATCCGACCATGAAAATTGGCAATCAAATCGCTGAAGTATTGACTGTTCATAAAAACATGAGCAAGTCTGAAGCAAAAGAAAAGGCGATTGAAATGATACGGCTTGTAGGTATACCGAATCCGGAAGAGCGATACGATCAATATCCGCATGAATTCAGCGGTGGGATGAGACAAAGAGCAATGATATCAATCGCACTTGCATGTAATCCGGATTTACTTATTGCAGATGAGCCGACAACCGCATTGGATGTAACGATTCAAGCGCAAGTACTTGAATTGATGAAGGACTTGAAAACAAAAATAAATACAGCAATTATATTAATCACTCATGATTTAGGTGTAGTTGCCGAAACGGCTGAACGAGTTATTGTCATGTATGCAGGCATGGTTGTAGAAACAAGTTCTGTAGATGAAATCTTTACGAATCCGAAACATCCATATACTTGGGGTTTGCTGGAGTCCATTCCGGATACGACAACTACAAGTGAAAAGCAGCGACTCATTCCAATAGAAGGAACTCCGCCGGATTTATTTTCACCACCGAAGGGCTGTCCTTTTGCACCAAGGTGTAAATATGCAATGGAGATTTGTGTTGGACAGATGCCGCCTGAGTTTGAAATCAAGGAAGGGCATACCGCAAGATGTTGGTTGAATGATTCCCGTTCGCCTGCTCCAGAAGATGTCTATCAGGAGAGGGGGGAAAGAGTTTGAAAGATAAACTCCTTCGAATTGAAAACTTGAAGAAACATTTTTCTGTAGGGAAAAACCAAATTGTTAAATCTGTGGATGATATCTCTTTTGATATATATAGAGGGGAAACATTCGGTTTAGTCGGAGAAAGTGGAAGCGGGAAATCAACGCTTGGTTTAACAGTTGCCGGTTTGCATGAAAAAACGGACGGCAATATTTTCTACGATGACGAGAATTTATCAGAAATGAATCGAAAGAAAAAAGGTATTGTGAACCGTGAGATGCAAATTGTATTTCAAGATCCCCACTCCTCACTAAATCCTAGAATGCAAGTCGGGGATATAATCGCTGAAGGAATAGATGCACATAAACTTGCTAAAGGAATAAAGCGACAAGAACGTATTTACGAGTTGTTAGAGAAAGTAGGGCTCCGACCTGAACACGCGAAACGATTTCCCCATGAGTTCAGTGGAGGGCAGCGACAGCGGATCGGGATTGCTAGGGCATTAGCCGTCAACCCAAAATTCATCGTTGCGGATGAGCCGATATCTGCATTGGATGTTTCTATCCAAGCTCAAGTTATCAATCTACTTGAGGATCTTAAGGAATCTGAAGGATTAACGTATTTGTTTATCGCACATGACCTAGGAATGGTTAAACATATTAGCGACAGAATTGGTGTTATGTATTTAGGGAAAATGATGGAGTTGGCAAGCAGTGACGATTTGTTTTCAAAGCCATTGCATCCCTATACACAAGCATTATTATCCGCAATTCCTGTAGCCGATCCTAGCAATACTAAGAAGGAACGGATTGTCCTTCTTGGGGATCCGCCAAGTCCAATGAATCCACCAAGTGGTTGCCGCTTTAGGACGAGGTGTCCACATGCAATGGATATTTGCAGTAAAGAAATTCCGAAATGGAAAGAAATTAAATCTGACCATTTTGTTGCTTGTCATTTATATAATCATGAAGGGGTGAAGGGAAATGAAGAAGTGGACGATATTGTTAGTCCTTCTATTAGCAGTGTCAGCAGTATTGGGAGCATGTAGCAGCAAAAATGCAGAAAGCGGAGATACAAATGGCGAAGGGAAAAGAAGCGACAAGCAGGAACTAACTCTTAACCTGAAGACGGAGCCACCTAGCCTCGATCCGGGTCTATCAACGGATACAACATCAGCATGGGTACTCGATCATGTCTTTGAAGGTTTGTATACAACAGATAAAGATGGCAACCCGGTCCTAGGAGTTGCAGAAAAAGTGGACGTATCAGACGATGGTACTGTTTATACTTTTACAATACGCGATGATGCAAATTGGACAGATGGTACACCGGTAACAGCTTCGGATTTTGAATATGCTTGGAAGCGTGTGTTAAATCCGGATACGGGCTCTAGGTTTGCTTTCTATCTCTATTATGTAAAAGGGGCAGAAGAATATAATATGGGTGAAGGAACAGTTGAAGATGTCGGCGTGGAAGCAGTTGGTGAAAAAGAGTTGAAAGTGACATTGGATGCTCCGCTTGGCTATTTTGATAAGCTGTTGACAATGTGGACATATTACCCGGTTAAACAAGAAATAGTAGAAGGAAATAAGGATTGGGCATCAGATCCGAAAACTTATATTAGCAATGGACCTTTCAAGATGACAAAATGGGCGCATGACAGCGAAATAGTCATTGAGAAGAATGAGGATTACTATGATGCATCCGTTGTAAACTTAAACAAAGTCACTTTCAAAATGGTGAATGAGGCGACTACATTCTATCAAATGTACAAAACAGGCGAATTGGATTTAATCTCCTCTCTGCCAACTGACGTTTTGGAAGCTGAACAGAATAATGAAGATTATTCAGTAGTTCCTCGTTATGGAACGTATATGTATATTTTTAATGTCAAAAAAGAACCATTTACAAACGAAAAAGTTCGCAGAGCATTTTCTTTGAGTGTCAATCGAGACCTAGTTGTTAACACAATTAACAAAGCAGGAGAGATTCCGGCTTATGGTATGGTTCCACCTGGAGTTTCTACTCCTGATGGTGATTTCCGTGAAGTAGGTGGAGAATATTTCAAAGAGGATACAGAAGAGGCGAAAAGGTTATTGGAAGAAGGAATGAAGGAAGAAGGGTGGGACACTCTTCCGGAAATCGAGCTGCTATATACCACGTCTGAAGGAAATAAGAGAATTGCCGAAGTCGTTCAAGAAATGTTGAACAAAAATTTAGGTGTCCAAATTAAATTGGTGAACCAAGAATCCAAAACACAATTAGCTAACGTAAACCAAGGAAATTTCCAAATGGCTAGAATGGGTTGGGTCGGAACATTTGTAGATCCGGTCATTAATCTGGATTACTTCTTAGGCGGCAGTCCAAATAACCGTACTGGATGGGTCAATGAAGAATATGATTCTCTTTTAGCGCAGTCCAAGATTGAACAAGACGATTCTAAACGGTATGAATTACTTCATAAAGCCGAAGAAGTTTTAATGGAGGATATGCCTTTTATCCCAATGTATTTCTACTCAACAACATACTTAACTTCTCCGAGTCTTAAGAATGTGGCTTATTATGTTAACCGACAGCCGTTTTTGAAATGGGTGGAAAAGGTCGAATAACAACCAATTAAATTAAATAGGCTTCTAACAATTGATAAGTGGTTTTGTTAAACCCTTTACTTAGGAACTGTATTGGGCAATCTCATGCAAATCGAAGTAAAGGGTTTTCTTACTATCTAAATATGAAAAAAAGTTGAGAGGTGTAAAATTGGAAAATCGATTAGAACATTTTTTAAATGTATTTACAGGTTTCAATTCTGCCGCAATCCCTGGTAAAAACAAATTTACGTTTTTAAGTAAAAAGACTGGCCTTCCACAAGTTTATCTTTGGGATGGGAACAATGGCGACATCAAGCCATTTGGT
>NZ_LQYA01000134.1 GCF_001531445.1 Sporosarcina koreensis
GGAACAGCTCTATATGGAAAGCTATCTGATCAGCTAGGCATTAAAAGGTTACTCCTATTTGGGATTATAATAAATTGCTTCGGATCGGTAATTGGGTTTGTTGGACATTCTTTTTTTCCCATACTTATTCTGGCTCGATTTATTCAAGGAGCTGGTTCAGCTGCATTTCCAGCACTCGTGATGGTTGTAGTTGCGCGCTATATTCCAAAGGAAAATAGGGGTAAAGCGTTTGGTCTTATTGGC
>NZ_LQYA01000135.1:0-5233 GCF_001531445.1 Sporosarcina koreensis
GGCTTAGGGAATATCGGTCAATTCTTTACAGACGCTGTCGGTGGGATCGCTTCAGGCATCACCTCATTCATTTCAGCGTTGACCGGATTCATACTTGCGATTGTCACAGTTCCTTTCATCCTTTTTTATCTTTTGAAGGATGGAGAAAAGCTTCCTCGAATGATCAAGAAAATGTTGCCGCCGCGTCTTCGGGATGATGCCGATTCTATTCTGAACGATGCTGATCATCAGATCGGGGCTTATATCCAAGGGCAAATTCTTGTTGCCATTAGCATTGGAATTATGGTCACAATCGGATTTTACATCATCGGTATGGATTATGCGCCGTTGTTAGGCGCGTTAGCGATGATTACGAGCGTCGTGCCTTATTTGGGACCGCTCATTGCAATTACCCCCGCTGTCATCATTGCGATTGTCACTTCGCCATTCATGCTCGTGAAACTGGCTGCAGTATGGACAATCGTTCAATTGATTGATGGGAAATTCATATCCCCGCAAATTATGGGGAAATCATTGCGAATCCATCCAATAACCATCATCTTTGTTTTGTTGACTGCAGGCTCTTTGTTTGGTGTAGCCGGGGTAGTCCTAGGAATACCCGGATATGCATTATTGAAAGTGGTCTTCACTCATTTATTTAAACTGTTGAAGTTAAGATATAACAATTATGAACCGGATTCTGCGATGCATTATGAAGATGTAGTGCAGACTAAGAAGTAACGTCCAATAGTGGACGTTTACTTTTTGTTTAATAATATTATTATGTAAACCTATTTAAAGGAAATGGAGAAGGACAAATAGAAGAGGGCACCCCGATATACATCGAAGTGCCCTTTTTCTATTCTGTTTCAAATTGTATGCTGCCGGTCAGTGAAAGATCGTATCCGCCAAGTGCCTCGATTTCTCGTTGAAAATCCTGTGAGCGAAGGATGGATAATATCGTGTTTCTGACAAATTCATTCTCAGGCGTTTTGAACATGACAAGATCATATTGCTCATGAACGAGTGGAATGAAATCTACTCCGACCAATGCCGCAGCCTTCTCGATGCCTACTCCGACATCCGCAAAGCCGGAAGCTACTTTGCTGGCGACTGCAATATGGTTCATCTCCTCCGTTTGATAACCGTCGATTGTTCGAGGAATGATACCTTCAAGGCGTAGCTTCTCATCGAGCAAGATTCTCGCTCCTGATCCAATTTCCCGATTGACCATTTTAATGGACTGTTTACCGAAATCGTTCCATGTCCGGATATTTTTTGGATTGTTCTTTTGTACGAAAAGGCCAGCCGATCTTGATAGTAAATTGATGACTATGTATTCGCGCCCTGAAAGAATCCTTTTAATATAGGGGAGGTTATAAGTTCCTGTGTCTCCGTCGTAAAGATGTGTACTTACAATGTCCGCTTCCCCCGCATACATCGCAACCAAGCTATTTAGACTGCCTGTATACGAACGGAGGGGATTCGTAATCGCACCGGATCTTCCGATTGCATTTGCGAGTAAATCCAGGCTGATATCCTGACCGCTAATGATCAGCTGCCGCATTGGGATTGGCTGGAATCGCTGGGGAGGTGAGGAGGTCTCAACCGTTTGCCTAACTGGCACTGATGTTTGCAAAAGTTCTTTATCTTCTTTCTCGATTACGCGGCCGCTTTTCGATTTGTCCTTATAAGCTTCAAGATCCTCTGCGTCGATCCGCATCTGTCGACCGACCCGGTATGAACGAAGCTCGCCTTTTTTTATGAGATCGTAAACGGTCAGTTTAGAAACTTTCAATAAATCCGCAATTTCTTCGGTCGTATATGAAGCTGCTTGATGATTCGCCATAAGGTACCTCCTGTCGCATTACTATCTCCATTTTCGCTTATAACTAGTAAAATTGCAATGTTTTCAGATATAACTAATAATATTGAATTATAATTAGATATAAGTAGATATATCAAGTTATATTATGGTATATATAATGATAAGTAATAGTAAGAAAATAAAGGAGGGTATAAGATGAAAAAGTTAGTTTCATGGTTGCTTCTTTTGATGACCATGGCCATTTCTTTTGGCTGCAGTGCTGAAGGGAATGAAAGCGCGAAAAAAACAGAACTCTTGATTTCTGCCGCAGCTAGTTTAACAGATGCATTGGATGAATTGAAGGAAGTATATGAAAGCGAACATGACGACGTTACTATTACATTGAATATGGGCAGCTCAGGGAAGCTTGCAACACAAATTGAGCAAGGTGCACCATCCGATATTTTTTTATCAGCAAGTCAAAGCGATATGGAAAGGTTGTCTGAGAAAGAATTGGTTAGCGGGTCATCCGTCGTGGATTTCACAAAGAACTCTATTGTATTAATAGCGAATAAGTCGACTACGGATCCATTGACAACTTTCGAACAGCTTGGCGACGATGCGTTCGAGCATCTTTCCATCGGGCAGCCGGAAACTGTTCCTGTAGGGCGCTATACAAAGGAAGTTTTGGAACATCTGCAATTGTGGACGCCTTTACAAAATAAACTCGTCATGGGATCGGACGTACGTCAAGTACTGACACATGTGGAATTGGGAAATGCGGAATACGGAATCGTGTACTCGACAGACGCTTTGGTCTCCGATAAAGTGGTTGTAGTGGCGGAAGCCGATCCGGCTTGGCATACTCCGATTGTCTATCCGGGGGCTGTTGTACTAGATTCCAAGCATCCTGGAACAGCACAGGATTTCCTAGATTTCGTAACAGGAGATGAGGGGAAAGAAATTCTTCAGAAATACGGATTCAAGTAAGGAATGAGGGGCAATCGTGACAGATATTGATTTTTCGCCTTTACTGCTATCTTTAAAAGTCGCTGCCATTTCGACAGTTGTCGTCTTCATAACGGGCGTCTTTTTCGCAAGGTTATTTGCCAGAAAGCACTTTTTCGGCAAAACAGTCATCGAGTCGGCCTTCATGCTTCCACTTGTTCTGCCGCCTACCGTCGTCGGCTTTGCTCTACTTATCCTATTCGGCAAGCATGGATGGATTGGCAAATGGCTATTAGAATGGTTCGACGTCCAAATTGTTTTTACTTGGATAGGCGCTGTCATCGCTTCAATCGTCGTTTCGTTTCCATTGATGTACCAAAGCGCGGCAGCTGCATTTGACAGTTTGGACAATCGTCTAGAAAACGCCGCCCGCACGTTAGGGGCGTCTGAATGGCGTGTGTTTTGGACAGTGGCATTCCCACTTGCCTGGCCCGGCCTTCTTGCGGGCCTCGTCCTCTCGTTTGCAAGGGGACTTGGAGAATTTGGTGCCACTCTCATGCTTGCGGGATATATACCTGGGAAGACCGATACCATTCCGATGGCCATCTATTTTGCAGTCGAAGCAGGTCAGATGGAAAAAGCGACGTTGTGGGTAGTGGTCATTGTCGCTTTAGGTTTTAGCACAATCACGTGGCTGAATTGGTGGAGCCGCCGGAATATGAGACGTTTTACAGATCAGAATCGAAACAGGTGATTGAATGCTGGAAGTGAGCATCGAAAAACGGTTATCCCATTATGACTTGAAAGTCGATTTTACAGTTGACGACGAAATCCTCGTGCTTTTCGGGCCATCGGGTTCTGGGAAAACGACTATTTTGAACACGATTGCAGGTTTGATGCAGCCTGATGAAGGATCGATCAAATTGGGGGGCAAATCCTTTTTCCAAGGAAAAAAGGAAAGCTTGGCAGTTCAGGCGCGAAATGTAGGGGTGCTTTTCCAAGACTATGCATTGTTTCCGCATATGACAATCGGTCAAAACATTCGCTACGGTATGAAACGGAAAGATGAAGAGCATACATTTGTCGTCGATCAACTGATGCAAGTCCTTGGCATTCAGCATCTGTTGGCCAAATACCCCCATCAAATATCCGGAGGTGAAAAGCAGCGTGCAGCTCTCGCGCGGGCATTGGCGACGGAGCCGTCCATTCTATTATTGGATGAGCCGCTTTCCGCATTGGATAAACAGACGCGAATCGAATGCCAAGATGAACTGATCCGCTTGCATGATATGTGGAAAATCCCTTTCATCATCGTAACTCATGATTTGGAGGAAGCTGAAAAATTAGGGGACCGTATTTTATTTCTAGACCGAGGAAATATTATTGATGAAAAATAAAACGATTCCCCGTATGGAATGCCCTGCAGCTCTACAAAGAGCACAGGGCATTTTGTTTTATTCCAATTGGGAGAGCAGAACAGCGTAATCTCTTTCATCATCCACGTCGAATACGAGTCTCGGATCGTGGCAAGGCAACTGTTTACCTGTGTCAGCTGCCGCTCTGTGTAAAAACTCCCTTGCACCTTGATCACCACGAACCTCTAATAGGGCAGGGAAAAGATCCCGAGTAAAGAGAATCGGAGGTTTCATCGTTCCGTCATGAGCAGTGGCGATATATTTGCTATTTGGATGCTCCTGAAAACATGCAATGATTTCATCGATCATCCGGATTGTAATGAACGGCTGATCCGCCAACAGGATGACGATTGCGGAAGTGCCAATCTTTCTCGCGTATTCAATTCCACAACGAAGCGAAGCAGATTGGCCTTCGTCGGATCCGGGACAAATGACGACTTTGCATTTTTCATGCGTCTTCATCCGTTCTGGCAACCAGGACAACTCATCGTTTTCGTTTACGACGATACAGACGGTATCAAGCGTAGATTGGATTGCGGTGTCGAGCGCCAAACTTCCTAACGTCTTTTTTCCGACCGCGAGCGCCAATTTATTCCTTCCCATCCTCCTGCTTTTCCCTGCCGCTAAATAAATGCCAATGATGGACATATTTCGCTTCCTTTCCGGATGGAAATCATCTCAGCTATGATGCTGACCGCAATTTCTTCAGGACCTTCCGCACCGATCGACAAGCCAATAGGGGAATGAAGCCAATCGGGAATGGTGTTTCCTAGTAATCTTCTCGTTCTTTTTTTGGAACCTAATAATCCTGCATATAAAACGTTTTCCTTTTGTAATACACGCAGGATTTGTTGATCGACTTGGAAATCGTGTGTCATGATGACAACTGAATCAAGCTTAGTAAAAGTGATGCGGTGCAGCAGTTCGTTTATAGACCCTATTTGGAAGGAGGCAGCATCGGGAAAATGCTCTTTCGTGCAAAGCGACTCACGCCAATCGCATATATGCACGGCATAACCGACAGAGGATGCTAATGCAGCGAATGGGCGTGCATCAGCGCCTGCTCCGAATAGATACAATGAGG
>NZ_LQYA01000135.1:5305-8963 GCF_001531445.1 Sporosarcina koreensis
CATTTACGGCCAGCCGAACACTGAAAAGGGTGCATATGTTTGATTGAATCCAGCTTCGGCAATGTTCCGCTTTGTGTCGTTCCATTGCTGAAGTAGTAAAGTAAATCGTTCTCCAAAGCTTGTTGGAAATAGACGGGACGCCCTTGTTTCAGTTGTTCATTCAAGAACAGGAGGGATTCTTTGAAGGCAACGTCGACATCCCTCAGCAATACCGTTACGATGCCGTTGCATCCAGCACCCCGCCCCCATCCTAAATCATCCTCAGCGCGCAGATCGAATTCACAGATCTTCACGCCTCCTGTATGGATGATGTCTTTCGCCCGACATTGAAGATCGTACTCAAGACATCCACCACTAAGCAAACCAATTCTACCGCCATCCTCAAGAAAGAACATCCATGCGCCTTCCTTACGGTACGCAGAACCCTCGACATGGATGACAGCTGCAAATACCGCAGCTTGTCCGGATTTAATAAGCTCATCTACTACCTGTGGAATCGTTTCCATCATTCATCACCTCTACATTTCATTCGTTAGCCACAGTTTCATCAACTGTCCTTCTATTTATTCGAGTACTCCTTATAAAAAAGGTATCAACTGGCTAACCTATTGAACAGTTGGGAGGAAATGAAATAAGAAAGGGAGGAAGAGATCTTGCAATATGGAAATCGTACGACAGTAGGGTCCGCGGAACAACGTATTGATGCTATAGAGAAATCTACCGGAAGCGTCAAATATCTCGGGGATAAGTTTTTCCAAGGGATGCTTCATGCGAAAGTGGCGACTAGCACAGAAGCGCATGCCCGCATCAAATCGATCGATACGAGCGAGGCTTGGAAGGTGCCGGGCGTACGCGCCATTGTAACAGGTGATACATTCCCATTTCCGATTGGACCGATCCTCGCAGACAGGCCCCCAATCGCCTTTGAAAAGGTCCGGTATTACGGAGAACCGATCGCTGTCATCGTTGCCGACCATCCGTACCAGGCAAAACAGGCGGCGAGCAAAATCATAGTCGAATACGAACCGCTGCCAATCGTTAATTCGGTTGATCAGGCGTTTCAGAAAGATGCTCCATTGATCCACGAAAAATCTGGTCAATATACGAAAATCATCGATAACGTCTATCCGGTACCAGGCACAAATATCGCAAGCCATATTAAAATTAGAAAAGGGGATTTCGGGAAAGCGTGGGCAGTATGCAAGGACACCTTTACCGCTACATATTCTTTCAATTTATCTGATCATGCGGCAATGGAGACGAGGACGGCGACCGTTGAAATCAACCCCGACGGAAGGGTTGTCGTCCACTCGACGAGTCAATCGCCGTTTACGATCAAAAAAATCTTCAACCAGTTCTTTAATATAGATGTCGGCAAAGTCATTGTCCACATCCCGATGCTCGGAGGAGCTTTCGGCGGAAAGGGAGCGGTTCAGCTTGAGCCCCTTGCCTATTTGGCATCGAGCGCAGTAGGCGGAAAGCTTGTTAAACTGCAGTTCGAACGGGAAGAGGATATGATGACAGCCCCTTGTCATATTGGATTTAAAGCGACGGTCAAGCTTGGCGTGAATGAAGAAGGTAAGCTCATTGCAGGCCAATACACCTTTTTCATCGAAGCTGGCGCGTATTCCGACCAAGCTGCGGGCATAACGAGAGCGGCTGCCCTTGATTGCACAGGACCTTATCATATCCCGAATGTCTGGTGCGACTCCTATTGCATGTACACGAATCATCCATATGCCACTTCGTTCAGGGGATATGGGCATCCCGAGCTGACATTCGCCATTGAACGGACTATGGATCAATTTGCGGAAAAACTTAAGATGGACCCGGTCGAATTCAGATTGCTGAATGCCATTAAGCCTGGACATACAACGCCAACTCAGTCCGTCTTAACTGCGAACAATATCGGAGACGCCGCGCAATGCATATCCAGGGCAAAGGAATTGATCGGCTGGGATGGAAAACGGACGACCTCAACTGAGGATGGCTTCGTCCGGGCAAAAGGGGTCGCCTTGTTCTGGAAAACATCGACAACATCGACGAATGCGCAAGCTGGAGCGATTTTGAAGTTTGAAGCAGACGGTACAGTCAGTGTAAGCTGCGCAGCTATCGAGCTCGGACAGGGAACGAAAACGATTTTGGCGCAAATTGCCGCAGAACGATTGAAAATGAAGATGTCCGATATTCACGTCACGATGGAAGTGAATACGCAATATACGCCACATCAATGGCGAACTGTTGCGAGCAGCACGACGTTTTTGGCTGGAAATGCCGTCTTGGCGGCTGCCGACGACGCCATCAGGCAATTGAAAAGGATTGGCGCCGTCGCTTTACAATGTTCCGAAGAAGATTTGGACGTTGGAAATGGCCGAGTTTACGTAAAGGCAAAACCGGATTTCGGCATCAATATAGAAACGATTGCACTTGGCTTTAAATATCCGAATGGCCATACGGTCGGCGGCCAAATAATCGGGGTCGGCGTTCATGTACAGCGGCATTTAACCCCGATGGATAAGGAGACGGGTTTTGGTGATCCGGGTCCATGGTGGTCGGTCGGCGCGCAAGCGGTTGAAATCGAATGGGATGAAAACACATATACGTACAAAATAGTGAAAGCGGTAACGGTGATGGATGGCGGCACAATTATCAATCCAATGACTGCGACACAACAGATGCGGGGAGGCATTTTCCTTGGACTTAGTATTGCAAGAGGGGA
Organism: Sporosarcina koreensis; assembly: GCF_001531445.1. Taxonomy (GTDB): domain Bacteria; phylum Bacillota; class Bacilli; order Bacillales_A; family Planococcaceae; genus Sporosarcina; species Sporosarcina koreensis_C. The sequence goes on from NZ_LQYA01000135.1 coordinate 8,025, forward strand.
AGCCTTCGAATTCAATGATCAGGGCGTCATACAAAATCCCGATTTGCGGACATATCAGCTAATGCGCTTCGGCGAGCAGCCCGGCGAATACATTGTGGAATTCGTCGAGACTCCTGCAGAGGATGGACCATTTGGCGCAAGGGGGATTGGTGAATATGGAGTAATCGGTGCAGCAGCAGCATTAGCCAATAGCCTTTCATTGGCAACGAATGTAGAACTGACTGAACTGCCATTGACCTCGGAACTGATTTGGCGGACGAGGGGAGCAGCCTATGATTCCGTTCAATTTTGATTATTTCAAGCCGGAAACAGTTGATGAAGCGTTGAAAACCTATACAAGTGAATGGAAATTAGGCAAGAAAGTCGTTTATTTCTCCGGGGGCACTGAAGTGATCACCTTTGCACGGGGCGGGAAGATGACTGCCGATACGGTCATTGATGTAAAAGGGATTCCGGAGTGCAATGTACTGGAAATGCAAGGAGATGAGCTTGTCATCGGAGCAGCTGTGACATTGAACCGATTGATTGAATCAAACCTATTTCCCTTATTGAGTGAAACAGCCCGGACAATTGCCGACCATACGTCAAGAAATAAAATTACCATTGGTGGCAATCTGATGAGCAAGCTCGGCTACCGGGAAGCCATCTTGCCATTGCTCGTAACGGACGCCATCGCGATCATCAATGGGCCTACAGGGACGGATGTCGAGCCGATGGACCATCTCGCTGCGGTGGAATTGGGAGATGGTCGGTTTTTGACACAAGTAAAAGTGGCTGCTTCCAATCTTGAGTTGCCATTTGTCCATTTGAAACGGACCCGATCATCCAAAATCGGTTATCCAATCGTCAGTTTAGCGGCATTGCGCAAAGAAGAGCGCATTCGAATCGCATTCAGCGGCCTCCACGAACATCCATTCCGCTCGGCAGTAGTGGAAGGGG
>NZ_LQYA01000135.1:9008-14740 GCF_001531445.1 Sporosarcina koreensis
AGCAGCAACAGAGAATCGACAAGGCGATTGCCAAATTGCCAACGAACATTACTGATGATTTCATTGCTGCGAAAGACTTCCGCCGTTTTATCCTAAACAAGCTGTTAACTGAAATGAATACCCAATGGGAGATGTAGCAATGATCATATCGAACACTGACAAATATACCGTAGTCCCATTGCTCGTCAATGGAACTTCACAGCATATCATGATCCGCTCTGCTGATACATTGCTTTGCACATTGCGCGATCAGCTCGGTTTGACAGGCGCTAAGCAAGCATGCGGGAATGGGGATTGCGGTGCATGTACGGTATTAGTGGATGGAAAACCGATGCATTCATGCCTTCAATTGACAATTGAAACGTTGAACTGCGGAATTACGACAATCGAAGGGCTGAAGCATTCACCGCTGAGGAAGGCGTTTGTTGACAACTGGGCGATCCAATGCGGATACTGTACACCTGGATTCATCGTCAATGGTCATGCGCTAGTAACAGAGCATCCCTACGCAGACGACGAACGGATTGAAGAATGGCTGCAATCGAACCTTTGCAGATGCACCGGTTATCAGGAAATCAAAGATGCCATCAAATCCGTCCTGGCTGCAAACATACTGAAGGAATCTGAAGGTAGAGATACTTCCGGACTGTGAAAAATGAACCCTTGGAACATACAGACCAAGGGTTCATTTTCATTTTTTAAAGCTTTTATTGCCGACGTTCAACGTTTCAATCAACTGCAATGTTTGGGCTGCCTGTTCGATCTGTTTACGGACCTGCTCCAACTGTTGCTGGACTGTGGAGGGTGCTTGGGTCGCCGCTTGTCCTTGCAACTGATTCAAAAGCTGTGCCGCTTGCTGAAGCTGTTGCTGTGCCTGTTGTACAGACTGGGAATCGAACAGCGTACTCATCTGCTGGATTGTCTGCGATGCTTTTTGCAGCTTTTGAAGGATTTGCTTTTTCTCCGTCTGGAATTGTTGTTCCATCATCTGTTGCTGTGACGATTGCTCAGTATTTTGTTGTACCATACTTTTAGTCCCCTTTCGTTTCGAATGCCCATAGTATGTGTGTATCGGAACGAGGTTAAACAAACCATTCTTCTTAACATCCGTAAACGATGCTATAATTTGGGATAAACATGATACGGGAATGGGGGATGGAGTTGGGTGGGGGAACGAATCATCAGTTTGTCATGTTTTCTACAGTGCATCTAACGGCACTTTTACTAATCGCATTTATTGTTGTGATCCTTTTTTGGCAGCGAAAGAAATTGCAAGAGAATGGTGCAAGATTGAATACGATAGAGCGAGTTTTTGCGCTTTCTTTATTCGCAATGGATATCGGTTATCACATTTGGCTCATAACGGCGGATCGTTGGAGATTGGAGGATTCCTTGCCACTCGAGTTGTGCAGTATCTCCTTGTTCGTCTCGATTGTACTACTGTGGACAGGGAATCGGTTTGCAATCGATTTTGTCATTTTCGCAGGAATCGGTGGTGCTCTTCAAGCGTTGGCAACACCTGTTCTCGATATGAATTTTCCTCATTTCCGCTTTTTCCATTTTTTCTATACACATGCTGGTATCATAGTAACCGGACTTTATTTTGTTTGGATGAAAGGCTACCAACCTACATTTAAAGGCGTATTGAAAACAATGTTGATCATCAATGCGCTGTTGCCGATTATTGTAGCTGTAAACTGGCTAGTCGGCGGGAATTATATGTTCCTTCGGATGAAACCTCAAAATGGCAGCCTGCTTAATTTTCTCGGTCCTTACCCTTGGTATATTATCTCGCTCGAAGCTGTGGCATTCGTAATCTTTACGATCATTTGGTTATTATTGCGGAGAAAAGGGAGAATAAGAGTACGATAGTTTTATATTCCGTATATTTTCTATATGGACACTATTCAACGAGAGTGCTAAAATTTACTAACCGATACAATGGGAGGGAGACGATATTCATGGAATCGAATAAGCAAACCGCGGAAAAAGCGAAAATCAGCTTGAAAGATGCAGTGAAACAGCAGCTGGAAGCGAAGAAGAATAAGACACAGTCTACAAAAACCAAAGGAAATCCGATTCAACAAACACCGAAAATGAAGAGCCAACAGTCGAAGAAAGTAACGCAATCGAGCCGGAAAATGGGTGTCTGAATAAAAAAAGCAAGTCCCGTAAAATCAAGGGACTTGCTTTTTTGTATTCTTAGAGTTGTTTCATGAGATTTGCCATCTCGATGGCAGATACGCCTGCATCCCAACCTTTATTACCAGCTTTCGTACCTGCACGTTCAACCGCTTGCTCAATTGAATCGGTCGTCAATACGCCAAAGATGACTGGTACACCTTCTGTCATATTTAGAGCGGCGACCCCTTTTGCTACTTCACTGCATACGTAATCGAAGTGGGGGGTGGAGCCTCTAATGACGGTGCCTAAAGTAATGACCGCATCATATTTCTTTGAAGCAGCCATCCGTTTCGCGATGAGCGGGATTTCAAAAGCCCCAGGCACCCAAGCGATTTCAATGTCATCCGTGTCAACACCGTGGCGGCGCAATGCGTCCTCAGCTCCACCAAGAAGCTTTCCAGAAATGAATTCATTGAACCGGGATACAACGATGCCGATTTTTAATCCTGTGCCGATTAGATGTCCTTCATATGTCATACTCATTAGTTTTCCTCCTCAGTTATGCAATAGATGTCCCAATTTCGCCTTTTTCGTTTCCATATAGAACCGGTTGTCATCCTCGACAGGCAATTCGATAGGGATCCGATTTTCTATCGTTATCCCTTGTTCTGAAAGTCCTTCAATTTTACGCGGATTGTTCGTCAACAATTGAATTCGAGTGCATCTTAGATCAGCGAGTATTTGTGCACTGATGTAATATTCCCGTAGATCATCTTCGAATCCTAAGCGAGCATTCGCCTCGACTGTGTCATACCCTTGTTCTTGCAGCTTATATGCTTTCATTTTATTGACAAGACCGATTCCGCGGCCTTCCTGACGCATATAGAGGAGAATCCCTGCTCCAGCCTCTTCGATTTGGGCAAGTGCGGCATGCAGCTGTGGACCACAGTCGCAACGGCAGGAACCGAATACATCACCCGTCAGGCATTCTGAATGGATTCTGACGAGAGGGGCTACTGTTGCTTCAGCTTCATTGATTTGGCCCTTCACAAAAGCCATATGCTCACGGCCGGTCAAACTTTCTATATAGGTGATTGCAGTGAAATCGCCATACTTCGTAGGTAAGTGAATATCGACAACTCTTTCAACGAGTCTTTCGTTTCTCTTGCGATATGCAATCAACTGTTCGATCGTCAAAATGACGAGTTCATGTTGCTTCGCAATTTCCATAAGCTTTTTACCATGTGCCATCGTTCCATCCACGTTCATAATTTCGCAAATGACTCCTGCTGGAGATGCACCGGCAAGACGTGCAAGGTCAACTGCCGCTTCCGTGTGTCCGGGGCGTTCCAAGACGCCGTTTGCTTTCGCGACTAGAGGGAAGATATGTCCCGGCCTTCTGAAGTCAGATGGCTTTGAGGAGGGATGAAGCATCTTCAATATCGTTTCCGAACGTTCAAATGCGGATATCCCGGTTCGGCAAGAAGAATGATCAATGCTGACCGTGAAAGCAGTTCCATGGGCATCGGTGTTCGTCGTTGTCATAGGAACCAATCCAAGGTCGTCCGCCAGTCGTTGTTCAATCGGGACGCATATCAAGCCTCGTCCTTCTGTCGCCATGAAATTGATCATTTCCGAAGTTGCGAAGTCAGCAAGCGCAACAAAGTCCCCTTCATTTTCACGGCTTTCGTCATCAACGACGATGATTGCTTTTCCTTTCTGTAATTCATCTATTGCTTGTTCAACTGTACCAAACATCACAAACACCTCTTATTCCAAAAATCCGCTTTTGGCAAGTGCATCCATCGTCAACCCGCCGGACGGTTTAGTTTCTTTCCTGGAGACGATCCGCTCCAAATATTTCGCCAAGATATCGCATTCCACATTGACATAGTCGCCGATACGCTTATAACCGAGTACGGAATCAGCTTGAGTGACAGGAATAAGGGATATCGTAACCCCTTGTTCGGAGATGCCGAAAATAGTCAACGAAGTACCGTCTATTGTTATGGAACCTTTCGGAACGAGATGCGATTGGAATGCGGAATCGATTCGTATATCCATATAGATTGCGTTCTCGATTGAACGCACTGCTGTAATTTCGCCTATGCAATCAACATGCCCTGTCACAAAATGGCCGCCAAAACGACCGTTCGCTGCCATAGCACGCTCCAAATTCACATGACTCCCGGGCTCCAACGTGAAAAGCGTCGTTGCTTTGAAAGTCTCGGGCATTACATCCGCTACGAATCGCGTTGTTGAAAATTCCGAAACGGTTAGACATACACCATTGACGGAAATACTATCTCCCTTTGTTACGTCTGTGAGCACATGGCTGCACGTAATCAATAATCGCATCGAAGAAGAACCTTTTTTCACTGAGTGAACGGTTCCAATTTCTTCAACAATACCTGTAAACAATCAAAATGCACCTCCATTCGTAAAAAGTGCATGGAGACGAATATCTTCTCCGATTTGCTTCACATCAAGGATACGGAGCGGTTCTGATTCCGCAATCGTTGTTCGGCTCTGATCCATGAATAGGGTAGGGCCATTACCAACCAATTTCGGCGCCATATAGAAATACAGCTCATTTGCAAGACGCGATTGAATGAAACTGGAATGGACCTGGCTTCCGCCTTCCACTAACAGCGTCATGATATCTCGTTTAGCAAGTCGAGTGAGAACTTCATCCAAAAAGTTGACCTGTTCCGATATCAATTCCAGATGAACGAATGGGAGATCGGTAAAAGTACGCGAACGATTCGATTCAAGTGTAAAAATAATCGTTTCGGCAGCTTGATCCTGAATGACATTTGCGGTTTCAGGCGTCCTTAGATGCCTATCTAAAATAATACGTGTTGGGTTCTTTCCACCATGGGGCAAACGGGTGGTGAGGAAAGGGTTATCTTTAAGAATTGTGTTAACACCTACTAAAATTGCATCATGGGTATGGCGGAGGGTATGGACATCGTGTCTTGAACTTTCAGACGTAATCCATTTGCTGTTCCCATTTTGCGTTGCAAGGCGGCCATCGAGAGTGGCGGCTGCCTTTAAAGTGACGTAGGGTTTTTTGTGTTGAATAAAATGAAAAAATGCCCGGTTGCTAACATCCGCCTCTTCTTTACATACATCTGTGATCACTTCAATACCTGCATCCCGAAGAAGCCTAATCCCTTTCCCATTGACGGAAGGATTCGGATCTGTGGACGCAATGAAAACACGGCGAATGCCGCTTGCAATGATCGCCTCGGTGCATGCAGGCGTCTTTCCGACGTGCGCACAAGGCTCCAACGTGACATAGAGATCTGCATCGACTGCATTGGAACCGGCCATACGGAGGGCGTGCACTTCAGCATGAGGTGTACCAGCTTGCATATGCGCACCTGTCCCGACAATCTTGCCGTTTTTCACACAAACAGCACCGACGATTGGGTTCGGTGACGTTTGACCTTCTGCAAGCTTCGCAAGATCTAAAGCTATTTTCATATAATCGGCGTGTTCCATTGAATTCCCCCTTTCTTTTATTGAAAAGGGCGGATAAATAATTGGGCATGGTCATCAAACTCGAGCAGCTTCTCCCATCCAGACTTTAACTGTCGGTGCCG
>NZ_LQYA01000136.1:0-7982 GCF_001531445.1 Sporosarcina koreensis
GAATGCACTGTTTGCTATCGATGCACGGGCACAGTCGAACTCAGTGCTGAATGAATTGAAGGAACGCATTGCTGCTGGAATCCATTCGATTGCACAATTATACGACGTGGACATCGAATTGAACTGGTCGGATTACACGCCAGCCGCAGAAGTATCGGAAGAAGCCGCTTCGATTGCGAAAGAAGGAATCTTGGAAGCGTTTGGGGAAGAGGCGTTTGCCCCGGAAATCATCACGTCCGGCAGCGACGACTTCCATTTCTATACGATTCACAATCCTGATCTAAAAGCCGCAATGATCGGGATTGGCGCCGATTTAGGGCCGGGCCTCCATCATCCCGATATGACATTCAACCGGGGTGCACTCGATATGGGTGCGAAAGTCTTGGCCGCGACATTGGCCAAAGCTTCATTTTCCGAATAAAAACAAAAACTCCATCTACCGGACAAGCGCCGGGGAGATGGAGTTTTCCAATATATCTTCTATTAAGTTTAATCAGAATAAAGTGAAAGTTGATTGCTTATTGGGCATATTTAAGTATAATTAATGGTAGACTCCTTTTTTTATAGCGTCATCACCTCTATAAGAGTTCCAATTTTCACCGTTTTGTAAGCGCTTTCGTGAAGGGGAAATGAAAAAATGAGGGGGAACAACATTGAAGAGAAATCGTGTAAGAGGATTATTGGTCATGTTGCTAGGTGCTTTGCTAGTTCTGTCAGCTTGCGGCGGTGGCGGAACGAAGAATATTGCAATCGGTCCACCTGCCAGTGAAACGAACAATCTTTCCAAAATCATTTTGGATGCTTACGGCATTGGGGAAGGCGACTATAAGGCATTCCAAGAAGGGTTTGGGGCAGCGGCTGATGGCGTCCAGGACGGCAATATTGACATATCGATCGGGATTTTGGGTCTACCTGCGGCAAGTATTGAAAGCTTGCAAGCATCTGCCGGAGACGTGAAAATGTTAAGTCTATCTGATGAGGCTATCAAGAAGATCGAAGAAGAATCAGGCTATCAACGGTTCACGATTCCGAAAGAGTCCTACGACTTCTTGTCGGAAGACGTCGAGACCGTGACGGCTTACGCAATTTTGATGGGGAACACTGATACGATCGATGAAGAACTTGGCTATGAATTAGCGAAAAGTATGATTGAAAATGCAAGCGAGAACACGCATGCACAAGCCAAACAGATGATTTTGGAAAATGCATTGAATGGTGCGGAAGGGTTATTAATCCACCCTGGGGCGAAAAAGTATTACGAAGAACAAGGTTTGACGGTTAACAATGAAGTGGCAGAGCTGTCAGCTACAAAAGGTGATCGTAAATCAGAACTCACACTTGGTACAGGTAGCCAAGGAGGAACGTATTATCCTCTTGGTGGTGAGATGGCGAACCTGTGGAATAAATACATTGACGGCATCAACGTAACAAATATGGAAACAGGGGCTTCAGTCGAAAATCTATCATCCATTAGCCAAGGCCAAATGGATTTGGGTATGACAGTACACGTCCCGGCACTGAACGCTCTAAATGGAAAAGCTGATTTCGAAGGCAATCCTGTTAAAAATGCAGCGTTCATTGGACATATATACCCGGAAGTCGTCCAAATCGTTACAAGGGAAAAAACGAAGATCAACACATTCGATGATGTGAAATAAAAGGGAATAAACGGGGGAAACCAGTTCAATTAAACTAAAACAGTCTATATAAGTTGAAATAAACTACTTATTCTAACCGTTGATTTCCGTTCCGAGCGGACGCTTTCCGCGGGCACGGCTTCAGCCTCCTCGGATGTGCTCCCAACGCTGCGCTTTTGGTCGCAAAAGCCGTTCTTCGTGACGGCTTTTCCTGCGGGGTCTTCAGCTCGCGCTGTTCCCGCTGGAGTCGCTGCTCTGCACTCCAATCAACTAAGTTAATAGGTAAAATAATAAGTTCAACTTATATAGTTACGAAAGGCGGCAAAATATGAAAAATCATAAGGTGGTAGATGCACAAGAGATACTCGAAAAATTCGACAAGGAAAATCAATTTCGTATAGAAATCGGTAGATGGGCATATGTCGTTACCTTTCTTGCAGTTTCACTCACAATCTTCCATCTATATACAGGGGCGACGAGTGTTCTGCCATCACAGCAGCAAGGGGCCATCCATCTTGGAACAGCTTTAGGGATCATTTTTCTTCTCTATCCTGCCAAAAAAGCTTGGAGGAAAACACAGAAAAAAGTGCCTTGGTATGATGTGTTGTTAGCTTTCACAGCCATATATGTGGCGTACCATAAAATATTTTTTTACGATTCCATCCTTCAAAGCAGGGTGTCGGGCTATAGCTCTTTGAATATCATCATTTCTATAATTGGCGTATTGCTCGTATTGGAGGCGACACGGAGGACAGTCGGTCTTCCCATCGTCATCGTTGCGAGCGTTGCAATACTTTATGCAATGTATGGGAATCTTATTCCGACGCGCATCTTATCCCACCAAGGGTTTGCGCTCGATCGGACGATGACGAATCTTTGGTATCGCGAAAGCGGCGTATTTGGGACACCGGTTCAAATTTCCGCGAAATTCATTTTCCTGTTTCTATTTTTCGGAGTGCTTCTCGTCAATACACCGATTGGTAGATTCTTCAACAACCTGGCATTTTCGTTAACCGGACGCTATACGGGCGGAACCGCAAAGGCGGCCGTCGTGGCGAGTGCGCTACAAGGCACGGTATCCGGCAGTTCCGTCGGAAACACGGTGTCTACTGGAAGTTTCACGATTCCAATGATGAAAAAAGCGGGATTCAAGCCTGAGTTCGCTGCAGCGACGGAAGCATCCGCTTCGACAGGCGGCCAAATCATGCCGCCGATGATGGGAGCTGCCGCTTTCATTATGATGGAGTACTTGGGTGTCAGTTACGCAACTATTATGTTGGCTGCACTCATTCCGGCGATTCTGTACTTTACCGGGATTTTCATTGGAACCCACTTCGAGGCAAAACGCCTGAAGATACTCGGTCTGCCAAAGTCGGAGCTGCCGGTATTTAAGAAGATTTTTGTGCGTGACGGGTACATGATCATCCCTCTCCTGGTCATCATCGTTACGATCATGTCCGGCTTCACGCCTCAGCGGGCTGCATTGTTCGGAATTCTTTCCGCTGTGATCATATGGATTTTCAATGCATTCTATAGAAAGGAATCAGAATTCAGTATAAAAAGAGTCGTTTATGTGCTGGAGCAAGGGGGGAGGGTGGCCCTTCCTGTAATTTCAGCTGTCGCTACAGCCGGCATTATCGCAGGTGTTGTAAGCATGACGGGCTTAGGGGCAAAATTCGCTTCGGGCATCATTGCACTGTCGAACGGCTACTTGATATTAGCACTATTTTTTACGATGATTGCCTGTATCATACTAGGAATGGGACTTCCGACAACCGCTAACTATGTTGTCACTGCAACGATTGCAGCTCCCGCGCTTATCAATGAATTCGGCATCGCGCCGATAGCTGCGCATATGTTCGTCTTCTATTTCGGCATTGTAGCTGACATAACGCCGCCAGTCTGCTTGGCGGCTTATGCAGGAGCGGGAATTGCAAAGGCGAATCCGTTCAAGACTGGAATGACCGCCGTAAAGCTGGCGATTGCAGCTTTTATCATCCCATATATATTCATTTATAATCCGATTCTCGTGTTTGTCGATGCCACCCCAGTGAAGCTCATACTTGGTATCATAACCGCTTTGATTGGCATGATCGGGGTAAGCAGCGCCGTCATCGGTTTCTTCGTACGGAATGCCCGCATTTGGGAGCGGCTCGTCCTATTCGCCGCCGGTCTGCTGCTCATCATTCCCGAACTGACGACAAGCGCAATCGGACTTCTGCTGATCACGATCATCTGGTTCGTCCAAAGAAGAAGACCAGAAGAAAAGCAGTCTGTTAAAGAGGTTGTTGCATAGGAGAATGAACAAAAGCTGTCACCTGTAAAAGGGTGACAGCTTTTGTGTTTTAGTTTATAATTCTACTGCTAAAAAACAGACCCGCGCTAATAAAACCTGTGTCAGCGCTCATAACCTCGCGCCCGCGCTCATAACCGCAATTCCTGCACATACGAATCCATCACATAAAGAAATTCTCTTCCCCGATCCGATCGTATAATCCACTCTTTTTGAACATAGCTAGTTTCTCTTTCGGCAGCTTCTTCACGATGATCCGGTAATTCTTTTCAGACGCTGCATCGAGCAACGAGGACAGTGCAGCCTCGCCGGTTGCGTCAATCATCGACAGATGTTCCAAATCCAAAATGATCTTAGCCGTTCCTTTTGAAAACAAATCGGGCATCTTATCCTCAAACACTTTTGCAGTTCCGAAAAACAACGGTCCTTCAATGATGAACTTGGAGACGTTTTCTCCAAATCTATGAATTTCGACTTCGGAAAGTTTGCCCTGTACAATATAGAGCTTTCCACTCATCTTACGCAAAAACGAAAGAGCGGCCAACAAAATCCCAACTTGGACAGCTACAGTCAAATTGATGAAGATGGTAAGCAGAAATGTCGTCAGCAACACAATCGAATCGCCCGATCTGACGGATAAAATATGAACAAATGCCTTTCTTGCGCTCATGTTCCAAGCAACAAACATTAAGATTGGAGCCATCGCCGCCAAAGGGATATACGAGGCGAACGGGGCGAACACCAAAATGAATAACAATACGAAAATACTTTGCACAATGCCTGATACCGGGCTGACAGCACCTGAACGGATATTGGTCGCTGTACGGGCAATCGCACCGGTCGCAGGGATTCCCCCGAATAACGGCGAAACGATATTCGCGATTCCCTGGCCGAACAGTTCCCGTTTCGAATCATGCTTCGGTCCTTCTTTCATGCCATCTGCAACAACTGCGGACAACAGCGATTCAATCGCCCCTAGTGCGGCAATGATCAATGCGGGCTGCCACAGGCTTACAAGTTTGGACAATGTGATTTGTGGAAATTGGAAACTCGGCAATGATTGCGGGATTCCACCAAACGCAGTGCCGATTGTTTCCACTTTCCCCGGGTACAACAAAACAGATAGCAGAGTAGGAATGATAAGAGCGAAGAGCAACAACGGAAGTCGAGGAGCGACTTTCGGCAATATGAAGATCAAGGCTAAGCCGATCAGTGCTGTGAGCACACTGAAGAGATTCACAGTATGAAGATGCTTGGCGACATCGATCATATTTTCATGAAAGAATTCTTTGCTTTCCAATTCAGACAAGCCGAGGAAGTTTCCGAATTGCCCCGTGAAAATGATGATGGCAATTCCTGATGTGAATCCGATCGTTACAGAACGAGGGACGAAATGGATAAGATTGCTAACACCTGCAAAACTCATGATCACTAGAAAAATACCTGCTAGAAATCCGGCAATCAAAAGATCCTCATAGCCATATTGAAGGACGATCGCTAGAAGGATTGGAATGAATGCACCCGTTGGACCGGCAATTTGAAACCGGGATCCGCCTAAGAGAGCGACAAGAAAACCGGCGATGATTGTCGTATATAGTCCATACTCCGGTTTGACGCCTGAGGCAATTGCAAAAGCCATCCCAAGTGGAATGGCTACGATACCGACAGTGATCCCCGAAAGTACATCTTTCCGAAACCCAGATGCATTATAATCAACAAAACGCTGATCTTTGAACAAGGCGGTCACACTTCTTCCACAGTATTTGTAAAAAAATTACCTCTCTTTATTATAGGCTACAAATGCAGTGCTGGCAAGGTCTCGCGCCCAAAAGCATCAAAGGGTTGCCGCAGAAAATCAGTATTCGCTGACTTTCCGGACAACACCTTGCTTCTCTACACCAGTTCTGTTTCCCTTAATACAATCCGATCATAGCCCAATCGCTTCACTAGTTTTGTAATATGAGGCTGCTCGACCCGTGCAAGACGCAAAGCTTCCTCCTGCGCAAACGCATCGCGTGTCTCACCGTCGAACAGCATCCTGCCATTGCTGAAAATGATTGTCCTTCCGAACGCATCGGCTACGAAATCCATGTCATGCAAAATGCAGATGACGAGCTTGCCTTTTTCATGAAGCGAATGAATGATTTCCTTCACTTTCGCCTTCCCGTAGATATCTTGGCCCATCGTAGGTTCATCGAATATGACGATATCCGTCTCCATTGCAAGGATGGACGCCATTGCGACCATCTTCCGTTCAGCAAGACTCAAATCATACGGATTCTCATCCGCTTTATCCACAAGTCCGACCAACGAGAGCATTTCCTTCGCATTAGCCAAAGCTTCCTCACGGGATTGGCCGATGTTCAACGGGCCGAACATCACTTCATCAATCACTTTATGTTTGAATATCTGGTCATTCGGATTTTGGAAGATCAGGCCGATCCGGCTTGCCAGTTTCGCGGCCGATGTCTTGGACGTCGGAGCTCCATTCAATAAAATCTCTCCATTGTCCGGTTTTAATAATGCCTTCAATAATTTTACGAACGTCGATTTCCCAGCACCATTCTGCCCGATGATCGCGATAGGCTCACCGCGCAACGTGACGTTCAGTCCGTGGATGACGTCCCGTCCTTTTTCATAGCTGAAATGAAGGTCCCGGACGATGAGTTCAGCGGTATTTCTGTTTTCCAAAATGACTTTATCAACCGGCCGAATTTGAATTTCCCGCTCCACGGGCATTTGCTCCAAGGAAACCGGGTAATGGCCCGTTGCTTCATCACGCAAGCCGAGAGCGCGTGCAATCTTTACGTACACAGGAGGTTCAATGCCGTATTCATTCAAATCATCCTTTGCGAAAACTTCCTCCGGCTTCCCATCCTCAATCAATTTGCCGTCATGCAGCAATAGGATCCTGTTGGCATACGCCGCAAGTTTCTCCATTTTCTGCTCAACCATAATAATCGTCATTCCGCCATCCGCCAATTTTTCAATGACACGGAACACATCCTCCGCACCTTCGGGATCAAGCTGCGAAGTCGGTTCATCGAGTATGAGGATGTCCGGTTTCATGGCGATGACGCTTGCAATGGCGACCCGTTGCATTTGCCCTCCCGATAATGAAAATGGATTCTGGGTCTGCAACTGTTCAATATCCAGCAGTTGCATACTTTCACGGATCCGCCCATGCATGACATCACGCGGCACGCCCTGATTCTCCAAGCCGAACGCGATTTCATCATAGACAGTGAACTTGGCGCCTGTCATTTGCGAAAAAGGATTTTCAAAAACGAGTCCAACGCTTGCCGTAATTTCACTTATGTCATGCGATAAAACATCCATGTCGCCAATGTATACATCCCCGCCATAAGCACCTTTGAAAAAGTGGGGGACGAGTCCGCTCAACGCATAGCATAACGTTGTTTTCCCGGCTGTATTCCTTCCGACAATCCCGAGAAATTCGCCCTTTTCTACGCTGAATGAAATGTCATTGAGTGCAAACTGGGAACTGTCCGGATACTTATATTTCAAGTTTTCCACACGTAATAAACTCATGAAATCACCCTCCAAAAGATGACAGCCAAAAAGAAGGCGACCAATGCACTTCTGAGCAGCACAGCGTATCGGTAGTTTTCCCGTTCATTCAAAAACGTCCGTTTCCCTTTGGCATTGAATCCCCTGATTTCGAGCGCAATGGACCGCTCCCGGGTTTCCGTGAGCGAATTCAGTACGACGGGGCCGAGTAGGGGAAGGAACGATTTGAATCTCATCCATAATCCGCCCTCCGTCTCCATGCCCCGTGCACGTTGGGCATCTGTAATTTTTCCCGTCAAGGCCACCATTTGTGGAATAATTTGCAGCACCGACAGCAACACATAGCCGAATTTCGGAGACAATCCTTTCTGCAGCAACGCCTCCACAAGATCATCCGGCTTGGTTGTCAAAATGAGCACCCCGAACGCAGCCACCATATTGACAACACGGAGCGTGATTAGAAATGCGATCGAAAAGCCTTCTTTGTAAATGGCAAGAGGACCGATCTCGAACAGGACCGT
>NZ_LQYA01000136.1:8032-20441 GCF_001531445.1 Sporosarcina koreensis
GATGCAATTAACAGGAAGCTGACCCCGATCACCGGCAAAATAGATTTGAACACTTTGCCGAGCAGCAGGATGAAGCATGTGAATAGAAGGATTCCGAACACAGCCAGGTGATTCGATAGAATATATGTCGATGTGATGGAAATGAATACGAATAATAGCTTTGTCAACGGATCCACCCGATGGACTGGCGAATCCCTGCCTACGTATAATGTTATGTTGTTCATTCGAAACCCTCCTGAAGGCAATGCTTACAACCTTTCAATTTCTCCTTGGTTGTCATACATAAGCTTCACATTTTTCGGCAGCCCTTTGAAAATCAAGAAACTGAGCAGCACAGTGACCACTTTGTCAGGTACATCGACGACGATGCTGTCCGCAAACGAAGCGAGCCAAATTGGCATATCTTGCGCAAGCATCGTTGCAAACAATGCATCTCCCCAAACGTTTCCGGTCGTCCCTTCCCAAAAGATGATATTAAGAGGCGTCGATACAATTGCTGCAATGAATCCGACGATAAGCCCAAGGACAACCGCTTTGCCTATATTTGAAATCCAGCCTTTATACGCCATGATTCCTACAGCTAACCCGATGACTGCCTGGGTAATTGCGTATACGAAAGAGACGGGGCTTGTCGTAAACCCATAGACGACATTATTTACGACACCGACGATGGCCCCGACAACGGGACCTGCGAGCATACTTGCCAGCACCGTCCCGATTGCGTCGATCCATAATGGCAGTTTCAACACATCTGCAAACAATTTCCCCAAGAAGTTGATGCCTACAGCTGCCGGAATCAGTACAAAAGCAGCTGTTGAAAACTGCAATGTCCACATATGTTTCTTTTTCATTTCTATTCTCCTTTTCTTGTTTAATCAAGATAGTTGTCAAGACACATGACTATACTAATCGATAATGAAGAAATAGGGAAGCTTTTCTTGAAAAATAGATGACCACTTATTCTCATCTTATGCCCAATAAAATTTTTTGCTGTCTAGCTTCGTACGCGGAAAGGATGCCTTAATTTCCGCAAGAATCGCGGAAATACGGCAAATCGAACCCTTCGCAGTTCGATTTGCTCGGGGTCATAAGTTGAAGCTGTTGCGTGGCAAAGACCGCCACTCTACATCTTCATCTTATGCCTGAGGCCGGCAGGAAGCCGGTCATGCAGTCGTTGTCGCAGGACGCGGCGCACTTAGACTGCGAACCTCTTCTATTCAGGCGTCCTCCGCTTTTCCATGTATAAAAAAAGACCAAGAGAATACAAGTTCATGCGTCTCTTGGTCTTGGTGTAGATTATTTAACTGTTTGTAACTGTGTAAATCGGGTGAAGCCGACAAATTTATCTTTCCAATAGACGGAGTCAATTGTTGAAATTTCAACCTTTTTTGTTCCGGCGTGAATGAACTTTCCGTCGCCTATATAAATGCCTGCATGTGAAATGCCTTCACGGTATGTATTTTCGAAGAAGACGAGATCTCCCGGAACCGGCTCGTCCACTGCGTGTGAGTTCGTGAACATGCTGATGGTATCCATTCTCGGCAGCTGTAGTCCTGCAT
This sequence comes from Sporosarcina koreensis, assembly GCF_001531445.1. Classification (GTDB taxonomy): domain Bacteria; phylum Bacillota; class Bacilli; order Bacillales_A; family Planococcaceae; genus Sporosarcina; species Sporosarcina koreensis_C. Next base: position 9,592 of record NZ_LQYA01000136.1, read on the forward strand.
TCGTAAACACATAATAGATGAAACCGCTGCAATCGAATCCTTCAGGCGTGACACCTGCCCATGCATAGGGCGTGTCAAGAAGGGGAAGTGCGACTTCGACAGACGCAATCTGAATTTCCTGGGCCGCTTTTGATAGGGTTGGCAGAAGGGGCTTGTCCTTCGCTTCGGTTGATTGTAAGAAGCTTGTAGAGGAAGTCTCTTTGGCAACCGTCAATCCTTTATGGATGTCTTTTATCGTTGCAGTGTTCTGGTTTTCATTTTGGATGAGCGGTTTTTTTACAATCAGTTTTTGAGAAGCTTTTATGGAATCTGATGTAAGATTGTTCATTTTCTTTAATTCGTCTACAGTCAAATTATGCAGGGAAGCGATCTTCCAAAGTGAATCACCTGTTTTGACAGTGTATTGTTCAGTGGCGGCTTCCGCACTGCCTGCTGCGATGCATGTCGCAAGAGCAAACGTGGCCATTACTGAAAAGACTTTCTTTTTCACGCATATTTCCCCCTCTTAGACAAATATCTATGATTCTATTTTACTTGTAATCTAGTTGTAAGACAAGAGGGAGAAAACTGGCGAAACGTGCATGTCTATGAAATGAAAAACCGCCGATTTGCTTTGGCAAATAGCGGTAGTGGACTGAAATGATTAGAAGCTATATTGCTTCAATAAATTTTCAAGCTTCAATGCAAGGCCGATATTGCCTTTCACTTTTAATTTCCCCATCATGAAGGCGGCCGTGGAATTCAAGTTTCCGCCAAGCAATTTTTTGAAATCTGTGACGCTCATCTTCAAGGCGCAATCGACTTCTCCTGGGTCGCCTCGGTAGGTTTCCGCCTCGCCATTCGCAAATTTCAATCCATACATACCGCCGTCCTGGCCGGTCAGGTCGAACGAGTACGATGCGTTCAATCCTTCAATCGGTCCATTGTCGGCACTTAGCTGCGCATCAATTTCAGTCCAAATCTGTTCCATCGCCATCTCTTCCAATTTCATTCGTAGACACCTTCTTTGTATATAATGAGTGATTATTCATTCATTATAACACAGGTACTAAAAGAATAACTTTTTAAATATGTGTAATCCCTCAAAAATTATCGAATTTTGTCGATAGAAAGAGGTAGAGGATATAGTAGATAGAAAGGGGCTGTATAAGTCCGATGGATCGTTCTCATGAAGAACTCAATATGGTATTGGAGGAACTTCAAAAAAAACAGGAATTCATATTTATGCAGGCGAAGCAGTCGGACCTTTCACAACAATCGATTGCCCCAGTCTTGGAAGAATTATGCGTACGAATATCGAAAATAATGTCGTGCGATCGAGTGGGCATTTGGTTATTCAATGAAAATCGAACAGCCTTGACCGCACAAAGTATATACGATAGAAACGAATCTTCTCATACATCCGGGGAAGTGATTCTTGCCGAAGAATTGCCATCTTACTTTGAAGCGGTCCAACAAAAACGGATTTTAGCGATTTCGGACGTTACAATCGATCAGGCGACGAAGGAGTTGAAAACCCACCCATTCTGCGTTAAAGGGGAAGTGAAGTCGCTTATTGACGCATCAATCATCTTAAGCAAGGGGATCGGCGGAGTTGTCACTTGTGACTCAACCAAACTGAGAAAATGGACTTATTTTGATAGAGTCCTTGCAGCGTCCATTGCAGACATGCTTTCCTTCATTTTCGACCGGCTGGAGCGTATCGAGGTAGAGGAACATGTCCGTAAACTTGCCTACACCGATCTTTTGACCGGGCTCGATAATCAATATGCACTCACTGAAAAGGTGATGGAGCAGATCCAATCATTCGAAGAAGGGCAGCGGGGCGTCTTTGTATACCTTATGATGGATCAATATACAGAAATGCAAGGCGTCCTTGGACATGATGGAGCAGATCAAATGCTTACAATCACAGCGAGTAGGTTGAAGACTCTTTTTCCTTATCCGGCACAAACTGCAAGGCTCGCATTCGATCATTTCGTCATTTTTTTACCGATCAAGGGCGATTTGGAATTTGAAATGGGTCGATTGGAGCGGAACATCAACCGGTTAAAACGTCCGATGCATATAAGCGGACAGGAAGTATATATGACGTTCAGCTACGGAGTTTCCAATTATCCGGAGCATGCAACGAACGTGAAAAATGGAATTCAAGCGGCTAATATGGCTTTACGATCTGGAAAAGAGGCGTCGAACCGGAAAAACGGGAACCTGTATAACCCTGAAATGCATACATACTTGAAAGAGACAATACTTTCGGAGATGAACTTGCGGAGGGGCCTCGATCAGAATGAGTTCAGACTGCATTATCAACCGCAAGTGAATTGCCGGACGGGAGAAGTGAGCGGCTTTGAAGCACTCATCCGGTGGCAGCATCCGGAGCGCGGCCTCATTTTCCCAGGGGAGTTCATAGAGCTTGCCGAGTCGACGGGACTCATCATACCGATCGGAGAATGGGTCATCAAACAGGCGGCCTGCCAGATCCGGGAATGGAACGAACAAGGATTGAAGAATGCAACAGTGTCGGTGAATATATCACCAAGGCATTTCCTGCATGATGAACTCCCTTTCCATTTGCATAAATGCATTACCGAAGCAAACATTAAACCGAAGAGCCTCGTGCTGGAAATAACGGAAAACGTCGCTTTGGAAGATACAGAAGCTGTCGCCAACCGGATTAATCTTTTAAGAGAAATGGGTTATTCCGTTTCCATCGATGATTTTGGAAAAGGGTATTCTGCATTCATTTATTTACAACATTTTCCTATCCAACAAATTAAGATTGACCGCCAATTCATCAATGGACTTGGGAAAGATCCGAAAAGCTCCGGAATCGTCCAGACGATCATTCATCTCGCCGAAATGCTTGGTTTGCAAACAATCGGTGAAGGCGTCGAAACGAAACAGCAATGGGACCTTTTGAAACAGTTCGGCTGCTCAGAACTGCAAGGGTTTTATTTCAGCAGACCCGTTCCTGTCGATGAAATCAATGAACTGATCCGCAATCATGAACGGGGCGGAAAATTGCTTTTGCCTTCTGTGTTTCAATAGGAAAAGCGGAAGGTGGCGGTTAACGGCGACAGGCATAAGACTTTCAAAGGAAGGCAGTCTAAAATCGCCACTTCCTGTGGCAACGACTGCATACCCGCATCCATGCGGGCACGAAACGGCGCTTTTTGCCGTGCAGCGGAGCTGACTTATGACCCGAGCTGTTGCCACCTGGAGTCTAGCCAATGAAAAAAAGCCTTACGCAACGGGAAATCCCATTGCGTAAGGCTTTATTCTCTATTACAATTAACGTCCAATCGGCCAATCAAATGGCAATGACCCAGGTGGGGAGTGCTTCAGAATGTCGATAACTGGAATTGTATAGGCGAATAGGATAAGAGCAACCGTAATTCCGATCCAAAGATACCAGTTCTCCAGGATTTTTGGTGTTGGTTCTGCATCCACTTCTTCTTCCGCAATCGGGAATTCTTGAACGCCTCGTGGTGCGAAAAATGCGAGTTGGATGAAGATATAAATCATCAAGATGATACCGATGAATAGGATCGTCCCCCCGACAGCTTGCGCGATCTGGTAGCTGATCCACGTATCGACTTGTGCACCGCCGGCATAATTCGAGAAGTTGGAACGTCTTGGACCACCGAGTAGACCTTGGATATGCATCGATGTCGACATGATCGTCATTCCAACCGTCCAAATGATCGTTTGAATGATGCCAAGCTTATTCAATCTCGGTGTCAAACGTCTGCCTGTCAAATGGGGAACGAGCCAATAGGCGATACCGAAATACGTTAAGATAACTGTCGTCGCAACCGTCAAATGGAAATGGCCTGTCACCCAGATTGTATTATGGATGAGTGTATTCATCTGGTGGGAAGCATTGACGATACCGCCGGCGCCGCCGGGAATGAAAGCAACCATGCCGATGAACGGTGCAAGGAAACGGACGTCCTTCCAAGGCAAATGCTTGAACCAGCCAAATAGCCCTTTATGACCTTTCCTGCGGCCTGTCGTTTCAAATGTCGCAAAAATCGAGAACGCCGTCATCAACGTCGGGATGACAACCATGAATGTCAGGACGACTTGGATGAATTTCCATGTCGGATCAATCCCGGGCTCCGTCAATTGATGGTGGAAGCCAACCGGAATGGAGAACATGAGTAAGAGAATGAATGAAAGCCTTGCAAGCGAGTCACTGAACAGTTTGCCGCCAATAATTTTTGGGATGATTGCATACCAGGCCATATATGCCGGCAACAACCAGAAATAGACGAGTGGATGACCGAAATACCAGAATAGCGTACGACTTAGCAATACGTTGATTGTCGCTGCATATCCTAAAGACCACGGGATGAATTGAATCAATACAGATGTGGCTACACCGAGTGATGCGATGAACCACATCGCCATATTGATGACGACCATGAATGCTAGCAACGGGGATTTTTGCCCCGGATGTGCTTTCTTCCAGACATATAGTTGACGGAAGTTGACGAACACGGCAATCCAGCTGCCGACGATAACCAATGCCAAACCGATGTAAAACGCAGCATGCGCACGCAGCGGAGCATAGAATGTATACAGTACGTTCGCCTGACCGACTAAAATGGTAATTGCCGCAGTGATCGTTCCGACGAGCATCGTCCAGAAAGCGACCCATGCCCATTTACGTTGTTTGTCAGACATACCGACCGTTTTCCCCATAAGAGCAAACTGGAATCCGACGATGAAAAATGTAGTCAAGACTAGACCTAAAATGACGCCGTGCACTGTTAAAATCGTATAGTAGTTAATTCCGAACGGTAATTGGAATTCCCCTGAGCGGGACAGTGTCTGCAGAAGCCCCATGAGGCCGCCGATCAGCAATGATGCAAATGTCACATGCATGAACGACATATATAATCGGGCATCTTTTTTCGGAAACAGAACGTTTTTCAACATCATTCATACACCTCCACGGTTGCAAACATTTGATGGTGGCCGATACCGCAATACTCATTGCAGACCACAGTAAATTCACCGACGTTTTTCATGACTGTTTCAAGCCTGCTGACATGCCCTGGCTCGACCATCATGTTGACATTCGTGCCTGCAACTTGGAAGCCATGCACGACGTCCTTAGTAGTGATCTGGAATAAAACAGTAGATCCTTTCGGTACACGGATCTTCTTCACTGGCTTTCCATCCGCATCCGTGCCGAAATCATAGTTGAAAGCGGAAGCGACGATATTAACGGTATATTTCCCTTCAGCCACTTCACGAAGGCCGAGGTTTTCAGGTTTGAAAGAATCATGTGCCTCGACGTTCTGCGGATCGATTGTTTCGATATGGCTCATCGGATGCGTCCCTTTCCAGAAAGCTGCGAATCCGATAATGACTAGGAAAAGTGCGAGAGAACCTAATCCAAATGTGAGCCAGATCTTTTCGTATTTATGCAAATGCATCTTATTTCCCCCTAACGAGTCTCATTATCTAGATAAAAAAAGTGCGTAAAGGCCGAACCATGTCACTAGGATGAAGACACCTAACAGCATGACTGAGATGAAGGTCCCTTTCAGATTGATTCCGGTATGAGGATTGCCGGATTGTTGTACCGGGCGTTTCTTTGGATTGTCTGTAGCCATACGTTCCACCTCCTGTATTGATTGAAGTTGCGCTTCTCATACTTTTATCATAAGCACACAGGAGAAATAGAGAATTAGGGAAATCCCTATGATTCTGTGGTATGGGAAAGAGTCCACAGTTTGTTCACATCGTCTTCAAAATTTAGACATATACGTTTTGGACGTGAAGTGTGTTTCGGAGAAATAGAAGAGGGAAAAGAAGTGTGGTCAGCTTTTTTGTGTAAATTATTCGTTTTATTGACCATACTGTTTTTGGAAATTACAATAAGACAGTAAGACCAAATCTATAATGAAAGTCGGTTGAGAATGATGGAAAAATGTAAACTTATTAAAGTTGAAAGCCCTGAAAAAGGAGCGGAACGTTTTTTTGAGCTAATAAAAGAAGAGCTTGAGCATAATCGACTTCATGTGCTTGGATTGGCAACAGGAAGTACGATGATCCCCGTCTACAAAAAATTGACAGAATCGGAGCTGGACTTCTCGGATGTAACAACATTCAATCTCGATGAATATGTCGGTTTACCTGCATCCAGCCCGAACAGTTATGCATATTTCATGAACGATCACCTATTCAATAAGAAGGCATTCAAAGAAACGAATATACCGGACGGCATGGCGGCGGACTTGGAGGAAGAGTGCAAACGCTATGAGCAAGCATTGCAAGACGCAAAACTCGACATTCAACTACTAGGAGTCGGCGAAAATGGACATATCGCTTTCAACGAGCCGGGAACTCCTAAAGATTCCGTCACACATGTCGCAACATTGACAGAATCAACGCTCGGCGTAAACAGCCAATACTTCGAAAACGATGAGAAGATCCCTAACACTGCATTGACAATGGGAATCGCCTCCATCATGAGTGCCAAAAAATTGGTCCTCCTTGCATTCGGAGAGAAAAAACGTCCAGCCATCACAAAAGTGCTCGAAGGCAAAATCGATCCGGACTGGACCATCACATACCTTCTTGAACATGATGACGTTACAATTATTACAGACTTGAAGTTTTAAGGCGGTGCCTGTGCACGGCGCATTTATGACAATTCAACGATAAGTATTAAAATACGTAAAAAAAGTCAATCACGCCAATCGTGGTTGACTTTTTAATTTTTTCTATACAATTGTAGTGTATAGTCAGAATTTTGTCGGTGCCTGTGTGAAATCCATTTATGACAATTCGTGGAAATCTATATTAATACAAATATTACATCGTGATTCATTGGTATTGATGACTTATAAAATAATTCTATACAATTGTAGTGTATAAACTGAAAAGTTTGCTGCACAGGCACCAAAAGGGACACGGTGAGAAGATGACAGTTATGTTTCAAAGGTGAGATATTGTTGGATTTTGTAATATTTCTGTTACTGAATTGTAATATTGGACGAGCATAGTACATGGTAAAGTAATCTCAGATGATTTATTCAGATAAATATAATTTCGGGGGATCATATGAGAATACTTACACGCATACAAAAGCCTTTTGCATTATTTGCGATTGTCTTTGTACTATTATTCGCACCTTTCATTGGTCAAGCTGAAGCTTCATCATCCGACACAGCTTCCATTTCAGAGACGGCTTCAAGTCTGATAGGCATCCGGTATGCTTATGGCGGCACAACGACGGCTGGATTTGATTGTTCAGGGTATATCAATTATGTCTTCAATCAACACGGCATCAAGCTAGCCCGCACATCCTCGGGCATGTATGCATCAGGGGAAAAGGTCGATAAAAACGATCTTGTAGAAGGGGATCTTGTATTTTTCAATACATCAGGCAAAGGGGTTTCCCATGTCGGCATCTATGTTGGCGATGGCAATTTTGCACATGCCTCCACATCAAAAGGCGTGCGTATCGACAAACTTAACGATCCTCATTACTGGGGCAAGCGGTATGTCGGAGCGAAGCGCATCTCAGGCGCCAGTGACGTTGCTTTTAAAAATTGATAACCAACTAGTTTATAATAGAACGGATTCCTCTATCTAGGGGAATCCGTTTATTTATTTTGGAATGAAAAAGGCATTCAATGTGAGCAGGGGGAGGGAATTCTCTTAGGGATAGATAAGTCCAAAGTCATAAAACGAGCATAACAGGTACGAACTCGCGCAAAACTCACTCAAACTCGCGCATTCCTCGCCAAACTTGTGCAAACTCACGCATAACTCGCGCAAAATACCTCACCCCATAGAAAAAAGCCGCAAAATTCGCGGCTTTCCCATTCAATCATTATTGAGGTACACGGATTGTCCAACGGGAAAAGTCCGGCTCCTCTTTTTGGACCATTTCTTTAGGGTATATGAACGTCCATGGCTTCGACGTGTTCGCTTTGACAGAAAGCGGCGCCAGATCGAATGATCCGCGTGCGACGATTTCGCCTGTGGCATCGACGAGTTCCAATGGAAGCTTTTCGATATTGATCTGCTTAGAGTGGCCGTTGCGGATGAAGATGGATGCTGCAATGCTTCCGTCATCCTGCTTCTTCACTTGGAAACCTGCGAAGTTCACTTCACGCGGTTTCAGCTTCGGCATATTGTCAACGACTTTTTCAAGCGCTTCTTTTTGCTCGGCAGTCAAGCCATCTTCCCAAGCCTGTTCCAGCTCAAGCTTATGAGGGACCATCGACTGGACGTTGAATGCAAGCTTCCAGTTTTCAGCAGGCGGCTCTTCGGCAAAGATGTTGTCCTTCGTGAAAACGAATACCCAAGGGCGTGCGCTTTTTCCTGGAATGTCGCCTAATTCCTTCAAATCGAATTCCTGTGACGCAAGCGTTTTTCCTTCCGTATCAAGCAGCATTAATTCGACAGAGCCGACGGAAATCGACTGCTCCAATGAAGAACGGAAGAATGATTTGACGAGCCAGCTTCCATTTGCCGGTTCGACGTCGATGTCGATTCCGGAAAGGGAGATTTGGTTCGGCTTCAAAGGCTCCAATTCATTTGCGAGGAACCGGAAAACGTATTCCTGTTCCTGCGAAAGTTCCCATTGCGGATGAAGGGAAAGTGTTGTTTCGACTTCATCCGTGCTTTCAGATTGCGCACTACCTTCCAGAATTTCTTCTGAATCGATCGTGCTGTCTGAACCCGTTTTTTCGGTTTTCTTGAATAAATTGAAAAGTTTCATGATTATTGGGCCTCCTGTTGTTGTGAAATAAGCTTCATAAAGCCGATAACTTCGGATGCGATATTTCGGCGAAGCTTCTGATAGTGTGTGCCGAATAATTGCAAGCCTTCACGTTGATAAATACGCATCGGATCTTCTTGGCCATATGACCGCAATCCAATTCCTTCTTTAAGACGTGCCATCACATCGAGATGTTTCACCCACATCGTATCGATATGGCTCAACATCACTTGCGGGATGATCTGGTTTACCTGTTCATTATCGGCGAACGTATCAAGATACGCAAACAGGTTGGCAACCGGTTCCTCATAAAACTTCAGTATGTCAGTAGGTTTTTCCAAATTGTTTGGAAGCGTGACCGGCTCCAATAAAAGCCCATTCATCGTGCGTTCAATTCGATCGAAATCGAAGTTTTCCAAAGTTTCGTGTTCTGGACAGCTATCATAGATGACGAATTCCACTGCCTCGGACATCATTGTTTTCAATTGATCGAAAAGATTTTTGCCCTCAAGCACTTTATCCCGCAACGAATAAAGAACGCTGCGTTGATCATTGATGACATCATCGAGCTTCAAATTGTATTCGCGCATGGAGAAGTGGGCGCCTTCAACGATCCGCTGTGTACGCTCAGTGAGCTCATTCACGTCAGAGTTTTGGACGAGTCCATCTTCATTCACAACAACTTTTTTAGTGAATTTCTCAAGATCTTCCTTCGCAAAACGTTTGAACATTTCATCTTCAAGCGAAAGGAAGAATTGGCTTTCACCGTGGTCTCCTTGACGTCCTGAACGTCCGCGCAGCTGGTTGTCGATCCGGCGGCTTTCATGCTTTTCCGTTCCAAGGACGAATAGGCCGCCGATTTCCTCGACCCCTTCACCGAGCATGATGTCCGTTCCGCGTCCCGCCATATTTGTCGCAACTGTAATATGGCCCATTTGACCTGCCTGGGAAATGAGATCCACTTCCTGTTCGACGCTTTTCGCATTCAATAGATGATAATCGAGCTTCTCGCGGTCCAAATACTCCGCAACCTTTTCAGATTGGAGAATTGAAGTCGTCCCGACGAGGACTGGTTGTCCTTTCCGATGACGCTCCGCCACTTCCTTCGCAACCGCTTCGTATTTTTGTTCAATCGTCTGGTAAACCTTGTCCGGCGAATCGATGCGGGCACGAGGACGGTTTGTAGGGATTTGGATAACTTCCATGTTATACACTTCACGGAATTCCTTTTCCTGCGTCTTCGCTGTGCCCGTCATGCCGCTCAGCTTCGGATACATCCGGAAATAGTTTTGGATTGTAATTTGCGCTTGGGCTTTATTCTCATCAGTGATTGGCAAGCCTTCCTTCGCTTCGATCGCCTGATGAAGACCATCGGAAAGCGTACGGCCTTCCATGATGCGTCCCGTGAACATATCGACAAGCTCAATCTTATCGTCCTTCACGATATAGTCGACATCGCGTTTAAAGATGACATAGGCGCGAACAGCCTGGATCATATAATGGTAAAGAGTCTGATGCTCAAGTTCATAGAGATTATCGATGCCGAATGCCTTCTCCACTTGCTCGATGCCTTCGTCCGTCAGTGAAGTCGCTTTCGTTTCATCATCGAAATCAAAATGAACACCTTTTTTAAATCGCTTTGCCAGTCTTGCTGCAATGAAGTGAAGATCCGGATCAGCCTGCATTTTACCAGCGACGATCAATGGAGTTTTCGCTTCATCAATCAAAACGCTGTCCACTTCATCAATGATGGCGAAGTGATACGGGCGCTGCACTTTTTGGGAAGGATGTTGAACCATATTGTCACGGAGGTAATCAAAACCGAACTCGGTTCCGACACCATACGTGATATCTGCCAAATAAGCGTTTTGCTTCGCAGGTCCTTGCATCATCGGAACATTCAAGCCGACTGTCAATCCGAGGAAACGATGGATCTGGCCGATCTGATCATAGTCACGCCGTGCAAGATAATCGTTGACAGTGATGACGTGCACGCCCTTACCTTCAAGCGCACGCAAATAGGAGGGGAGGGAAGCGACAAGCGTCTTTCCTTCACCCGTAGGCATTTCTGCGATATTGCCTTCAGCCAATACCATCC
>NZ_LQYA01000136.1:20451-51953 GCF_001531445.1 Sporosarcina koreensis
ATGAGCTGAACGTCAAAATGACGCATGCCCAATACCCGTTTCGATGCTTCACGGACAACGGCAAATGCGTCAGGCAGGATTCCCTGAACGGTTTCCCCTTCCTGAATCTGCACTTTGAATACTTCCGTCATATGGGCGAGTTCTTCATCTGATAATGTTTCGTATTTTGATTCCAAGTCATTTATGTGTTGGACAACTTTGCGGTATTTGCGAAGTTGTCGTTCGCTCGTTTGATTTGAACGTTTGAAAATTGATAACATATGATTGACGCTCCTTTATCTCATCCTTCTATTAAGGATACAGGTTCTATTTTATCAAACTATAAACGAAAAGACTACCTTGTTAAGAAATTGTACGCACGGCAAGTTAAGGATACTCTATCTTACAAAAGGGTAAGGTAGTATTGCGTGACAGTTTCACGAACTTGGGTGCTTTCCATTGGCAGACGTGCTATAATACTTGTGGCTAACTAAATTATTGTTATTTTACGGGGAGGAAGGACATGTTATTCCTTGCAATGGCTGCTGCATTCATAGCTTCCATCATACTGACTCCGCTCGTCATAAAATTCGCGTTCCGAATCGGGGCGGTGGATCATCCGAATTATCGGAAGGTGCACGCATCCGTCATGCCACGTATCGGGGGGATGGCGATCTTCGGTGCTTTCGTCATCGGATATTTATTGTTGCGCCCAACAGACGAGCATGCAATCGGGATCCTAGTTGGAGCCGTCATCATCATTATTACAGGCTTCCTCGATGATATGCTTGAAATCACCGCCAAGGCGAAGATGTTCGGCCAATTGGCTGCAGCGATCATCGTCGTCACATGGGGCGGCTTACAAATCGAATTTATTAACTTGCCATTTTTCGGCCCGCTTGACTTTGGTTACTTAAGTATCCCGATCACGATTCTTTGGATCGTCGGCATTACAAATGCTATTAATCTCATTGACGGATTGGATGGGCTGGCAGCGGGTGTTTCCACGATTGCCCTCATCTCTATCGCTGTCATGGCGATGATCATGGGAGAAATGTTTGTTGTAGCGACAGCTGCCATTTTGGCTGCGAGCGCACTTGGTTTCCTGTTCTATAATTTCCACCCAGCGAAAATATTCATGGGGGATACGGGAGCTTTATTCCTTGGCTATATGATCTCAGTATTGGCGTTATTAGGATATAAAAATGTTACGATGATTTCTCTTATCATTCCGATTATCATACTTGGTGTTCCGATCTCGGATACGTTCTTCGCCATCATCCGTCGTGTGCGGATGAAGCAGCCGATTTCAGCTCCGGATAAATCGCACTTGCATCATTGTCTGTTGCGTGCAGGGTTCTCTCATCGGCAGAGTGTTCTGATCATCTATGGATTGGCTATCCTATTCGGTGTAGCAGCAGTTCTTTTCTCGCAAGCGACTGTATGGGGCGCCATCGTACTGATTGTCGTCATGCTTCTTGCAATCGAGCTGTTCGTCGAAATCATCGGCCTCGCGGGAACAAATTACCGGCCTTTATTGAACTTGGTTCGTATGATTGGAAAATAAATGAATGCACTATAACAACGGTGGTATGCGAAGTTTCGCATATCACCTTTTTTGATTGAAAAATACCCGCTTGGAAAGTCATCGATCATTTCCTACAGTTTATAGATCAATTGCTACTATTATAAGTTGAAATAAATAACTTCTTCTAACCGTTGATTTCCGTTCCGAGCGGACGCTTTCCGCGGGCACGGCTTCAGCCTCCTCGGATGTGCTCCCAACGCTGCGCTTTTGGTCGCAAAAGCCGTTCTTCGTGACGGCTTTTCCTGCGGGGTCTTCAGCTCGCGCTGTTCCCGCTGGAGTCGCCGCTCTGCACTCCAATCAACCAAGTTAATAGGTAAAATAATAAGTTCAACTTATATAGTTATCAATCATTTCCCGGTATATATCGTTCGGGACCTTTGACTCGCTGGAGTTTCCCCTTCTCCAATAAAAAACATCCCGCTGAAATGATTTCAGCCGGGATGGGAAGTTTCATTGAACTATTCACTTTAATAATCATCGCTGCCTTCGGCGGTTTCGTCCGCACCACCGAGGACATTCGGATTATTGCTATCGGTTAACGAAGACGAATCTGGAATCAAACCAAGATGAGCTTTCAGCAACTGGCTTACATTCTCCAAATCACTGTCTTTCAACTTATAATAATAGATGCCTGTCGACCAGTCGTCATAGCCTTGCAAATTGATTGTATCGATTTGCGGCATGCCGCCTTTTGCATACTCCCAGAAGGAAGTCATTTCTTTGAACGTCATGTCCGTTTTCATATTATCGCCGACAGCTTCGATGACATCGCCATATTTCGTGATGGATTTCACCGATACCATTTCTTTGATGATTGCCTGCAATATCATTTGTTGCCGCTTTCCGCGCTCGAGGTCACTGTCGAGCTTACGTGTTCGCGCTAATGCAAGTGCATGCCTGCCGTCCAAAACTTGTAAGCCTTTGACTAATTGAATCGTGTTTTTATCGTTCTCGTCTTTTTCAAGTCTATTATAAGGAACGTCGACTTCAATTCCGCCGAGTGCATCAACGACTTCGATGAAGGCATTGAAGTTCATTTTTACATAATAATCGATCGGGATATCAAGCATTTCTTCGACCGATTCGATTGCCGCATGTGTGCCGCCGAATGCATGGGCGTGGGTGATTTTGTCACTATACCCGACCTTCGGGATGTAGACGTAGGAATCACGCGGGATGCTTAATAGTTTAACGGATTTCTCTTCGGGATTGAACGTGGCGACAAGAAGGGCATCGGAACGGCTATGGCTGTCCCCTTGCATTCGCGCCTCGCTATCGTCCACACCTATTAATAGAAGGGACACATTATCCTTCGTGGGCTCCACTTTCGCTTCAGCTCTTATTTCGGATTTCTTTGTTTCAGGAACTGCTTCATACGCTCTATCGACTGCCTGCTCGGCTTGTTGTTTCAATGAGAGCCCGTAAGCTGCAATTGCAAGCAAGGCAGTCAGCGAAACTAATAGTCCGACCTTTATAGCGAGCCGTGCTTTAGATGTCTTCTTTTTCATTTTTTTAAAATCTCTTCTTTTCATAGCTTGTATAGGCCTCCACCATCGGCTAAGGAATCTTCCCAAGCAAATTTAATAGTCCATGCAAAACGGAAAATCGACAAACAAGTTTAGAATCCGCAGAATACACAATAAATCGTCAACTTTCACCATTATACTATTAAATTCCTTGGTCGTATACTATTATTGCGAATCGAATTCAAGGAACGAAGTCGAGGCTTCTGAAATATCTGCCTGGCCGTTCGTCAATTCTGTTATCCAACCGATGAATGTATCAGTTTCCGCAATTGGAACATATAGCAGCAAGCTGACGTCTTCTTCGTAGAGGATCTCTTCGAGTGGATAAGGCGACTGTCTCGCTTCATTCTCAACTTTGCCGAGCCATGTATAATCGATGGACACTTTCATGAGCCGATGAAGCTTGCGCTCGACGATACCTGTTGCAGCAATTCCTTCGGTAGTTGCGCGGCCGTATGCTCGGATAAGGCCGCCGCCTCCAAGTTTGATGCCGCCAAAATAGCGCGTGACGACAACTGCAGTATCTTTCAATCCTTGCTTTTTTAGTACTTCCAGCATGGGAAAGCCTGCCGTACCTGAAGGTTCTCCATCGTCATTTGCCTTTTGGATCTGATCATGTTCACCGATTATATAGGCGGAACAGTTATGTGTAGCAGTATGATGCATCTTTTTGATGTCTTGAATGAAGTCAATCGCTTCTTCCTCGGTCTCTACGCGCTTGACGTATGTGAGGAATCTGGATTTCTGGATGACGATTTCACTTTCACCAGACAATTTGACTGTTTTGTAATCTGCTCGCATTTGCAGCACTCCCGTCACTTGTAATACAATCTTAATACGCAATTAGTTTTATGATGATATAATAATAAAGTGTATAAGGAATTAAGGAATACTGCAACATTGCCTACGTTTAGATTTTTCGCTTTCCAGAAGGGAGGAGTTGAGGTGGCAGAAAAGACGATGGATATCCAGAATTTGGAAAAGATATTCAACAACATGGTTAATGTGATGGATCAATCCAAAAATGACATTTTCACTATAAGCGAACAAAGCCGTCAAACCTTCCAGGAGATGCAAACCGAGCTGGTTGTCATAAAAGAAGATATTTCCCGGGTAATCACTGAAGGGGATTTTTTGGAGGATATGACTCGCCAATCTCGAAGGCGTTTGGCAGATGTTTCCAAAAACTTCATGAACTACTCTGAAGAGCAAGTTCGTCAAGCGTACGAAGTCGCTAACGATTTACTCGTCAGGCTATCGATCAACCGAATGGAAGAGAAACAATTACGCGTTCGGCGGGACGAGTTGGACCGTCGCATTGTCGCCCTTTTGGAAACGATTGAGAAAGCGGATCAACTTGTCAATCAAGTGACGACGGTCATTACATATTTGACATCCGATTTGAAAAAGGTCGGGGAAGTACTGGAAACTGCCCGACAGAAACAGGAATTCGCCATTCAAATCATTCAAGCGCAAGAAGAGGAACGCAAACGGTTATCACGGGATATCCATGATGGACCTGCACAGATGCTTGCCAATGTGCTGCTTCGATCGGGGCTTATTGAAAAGACATTTTCCGAGAGAGGCTCGAATGCTGCGCTATCTGAACTGAACCAATTGAAGGAAATGGTCAGGAATGCCCTTCTTGAAGTCAGACGCATCATTTATGATCTCCGTCCGATGGCATTGGATGACCTTGGCTTGATCCCGACGCTCCGAAAATATTCTTCAACAGTCATGGAATATGAAAAAGGCGCCACCATTCATTTCATGAATAATGGAACAGAGAAAAGGTTCGAGTCCAGCATTGAAGTGGCGATTTTCCGCCTCGTCCAAGAATGTATCTCAAATGCACTTAAACATGGAAATTCAAGCGATGTTTGGGTGAAAGTCGAATGGCTTCGTGATACAATGAATATTGTCGTGAAGGATAATGGCAAAGGGTTCGACCTGAGTCAAACTAAAGATAAATCATTTGGCATTATAGGGATGCGGGAGCGCGTCGAACTGCTAAAAGGCGAGATGAAGATCATGTCGACAATTGGCAATGGCACTACTGTGTTATTCCGTATTCCGTTACATGAAAATATAATTGAATAGGGTATTGGGAGGGAAATGAACATGACGAAAATTTTAATTGTAGATGACCACCAGTTATTCCGTGAAGGAGTTAAAAGAATCCTTGATTTTGAAGACTCATTCGAAGTGGTGGGTGAAGGGGACGATGGCAGTGAAGTGGCAGAACTATACCGCCGCTTTGAGCCGGACGTCGTCTTAATGGATATCAATATGCCTGGAATGAATGGAGTGGAAGCGACGGAAATTCTGAAAAATGATTTTCCGGAAGCGAAAGTGATCATGCTTTCCATCCATGATGATGAATCATATGTGTCACATGCGTTGAAATCGGGAGCGCTTGGTTATATGCTGAAAGAAATGGATGCAGACGCGATTGTACAAGCAATCAAAGTCGTTGCTGCAGGCGGTTCTTACTTGCATCCGAAAGTGACGCATAACCTTGTGTCCGAATTCCGCCGTCTGAGCGAACGTGAACATAAAGGATCTTTCCAACAAAATGATATCCGCCGCCCGCTTCATTTATTGACGAAGCGAGAATGCGAAGTTCTGCAGCTGTTGACAGATGGTCAAAGTAACCGGACAATCGGGGAAACGCTTTTCATTTCCGAGAAGACAGTTAAAAACCATGTTTCGAGCATTTTGCAGAAAATGGGTGTCAACGACCGTACACAAGCGGTCGTCACAGCAATCAAAAACGGCTGGGTCGAAGTAAAGTGATGTTATAATAAAAGGGGCCTCCTATTAGGAAGGTCCCTTTTACCATACAGGAGGAAAAGTAATGAAAAAAACACTTGTTTTCGCAATGGTCCTATTCGTGCTCGTCCTTGGCGCATGTTCAAAAAAGGAAGACTCATCGAACTCCGGTTCAGTGAATGATGGGGAAGCTCCAAGCGAATTCGGTTCGATCGATCATGGTGTCGACGAAACGAAAGTAGGCTTCAATATGTCAGGCGACACGATCGAAGAAGCCGCAAATGTGCCAGCGGAGGAGAAAGAGTTGATCATCCAGTCGTTCGACACGTATATCCATGCATTCAACAACCAGGACATCGACGAATATATGAGCACGCTCTCCGAGAAGCCCAAAAGCTTCAACTTGGATGAAGAGCGCGAGTATATTGAAGAGGCATTTGAACAATATGAACTATCCCGCGAGGCCAAAGATATTACAATCGTGAAATTTGATGAAGAGACAGGCGAAGCCCAAGTATTCGCCAACTTGGCAACGAAAATGAAACAGAAGTCCACAGGTTTGGAGACGAACCGTGATGGCAGGCAAGTGACTGTCTTTACGAAAGAGGGCGGGGATTGGAAAGTGAACTCCGTTTATTATATGGAAGACCAGCAATAATGTTTATGTACAATCAAATATCCACAGACTGAAACTGTCCAGACCGTTGGACAGTTTTTTCATTTTAAAACAAAAATTACCTCCAGCGGCCATATTGCTTTCCGGAAATGAAAAAGGTATAATGGGAACAAACGTTCCTTTTGGAAGGAGGAAACCGTAATGCCTTTAATTCCGGCGAAGGCATTGCCTCATTTCGAAAATATGATCTACTTGCCAATGGTCCTGATCGTCCTTCAACGCGACCGGGAACTATTTGAAAAAGGCCCGTTCAAATTGAAGGGCCCTTACTTGAAAATTGTCGATAACACGATGAAGCAAGTCCAAAGCGAACTGCAGGAAACGACATTCTATTTGCGGCGGAATAATATGAAATTGATCCGGAAAACGAGAGACAGTATGTTCACGGAATACATTTTCATCAATGGCGGCTATGAAGACCACCGTCGCTATTTGAATGTCCGGCTCCGCAATCGGACGGAAGAATTGTTGGACCTGTATTTCACAAGGTCGGGTAATCAGTTGGCGGGCCATTAGGCGGGAACAGAAAAGAAGCATGGAAGTTCCTTTGCCTTTTCAAGAAATCCCTTTCGAGCAATTTGGCCAAAGCATACTGCCGATTCATCGTTGGGATTGAAATATCCAATTTGTATGTTTGCCCATTCTCCAACATGATGGAAGTTCCAAGTCCGTCCGTTTCGTAAAAATCAATTGCATGGTAGGAAATCCATACATTTTGATCCGATAAAGGAGATAACGTCGGAATGAAGATGAATGGAATGCCAAAAGCGTTCGCCAACAGAAAAGGTGCTTTCTGCTTATGATCCCCAAATAATCGCCTGGATGTACTCATGACAGTTGTGTAACTGGAGCCATAGAAATCACAGGAGCCGGTCACAATATGTATCGGTTTTTTTGAAACCGTCAATGTCCTGTTACGCTCAATAACCTTCGTGAAAATCTTATTGCCTTCTAGCTTCGGTTGTAACATGAGGGTATCAAACGATAGATGATACCTTGGTTCGAATTCATTCAAATCCCCTTCCCCCTATCCTGATTTTCCCGCATTGACTTGCAGTAAGACTCCCACATAGGTAGGAGATCGACTGCAAGTAAATGCCTGAGTGGTTCAACTAACTCAGTGGTCCACTGAGTGAAGCTTCACTTTATCCCATCCCTTACTAGTATTATAGGGTAATGAATTAGAAAAACAAGGATTTTAAATGAATAATTAGAACTATTCGATAAAAGGTCGACGCATAAAAAATCCCCCGTCCAAAAACGGGGGAAATGAAGTATTATTCAGCTTGATAATCCAGTGCGGCAGCACCGAGTGTTTTCGCGGCGAGAAGCATCGCCTGTTCCTCGAAATCGAATTTCGGATGATGGTGAGGATACGTTTCAGCCGGCTGGGCACCTGTGAAGAAGAATGTTCCCGGCACTTTTTCCAAATAATACGCGAAATCCTCTCCGCCCATTTGAGGCTTGCTTTCCACGACGTGCTCGACGCCGGGAACCGATTCGGCAATGCTTTTCAAAAACTCGGTTTCTTCCTTATGGTTGACGACGGCAGGATAGCCGCGGAAATAGTCAAACCGGATTTCGCAATCATTGGTAAGTGCTGTGCCTTCGACGACCCGTGCCATTTCCCGCTCCATCATGTCGCGAACGTCCGGATCGAATGTGCGTACCGTGCCTCCAAGTTTAGCAGAATCGGCGATGACATTGAACGCGTTATCAGCAACGAATGAACCGACGGATAAGACAGCTGATTCGATCGGATCCACGCGACGGGATACGAGCTGCTGCAAGTTCATGACGAGCTGTGCACCGATGACGATGGCGTCCTTCGTCTGATGCGGAGCCGCTCCATGGCCACCAGCGCCTTGGACCGTAATTTCAAACCGGTCGGCAGCTGCCATGACGGGTCCTGTTAAATATTCGATAGTCTTATAAGGAATGAGCGACCAAAGATGCGTGCCAAAAATGACATCGACGCCGTCCAGGCAACCGTCCTCGATCATTGAAATGGCCCCTCCTGGAGCAAATTCCTCTGCGTGCTGGTGGATGAAGACATATTCACCTGCAAGATCTTCCCGCAGTTCATAGATCGCTTTCGCCAATTGCAGCAAAGCCGCTGTATGGCCGTCATGTCCACAAGCATGCATGACGCCGGGCACCGTCGATTTGTATGGGACGTCTTTTTCGTCTTGGATTGGCAATGCGTCAAAGTCGGCGCGCAAAGCGACCGTCTTGCCGGGACGGGCCCCTTTGACACGGGCCACTACGCCATTGCCGCCGACGCCTGTACGTACTTCGACGCCAAGATCTGTGTAAAAATCATGGATGTATTGTGCGGTTTTTTCCTCTTGGAAAGATAATTCCGGATGCATATGCAGATGTCTGCGGATAACGACCATTTCTTCGTATGCTATGTCCAATTTCTCGAACAATTGCTCATTCATTCGAATACCCCTCTCGAAACGCATTATTTATATTCGTAATTATAACAATACGTTTCGGGAGCCGCAATGTGCTCAAACAATCATTCTTTGTCGTCGATTTTCGCAATATACGTCGTGATATAAGACGCGCTGGCAAAAATATGTGTCGTATTACCAGCGAATTCCTTCATGTCGAGCGATTGGGGCGATTCCTTGAAATCTCGTGAATGTTTCCATCTGTCATAGTCGGACGCGTCCTGCCATTCGGTAATGACGATATACGTGTCCGAGTCGAGCGGGCGAAGCAGGCGGAAAGCGATGAAACCTTGCTGGCTTTCAATCTGGCCGGTGTTCGTGGAAAAACGGTGTTCGAAGATCGGCCGTCCTTCATCCGTGACGGGGATGTTATTGTAGACGAAGTAGCCCTCTTCCTGCAATCCGCCCGCAGAGCTGACTACTTCATATCGTCTCGGCGTCTGAAAGACCGACTTCCCCTCCGTTTCATGCAATAGCAGCGACTGGCCGCCGCCGTGCATGAGAATCATTCCTTTATTCGCATGACGCTCTTGAAGCTTCTCCATGAAATCCCTTGTTCCGGTAGTCAAATACACATACATTCCCAAGCCCTCCTTAAAAATTTATTAGGTACTACTCATATTTTCCCTTAACGGGACAATTAAAACAAACATTGTCGAATTGGTGGCGGCGAGCAGGAAATATGGGTACAATTTAATGACAAATGGGCTCAAGCACTATACATTCAAAAGGGAAACGTCTATATTTGAAAGCGAATATGTAGACTTCGATAATTATTATAAAGAAAGTGGGAATCGATTTTATGACAACATTTAACGATACACTGCTTCGCGCTGCAAGAGGAGAAAAAATCGAACATACGCCGGTTTGGTTCATGAGGCAAGCAGGCCGATCTCAGCCTGAGTACCGCAAGATCAAAGAGAAGTATTCACTAGAAGAGATTACACATCAGCCGGAGCTTTGCGCTTATGTGACAAAGCTGCCTGTCGATCAATACAATGTCGATGCGGCGATTTTATATAAGGATATTGTGACACCACTTCCAGGAATCGGAGTGGACGTGAAAATAAAAGCGGGTGTCGGCCCAGTCATTTCGAACCCGATCCGTTCGGTGCAGGACGTCCATAATCTTGGTGAGCTTTCGCCGGAAGATCATATCCCGTTCGTCATCGATACGATCAAAATCCTGAAGGAGCAATTGAATGTGCCGTTGATCGGCTTCGCCGGAGCGCCATTCACATTGGCGAGCTATATGATTGAAGGCGGTCCTTCAAAAAGCTATAATTTGACAAAATCCTTTATGGTATCGGAACCTGAAGCATGGTTTGCGCTTATGGATAAATTAGGCGATACGATCATCACGTCGATCAAAGCCCAAGTGGCAGCGGGCGCAGCGGCGATCCAAGTGTTCGATTCATGGGTTGGCGCATTGAACGTTTCTGATTACAGGATCTTCATCAAACCTGTCATGACGCGCATCTTTAATGAGCTTCGCGAATTGAATGTGCCTTTGATCACGTTCGGCGTAGGAGCGAGCCACTTGGCGAATGAATGGCATGACCTTCCTGTAGATGTCGTCGGTTTGGACTGGCGTTTATCCATCAAGGAAGCCGGGGAAAGAGGATTGACGAAGACATTGCAGGGGAACTTGGATCCATCCTTGCTTCTTGCAGATTGGAACATCATCGAAGAGCGTGCGAAAACAATCGTTGAACAGGGTGTCGTTCACGGCAGCCATATTTTCAACCTTGGTCACGGTGTCTTCCCTGAAGTCCAGCCTGCAACATTGAAACGTTTGACAGAGTTCGTTCACGAATATAGCGCGCAACTTCGAAAATAAATCACACATATAAATTGTAAACGGGGTGCAACTGATGACAAAAAGGAAAATGGGGCTTTTAGTCATGGCGTATGGAACGCCGTATAAGGAAGAGGATATCGAACCGTACTACACGCATATCCGGCGCGGTCGTCCGCCAGCACCGGAACAACTGGAAGATCTGAAGGCGCGCTATCAGGCGATCGGCGGCATTTCGCCGCTCGCGAAAATTACGGAAAATCAGGCGAATGCGCTTGGCGACCGTCTGAATGCGATGCAGGACGAAATTGAATTCAACGTCTATGTTGGTTTGAAGCACATAACGCCTTTCGTTGAAGAAGCAGTGGAACAGATGCAAGCTGACGGAATCAAAGAAGCAGTGTCGATCGTCTTGGCACCACATTATTCTACATTCTCCGTGAAATCCTACAATGAACGGGCGAAGGAAGAAGCAGAGAAGCACGGCATTTCTATGACATCCGTCGAAAGCTGGTACAAGCAGCCGAAATTCATCGAATACTGGTCTGATAAAATCCGGGGCACATATGCTAGCATGAGCGATGCAGAACGGGAAAAGGCATGCCTCGTCGTATCGGCGCACTCGTTGCCTGAAAAGATCAAGCAATTCGGAGATCCGTATCCGGAGCAATTGGTAGAGACGGCGAAATTGATTGCGGAAGCGGCGGAAGTGGAGAATTTCGCGGTCGGCTGGCAAAGTGAAGGGCAGACGGGTGAGCCATGGCTCGGACCGGACGTCCAGGATTTGACGCGAGACTTGCATGAGAAGGAAGGCTATGCAACATTCGTTTATACGCCGGTTGGCTTCGTTTCGGATCATTTGGAAGTCCTTTACGATAATGACCATGAATGTAAAGTGGTTTGCGATGAGATCGGTGCATCCTATTACCGTCCCGCAATGCCGAATACGGACCCGCTTTTCATTAGCGCAATGGCGGAAGCGGTATTTGAACAATTGAAGGAAGCCTGATGGCAGCTAGGAAGTGATGGCATGAGTGAACAAAAGAAAAGAGTCGTCATCGTCGGTGGAGGGATCACTGGGCTTTCTGCGGCATTTTATATGCAAAAAGCGGCCCGTGAACAAAACTTGCCGATTGAAGTGACGCTGATTGAAGCGACGAACCGGCTGGGTGGGAAAATCCAGACGGTCCGCCGTGACGGCTTTGTCATCGAACGGGGGCCGGACAGCTTCCTCATCCGAAAGAAAAGCATGGATACATTCGCGAACGATCTTGGTATCGGGAGCGACCTCGTGCGCAATGCGACGGGACAGGCGTATATTCTTATGAATGGCCGGTTGCAGCCGATTCCGGGGGGCTCCGTCATGGGCATCCCGACGAAAGTAGGTCCGTTTCTGAAATCGGACCTGTTTTCATTGGCGGGCAAACTGAGGGCGGCAGGGGATTTCGTCTTGCCGCGTTCTGGAATTGAAGGGGACCAGTCACTCGGCCACTTCTTCCGTCGCCGGTTCGGATCGGAAATAGTCGAAAACTTAATCGAACCGTTGCTATCGGGAGTGTATGCGGGCGATATCGACCACATGAGCTTGCAATCGACGTATCCTCAATTTTACGAAGTCGAAAAGAAACACCGCAGCCTCATTCTCGGCATGAAGAAGACGACGCCGAAGCAAGTGCCACAGAAGGACGGGCATGGTGCTTCCAAAAAAGGGGCGTTCCATTCACTGCGGAACGGGCTTGAATCGATCGTCGAGGCGGCGGAACAGCAACTAGAACCCGGAACGGTGAGGAAAGGAATCCGCATCGAAAGCATTTCCAAGCAGGGGAATCAAACCGTCCTCAAGCTGAATACCGGGGAAACGGTTGTGGCCGATTCGGTCATCGTTACGACCGGTCATATGGCGGCAAGCCAATTATTCGCCCCACACGGATTGCTGCAAGGATTGAAGGAAATCCAGACGACATCCGTTGCGACGGTCGCTCTCGCATTTCCTGAAGAAGCGGTCATCCAGGATACCGAAGGGACAGGTTTCCTCGTTTCGAGGAGCAATGATTACTCCATCACTGCCTGCACTTGGGTGCATCGGAAGTGGCCGACGACGACGCCGCAAGGGAAAATCCTGCTGCGCGCATTCGTCGGAAGGGTCGGAGAAGACGCGATCGTCGATTTGCCTGATGATGAAATCGAGCGGATCGTCCTCGAAGACCTAGGGAAAATCATTACGATCAAAGGCAAGCCGGACTTCACGGTCATCACACGTTTCAAAGAGGACCGCCCACAATACCGTGTCGGGCACCGCCAACGTGTAGATGCTGCCCGCGCAGAACTGAAAAAAGACTTCCCGAACGTCAAATTGGCGGGCGCCTCTTATGACGGCGTCGGATTGCCGGACTGCATCAATCAAGGCAAAGCGGCCGTGGAAGAAGTCATTGCTGATTTATCCCGCTCTAACTGGCTGTAAGACCCCACTTTTGGGGGCAACAGCCAGTAAGAGCGGGATTGGTTCTAAATCAGTGGGGATGAAGGAACTCCCTAATGATTGAAGTTTCACTTTATTTGCGAAATAAAATCGAAAAGTCCGCCTCAGTGCGGGCTTTTTACATTGAAAGGAATTGAGTATGAAAAAGCTTTTGGTAATCATAAGTACAGCGATCCTATTGTCAGCCTGCAATATCGGCAACGAGTGGGATAATCCGATGCCGGAAGAAGGCTTTCTCATCATCGCGCATCGAGGAGCTTCAGCATATGAACCGGAAAACACGATGCCCTCCTTTGAACTTGCCGATGACCTTAATGCGGATTACGTAGAGCTTGACGTCCATATGACGAAAGACGGGGAACTGATCGTCATGCACGACGATGACGTGAAACGGACGACGGAAGCGGTAGGGAAAATAAAAGACTATACATTGGCCGAACTAAAAGAGTTGACCGCGAATGAAGAAAAAGGCGAGAAAGTCGCCGTTAGCGGCGGGGATGAAGAAGAAGCATATGAAATCCCGACGTTGCTGGAAGTTTTTGAGGAGATGGAAGAGGACATCTGCTACGTCATCGAGCTGAAAGATACCGATCAGTATCCAGGGATTGAGGAAAAATTGGTCGAGCTCATGAAGGAGAATGGAATGATCGGTGATGATGGCAAAAGCTATCCGAAGGCGGTCATCCATTCATTCGATAAAAAAGCATTGAAACAGGTTCATAAACTCGAACCGGCGATCCCGTTAATGCAGCTGATCTCTTTTGACGAAGGGGAGGAAGCGGAATTGTCGGCGGATAAGCTGAAAGAACTCCTGACATACGCATCAGGCATCGATGTCAGTTATGAAGCGTTGACGCCCTCTTTCGTCAACACGATGCATGACGAAGGGTTGGCGGTATATGCCTATACGGTGAATGACGCTGAAGCCGCCCTTCGGTTGAAGGCGATGGGTGTCAATGGAATCCATACGGATGAACCCGACATTTTAGACGAATGAAAACAGCTGGGAAGCAATATCCCAGCTGTTTCATTTTTATTAGATGATGTTGCATTCGTCGCATTTATTGCTGTAGCATTCGTGCTGCTCCTCAATCTCTTTTCCACACTCGGCACAGGTTTTCGCAGGCAGGTTCTTGAAAAACTCAATGACATTCTCTAGCATCGGCGTTCCCTCCTGTTCTTTTGTACTAATACTAAATCAATAAACGGGCTATTATTATATAACAGAGTAAGTAAAAAAATTAGACGATATTGCACTCGTCACATTGATCCCGCATTAACTGTCTGTAAGATTCCAAACAAGTTTGAAATCAACAGTCAGTAAATGCCCGATTGTTTCAACTAACAATCAGTGGAAAACCGTCACTGATTGAAGTTTCACTGTATTACTGTAGCATTCACGCATCTATTAGATTTCATTTCCACAAACTTCACAGGCTTTGGCGGGCAGGTTTCTGAAAAACTCTACGATACTCTCGATCATTTCATCATCCTCCTCTTGTTCTATAACTAAATTTGATAGTGTGATTGTAATATAACAGTGAAGCAAAAGTCAAGACTTATTTGTTCTTTTCAGATAAAATAGATGTGAATTCATTTACATAGGGAGCGATACTATTGTATTTCGTTGATAATAAAGGAATTACAGATCCAAGAATCAACCTTGCGATCGAAGAGTATGTATTGAAAAACATGGATATCGATAAGGATTCGTTTTTGCTGTTCTATATCAACGAACCATCTATTATTATCGGTAAGAACCAGAACACGGTCGAAGAGATCAACACCGAGTACGTTGATGCGAACGGTATCCACGTCGTCCGCAGGCTTTCAGGCGGAGGGGCAGTGTACCATGACTTAGGGAACCTCAACTACAGCTTCATAACGAAAGATGACGGGGAGTCATTCCGCAACTTCAAAAAATTCACCGAGCCGGTCATCAAGGCATTGGCTGATATGGGCGTTACAGCGGAATTGCTAGGCCGCAATGACATTCTCGTCGAAGGTCGCAAAGTTTCAGGCAATGCACAATTCGCGACGCAAGGCCGCATGTTCACCCACGGGACATTGATGTTCGATACGGAAATCGAGCGTGTCGTGTCTGCATTGAAGGTACGGAAGGACAAGATCGAATCGAAAGGGATCAAATCGATCCGCAGCCGTGTCGCGAACATTTCAGAATTCATCGAAGGGCCGATGACAATCGAGCAATTCCGCATGGAGATTCTGAAGTCGATTTTCGAAGGCGAAGAGAATGTCCAGTATTGGGAGCTGACCGATGAGGACTGGGACAACATCCG
Organism: Sporosarcina koreensis; assembly: GCF_001531445.1. GTDB lineage: Bacteria > Bacillota > Bacilli > Bacillales_A > Planococcaceae > Sporosarcina > Sporosarcina koreensis_C. The sequence continues at coordinate 36,029 of NZ_LQYA01000136.1, forward strand.
AGCTTTATCCGCAGAACGCTACGGAAACTGGGACTGGAACTACGGCAAATCCCCGAAATTCAATATGCAACACTCCCATCGCTTCCCTGTCGGCGGCATCGACGTGCGCCTGCAAGTGGAGAAAGGAAAAATCGATGACGTTAATATTTATGGCGACTTTTTCGGTGTCGGCGATGTGGCAGTCGTCGAAGAAAGATTGAAAGGTGTTCAGTACGATCGCGATTCCATCACGAAAGCGCTCGATGCGGTCGATATTCCGACGATACTGGGAGGCATTACGAAAGAAGAATTTATTAATTTAATCTATTAAGTTGAAAACCGGTGCTGAGCCGGCTTTTTCTTTTGCCTACGTCTAGACTCCGGGTGGCAACTCCTCAGGTCATAAGTCAGCGATGCTGCTCGTCTTAGGGCGACCTTTCGCATATCTGTCTTATGCATGTCGGAGCTAACCGCTCCCCCCCCCGCTTTTGCTATAGTTTATGCGCGATTGCTTCAGGGGGTGTGGTTAACTCGGTTTTGAAGGAAGTAATGGCTGGAGTGGTGATAAAGTCTTCCTAAGTGGTGATAAACTTCTCTCAAGTGGTGATAAATTCCCCCTGGGCGGTGATAAATTGGCGAGTCGGTGATAAAGTCTTCAAAGTCGGTGATAACTAGTCAAGAGTCGGTGATAAACCCCGAAGTCGGTTGTAACACATCGAAAGTCGGTGGTAATCGATTTCCCCATCCACCTTCTTCGCTCCCCGAGCGTGCACTCCAGTTTTGCGATATAATGTATGGAATAGAGAAGGGGGAATTTGCGATGGGGAACCACCGTATTTTCATTGTTGAAGATGATAAAAAAATTGCACAGCTATTGGCGGATACGCTGCGCAAATATCAATATGACGTTGCAATCGTCGAGGATTTTGATAATGTGGAGGCGGAGTGTGCTGCGTTCGATCCGCATTTGATCCTCCTCGATATCAATCTGCCTTCGTATGACGGTTACTATTGGTGCAGGCAGCTTCGCCAAACGACGACATGCCCAATCATTTTCATCTCCGCTCGTTCAGGCGATATGGACCAAGTGTTTGCGCTTGAGAACGGTGGGGACGATTTCATTACGAAACCTTTCCATTACGAGATCGTCCTTGCGAAGATCAGAAGCCATTTGAGAAGGGCGTTCGGAGAATATGCGCCGAGCCAAGGGGAGCGTACGGTGAAGCTTGGTTCGCTCGAGCTGTTCATCGAGCGGATGGAGCTGCATTTGCGCGATGAACAGATTCCGTTGCAGAAAAAGGAATGCGTCATCCTTGAGCTGTTGATGGAGGCGTCGCCGAAAGTCGTATCACGGGAGACGCTGCTTGAAGAATTATGGGACGACCAGTCATTTGTCGATGAAAACACGCTGAATGTGAATATGACGCGCGTGCGGAAAAAGCTGACCGATTACGGCGTACAATCGGTCATCGAGACGGTCCGCGGATCAGGCTACCGCTTTCTTGTCGCAACGGAGGAATCATGAAGCAAATTGTTTTATTCCTCAGGGAGCATTTATCTTGGATCATTTTCGAAATGATGCTCGTCACGTTCATCCTCGTCCTATATTGGCTGGACGGTTTCCGTGGGATCAATACGGCGATCTACTCGATCATTATGAGCTTGCTGCTGACGGCAGGCTTCCTCATCGGGAAATTCATTATGAGGCGTTCATATTACAAAGCGATCCTGCGCAAGCCGAAGAAGATGGAGGATGCGCTCATCCGTAATGTGCAGACGACGGAACAGCGCAAATCGACGGAGTTCATGCGTAATTTGTACGGATTGTATCAAAATGAAGTGCAATCGCTTTACGCTTCGCAGCACCGGCAGCTCCAGTTCGTCAATCAATGGGTGCATCAGATGAAGACGCCGATTTCCGTCATTAATTTGCTGCTGCAGGAAGATGGCGAGTTGGACAAGCGTAGCATCCGTGAGGAAGTCGATAAAATCCAGCGCGGACTTGACGTCGTGCTCGTCAATGCCCGGCTTGAGACGTTTAAGGAAGACATGCAGATCGAACAGGTCGGCTTGAAGAACCTTATTCAGCAGATTGTCACGGACCATAAGCGGCTGTTCATTACGAATGGCGTATTTCCGGTCATTTCAATCGACGAGTCGCTCGTTGTCGCGACCGATGCGAAGTGGATGAAGATTGTCATCGGGCAGTTCATTACAAATGCTGTGAAATATACATTTGAAAAAGGGAAGCGCCTTTATGTGACGGCAGAGCAGACTGCAAAAGGCTTTGAGCTCACAATCCGCGATGAAGGGGTCGGCATTCCGGCGTCCGATCTGAAACGGGTGACGAAAGCGTTTTTTACGGGTGAAAACGGCAGGTTGACCGGTGAATCGACGGGAATGGGCCTTTATATCGCTGACGAAGTGTGCTCGAAGCTCGGCCATCCATTGACGATTGAATCGGAAGTGGGGAAGGGGACTTCTGTCAAGATTCTGTTTACAAATGGAGAGATAGGTGAAGTGGATGAAGACCTCGATCGTGGAATTGGAGCAAGTGACGAAGATCTATGAAGGAAAAGTGATGCACCGCGCGCTGAATCGCCTTGACTTCGAGGCGGACGCGGGGGAATTCATCGCTATCATGGGGCCTTCAGGCAGCGGGAAGACGACGTTGTTGAACATCATTTCGACAATCGACATGCCGACGTACGGGCGTGTCATGATTGACGGCATCGAGCCGGAAGCGTTGAATTCAAATGAACTGGCACTATTCAGACGGCATAATTTCGGCTTCGTCTTCCAGGACATCAATCTGTTAAAAAGTTTGACGGTGGAAGAAAATATCGTGCTGCCGCTAACATTGGACGGGCTGCCGATCATGGAGATGCAAAAACGGGTCGACCGGCTGGCGGGTCAATTGAGTCTGAAAGAAATCCTCAACCGACGCCCGGACGAGCTGTCAGGTGGACAGGCGCAACGGACCGCTGTCGGACGGGCATTGATCCACAATCCGAAGCTCATTCTGGCCGATGAACCGACAGGGAATCTCGATTCGAATTCGGCGAAGGAAGTCCTTGAATTGCTCAGCCTTGTCAATCAAACCGAGCGGACGACGATCATCATGGTGACGCATGACCCGATTGCGGCGAGCTATTGCGACCGCGTGCTGTTCATCAAAGACGGCGAATTTTTCAATGAAATCTACAAGGACGAGCGGCGCCAGACGTTTTTCCAGCGGATTTTGAATGTGCTCAGTCTACTTGGAGGGAATGTCAATGACTTGCGGATGCTGTAACAGGGACATTCGAATAGGGAGGAGAGCCACATGACGTTTCGCCAGTTCGCTTTCCGGAATGTCATGCGGAACCGGCGAATCTACGCTGCCTTTTTCATGGCGAGCGTTTTTTCGGTCATGGTGTTTTTCCTCTTTTCCATGCTACTGTTCCATCCGTCAATTGAAGGCAGTGCATTGCAGGACATCGCAGTGCTCGGCATGGGCATCGCAGAAATCATCCTTTACATATTCACGATGTTCTTTCTGTTTTATTCGATGCGGGCATTCTTGCAGGCAAGGACGAAGGAGTTCGGCATCCTGCTCCATTTAGGGATGGAGAAACGGCAGCTGCACCGGCTCATTTTCATCGAGACATTTATCATCGGCGCAGCTTCGATTGGTGTTGGCACCTTTTTAGGATATATGTTTTCGAAATTCTTCTTTATGGTCGTAAAAAGGATCATCCTGCTGCCCGCGCTTCCCTTGTATTTTTCATGGGAACCGTTCGCATTGACGGTTGGCGCATTCCTAAGCCTCTTCGTCATCATTTCATGGGTCGCTCCTGTTTTTATCCGAACAGGCAAGCTCGATGAATTGATCCGCGGAGAAGGCGGTGGCATGGAGGTGCATGGTTTTTCAAAGATTCGTGGAGTGATTGGCCTCGTGCTTCTAGGACTGTCCTATAGCATGGCCGCTTTCACGTCGAATAGCATCGTCATTGGTCTTATTTTCCTGTTGCCGCCGCTCGTGACGCTTGGCACGTACCTCTTTTTCACAGATTCGTTGCCGTTCATCCTCCATCTGTTCAAAGTGCGGAAGGAATTCTATTGGCGACATTTTCGCCTGCTCGCAGTTTCAGAAGGCGTTATCCGCCTGAAGGAGAATGCCCGGATGTTTTTCATCGTGACGATCGTTTCAACGATTGCATTCATGTCTGTCGGCATCCTCGCTTCGCTCACTTCATTCGCTTCTCAATACCGGGAGATGAATCCGCTCGGTCTTGTGTACGAAAGCTTTCCTGGAAATGAATTGGAGCAGGATCATATCAATCGGCTTGGATATGAACTGAGGAAGAACGAAATCGAATATACATATGTTCGATTTCCTGTTCTGAAACAACGCTCATCTTTGACGGACTATGACGTTATGATTCTCAAGCTCTCGAGCGTCAACAGGCTGTCGAAATCATTCGGCAATCAGGCGTTTGAATTGCTGGAAGGCGAGGCGCTGTTCCTGCCGCCGACCGCTTCCACTTTCGAGCAGCTGAACAGGCAATCCGTCCGGACGGTTCTCGAAGAAAGCGGTATTGAGGTGCGGATTAATGGCGCCTATCCATATCAATTATTCCCTGCCCATGCAATCGGCACGAACGCGATCATTTTAAACGACGCCGACTATGAGAAATTAGCTTTACTTGTCGAGCCGTCGTCCATCTATCATGCTTTCGACATACCAGACTGGCAAAAAACGAAAAATATCGGGCTGACAATCGAGCATTCCGTAACGGAATCGATATTGACAGGGACACGAAGTAAACTACATTTCACATTTGATAATCCTGGCCTGAACTATTCCGTCATACGCACGACATTCACATTGCTATTGTTCATCGGGCTATTGCTTGCAGGCGTTTTCCTGCTTGCCGCGGGAAGTTTCATCTACTTCCGCCTTTATACATCGCTCGACAGCGACCGCAAGCAGTTCGATGTGCTCCGGCGGATGGGCATCACCGACAGGGAATTTAAGAAAATCGTCAACCGGCAGCTCATCCCTCAATTTTTTGTCCCATGGGGCGTCGCGCTCGTCCATAGTTCATTTGCGTTCCTATCATTGCAAGTCATTTGGGACGCTCTCGCGGAAATCTCCATCGTCCGCGAACTGATCATGGTACTCGTCGGCTTCACAGCGCTGCAAGTCATTTATTTCTACCTGATCCGCTGGCGCTATCTAGCCCATATCCGGTCACCGGAGTAGACGTGGCATGAAATACGCATAACTGTCTTGAAAAGTCCATAAGTCGCGATAATCACGCATATATCCGTCTACAAGTCCATAACTGACGATAAACGCGCATAAACCTCCCAAGAAACGCATAACCGCCTTATGAAGCCTTCCCTTGACTGTCAGGGAAGGCATTTTTTAATTGTTTTTCTGAAATAAAAAAGAACTCCCTCCAAATTGTGACTTCTATAGATTTTCTAAAAGTATTGTGAACTTTTAATTTTTCTTATATAATAATAGATGGGTTTAATGAATGATGGTTCATTCAATTAAAAGGGAGGATGTTCAGTATGAATTTGGTAACACAAGTTTATGAAACGTCGAAACTGCAGCCTGGGAAAACGGCCTATCACTTCATGGGGAAAGATGCGTCTTACGCCGAGTTCGACCAGTCCGTGTCCATGTTTGCGTCCGTCTTGCAAGACTTGGGAATCGAAAAGGGCGATCATATCGCATTGTTGTTAGGAAATACACCGCATTTTCTCATTTCGCTTTATGCGACAATGCGGATCGGGGCGACAGCGATTCCGATCAATCCGATTTATTCGCCTGACGAAATCTCGTACATTTTACATAATAGTGATGCGAAAGCGGTCATCGCGCTCGATCAGCTGTTGCCGCTCGTCGAGAAGTCCGCGTCCTTATTCCCTTCAATCGAGCAATATATCGTCTGTGAAATGAGTGCTGATATTCGGGAGAAAGTGGCGGCATTGCCGGATAAGGCAAAAGCGAAAGTGAAGCTGTTTTCCGAACTGATCGCAACGGGCCGGCCTGATCTCGAACCGATTGAAGCTGACGAAAATGAAACCGCTGTCATCCTCTATACATCGGGAACGACCGGACGTCCGAAAGGCGCGATGCTGACGCATAAAAACCTATATTCGAACGCGCGTGATGTCGCGGACTATTTAGGGTTCTCGGAAAATGAACGCGTTGTTGCAACGTTGCCCGTTTTCCATGTGTTCGCGCTAACCGTCGTCGTGAACGCGCCATTGCTAAAAGGTGCGACAATCCTGCTCGTGCCGCGCTTCAGCCCAGCGGACGTCTTCCAGACTATCAAAGAACAGCAGGGGACTGTATTCGCGGGTGTGCCGACGATGTACAATTTTCTTTATCAATTCCCGGAAGGTAAACCGGCCGATTTCAGCACAATTCGCCTCGCGATTTCCGGAGGATCCTCTTTGCCTGTCGCATTGCTGCACAACTTCGAGAATAAATTCAATGTGAAAATCTCGGAAGGATACGGCCTGTCCGAAGCGTCCCCGGTCACGAGCTTCAACCCGTTGGACCGCGAGCGTGTGCCCGGATCGATCGGCACGAATATCGTCAATGTTGTCAATAAAGTCGTCGACCAATACGGCGATGAAGTGCCTGTCGGCGAAGTCGGCGAGCTCGTCGTCCAAGGGCCGAACGTCATGAAAGGCTATTACAAAATGCCGGAAGAAACCGCCGCTGCGATACGTGACGGTTGGCTGTACACCGGAGATTTGGCCCGCCAGGATGAAAACGGTTACTTCTATATTGTCGATCGCAAGAAAGATATGATCATCGTCGGCGGCTACAACGTCTATCCACGGGAAGTCGAAGAGGTTTTATTCACACATGACGACATCGTCGAAGCAGCGGTCATCGGCGTGCCGGACCTTGATTTCGGAGAAGAGGTTCAAGCCTTCGTCGTCCTGAAAAAAGGAGCTGCAGCGGACGCCGAAAAACTGAAAGCGTTCTGCGCGAATCGGTTGGCGAAGTATAAAGTTCCAAAAACGATCGAATTTCTGGACGAACTGCCGAAAAACACAACGGGGAAAATTTTGCGGCGTTCGTTGAAAGATCAAGTGAAGCAATAACTTACAGGATTTTCCCCTACTCAATAGGGGAAAATTTTTTTAATACAGCGCTCGACTTGTGTAAAGATTTCCTGGCGGCTACCGATAAAAAACAAAATATCAACTAAAGGGGCAAACACCATGCGTTGGACTGTCGGGAAGAAAATATCAACCATTTTTATAATCATGATTGCACTCATTTTAGGAATGAGCGCTGTAGGAATCACTAGTACGTTTACGCTGAATAAAAACACAACAAAGATGATCGATGTAATTATCCCGAAAATTGAAAATATTAACGCGTTGGAAAAGAGTACTCAAAATGTGCTTAGCCTAGTACAAAGGCATATCCTTTCGAAAGACAGTCAATATGAGAAGCAATATGAAAAAGAAATTATTGCCGAAACAGATTCAGTAAACAACGTCATCGTCTCATATGAAGACTTGATGTCGACAAATGCGGAACAAGAGTTATTGAATGATGTGAATGAACACTGGCAGTCCTTTACAGCGGATATTGATGAGATCATCGAGATAAGCGGCAAAGGACAGGACCAGCAGGCGACGGAGCAGTCATACGAAGCGATTATTACTGTAAGTGACATTGATGAGAAATTGAATGAACTAAGCGCGCTGCACCATGAGGAACTGGAAGCGATCGAGCAAAGGGGGGCTATGCTTTATTCAGCGGTATTAATTTCGTTGTCAATAAGCACGGTCATAGCCGTACTGCTTGCTGTTTTAGGCAGCAGCTATTTGATGCGGACGATCCAACGGCCGATCGTCTCTCTTGCTAATAGTTTCAAGCAAATGGCGACGGGCGATTTGTCAATCAATCCGATAGTAATCAAGACGAAGGATGAAATCGGTCAGCTCGGCGATAATTTCAACACGATGCTCGCCAATTTGAACGAGTTGATAGCGGAATTGAGAGAAAACGTCCATACACTCGCCGCAACATCTGGCCAATTCTCGGCTAGCGCAGATGAATCTGCCCGTGCTTCTGAACAGATCACGAACTCGGTCATCGGTGTGTCGGAGAGTGCGGCTATCCAATTGGAAAGCGCACAATCCAGCAGCTCGATTGTAGACGACATAGCAGCTCGATTGAATCAAACCGTAGAGTCCATCCAGCATGTTTCCGAAATGGCAGTCGCTGCGACTGAGCTGACTGAAGCTGGTACAGAAAGAATGACAACGACTGTCGGAAAAATGGAAGACATTCAGCAGTCAACTCAGAGGACGGCAGAGGTTGTAGAATCGTTACATGCAAAGTCGTCTGAAATCGGTAAAATTGTCTCGATCATTACGAATATCGCAGGACAAACAAACTTATTGGCGCTAAATGCCTCCATCGAAGCGGCAAGGGCGGGAGAACACGGGAAAGGCTTTGCGGTCGTTGCGTCCGAGGTAGGCAATCTGGCGCTCGAATCGGGAAATGCCGCGTCTGACATCCGAAAATTGATTGAAGAAATCCAGCTCGAAGTAAGTGGGGCTATCAAAGTGATGGAAACATCAACACTATTTGTGGATGAAGGACTTGAAATGGTGCGGCAAACCGGCGAAGGCTTCCAGGAAATTGCACGACGAGTGAACGAAGTGTCTACGCAAGCCGTCGAAATTTCTATGATCAGCGAATCCATCAACGCTAGTACGCAACAAGTGAAACAGCTTGTCGACGAAGTGGCGGACCTGTCGAAACAGTCCGATGAAAACGCCCAAGACATCGTCGCGGCGTCCGAGGAACAAAGCGCTACGATGGAAGAAATCGCCGCCTCATCCACAGTCCTTAGTACGATGGCGGACACATTACAGCAGCTCATCTCCAAATTCAAGTTAAAATGAATGAAAAGCGATTCCTTTACAAAGGGGATCGCTTTTTTTCCCTACCCAAAATAATAAGCCGAGATCTCCCGAATAAAATCTTCCTCCAACTCATCTTTCTTTTTCACAAGAATAAACGTCGAAACCGTCGGCAGAGGGAACAGATCAAAATGCGGTCGCATAAGTCGGCCTTCCGTCAGTTCACGCCGGACAATGGAGTGGGGGAGGAACGAGACGCCGAGTCCTTCCTGGATGAACCGTTTCGCAATATGCGCTTGCGTTACTTTCATCGTGCGAACACCCGGCACATGCTTGTGCAAAATGACAAGCAAATCATCCCAGTAGACAGGATGATGATGCGTCAGCAAATAATTTCCGAGTAGCGCATCCTCCACATCGACTGGCGGTCCGCTTTCCTCGTCGTAGCTATCCGTCGGCGTGATGAAAACGATCGGGTCATCATAGATTCGGATCGATTCAATGCCTTTCAAAGCCGTATCCAAAGCAGAAATGCCCAAATGGACCTCACCTGAATCGACGAGGCGCTCGATCATCTCGGATTCCTCCACCCGGATCGTCAGTTCCACATCGGCGTGTTTTTCCATAAACGTCCGCAAGAAGTATGGCAAAATCGTTTCCGCCATAAGCGGCGAAATGGCGATTGTCCACATTCGGCGGTACCCTTGCGCAAAAGCTTGCATCCGATGCACGCTTGTCTCCAGCCCCGCCAACAACTTTTCAGCTTCCCCATAAAATAATCTGCCCGCATCGGTCAACGTGACGCGGTTGTTAATCCGATCGAATAACGCAACACCCAAATGCTCCTCCAACAACTTGATATGCACCGTAACGCTTGGCTGCGACAACAGTAATTTCTCCGACGCCTTCCTGAAGTTCAACGTTTCTGCCGCCATAACAAATGTCCGAAGCCATTGCGTGTCCATTCGCCAAACCTCCTCCTGATTACTAAAATTAATCAAATCATTCCAAAACATTCAATTTACCTAATTATACCTTCCTCCTATACTGAAGAAAAGGAGGAATGATCATGTTTCAAAAAGGCTTGAAAGATGTCGTTGCCGTACACACGAAAATTGCATCAGTAGAAGGGGATATAGGTGAACTCCGGTACCGCGGAACCAAAATAGGAGAACTCATCACCGAGCATTCATACGAGGAGATTGCTTACTTCCTATGGACGGGAAAATTCCCTGAGCAAAACGAAACATTTACTCTTCAAGAGGGCAGGGAATTACCCGAACACGTAAAAATAATCATCGACGCCCTGCCATCTGAAACGCCATTGATGGATGCAATGCGGACCGCAATATCCGGATACTCGCACCATCATTTCACGAATCAACCGATTGAACAGCAAGCGCGCCACCTAACCGCAGCGCTCCCGGTCATCATCGCGAGGCATTACCGGAATGCGAATGGATTGCCCATCGTCGAACCCGACCCGTCATTAACACATACCGCCAACTACTTATGGATGCTGACCGGAACGAAGCCCGCAGACGTCCATGTCGAAGCGCTCGAAACGTACTTGAAATTGACGATGGAGCACGGCATGAACGCCTCCACATTTGCAGCGCGGGTCACCATTTCTACGGAATCGGATTTGACCGCGGCAGTCACGTCGGCGCTCGGCGCAATGAAAGGCCCGTTGCATGGCGGTGCACCTTCCGCCGTCATCGAGCTGCTCGAAGAAATCGGCACGCAAGAAAACATTACCCACGTCATCCGGAAGAAACTGCAAAACGGTGAACGAATCATGGGGTTCGGACATCGAATCTACAAAACGGAAGATCCCCGATCAATTTTATTGCGAGATAAATGCGATATGCTCGCGGGACAAGACGGCTGGCTCGACCTCGCAACAACGGCCGAAAAAGAGATCATCGCACTTCTCGAAACGTATAAGCCGGGACGCAAACTATACACGAACGTCGAATATTACGCGGCTGCAATCATGCGTGCAATCGACATGCCGCCTGAACTATTCACCCCGACATTCAGCGCAGCAAGAATGGTCGGATGGACCGCCCACGCTATCGAACAGCTGAGCGACAACACGATCTTCCGGCCGCAATCCGTCTACATCGGAAAAAAATCATGAAAGTATTCGAAAATAAAAAGGGGAAACTCCTCCGGTTGTCGAAATATGTAGGATAGAAAAATGAAGGGGGAATTCCAATGAGAAACTTACTAGAAAACGATCTATTCAAATTGCAATCTGTCACGAATCCACAGCTTTCTCCAGGCGGAAAAGAAGCGCTGTTCATCAAAACGCATATCGACGAAGAGGAAAACAAATATATTTCCAATCTGTACCACATCGACCTCGAGACGAAAGAAACGGCGCCATGGACATACGGCAAACACCGCGTCAGCTCGCCAAAATGGTCGGCCGACGGCAAGCAAATCGCTTTTTTGTCGAATCGCGACGATAAAAATCAGCTATACATCCTATCCGCCCGCGGAGGAGAAGCGAAGAAACTCACATCATTCGAAAAAGGCGTTTCCAGCTTCGAATGGTCACCCTGCGGTAAAAAAATCTGGTTTGACGCCTCGGTGAAGGAAGGCAAGACGTTCACGGACAAAGAAGAGAAAGATGAAAAGAAGAAACCGGAACCCGTACGCGTAACGAAGATGAAATACAAAATGGATGGCGTCGGTTTATTGCCACAGGATTCATTCAAACAAATCGGCGTCATCGATATTGAAACGGAAGAGATCACACAATTTACGGAAGGGAATCACCAGCATACGCTGCAGGCCGTTTCACATGACGGCAGCAAGCTTGTCATCGGTGTGAACCGTAACGAGAACCTGGACTGGGAATTCCGTCAGCCGCTCTATTTGGTCGATGTCGAATCAAAAGAAGAGACGGTCATCGTCGATGAGGAAGGCTATTACGGCGGCGCTCGTTTTTCATTCGACGACAACTATATCGCGTTCGCAGGCTCGGACCGTACATTCCAGAACGCTACGCATGGCAATTTGTATGTATATGATACGAGACGCGGCAACCGGATCAATATTACGGAAAGCGTCGATGCTCCGGTCGGCGACTATACGGTTGCGGACCATCAGCAGGGGGCAAGCGCGCCAAGTGTCGTCTGGACGAAGGATAATCACTTATATTTCCAGTTGTCATCGATGGGCGACGTCCGCCTTTACTTCGCAACGCTTGAAGGGGAATTGTATCCAGCGTCACAGGAAAACGAGCATGTCTACGGGTATGATGTGAATCGGGAAGGCGATTTCGCGTTAGTCGCGGTGAGCTCTGCAGTGAGCCCAGGCGAGATTTATCAATTAACGATTGCGACTGGCGAAAGGGAAGCCCTCACTTCATTCAATAAAGACTATTTACAGGAAGTCAAACTCGTCGAGCCGGAAGCGATTGTTTTCAAAAGCGCGAAGGACTGGGACGTGCACGGATGGCTCATGAAACCGACGGACTTCAAGGATTGCGAGAAATATCCGCTCATCGTCGACATCCACGGTGGTCCGCATGCGATGTTCGGCAACACGTTCTTCCATGAAATGCAGCTGCTTGCTGCAAAAGGCTACGGCGTGCTTTACATCAATCCGCGCGGCAGCCATGGCTACAGTCAGGAATTTGTCGATGCCGTCCGCGGCGATTATGGCGGAGGCGACTATGAAGATATCATGGCGGCAACCGACTATGTATTGGCGGAAAATTCCTGGATCGACGAAGATCGCCTTGGCGTAACAGGCGGCAGCTACGGCGGCTTCATGACAAACTGGATCGTCGGCCATACAAATCGTTTTAAAGCAGCGGTCACGCAGCGTTCGATCTGCAACTGGATCAGCTTCTTCGGCGTATCCGACATCGGCTATTACTTCAGCGACTGGCAAATTGCCGCGGACATGAAGGATGTTGAAACACTATGGAAGCACTCGCCGCTGAAATACGCGGAAAACGTGGAGACGCCGCTATTGATTCTCCACTCGGAAAAAGATTTCCGCTGCCCGATCGAACAGGCGGAGCAGCTCTACATTACATTGAAAAGCATGGGGAAAGAGACGGAATTCGTCCGCTTCCCAGATGCAGACCACAACTTATCGCGGACCGGCGCACCGAATCTGCGGATTGAAAGGTTGAACGAGATTACGGGCTGGTTCGCGAAATACCTATAAGGAAGTTCAAAAAGTCCGGGAAAAAGACCTCGCGTATTACGTTGTGTCTAGCTTCATCGGCCAGATGCTCGGGTCATAAGTCAAGTCGTATTCGCGCCAAAAGCGGCGCTACTTCGACTTGTCTTATGCCTGTCGCATCTAAGCAGGCCGATAACGCTTTTCGCGTCAGCTTGCTCCCCCGCTCCTCACGTATTAAAAGCATACGCTGCGGTGCTCGGAGGCTGCGCTTCCTAGTACTACGCGGTTCTTTTTGTCCTCCTTTTTGGACCTTTATTAAAATGGAGGATTTTATTTGTCATATACACTAGAGGGCGTAACAATCCGCCCAATTAAAGAAGAAGATTTGCATCATATGTGGGAAATGACGTTTAAACAGGAGAATCCTGAATGGAAGAAATGGGACGCGCCGTATTTCCCGCATAACACGATGACGTATGAGGCTTTCCTTGAACGGAAAGACAAAGTCGTCGCGCAGGACGATTATTGGGGCATTGAAGTGGACGGCGAGCTCGTCGGCATGGTCAGCTACTATTGGGAGCATCAGCCGTCCCTTTGGCTGGAGATGGGTGTCCTCATCTATGAGCCGAAATATTGGAGCGGCGGCTACGGAACGAAGGCGCTCACGATGTGGATCGATCATTTATTCAACGAAATGCCACTCGTCCGCGTCGGCCTCACAACATGGTCGGGGAATGAACGGATGATCCGCGTCGCTGAAAAGCTCGGTATGACGATGGAAGCACGAATCCGCAAAGTCCGCTATTGGAACGGCGCCTACTACGACTCCATTCGTATGGGCATGCTGCGCGAGGAATGGGAAGCGCATAAGTCGAAATGAGATGGTCGAAGCTAAAGCAATTGGCGGAAGGATTGCTTTTGGAACCGCTCAAAGGACGCATTGAATACCATTGTGTCATTCACCGGAAAAGCCATGACCAAACGGGGACATTCCGAATCACCTTTGACGGCATGGAAATATTCCGAGCTTCCGACATTCCCTACAACATCGCCGCCACAAAACGTGGACAGGAATTGACTGAGGAAAGAGCAATCGATCCTTTAAATTGGGATTCTGATTGGCAAAAAATGTGGGAATCCAAAGAGCTGAAGCAATTACATGCAGCATATGATGATGCAGAAATCGAAGTGAAAGAGCAGGGCATTTACCCGTCATCGGAAATCATCGGCTTATTGTTCGACTACATCCATATGCCTTTCGAAAACGCACTCTCACATGAGCACCCCTTCATCCGAGCAATCGTGTTATTCGACCGGCGACTCGGGAAAAGAAGATGGACCAACATCAACGTTGAAACAGAAACGGATCTTGTACGGAAGTGCTATAAGCTACGCAATGAACTGAATGGCTGAAAGTAGAAGAGGATAGTTTGCCAGCATAATGGCATCTATCCTTTTTTACATGTAATCGGATAGAGTTTGTGTTGCATTTACCATTGATTGCGTAGCACTTTATACTGATTGCAAGCCAAACGAATGCGAGTGAATTCGCTTGAATAATAGTGAGTCTGAAGCCCTGAAATGAGCTTATCTACATCGAACTCACCCAAAACACAAAACCCCGGATTGATCTAAGTGCATAAGTGCGACGCCAAAACTTTTACAACCAAACTTTCCCGCATATAACAATATAATGAGTGATTACTCACTTTACAATCCAGTTCTTACAGATTACAATGGAGTGAGTAATCACTCACTATTAAAAAGAGGTGACCATCCATGAACAAAAGCGAAGTATGCGTATCCATCCGACACGTCTCTAAAAGCTTCGGCAAACACCAAGTTCTGAAAGATATCAACATGGACATCTATGAAGGGGAAATCTTCGGTTTGCTTGGACCGTCCGGAGCCGGGAAGACGACGTTAGTGAAGGAGCTGGCGGGACTTGACGAGCCGACGGAAGGGGAGAATCATTTATTTCACGAGAAAATGCCTACCCTGGATCTCATCAAACGGATAGGGTATATGGCGCAATCGGACGCGTTATATGAAGAGTTGTCAGCGAAGGAAAATCTTCAATTCTTCTCTGAGCTGTACGGATTGAAAGGGCAGAAACAAGCACAGCGCATCAACGAAGTGATGGAACTCGTCCAGCTTTCGGGCGATGTTACAAAACTCGTTTCGAACTACTCGGGCGGAATGAAAAGACGTCTTTCCCTCGCCATCGCACTTCTTCACGAACCGGAATTGCTCATCCTCGACGAGCCGACAGTCGGAATCGATCCTGTTCTACGGAAAAGCATCTGGAACGCATTCACGGATTTGAAAGCGCAAGGGAAGACGCTCATCGTCACAACGCACGTCATGGACGAAGCGGACAAATGCGATCGGCTCGGACTGATCCGCGATGGGAAACTGATCGCGGTAGGCACGCCTGCTGAACTGAAAAAACAAACGAACTCCTCAACAATCGAGGAAGCATTCCTCGTCTTCGGAGGCGTGGAACGATGAGAGTGATGGCATTAGTGAAACGGATTCTCCGTCAGCTCGTCAGGGATAAACGGACGATTGGTCTGCTGATTTTCGCGCCGATCCTCGTGCTGACGATGCTCTATTTCGTCTTCAACGGCGACGACTACACCCCGAAAATCGGATTGGTCGATGTGCCGGAACTGCTAGTCGATCAAATCGATACAGACGGCGCTCAAGTATCGACCTTCAAAACTGAATCGGAAGCGAAGGAAAAACTTGCCGCACGGGAACTCGACGGCTATTTGAAAATGGAAGGTAACTCCCCATCTATCGTCCTTGAAGGAAGCGATCCAAGCATTACAGGCGCAACGATGAAATGGCTACAAAACGCATTGCCGAAACCGCCACAAGCCGTCGACATTCC
>NZ_LQYA01000136.1:51989-53305 GCF_001531445.1 Sporosarcina koreensis
GATTATTTCGGTCCAGTTCTGCTTGGATTTTTCGTTTTCTTCTTCGTCTTCCTCATCGCAGGTGTTTCATTTCTCCGCGAGCGGACCACGGGCACACTCGAACGGCTTCTCGCAAGCCCTTTGCGCAAATGGGAAATTGTCGCCGGCTACGTCCTCGGCTTTGGACTTTTCACGACAATCCAGTCTACAATTATAACAGCGTACGCGATTTATGTGCTCGGCATGGTCATGGAAGGGGCCTTCATCTACGTGCTCCTGATCATCCTCATCCTCGCGCTCACTGCACTGACGCTCGGCATTTTGCTCTCTTCATTTGCACATAACGAGCTGCAAATGATGCAGTTCATCCCAATTGTCGTCGTGCCACAAGTGTTCTTTTCCGGCCTGTTCAACTTGGAGACGATCGCTGAATGGCTAAGCTGGATCAGTTACTTGACTCCGCTTTATTACGCCGCCGAAGCACTGCGCGACGTCATGGTGAGAGGTGCTGGATTTGAGGACATCTTCATGAACATGCTTATACTTGCAGGATTCTGTCTGCTGTTCATTGCAATCAACATCACCGTGCTGCGCAAATACCGTAAAATATAAGGAGGGCGCCATGACAGACGAAAACCACCTGCTCGAAGAAATGCTGCAGGAAGACGCCAACTTGACAGATAAACAGAAGAAGATTCTCGTCGCAGCGACAGAAATGTTCGCGGAAAAAGGCTTTGCCGCCACTTCGACGAATGAAATCGCTAAAAAAGCAGGCGTCGCGGAAGGTACAATCTTCCGGCATTACAAAACGAAAAAGGATCTGCTTTTATCCATCGTCACACCGATGATGGTCAAAATGCTCGGCCCGGTAATCATCAAAGACTTGAACAAAGTGCTCGACAAAGACTTTGAGTACTTCGAAGATTTCGTGTGGGCGATGATCAAAAACCGCCAAGAATTCCTCGACAAAAACTTGAAAGTCGTGCAGATCTTTCTCCAGGAAATCCCGTTCCACCACGAGCTGCGTGAGCAATTCATCGAACATATAGGAAAAAAGGTAGTCAGTCGCATCATCCAAATCGTCGAACACTACCAAGCGAAAGGCCAAATTGTAAAACTGCCAGCAACGACTGTCATCCGGCTCACAGCCTCGACAATCATGGGCTACTTCGCAGCAAAATACATTATCGACCCGAAGTGGAACGACGACGAGGAAATCGACCAAATGATTCACTTTCTCAAAAAAGGTCTCATACCGGACGAATGAAAAGGAAGGTCTCGCACCTTCTTTTTTTGTTGGAATCAAATCGATTTACGCATAAATCTGCTAAATCACG
>NZ_LQYA01000137.1 GCF_001531445.1 Sporosarcina koreensis
TAGGGGTGGAAGGCCGGGCTGACTTCATAGTCGGCGAAGACGCCGGCGGTGTAGCGCTCGTCGGGGCGCTGATAATAGTTCAGCGGCGCGAAGTTATAGGCGGTGAAGCCGGGCGTGAAGGTCCGGTTCGGGCCGATCTGGAAGAGGTTCGAGTTCCAGTCGAAGAAGGTGCCGTTTGCCGAGGTGGCCGAGCCACCGCAGCTCACGACGCCCGCCGCGTTCACCTGCGAGGCGCACGACGAATAGTCGTATTTGCTCTGGGTGACCGCCTTCAGCTTGCGGTAGCCGGCATAGGCCATGAAATGGCCCTGATCGTCGTCGCCGAACTTGCCACCGAAGGAGACGGTGACGTCGACGGTGCCGCCGTTAACGGTGTTGCCCGACGGGAAGGGGAAGCCACGAGCCGCGTGCGCTGCCTGAAGCGTCTTGTTGCTGTTGTTGTGCTGGTAGAGGCTGTACTGGCCGTCGATCCGGAAACCTTCGAAGTCGGTGTCCATGATGAAGTTGACGACGCCGGCAACCGCGTCCGAACCATAGGTCGACGATGCACCGCCGGTCAGCACGTCGACGCGCTTGACGATGGCGGCCGGCACCATGTTGAGGTCGGCGGCGGACGAAACGGGGTCGCCCGGCATCAGGCGGCGGCCGTTGACCAGAACGAGCGTACGCTCCGAGCCCAGGCCGCGAAGGTCGACGGTGGCGGTACCGGTCGCGCCGTTGGCGAGGTTACCACCCTGACCGGCGAAGGTCTGCGGCAGACTGTTGATGAGGTCTTCGGTGCGGGTCGTGCCCTGGAGCTTGAAC
>NZ_LQYA01000138.1 GCF_001531445.1 Sporosarcina koreensis
CCCGCAGAGGGCGGGCGGACAAGGGTGCGCTATCAGCGGGCATAATGCGCCTTCGCGTCGTACAGAGTGTCGAGGGTGATCGTGGCGAGGCCACGCTCGGCTGCGAACTTTTCGGTGTTCCGACGCGCTTTGCCGCGGACAAAGAAGGGGATTTTCAGCAGTTCGCGCTCAGCTTCGGCGGCCCAGCCGCCTTTCGTCTCGACCAGGTCCTCGACCGCGAGTTCGGCGCCCGCTTCAGACGCGGCCGGCGCGCTGGTGCCATGGCCCAGATGGCTGGCTCCATGCGCATCGGAAAATTCGAAATCGTCGCGGAACATCGTGAGCAGATGCTCCTCCAGCCCCATCACCAGTGGATGGACCCAGGTGTCGAACAGGACGTTCGCACCCTCGAAC
The DNA here is from genome assembly GCF_001531445.1 of Sporosarcina koreensis. Classification (GTDB taxonomy): domain Bacteria; phylum Bacillota; class Bacilli; order Bacillales_A; family Planococcaceae; genus Sporosarcina; species Sporosarcina koreensis_C. The sequence goes on from NZ_LQYA01000138.1 coordinate 394, forward strand.
CCCATTTGCGGGCTGTAGCGCGCGGGGAAATCCTGGACGTGCACCGGCGCGGAGATCACCGCGCAGGGAATGCGCAGCCGCTTGGCGATGTGCCGCTCCATCTGGGTGCCGAGCACGAGTTCGGGCTGGAGCGCCTGGATCGCGTCTTCTACGGCGAGATAATCGTCGGTGATCAGCGGCTCGACACCATAGCGCGCAGCCGCCTCGCGCAGGTCGCGCGCGAATTCGCGATTGT
>NZ_LQYA01000139.1 GCF_001531445.1 Sporosarcina koreensis
CTACAATATCAAAATGACCTTTTATCCTTACTTCTTTTTTCAACAATTTAATAAGGAACGGAACAGTGATAATTGTCATCATTGGAATGAGCAGAAGATAAGACCAATGGATAAAATGAGCTATCATTCCACCAATAGCTGGACCGATACCTTCTCACATAGCTACTATGGAGCCAATAAGACCAAACGCTTTACCCCTATTTTCCTTTGGAATATAGCGCGCAACTACAACCATCACGAGTG
>NZ_LQYA01000140.1:0-15050 GCF_001531445.1 Sporosarcina koreensis
CTGCACTATCTAGGATAGCAAAGCGTTCCAAAAAGTCGTCCCCTATTGAAGAAAAGCAGGAGGATATTGGCACTGTTGCTACAATTGAGGAACAAGAGGAGATCCACTCGAAACCGATTATTTCCACCTTTACCGAACGGATCGAACCGGCACCGACCAATGATGAACCTGCTGTTGCCATGGAAAAAAAGGTGCAAACACCGAAGGCAGACGATACGGAATCTGGCGATGTACCGACCTATTCCGGCGTAGCTGGAGAGGAGGAGAATGTTTCTTATGTGTTGCCGCCGTCATCATTGCTTCGGCAAACGCCATCCAATGATCAATCTGCAGAGTATGACTCCATCCATGCGAATGCCCAGAAGCTTGAAAGGACATTCTTAAGCTTCGGCGTAAAAGCGAAAGTCACCCAAGTCCATTTAGGTCCAGCGGTAACGAAATACGAAGTGCTGCCGGATACGGGTGTGAAAGTGAGCAGGATCGTCAGCCTTGCAGACGATATCGCGCTTGCCCTAGCAGCGAGCGATATTAGAATAGAAGCACCGATTCCCGGTAAGTCAGCGGTCGGTATTGAAGTGCCGAATAAGGCGGTTGCCATTGTCAGTTTACGGGAAGTGATCGATTCGAAGGAAAATAATCGACCTGACTCGAAGCTGAGCATCGTCCTCGGGAGAGACGTGACAGGACAGGCAATGATGGCTGAGTTGAATAAAATGCCGCACGTTCTTGTTGCAGGATCGACAGGAAGCGGAAAAAGTGTTTGCATCAATGGCATCATCATCAGTATTTTGATGCGCGCCAAGCCGCATGAAGTGAAGATGATGATGATCGATCCGAAAATGGTCGAGCTGAATGTCTACAATGGCGTTCCGCATTTGCTGGCCCCAGTAGTGACCGATCCGCGGAAGGCTTCACAAGCGTTGAAAAAGGTCGTTTCCGAAATGGAAAGAAGATACGAGCTATTTTCACACACAGGCACCCGTAATATCGAAGGATATAACGAACATATCGAACAGTGGAATGAAGAAAATGACGAAAAGCATCCACGTATGCCCTATATCGTCGTCATCGTCGATGAGCTTGCCGATTTGATGATGGTTGCTTCAAGCGATGTGGAAGATTCCATCACACGTCTCGCCCAGATGGCACGTGCCGCAGGAATCCATTTGATCATTGCAACGCAACGTCCAAGCGTCGATGTCATTACAGGCATTATTAAAGCGAATATCCCTTCACGGATCGCCTTTGCAGTATCTTCCGCCATCGATTCAAGAACGATTTTGGACGGGGCCGGAGCAGAGAAGCTGCTTGGACGAGGGGATATGCTATTTCTACCGGCAGGCGCATCCAAACCGGTCCGAGTCCAAGGGGCTTTCGTTTCCGATCAGGAAGTCGAGGCTGTCGTCGATTTTGTTATTGAGCAGCAGAAAGCGCAATATCAGGAAGAGATGATTCCGACAGAGGTCGAAGAGGTCCAGCCGTATGAAGAGACGGACGAGCTCTATGATGATGCCGTCCAGCTCGTCACGGAAATGCAGACCGCATCCGTATCCATGTTGCAGCGGCGTTTCCGGATTGGCTATTCTAGGGCGGCAAGAATCGTGGATCAAATGGAAATGAGAGGCGTTGTAGGTCCTCCGGAGGGCAGCAAACCGAGACAAGTCCTGACATCGGTTGCCGATTCGGATTACCATGCATGAAAGACATGACAAAAGCAGGACATTTCTAAAGGATTTCATACATTTTCAAGTTTTTTTGAAAAACAGATGTTTATTTTGGAGTATGAAAATGATATAGTATGGATGATTAAGAAATGAGGTAACACATCTGAGGTCTAACCTCATCGGGAGGGGGGATTTAAATGGTGGTGAAAACGGATCAACGGCATTTATATGTGCAAGTGATCGAGCGGCTGAAGGAAGACATCGACTCCGGGGTATTCAAGGAGAACGAAAAGTTCCCATCGGAATTTGAACTTGCTAGAGCGCTTGGCGTCAGCAGGGCGACACTTCGGGAAGCCTTACGGGTACTCGAAGAGGAGAAAGTTATCGTTCGCAAACACGGTGTCGGCACTTTCGTAAATCCGCGGCCATTATTTTCATCCGGAATTGAACAGCTGTCAAGCGTCTCCTCGATGATATGTGATGCAGGAATGGTTCCCGGTACGATTTTTATGGAAGTGCAAGAGGATCTGCCGAATGAAGAAATGATTGGCAAGTTTGATTGCGAAGCAAATGATAGTCTCGTGACGATTAAAAGAGTAAGGACTGCCGACGGAGAGCCGGTTGTCTATTGTGTCGATCACGTGCTTTCCAGAAACCTTGATGGCGGATCTGATGTCTTGTTGAATGAATCTATTTTTGACTTGATTGAGCAATCGGGCCGGATCAGGATTGTGCAGGCAGTTGCGAATATCGAACCTGTCGGGTATGACGATGAGGCATCATCCATCCTAAGATGTGGAGTCGACATTCCCCTTCTCGTATTGCTTCAGCATCATTACAGTGAGGAAGGCGAAATGGTCCTTTACTCTAAAAACTATTTCAGGGCTGATAAATTCAGCTTCCATGTAGTCCGAAAAAGGGTATAAGGCACTTTCTCTTGAAACAGTCGGCAAGCAAACTATCTATGACGGGCAGCAAGTTCTATTGCAGGACCGCCTGTCTTTTTGACTGCCGGCAGATTGTTTTGTAGAGTGTGCATTTAAGACGGTCATACGTCATATTTAATACCAAAATAAAAAAATAGGGAGGTCCAATCGGTGAGCAAACGTAAATACGGTCTTGCATTATCATTGGTTCTAGCAGCAGGTACATTACTTGGTGCATGCGGTACAGACAAAGACAAAAAAGATTCTTCAACTTCTACGGGAGGAAACGAAACAGATTTTTCTCTAGCAATGGTTACGGATGTTGGCGGTGTTGACGACAAATCGTTCAACCAATCCGCTTGGGAAGGCATCAAAAAGTTCGGTGAAGACAATGGATTAAGTGAAGGGGATGGCTATGCATACCTTCAATCGACAGGTGAAGCGGATTATACGCCTAACTTGAATGCACTTACCCGTCGTGACTTCGACTTGGTTTTTGGTGTCGGATACATGATGGAAGAAGCGATCGGTACAATTGCTGGACAACAGAAGGATACGAATTACGCAATTATCGATGGCGTAGTCGATCAGCCCAACGTGGCAAGCATCTTGTTCAAGGAGCAGGAAGGTGCGTTCCTTGCTGGAGTGGCAGCAGCGTTGATGACAAAATCTGATAAAATCGGCTTTGTCGGCGGTATGGAAATAGAGGTTATTGAACGCTTTGAAGCTGGATTTGTTGCGGGTGTTGCTGCAGTCAATCCGAATATCAAAGTAGACGTTAAGTACACTGGTGCATTTGATAAAGCTGAGCTTGGTAAAGCCGAAGCTGCTCGTATGTATTCTTCAGGCGTCGACATCATTTTCCACGCAGCTGGCGGTACAGGAAATGGTGTCTTTACTGAAGCGAAAGAGCGTAAAGCAGCTGACAAAGATTCATATGTATGGGTTATCGGTGTTGACTCCGACCAATACGCTGAAGGACAAGTCGGCGATGACAACATCACATTGACTTCAATGCTTAAGCGTGTTGATGTAGCGGTACAAGATATTGCGGAACAAGCTAAGGAAGGCAATTTCCCTGGCGGTGAAACGAAAGTCTACGGACTTGAAGATGACGGTGTCACATTGGCAGATTCTCGCGGTGCAATTCCACAAGATGTATTGGATCAAGTGGAAGAGTATAAACAGAAAATTGCTGCTGGTGAAATCGAAGTACCTGAGTTTGCTCAATAAATAATTAAAACGACAATGGCCGGTTCAGTCCGGCCTTTGTTGTGAGTAAAGCTCCTTTAAAATGATAGACTAAAAGGTTTTTATATATAAAAATCTTTTATTGTGTTCATTTTAATCTCCAATTATAAAGAGAAACTATTATACAAGGAAGTGAAACCATTGGAATATGTCATTGAGATGTTGAACATTACGAAGCAATTCGGGAATTTCCGAGCGAATGACAACATCACCTTGCAATTGGGGAAAGGAGAAATCCATGCGCTTCTAGGTGAGAACGGCGCTGGAAAAACAACTTTGATGAATGTGTTGTTCGGACTTTATCAACCTGAAGAGGGCGAAATACGCGTTAACGGAAAAAAAGTTAACGTGACGAGTCCAAATGTTGCAAATGACCTCGGAATTGGAATGGTTCACCAACATTTCATGCTCGTCGAGAACCTGACAGTCACCGAAAATATCATTTTGGGCAATGAGCCGAAAAAGATGGGTGTCGTCAATATTAAAGACGCGGCAAAGAAAGTGGCTGAGATTTCCAATACGTACGGACTGAATGTTGATCCTTACGCGAAGATCGAAGACATTTCAGTTGGGATGCAACAACGTGTAGAAATTCTGAAAACGCTTTATCGTGGTGCGAATATACTGATCTTTGACGAACCGACCGCATCCTTGACACCTCAGGAAATACAGGAATTGATCGGAATTATGAAAAAGCTCATCACTGAAGGCAAATCAATCATTCTTATCACACATAAATTGCAAGAAATCATGGATGTATCCGACAGGGTTACCGTCATCCGAAAAGGACAAGGGATCGGCACGGTTGTGACATCTGAAACGAATCCCGAGGAACTTGCAACGTTGATGGTCGGAAGGCAAGTCACATTCAAGACGGAAAAAGGCCCTGCAAATCCGCAGGAAGAAGTGCTAAGCATCGAGAACCTAGTTGTCCTCGATTACAGAGGCGTCGAAAAAGTGAAAGGGTTGAATCTTTCCGTCCGGAAAGGCGAGATTGTTGGTCTTGCTGGAATCGACGGAAATGGCCAATCCGAATTGATCGAAGCGATTGCCGGCTTGAGGAAGGTGAAGAGCGGTAAGATCACCATCAATTCAAAAGATATTACAGGATTGAAGCCAAGAAAAATTACGGAATCGGGATTGGGACATATACCGCAAGACCGTCATAAACATGGGCTTGTCCTCGATTTTTCTGTCGGTTACAATGCCGCATTGCAAGAGTATTATCATGTGCCATATTCGAAAAATGGCCTTATGCATTATGATGTCGTTTCAGAAAAAGCTAAGAAAATCATTGAAGAATATGACGTCAGAACCCAGGGTGAACATGAACTGTCCCGGGCCTTATCAGGTGGTAATCAGCAAAAACTGATCATTGGACGAGAAGTATCACGCAACCCTGAACTGCTTATCGCGGCATTGCCGACGAGGGGACTGGATGTTGGGGCGATTGAATTTATCCATAAAAGACTAATAGAGCAGCGTGATAAAGGAAAGGCGGTCTTCCTCATTTCCTTTGAACTTGATGAAGTCATGAATGTGTCTGATCGGATTGCAGTCATCCACGATGGCCAGATTGTCGATACGGTCATCCCTTCGGAGACGACCGAAAAGGAACTCGGCCTATTAATGGCTGGACATTCAAAGAAAGAGAATGGGCAACATGTAAGGAAAGAAGGTGTGGATCGAGATGTCTAATAGAGTAATCAAAATTTTAGTGCCGGCCATTTCGATCATCTTAGGATTACTCGTCGGAGCTGTGGTCATGCTTTTCAGCGGCTACGATCCTGTGGCCGGCTATATAGCATTATGGAATGGTATTTTTGGAGACAGCTATGCGATCGGTGAAACGATCCGGCAGATCAGCCCGTATATTCTCGCGGGTCTGGCAGTCGCATTCGCTTTCCGTACGGGGCTTTTCAACATCGGTGTTGAAGGGCAGCTTATGGTCGGATGGTTTGCTTCGGCATACGTAGGTGCGGCGTTTGAATTGCCGATGTACATCCATTTGCCTTTCGCGCTATTGGCTGCAGCAGTGGCAGGAGCGCTATGGGGCTTGGTGCCGGGCATTCTGAAAGCGACGCTGCGGGTCCATGAAGTAATTGTCACCATCATGATGAACTATGTTGCACTACATGTCGTGAACGCATTGATCAAAACAGTATCTGGCGGAAGCTACAAGACGGATAAGATACAGCCGACCGCTTCTCTGCGCTCGGAATTCCTTTCGAATTTGACTGATTATTCCACTCTTCACTATGGAATTTTTGTGGCACTTGGCATGGTCATCGTCATGTGGTTCATTCTTGAAAAGACGAAAACCGGTTTCGAATTGAAATCAGTAGGTTTCAACGAGAACGCTTCCCAATATGCAGGGATGAATGTAAAGAAAAACATTATTTTATCCATGGTGATTTCAGGTGCATTTGCGGGTCTAGGAGGAGCCATGGAAGGTCTAGGGACTTTCGGAAGTATGACGAACCAAGGTGGATTCACTGGCATCGGCTTTGACGGGATCGCCGTCGCATTGCTTGGTGCAAACGCTCCACTTGGCATCATCTTCGGAGCATCATTGTTCGGGTCGTTGAAATACGGAGCGAATAATATGCCGAATGCGGCAGGAATTCCGCTTGAAATTGTTTCAATCGTCATTGCACTCATCATATTCTTTGTTGCCTGCGGATATATCATCCGGGTGGGACTGCAACGGTTGAATAAGAAAAAGGAGGCGAAATGACATGAGCTTTTTAGAAGTACTTTATTTTATCGTGCCAACTTCGATCGCTTATGCAGCCCCTCTCATTCTAACGGCTATCGGTGGCGTTTTCTCTGAACGTTCCGGCGTAGTCAATATCGGACTCGAAGGCCTCATGGTCATGGGTGCGTTCGTAGGGATTGTCTTCATCTTGGCTTATGCAGATGTCTTCGGCGGATGGACGCCATGGATTGCTTTATTAGTTGCAATGCTTGTTTCCGCAATATTTTCGGTTATGCATGCTGTAGCTTCGGTTTCATTCCGAGCGGACCAAGTCGTATCCGGGGTTGCAATCAATATGCTCGGTATAGCGATTGCTCTGTTTTCTGTTAAAATGATGTTCGGAAAAGGACAGACGGATTTCATCCAACAGAAAATCCCACGTGTCAATATTCCATTGTTGCAGGACATCCCTGTTATCGGACCGATGTTTTTCAAATCGGTATATGGGACTTCCGTATTGGCGATACTTGTTGCAGTGATAGCATGGTTCGTCATCTATAAGACGCCATTCGGCCTTCGTCTTCGTTCAGTAGGGGAGCATCCGATGGCGGCGGACACGATGGGGATCAATGTGACGAAAATCAGATATACAGCAGTCATCATTTCTGGTGGCCTTGCAGGCATCGGTGGAGCAATCTACTCACAGACGATGACAGGGGATTTCGGACATGCGACGATCAATGGCCAAGGCTTCATGGCGTTGGCAGCGATGATTTTCGGTAAATGGCATCCGATCGGTGCGATGGGAGCTGCCCTTTTCTTCGGGTTTGCCCAAGCGCTTGCCATCAGCGCCGGGTCCATCAGTTTCATCGAAAATGTTCCGACGGTCTATTTCTATATCTTGCCTTATGTCTTGACAATCCTTGCCCTTGCAGGATTCATCGGAAAAGCGAATGCTCCGAAAGCAAACGGTGTGCCTTATATCAAAGGCAGCAGATAATTTAGGTACCGCCTGGATTCCCACTGGTTGGAGTCCAGGCGTTTTGTCTTTCTAGCGTGTGCACGCCTAGCTCCGGATGTCAGCTCCGCTGTACGAAAAAAGCGTCGATTTGCGGATCTGCCTTATGCCTGTCGCATCTAACCGCCATCCTCCGCTTTTGTTATATAAAAGCGTTTATTTTGCCTGTCGATGTGATGAAATGTATATTGTAGATGGGTATTCGTATAATAAAGAAAAAACGAGGTGTTCGTATGTTTACAAAGGTCGAGCTTCAAAAAGGAGTCAATTTATATATCAGGAAAACGGAGCAGTTTAAAACGATTACAATGTCCATTAAATGGGTGGCTGAACTTGATGAAAAACAGGCAGCATACCGGGCGGTCTTATCAAACGTGCTCCAAGATTCGAATGCTGATTATCCAAAGCAGAGCGATTTGCGGAAAGCATTGGACGAGCTATACGGCACCGTGTTCTATATGGATGCAGGTAAGCGCGGCAATTCACATATCGTCTCGTTGAATATGGAATGTGTAAATGATGAATACCTCTCGACGTCCGGCGTTTTCGATGAAGCAATGAAAATGATCCGCACGATCATATTTAATCCGAATTTTCAGGACGGAACATTCGATGAGTCCATTGTGAATCGGGAAAAACGGACAGTGATTGAAAGAATCCGATCCATTTATGACGATAAAGGAAGATATGCTCATAAGCGCATGCTTGAATTGATGCGTCCAAATGATCCTGCGTCCATGTCTTCCAGCGGGACGGAAAAGGATGTTGAAAGCATTACGAGTGCAACGCTCCTTGATACATACAAGAGAATGTTGGATGAAGATGAAATCGACATTTATGTCGTTGGAGATATTCAAGAGACTGAACTTGCAGAAAAAATGAAATCAATGTTTGGGTTTACGGCAAGAGATGTCACGAGGAAACAATATGTACAGCCCGCTACGGAAGTCTCAGAAACACGGCAAGTTTTTGAAAGGCAGGATATGAAGCAAGGGAAGCTGCAAGTCGGATACAGCACCCCCGTTTCCTTCTTCCATCCCGACTATCCTAAAATGCAAGTGACCAATGGTGTGCTAGGCGGGTTCGCACATAGTAAATTATTTATGAATGTACGGGAAAAAGAAAGTATGGCATACACGGTCAATAGCGCATACGCCGCTTATTACGGCATTGTGTATGTCATGGCAGGTATTGATGCGGACCTTGAAGAAAAAGCCGTCAAATTGATCGGTGAACAGATTGACGCAATGCAAAACGGAAACATAACCGATTTGGAGCTTGACCAGACAGTCGCCTTATTGACGAACAGCATCCGCAGTGCATTCGATTCCGCAAGAGGACAAATCGAAGTGTACGATCAATATAAACAGTTGGATGAGGAGTTCACGGCCGATAAATGGATTGCCGAATGGAAGGCAGTCTCCATCGAAGATGTCAGACAGATGGCATCTCAGATCCGCCTGGAACTCATCTACTTGCTATCGGGAAGAGAGGCGTAATGATGGAAAAGATCACTTTTGACAACTTACAGGAAACATTATTCCACGAAAAGCTCGACAATGGCTTGAATGTCTATATTTTGCCTAAGCGTGGATTTTCGAAGACATATGTAACGTTTACAACGAAATATGGGTCAATTGACAGGACGTTCATTCCGAGGGGCAAGAAAGAATTTGTAACTGTGCCTGACGGAATCGCCCACTTCCTGGAGCATAAGATGTTTGATAAGAAGGAAGGGGATGTATTCCAGAAGTTCGGCGTCCTTGGTGCCTCCGCGAATGCATTCACTTCTTTTACGCGTACGTCTTACTTGTTCTCTACGACCGATAATTTATATGAAAACACGAAAGTGCTGCTCGATTTCGTACAAGAGCCATATTTCACCGAAGAAAAGGTGGAGAAAGAGAAAGGCATTATCGCGCAGGAAATTACGATGTATGATGACAATCCGGATTGGCAGAACTATTTCGGGACGATTCAAAGCTTATACAAAGAATATCCTGTTAACATCGATATTGCAGGAACCGTTGACACGATCCAGGAGATTACCGCGGAGCATCTTTACGAGTGTTATGAAACATTTTATCATCCTTCCAACATGACAGTGTTCGTAATAGGGGCTGTCGATCCGGATGAAATGATGAACTTCATCCGTGATGATCAAAACAGCAAGGATTTTTCGGAGCCGGAAGAAATCAGACGGAAATATCCTGAAGAGCCTTTGGAAGCGAGCAGGAAGAAAACAGTTCTTGAAATGGATGTGCAAAGGCCAAAATTCAATTTCGGCATGAAGTGCAGCCGTACCGTGATGGAAGGCGATGAAATGCTCCGCCAGGATTTGGCGGTCAATCTTCTTCTTGATATATTGTTCGGCCGGACTTCGGAATTTTACACGAAGGCGTATAATGATCATTTAATCGATGAAACATACCATTATGACTTCATTTTCGAGAAAGGGTATGGGTTCGCGATGGTTGAATCGGATACGGAGAAGCCCTCGGAGTTGGAAGCGGCTGTCCGTACTACATTGAAATCGTTGGCGGAAAATTGGACGATTACCGAGGATGATCTCAATCGTGCAAGAAAACGGAGAATCGGTCAATTCATGCGTTCATTGAACTCCATCGAATTCATCTCCAACCAGTTCACGCAATATAATTTCAATGACATGAATTTATTCGATGTCGTCCCGACACTTGAAAATATTCAAGTTGCTCATTTGCAGGACGCCTTCAAGACAATTTCCAACGAAGACAGCCATACCGTCATGACGATCATTCCCGGCTCAAAAGAAGATTGAAAATGAATAGATATGCAGTCATACTCGGTTCATCCGGAGGAATTGGGAAGGCGATCAGCCGGAAACTCGCCGCTGATGGATGGTCTTTGTATCTTCATTACAACCAGAACAAAGAGCGGGCTGTGGAACTGAAGAAGGTATTGACCGAAAAACACCCTGAAGGGGACTTCCGAATTGTCCAAGCTGACTTTTCGGAGCGGGATGGCGCAGGGAAGCTTGCGGAACAGGTCGGACACGTCCAAGCGATTGTCGTCGCTCTTGGGCAGTCAATGTTGAAATTATTGACCGACACGAACAGCAGCGACATGGATGCGTTATGGCGTGTTCATATGCAAAATCCCGCAATGTTCATTAGCCTCACATCTCCTCAGTTGCGAAGCCATCCAATTTCATATGTCCTTTTCATCGGCTCGATTTGGGGAGATTCTGGCGCTGCAGGGGAAGTGATGTATTCCGCAGTCAAAGGGGCTCAGCATGCATTCGTCAAAGCGTATGCAAAAGAGGCGGCTTATACCGGAACAAGGGTGAACGCCATTTCGCCGGGCTGGATTGAAACGGAAATGAATGAGGAGTTATCGGAGGACGATAAGCAGCTGGTCATCGATCAAATTCCGTTGCAGACAACCGGCCAGCCCGAGCAAGTGGCTGATCTAGCTCGTTTCCTTCTCAGCGGGAAAGCGGATTATATGACGGGGGAAATTTTGAAGTTGAATGGTGGATGGTATATCTAAATAGGAATAGGGGAGACAATCTTCCCCTTTTTCTTTTTTCCTTTTCTTCAGATGTCGAATCCGTTATTATAGAACTAAGTTGCGTCTTTTGCGTCCTACTAGATGAAGTGTCCCCGAAGTGGCTGTATAATCAATAATTGCTTTGGGTGAAAATGGTTCGAAAGGGTGGGTCGAATGGGTGAATGGTATGTCGAATATGAGATACAGGTGAACCGGCCGGGGTTGCTCGGAGACATTGCTTCCTTATTGGGGATGTTGCGCGTCAACATTGTAACGATCAACGGTGTGGACGGCGGACATCGCGGCATGCTTGTCCGGACGGAAAATGACGATCAGATCAAACGTTTTGAATTGATTGCATCCACGATGGAAACCATACAAGTAAAGAAAATCCGTGAGCCGAAACTACGCGATATTTTAGCGGTCAGGCACGGGCGTTATATCCAGCGGGATGTCGATGATCGGAAGACGTTCAGATTCATTCGGAGTGAATTGGGTGTCCTCGTCGATTTCATGGCAGAGCTATTCAAACAGGAAGGCCATAAATTGATCGGGATACGGGGAATGCCCCGAGTCGGCAAAACGGAATCAGTCGTTGCAGCAAGTGTGTGCGCGAATAAGAAATGGATATTCCTTTCTTCCACGATGATCAAACAGACCGTACGGAACACTCTGGCGGGGGATGAGTTTTCCAAGGATAATATCTTCATCCTCGATGGCATCGTCACGCGCAAATCCGGCGATGAAAGACATATGCAGCTTGTTCGTGAAATGATGAGCATGCCATCCATCAAAGTAGTCGAACACCCGGACATGTTCGTTCAGCATTCGGAATATGACATGGAAGATTTTGATTACATTATTGAATTACGGACAGATCCCGACCAGGAAATTACATATGAAATGATGGAGAAAAACCATATGATGTCTGATGTCGGACCGATGGGCGGATTTGGAACGTTCAACTTTTAAATAGGCAGGTGATACAATTGACCGGATTAGGTGATCGTCTTAAAGAGGCGAGAACAGCTAAGGGATATTCACTGGATGATTTGCAATCGATAACTAAAATTCAAAAACGGTACCTTTCCGGTATTGAAAACGAAGATTATAGCATGATGCCCGGCGCTTTCTATGTGCGCGCATTCATTAAACAATATTCGGAAGCTGTCGGTTTGGATGCTGACGAAATGCTATCCTTATATAAAGAATCGGCCATGCATGAAAAACTCGAAGAAGCGAGTGCTCAGCCGACTCCTCCTATGACAAGGAGCCGTGGATTAGGCAACAGTCGTCTGAATGAAGTCATTCCAAAAATTATTGTGGCATTATTCATTGTCGTTATCATTGTTGTAGTTTGGGTATTATGGCAGAAGGGTGCGTCCAATAATACCGGTATGAATGCTGAACCGGAGGAACCAATCACGATGGATAGCAATCAGCCGCCTGCAGGCAATGCAGACGGCGGTGCGACGGATGACAAACCGGATGAGGAAGAAACGACTGAGCCGGATCCTGAACCCGAAGTAGAAGTAAAGGAACAGTCTCTCACGTACGTCAGCACAAGTGGGCAAGATTCCACTTACATATTGACGGATGCCGAAGAATTCAAGCTGAAGATTGATACATTCGGAGATACGTGGATTGGCGTTCAGAACAAAAACAAGGAAGAACTTACGCCGGCTGCGAGAATCATGAAAAATGGCGAAACGCTTGAGCTGGATGTTTCGGATGTTGAATTTATTCGTATCCGTGTCGGTGTGACTAAGTTTGCAGATATCTATGTAAATGAAGAAAAGCTGGAGTTTGCATCGGACGCCATGACACAAAACATTATTATAGAATATGAGAAATGAAAAATAGTCATCTACAAAGATGACTTTTTTCATTACAGAAGGATAGGTGAGACGATTGAATTTACCAAATAAAATTACAGTATCCCGCATTTTTCTCATCCCGATATTCATTATTTTCATGGTTATCGATTTTGGATTCGGCTCGTTTGAAATCGGGGGCACCACACTTTCCGTGGAGCATTTAATCGGGGCGTTGCTGTTCATTATCGCAGCTGCAACAGACTGGTTCGATGGACATTTGGCGAGAAAGCATAATCTTGTCACGAACATGGGGAAATTTTTGGATCCGCTCGCGGACAAGCTTCTTGTATCAGCTGCATTAATCATTTTAGTTGAATTGGGATCTGCGGCATCATGGATTGTCATCATCATCATTAGCAGGGAATTCGCCGTTACTGGATTGAGGCTTATCCTTGCAGGCGGTGGTGAAGTTGTTGCTGCAAACCAATTAGGGAAGATCAAAACAGCTACCCAATTGGTTGCCATCTCGTTTTTGCTTCTTAACAACATTTTCTTCGAGGCGATCAACTTCCCGTTCGGCACAATCATGCTCTATATCGCCTTGTTCTTTACGATCTGGTCCGGAGTGGATTACTTTTATAAAAACCGGCGGGTCTTACTCGACTCTATGTAAGGAGCTGTCAGTATAATGAAAGCGGAAATCATCGCAGTTGGGTCAGAGCTTTTATTAGGCCAAATTACGAATACGAACGCGGCATTCATCTCAGCGCGTCTTGCTGAAGTCGGCATTGATGTGTATTATCAGACGGTCGTAGGGGACAATCCCATAAGGTTGGAGGAAGCGATCGCGGTTGCGCAAAAACGTGCCGATCTGATCATCTTTTCAGGAGGATTGGGACCGACGAAAGATGATTTGACGAAAGAAACGATTGCCAAGATGCTTGACGCCTGCCTTGTTAGCGATCAAGCTGCATTATTATCAATTGAAGCCTATTTTAAGCGGACAGGCAGGACCATGACCGATAATAACAAGAAGCAAGCGCTTGTGCTCACAGGTTCGACAGTTTTGACAAACAATCACGGGATGGCACCAGGAATGGCTATCGAAAAGAACGGAATAAGCTATTTTTTATTACCCGGACCGCCTCATGAAATGGAACCGATGTTTGAAAAAGAAGCGATTCCCTACTTATTGGGGACTTCAGGCAAACATGAAGTCATCGTTTCCCGCGTGTTGAAGTTTTACGGAATCGGCGAAGCCGAGCTTGAATATCGTGTCCAATCGATTTTGGATAATCAGACTAATCCGACCGTTGCGCCTTTGGCATCACCCGATTCAGTCATTTTACGATTGACTGCAAAAGCTGACTCGACTGAAGCGGCGCAAAAGTTGATTGCGCCGGTGGAATTGGAAATCCGGTCATTGGTCGGTCAATTCATCTATGGTACAGATGAGGATACATTGTCGTCGAAAGCGGCTGAACTGTTGATGGGCAGCCGGCTGACCATTGCTGCCGCAGAAAGCTTGACAGCAGGTATGTTCATGGCGGAATTGGCAAATGAACCTGGCATAAGTTCTTCCTTAAAAGGCGGGGTAGTTGTCTATGACGAGGCGGCGAAGATGGACCAGCTTGAAATCCCGGGTTCATTGCTGAATGAGTTTGGTGCTGTCAGCTCGCAATGCGCATCGGCACTAGCGCGGAACGTGAAACGGAAATTCGGATCCGACATCGGCGTCGGATTGACGGGTGCCGCGGGACCGGATCCGCATGATGGGAAGCCTGTTGGAACAGTATGGATCGGGATTGCATACTTGGATGAAGAAGTAAAAACATATAAACTGGATCTTTCCGGTTCGCGGAATGCGAATCGGAAACGTGCAGCACGATTCGCCCTCTATTATTTAATACAAGAAATGAAGAAATACAAAGTGGAAAATTGAATTTTGGCACGTTTTCTCATTTAAATTTCATTTTCACCCTTTCATTCTCATTTAAAAATCGATTTTGATAAAATAAATCGAATAAGCGTTCGTTTTTTGTTTGAGTATTTCTCATAAAAGGAGTATAGTAGAGACAGGAAGAAAAAGAATAACGCCTTTTAAGGGAGGAATCGTTTTTGAGCGATCGTAAAGCAGCTTTGGAC
>NZ_LQYA01000140.1:15060-18424 GCF_001531445.1 Sporosarcina koreensis
AGCAGCTTTGGACCAAGCTTTGAAACAAATTGAAAAGCAATTTGGAAAAGGGTCCGTCATGAAATTGGGTGAAAAAACCGATCGGGAGATTGCAACATCTTCTACCGGTTCACTTGCTCTGGATGCAGCATTAGGGGTTGGCGGCTATCCAAGAGGACGCGTCATTGAAATCTATGGTCCGGAAAGCTCTGGTAAAACGACAGTAGCATTGCATGCAATTGCGGAAGTGCAAGCGTCAGGCGGACAAGCCGCATTCATCGACGCCGAGCATGCGCTGGATCCTGTCTATGCACAGAAACTGGGCGTCAATATTGACGAATTGCTATTGTCACAGCCGGACACAGGCGAACAAGCGCTTGAAATTGCAGAAGCACTCGTACGAAGCGGTGCAATCGACATCGTTGTCATTGACTCCGTTGCTGCATTGGTGCCAAAAGCGGAAATCGAAGGGGAAATGGGCGACTCGCACGTCGGCTTACAGGCCCGTCTCATGTCCCAAGCACTTCGCAAACTGTCCGGTGCTATCAATAAATCGAAGACCATTGCCGTCTTCATCAACCAAATCCGTGAAAAAGTCGGTGTCATGTTCGGGAACCCGGAAGTTACTCCTGGTGGACGAGCTTTGAAATTCTATTCATCAGTCCGTTTGGAAGTGCGCCGCGGCGAAGCGATCAAGCAAGGCAACGACATTATGGGTAACAAAACGCGAATCCGTGTCGTGAAAAATAAAGTCGCTCCTCCATTCCGCACTGCGGAAGTGGATATCATGTACGGTGAAGGGATTTCCAGAGAAGGGGAAATCGTCGACCTGGGCGCCGAGCTTGAAATTGTCCAAAAGAGTGGTGCATGGTATTCCTATGAAGGAGAACGTCTTGGCCAAGGACGTGAAAATGCTAAGCAATTCCTAAAGGAAAATCTGGATATCCGTTCCGAAATCGCAAACAAAATCCGGGCTTCTTATGGAATGGCTGCAGCGAACTACGTTATTGCAGCTCATGACGAGGACGACGAGGAAGAACTGGAATTATTACTTCTAGAAGATGAAAAATAATTGATTACATGCGGACTGCCTTGAAGGGTAGTCCGTTTTGACTGTGAAATCTGAAAAATGCAGTGAGGCCAATCGGTTTGGAGAGATTTCCGCACGACTCATGCCTTGACATGGCAATTTTTCATAGATACAATTAGAATTGTATAATTTCACACCAATGAAATCATTATGGCAGTATGTTGAATGTTAATATACGAGCCGACTGAAAACGAAAAGAATAGCAGGAGGAGGTGACCTGGATGCCAGATGGAATCATCGGAAACATCATCTCCGCTTTGCTCGGTCTGTTCGTCGGTGCAGTTGTTATCTATTTAGTTATCAAAAAGGTGAATGATTCAAGAGTGACGGGTGCCAAAAACTCTGCCGAACAAATCGTTGAAGACGCGAAACGTGAAGCGGAGGCTATGAAAAAAGAGGCACTGCTAGAAGCGAAAGATGAAAATCACAAACTGAGAATTGAAGCGGAATCAGAAGTCCGTGAAAGAAGAGCGGAACTGCAAAAACAGGAAAACCGCCTTTTGCAACGGGAAGAAAATCTTGACCGCAAGGATGACGCTCTCAATAAAAGAGAAGCAGGGCTGGAGCGCAAAGATGACGCGCTTTCCAGTAGACAACAGCATATTGAACAAATGGAACGCAAGGCGGAAGATCTTGTTGCCACGCAACAGACGGAACTTGAAAGAATCTCGGCCCTCACGCGGGATGAAGCAAAACGGATCATCCTGGATGATGTCGAGAAGGAACTTTCCACAGATATCGCCGTAATGACGAAAGAATCGGAGCAGCGTGCAAAAGAGGAGTCCGAAAAGAAAGCCCGTGAAATCCTTTCCCTTGCATTGCAACGCTTTGCAGCAGACCATGTTGCTGAAACAACCGTATCTGTCGTGAACTTGCCAAACGATGAAATGAAAGGCCGTATCATCGGAAGGGAAGGTCGCAATATCAGGACATTGGAAACATTGACTGGTATCGATTTAATTATCGACGATACACCGGAAGCGGTCATTCTGTCCGGCTTCGATCCTGTACGTCGTGAAACTGCTCGTCTCGCACTTGAAAAACTCGTGCAAGATGGCAGGATACACCCCGCGCGTATTGAAGAGATGGTGGATAAGGCGCGCAGGGAAGTGGATGAATTGATCCGCGAAAAAGGGGAACAGACTACATTTGATGTAGGTGTTCATAATCTGCATCCGGATTTGATCAAAATCCTTGGAAGATTGCATTTCCGTACAAGCTATGGCCAAAATGTCCTGAAGCACTCCGTTGAAGTAGCTTATCTTGCAGGATTGTTGGCAGCCGAGGTTGGCGAGGATGTCACCCTTGCAAGACGCGCAGGACTTCTTCACGATATCGGCAAGGCGATCGACCATGAAGTCGAAGGAAGCCACGTCCAAATCGGGGTCGAGCTTGCAACGAAATACAAGGAGCACCCAGTTGTCATCAACAGTATCGCCTCCCATCATGGTGATGAGGAAGCGACATCAGTCATTGCCGTATTGGTAGCAGCAGCAGATGCATTGTCAGCTGCGAGACCAGGTGCACGAAGTGAAACACTGGAAAACTACATTCGCAGGTTGCAAAAACTTGAAGAAATTTCGGAATCATACGAAGGCGTGGAAAAATCATTCGCCATCCAAGCGGGCCGCGAAGTCCGTATCATTGTCAGACCAGACCAGATTGATGATATTACAGCGCATCGCCTGGCTAGGGATATTCGCAAACGGATCGAGGAGGAACTCGATTATCCGGGTCATATCAAAGTGACAGTCATTCGTGAAACACGTGCAGTGGAATATGCAAAATGATAAAATGACTCCTGTCCAGCCATGGTTCAGGAGTCATTTTCTTATCGTTTCAATTGAAGTTCGTATAAGTAGAAAGAGGTTACAATCATGAAGGTAATTTTTATTGGTGATATCGTAGGGTCAATCGGCAGAGAGATGGTGTTTGATCATATCGCAAGATTGAAAAGGAAATACAAGGCAGATGTAGTCATTGCGAACGGTGAAAATGCCGCTTCGGGTAGAGGGATAACTAAAGCGATTTTTGACGATCTTCTTCGTTCAGGTGTCGATGTGGTGACGATGGGCAATCATACGTGGGATCAAAAGGAAATATATGATTTCATCGATGAGACCGACTACTTGATCCGTCCTGCGAATTTTTCTGATGAAGCCCCGGGAAAAGGGATGACGACGATTACAAAAAATGGAGTGACGTTATCGGTAATTAATCTGCATGGCCGCACATTCCTCCCTCCTCATGGCGATCCATTTGAAAACGCGGAGGAATTGATTGAAGAAGCGGGCA
>NZ_LQYA01000140.1:18445-34831 GCF_001531445.1 Sporosarcina koreensis
GTCGATTTCCATGCGGAGGCAACGAGCGAAAAGATTGCGATGGGATGGCATCTTGACGGAAAGGCATCCGTTGTCGTCGGGACGCATACACATGTCCAGACTGCTGATGATCGTATTTTGCCAGGTGGTACAGCCTATTTGACGGATGCAGGAATGACGGGGCCGTATGATGAAATATTGGGGATGAAAAAAGAAGATGTCATCTATCGATTCAGAACGAACTTGCCTGTCCGGTTTGAAGTGCCCAAAAAAGGGCGCGGCCAATTAAGTGGGCTGTTCGTAGAGTTGAATGACCAAACAGGGAAAGCGGTCGCAATCGAGCGTATTATGATCAATGAGGATCACCGATTCGAAGCATGAAGTGAGTCTAATCATCTCCTTCTTTTCATAAGATGACGTATGGATAAATACATTCCATAGACATCGTGAAAACAAGGAGGAAACATGGTGAGTCCATTGAAGGTATCATCCCGCTCTAATCCGAATTCCGTCGCAGGAGCACTCGTAGCGGTAATCAGGGATCAAGGGTATGCGGAAATGCAGGCGGTCGGCGCCGGCGCATTAAACCAGGCCATCAAAGCGGTCGCGATAGCACGCGGCTTTGTCGCCCCAAGCGGAAGCGACCTCGTTTGCGCCCCGGCATTTACCGATATTGAAATTAATGGTGAGGGAAGAACAGCATTGAAGCTGTTAGTGGAAAAAAGAAAGAGAAGTTAAGAAAGAAATGTAAAATTCGGATACTTTAATGACCGAAAATCGCCAGAACGGCTCGCTTTCCGCGGGCGTTGCCTTAGCCTCCTCGGCGCTTGCGCCTGCGGGGTCTTCGGCTAACGCTTTTCCCGCAGGAGTCTCGCCTTTTCTGGCGATTTTCTAGATTCACCTATTTAAGCAAGTGAAGGGGCAAATAGCTCCATTCACTTGTTTTATTATTAGCTCAATAAATGTATTACTATTACTGTGAAATATCTTTGCTTAACATAATTGCTTACGTTATAGGATGTGTGATTGTCTGGAGGTTCCGTTGATTGAAGCGCGAGGCGGCGACTCCTGCGAAAGCCGTAGCGAAGAACGGCTTTTGCGAGTAAAAGCGAAGCGTTACGAGCACAGCGTAGTAGGCTGCCTTAATTTCTGCAAAGAGCGCAGAAATACGGCAAATCGAACCCTGCGCTGTTCGATTGGCTCAAGCCATGCCCGCGGAAAGCGTGCGCCGGAACGGAAAGCAACAGTCCGTTGATAGTATTTAGTCCTTTAATACTTTTTAAAAAGCAAATAATTTAGGAGAACACTTGACTACACGTAAGAAAGCGTCCGCCTGAAGCGGAAATCAACAGTTTTAGAAGCATTCAGAAGAGAAACGATCCAATTTTTTTCGGAAACGGGACAAACCTTTATGTATCACTGTCACACAGTTGCCTAAATCGCCCGCAATTCCGTAAATGAAAAAATCCCGCCACTTCAAAGTGGTAAGAAGTTCATGTATAATGAAGTCGAATCTGTTCAATTCCCACAAGGTTTGAAGAAAGGGGAAGTTTTTGCATGAATGAAGAACAACGCCTGCAAGCCGGGCTTGTCAAACCGGATACAGTGAAAACTGCATCTGCACCGGAAAAGGACTATAGTAAATATTTCGAGACTGTCTATACACCTCCATCCTTGAAGGATGCGAAAAAGCGCGGGAAAGAGGAAATTGCTTACCATGACGATTTCCAAATTGATGAGCGTTTTCTCGGTATGGGTGCTGGACGTAAATTTTATATCCGTACATACGGTTGTCAAATGAACGAACATGATACCGAGGTGATGGCGGGCATCTTCACAGGTCTAGGTTACGAAGCGACGGACACGGTGGACGATGCGGATGTCATTCTGTTGAATACATGTGCAATCCGGGAAAATGCGGAAAATAAGGTGTTTGGCGAATTGGGACATCTGAAGCCATTGAAGCTTGAAAGGCCGGATCTACTGATTGGCGTATGCGGCTGCATGTCACAGGAGGAATCAGTCGTCAATAAAATCCTTAAAACATACGATCAAGTCGATATGATTTTCGGGACGCATAACATCCATAGATTGCCTAATATTCTGCATGAAGCATATATGTCAAAAGAAATGGTCGTTGAAGTATGGTCAAAGGAAGGAGATATCATTGAAAACCTTCCAAAAGTCCGTCACGGCAATATAAAAGCATGGGTCAACATCATGTACGGCTGCGATAAGTTCTGCACGTATTGCATCGTACCGTATACACGCGGGAAAGAGCGCAGCAGACGGCCGCAAGATATCATCCAGGAAGTCAGGCAGCTTGCCGCACATGGATACAAGGAAATCATGCTCCTCGGGCAAAATGTCAATGCGTACGGAAAAGATTTCGATGATATTGATTACCGCTTAGGGGATTTGATGGATGATCTTCGCCAAATCGATATTCCGCGCATCCGCTTTACGACGAGCCATCCAAGGGATTTCGACGATCACCTTATTGAAGTTCTCGCAAAAGGCGGAAACTTGCTCGACCATATTCATTTGCCTGTCCAATCGGGGTCAAGCGATATTTTGAAAATCATGGCACGGAAGTATTCGAGGGAACAGTTTTTGGAGCTTGTCTCCAAAATTAAGACTGCCATCCCGGATGTCACATTGACAACAGATATTATTGTCGGCTTCCCGAACGAAACGGACGAGCAGTTTGAAGAAACGCTCTCTTTGTACAAGGAAGTCGGGTTCGAAATGGCATATACGTATATTTATTCACCGCGCGAAGGAACTCCTGCTGCTAAAATGGTGGACAATATACCGATGGAAGTGAAAAAGGAACGTCTACAACGCCTCAACAAGCTCGTCAACGATATGTCGGCCGAAGCGATGAAGCCTTATAAAGGAAAAATCGTCAAGGTGCTTGTAGAGGGAGAAAGTAAAAGGAATTCTGATGTACTAGCCGGTTATACCGAGAAGAATAAACTCGTCAATTTCAAAGCACCGCGCTCGGTGATTGGCGAAATTGTCAATGTGAAAATAACAGATGCCAAAACATGGTCGCTCGATGGCGAATTTATCGGTGTCGTAAAAGAGGAAAAGGTGATGTCATAATGGAAAAGCTTTACACGAAAGCAGAGATAATCGAAAAAGCGCGGGAAATTGCACATATGATAGCAAATACGGAGCAAGTTGAATTTTTCAAACGTGCGGAAGAACAAATCAATGAAAACCAAAAAATCCGTGAAAAGATTGCGAGCTTGAAATCATTGCAAACGCAAGCTGTCAATTTCCAAATGTATGAAAAAGAGAGGGCTCTTGCGATTATTGAAGGGAAGATCGAAACGATTCAAGCAGAAATCGACGAAGTGCCGATCGTGCAGGAATTCAAGCAATCGCAAATCGACGTAAACCAACTTCTTCAGTTGGTCTCGAACACAATCGCTAACAGTGTGACGGATGAAATCATTGAATCCACTGGCGGAGATGTACGGCGCGGCGAAACTGGATCTTATGTAAGAAACACGAAACAAAAGCCATTATCATAATGTAGACCGATGAGGATAATTTCCTCGTCGGTTTTTTCACTTTCTGGGCTTCTGGTGCATAGGATAAATAGACGTCAACGAAGGAGGAAGCGAACTGAAGAATCTACGGCAAATTGTGACGAAGGCAGTCATTGCAAAAGGGAAGTTGCGGACGGAATCGAGTGTCTCTCTGAAGCCGCCGAATAATCCGTCAAGCATATTGGGCTGTTGGGTGATCAACCACACGCATCATGCAAAAAAAGTGGGACGATACATCGAAGTGACTGGGAAGTTTGATGTGAATGTGTGGTATTCGCACCATGACCACTCCAAAACTTCTGTCTACTCGGAATCGGTGCCGTATAAGGATAGGATACGACTCCATTATCGGGACGAACCGGTATCCGGCCAGGAAGAAATTATCGTCAACGTTGTCCAGCATCCGAATTGCACAGAGGCTCTCATCTCTGAGTGCGGAGAAAAATTCATCATTAAAGTGGAAAGGGAATTGGTGGCTGAAGTAGTTGGTGAAACAAAAGTGTGCATCACTGTTCATCCTCATCAATTCGAAGAGGAATGGTCATTCAAAGATGAATCGTCTTCCCATCATGGCCACGAACATGAACACCACAAAACAGATGAAGAGAAACGTCATGATGACCGAGGGAAAGATTCACGTCCGTTTTAAGCCGGAAGGAGCATCCGGCTTTTTTTTATTGTGATTACTCCGGATTTTCCGCATTGATACTGTGGAGCAGCATGTTTTGATATACTATAAGAAAATGAAAGATTAGCGAGGTTCTGGAATGACTACATATACACCGATGATTCAACAATACTTACAAGTGAAAGGGGAATACGAGGATGCGTTCCTCTTTTTCCGTTTGGGAGACTTCTATGAAATGTTTTTCAACGATGCAATCGAAGCATCCAACATCCTTGAAATTACATTGACGAGCAGAGACGGAGGAAGCGCGGACAAAATCCCGATGTGCGGAGTGCCTTTCCATTCAGCTGAAGGCTATATCGAGACATTGGTCTCGAAGGGTCATAAAGTCGCAATCTGTGAACAGACAGAGGATCCGAGAGCAGCGAAAGGAATTGTTAAGCGGGAAGTTGTAAAAGTGGTTACACCAGGAACGATCACTGAAGGAAAATCCCTGGATGCCAATGCAAATCATTTCATCGGGGCTGCAGACCAGTTGGATGAAAGACGTTATGCGCTAGCGTATGTCGACCTGGCGACAGGTGAAGGGAAAGCCGAAATCGTAACAGGTGATGAACGGACATTGATCGGCGAGATTGAAGCGCTTGGTATGAAGGAAATTGTTGTTAGGGAACGGTTGCATATCACCTTAAACGAGTGGATGGCCAAAAGGGATATCGTCCTTTCGATGGAAAATGGAGAAACGGACGACAATTCCAAAAGCATCCAAACGCAAATTCCCCATGAATTGAGTGAGGCGTGCGATGTTCTGGTTTCTTATTTGAAACGTACGCAAAAGTCTTCTTTGGAGCATCTGCGTCCTTTTGAATACATACAGAAATCAGGCAAGCTTTCTATCGATGCCAATTCGATGCGCAATCTTGAGCTCGTTCAATCGATCCGGAATGGAAGCAAAGACGGAACGCTATTCTGGCTTTTGGATGAGACGTCAACGGCGATGGGCGCTCGTAAATTGAGAATATGGATCCATCAGCCACTAGCCGACAGGACTGCGATCGAGGACAGGCTTTCAATCGTATCCGACTTGATCGAAGACTATTTCCTTCGTGATGATTTGAAAACCTCCTTAAAGGAAGTATATGACCTTGAACGTTTGTCAGGAAGGATTTCTATGGGAAGTGCAAGCGGGAGGGATCTAGCGCAGTTGCGAAATTCCCTTCGAAAGGTGCCCCATTTGAAAAATGCTTTACAGCAGTCCGGCCACGAACGGCTGCAACGATTTTCTGAACAGATTGATCCGTGTTCAGAAGCACTCTCTCTTTTGGAGGCGTCGATTGCGGAGAATCCACCTCTTTCTGTGAAAGAAGGCGGCATCATCAAAGACGGCTATCACGAAAAGTTGGACCAATACAGGGATGCATCCAGAAACGGAAAGGAATGGCTTGCGGGACTTGAACGCGAGGAACGGGAACGTACAGGCATTAAAAACTTGAAGATCGGTTACAACCGCATTTTCGGGTATTTCATTGAAATTACAAAATCCAATATCCATCTGGCGGATTTGAGCCGCTATGAACGTAAGCAGACGCTAGCCAATGCAGAGCGCTATATCACATCCGAGTTGAAGGAAAAGGAAGACCTGATCCTGAACGCCGAAGCGGAAGGTCAGGAACTTGAATATTCCCTTTTCTGCACGGTGCGTGATGAAATGAAAAACCATATTCGGAGAGTCCAACAATTGGCGGGAGTCCTTTCTGAGCTGGATGTCCTGCTGTCATTCGCGGAGGTGTCGGAGAAGCAACGTTTCGTCAAGCCGCAATTCCATAATGGCCGGGCATTGGAAATTAAAAACGGACGACATCCTGTGGTCGAAAAGATGATGGATCATTCATTATACGTGCCGAACAGCTGCACATTGACCGAAGAGGCAAACATGCTGCTCATCACCGGTCCGAACATGTCCGGTAAAAGTACATTCATGCGACAAGTCGCCTTGACGGTCATCATGGCCCAAATCGGCTGTTATGTGCCTTGCGAGTCCGCTACTTTACCTGTGACTGATCAGATTTTCACAAGGATTGGTGCGGCGGATGATCTTGCATCCGGCCAAAGTACATTCATGATGGAAATGATGGAATCCAAGTATGCTATTTCTAATGCAACCGAGAATAGCTTGCTTCTCTTCGATGAAATCGGCAGAGGGACGTCGACGTATGACGGAATGTCCCTTGCGCAGGCGATGATGGAATTCATCCATGATGAAATCGGTGCAAACACATTGTTTTCAACACATTATCACGAGCTGACTAAGCTCGACATGGATTTGGAAAAGCTCGTAAATGTCCATGTTGCCGCGATGGAGCAGGAGGGGAGAGTTGTCTTCCTCCACAAAGTGATGGCAGGTCCGGCGGATAAAAGCTACGGGATCCATGTTGCACAATTGGCCGGCCTTCCGGAAGGAATCGTTGTCCGCGCGAAAGAGCTGCTAGACGTTTTTGAGAGCGGAGAACAGACAGCTGCCGCTTCTTCGGCATCCGAGCAATTGACGTTCTTCGACTTGAAGGAAGAAACCGATGCAATATCGGAAGCGGACAAAGATGTTTTAGAGCAGATGAAACAGGCGGACTTATTGAATATGACGCCGATGCAGGCAATGAACTTGATCCTTGATTGGCAAAAACAATTAAGCACATCTACTAAAGCGGACTGAACGTTTACGTCCCATTGCCTATTGAAATTCATTTCTACGACGAACAGATATAAGGAGGGATCCAATGGATATCATTTCAGTCATGGATGATTCATTATCCAATAAAATTGCCGCAGGGGAAGTCGTCGAGCGACCGGCCTCGATTGTGAAGGAATTGGTCGAGAACTCGATTGACGCGGACAGCACATCGATTGAAATTGCGCTTGAAGAAGCAGGTCTCACGTCCATTCGGGTGACCGATAATGGAAAAGGGATGTCACGTCACGATGCCGTCCTTGCATTTGAGCGCCATGCAACGAGCAAAATATCAAATGAGCACGATCTGTTTCGGATTAGGACTTTAGGATTCAGAGGGGAGGCGCTCGCCAGTATCGCTTCCGTATCCAAGGTCAGCCTCTTTACGTCTGATGGTGAAACAGAAGGGACGGAAGTGCAGCTAGACGGCGGTAACCTTCTCAAGCAGTCAAATGCAGCATTCAGAAAAGGGACCGATATGACAGTATCGCAACTCTTCTATAACACACCAGCCAGGCTGAAGTATATGAAAACGATCCAGACCGAGCTTGGCCACACGATAGATCTTGTCAACCGCCTAGCGCTTAGCCATCCCCATATCTCTTTTAAGCTGTCCCATCATAGCCAGATTGTCCTGCATACGTCTGGCAGCGGGGATCGGCGGAAGGTCCTTACAGATATTTACGGCATGGCGGTCGCGCGGAAGATGGTGCCATTTGCTGGAGAAAATGCCGATTTCAAAGTGGATGGATACGTCACATTGCCCGAAATGACAAGGGCATCGAAAAACTATATGACCCTCATCGTCAACGGAAGATGGGTGAAAAGCTATGCTGCGAACCAGGCAGTACTCGATGGCTTGCACACTTATTTGCCGATCGGACGCTTCCCGATTTCGGTCATCAACGTAGAAACAGATCCATTTTTAACGGATGTCAACGTCCATCCTTCCAAACAGCATATTCGGCTAAGCAAAGAGGGCGAGCTGTTTGCCCTTATAAAATCATCTGTCCGCGAAGCGGTGAAACGGTCAATTATCGTTCCGGATGCTATAAAGCGGGAACCTGTCAAAAGGATGCCGTCCGAGCAAGTGACGATCTGGAATGAATTCCAGTCGGCAAGTGTGCAAAAGGAATCGGAAGTTGAACAAAAGAAGGTGGAAGTTGAGCAAGTAGAGCCGGAGAGTAAGATCGATGCTTTGGAGGCGAAACCGATTCAGACCGTATACGAACCCGTGGAAGAAGCGACTTTGCAAACGGTTCAGCCCGAAAAAGTAATGGAAGTCCGAGAAGAAACAGAAGAGCCGGAAGCACAGATAATACCTGCTCCTGAAACGATCGAAAAGAAGGAAAAAAGATTCCCGTCGCTCGTACCTGTGGGCCAAGTCCATGGCACGTATATTGTTGCTCAAAATGAAGACGGATTTTACATGATCGATCAGCACGCTGCCCAAGAACGGATCAAGTATGAATTCTTCAGGGATAAGCTGAATCGAGTGGAAATGGATGAAAGGCAGTTGCTGTTAATGCCGCTCATCTTCCATTATTCAGGCGACGATATGGTGAAAATTGAAGAGAATCGGGAAGCGCTGAATGAAGTAGGCGTCTTTCTTGAGGAATTCGGTCCTTCCTCTTACACAGTTAAGGAATATCCCGCATGGTTTCCAGCAGGAGAAGCGTCGTCTCTTATCGAAGATTTAATAGAGCAAGTGCTGACGAATCGGAGAACCGATATCGGCAAACTGCGGGAAGAGACAGCGATCATGATGAGCTGCAAACGTTCCATCAAAGCGAATCATTATTTAACGATTGCAGATATGGAAAGGCTGCTAAACGATTTGTCGCTTGCGGAAAATCCATATACATGCCCACATGGAAGACCGGTCCTCATCCATTTTTCGACTTATGAAATTGAAAAGATGTTTAAGAGGGTAATGTAATGCATAAGTGGCGGTATATTTGTTTTTTGTAGGAATCCTATAGCTGAACAAGGGAGAGGGTAGACAATGGGGGAGTTCATATTAACGATCGACCAAGGCACGACAAGTACGAGGGCAATCCTTTTCAATCGGAAAGGCGAGATTGTGCATACCGCGCAGCGAGAATTCAGGCAGATTTTCCCTAAGCCGGGTTGGGTGGAGCATAATGCTAGTGAGATATGGGGCTCCGTCTTATCTGTCATCGCTTCGGTTTTAACCGAAAGCGGACATCAGCCGGAAGATATCGATGGAATCGGCATTACAAACCAACGGGAGACGACAGTCATATGGGACAAAACGACTGGACAACCTGTCTACAACGCAATCGTTTGGCAATCACGACAGACGCAGGCTATTATCGATGAATTGAGAAAAGCCGGGAAGGAAGAGAGCATCCGTCAAAAGACGGGTTTGCAGCTTGATCCCTATTTTTCCGGATCGAAAGTGAAATGGATCCTTGATGAAGTGGAAGGAGTACGAGCGCGGGCAGAAAGAGGGGAGCTGCTCTTTGGGACGATTGATTCGTTTCTTATATGGAAGCTGTCAAATGGGGCAGTCCATGTAACCGACTACTCTAATGCTTCACGGACGATGCTTTTCAATATCCATGAACTGAAGTGGGATAAAGACATTTGCGAACTATTGGGTATCCCGATGGCCATGTTGCCAGAAGTTAAGATGTCCTCCGAAATTTATGCACATACCGATCCATCTGTATTTTTCGGCGCTTCCATCCCGATTGCCGGAGCAGCAGGCGATCAGCAATGCGCTTTGTTCGGGCAAGCATGTTTTCATGAAGGCATGGCTAAAAATACGTACGGAACAGGTTGCTTCATGCTGTTGAATACGGGGGAGCAGCCAGTGACTTCCGATAATGGACTTCTGACAACGATTGCCTGGGGGCTGGATGGCAAGATTACATATGCGCTCGAAGGCAGTGTGTTCGTTGCAGGCTCCGCTATCCAATGGCTCAGGGACGGGATGCGTATGATCAACAAGGCATCAGATTCAGAAACGTACGCGAACCGCATAGCATCCACGGACGGTGTTTATGTAGTGCCGGCATTCGTAGGGCTAGGGACGCCGTATTGGGATTCGGATACGAGAGGGGCTGTGTTCGGGTTGACTAGGGGTACGGAAAAAGAGCATTTCATACGGGCGACGGTTGAATCGCTGGCATACCAAACGAAAGACGTGCTGTTGACGATGGAAAAGGACGCTAGTATCGATATCGATATTTTACGAGTTGACGGCGGCGCTGTCGCGAATACATTCCTTATGCAATTCCAAAGTGACTTGCTGCAGATCGAAGTGGAGCAATCGGCATATTTGGAAACGACAGCAGTTGGAGCGGCTTATCTTGCGGGGCTTGCAACCGGATTTTTCGAATCTTGCGAATCCGTCGAAGCATTATGGGCTGGTGATAGGACCTATTCACCTAAGATGGAAGTGGAAGAGCGTGATGCTCTATACAACGGCTGGAAAAAGGCGGTTCAGGCGGCTCGGCTATTCAAATCTTGACTGGAGGAGAGCGAAGAATGTTATCATCGATCACAAGACCGAAAGTGAAACAGTTCATGCGCGACTATCAGTTTGATCTGCTTGTCATCGGAGGTGGGATCACCGGCGCCGGCATAGCGTTGGATGCGGTGACAAGGGGATTATCCGTCGCCTTGATCGACATGCAGGATTTTGCGGCGGGTACATCAAGTCGATCGACGAAACTCATCCATGGCGGCTTGCGGTATTTGAAACAAATGGAGTTGAAAATCGTTTCTGAAACCGGCAAGGAAAGGGATATCGTATATCGCAATGCCCTTCATGTGACTGAGCCCGAGCGTATGCTTCTCCCTTTCCATAAAGGCGGTTCATTCGGAAAGCTGACAACGTCCGCAGGATTATTCGTCTATGATAAGCTGGCGGGTGTGAAAAAAGAGGAGCGACGGGAAATGCTGTCGGCCGAAGAAACGCTTGCTATGGAGCCGTTAATCAGGGAAGAAGGACTGCTTGGCGGCGGGTATTACGTCGAATATCGGACGGATGATGCGCGGCTGACGATTGAAGTTTTGAAAAAAGCTGCTCAAAAAGGTGCACTTTGCTTGAATTACATGAAAGCAGAGCAATTTCACTATCATGACGGAAAAGTATCGGGGCTAGCAGCCAGGGACACGCTTACCGGCGAGTCGTTGGATATCAGCGCCTCTGTTGTTGTCAATGCCACAGGTCCTTGGGTGGATGAAGTGCGGGAGAAGGATGAAGTATCAAACGATAAACGTCTCCGGCTGACGAAAGGGACACATATTGTCATAGATCAGGCGATTTTTCCATTACGTCAAGCGATTTATTTTGATGCGCCGGACGGAAGGATGATATTTGCCATACCGAGAGGCAATAAAGCCTATATCGGCACAACTGACACTTTTTTTGATGGGGATCGGACTAACCCTGTTGCGACTGAAGAGGACATTTCCTATCTTCTTGATTCACTTCATTATATGTTCCCTTCCGTCAACGCAGGACGTAACGATATCGAATCGACTTGGGCAGGTGTGAGGCCGCTTATTTACGAGGAAGGGAAGGACGCATCCGAAATTTCGCGCAAAGATGAAATTTGGGAAGCGGGTACGGGATTGATCACAATTGCAGGCGGTAAATTGACCGGCTACCGTAAAATGGCAGAAACTGTCGTCGATCATGTCGAGAAGCGATTTCCAACTACGTCGTTCGGTCCATGTATAACAGAACACCTCCTACTGTCTGGAGGCGATTTTGAAAGTGAGGAACAGTTCGCCATTTTCCTTGAAAGTAAATCCAATGAAGCCGAATTATACGGACTCGCCAAGGAAGAAGGAAAGATGCTCGCCTCCTTGTATGGAACGAATGTCGATCACGTTCTGAACTATATCAGTGCCGTTTCAACAGAAAACACAGTATTGCCTCCCGCATGGAAAGCTGAAATCCTCTATGCAATCCATTATGAAATGGCAATGACGCCGTCTGACTTTTTCATACGGAGAAAGGGTGATATCTTTTTCAACATCGCGTATGTCAAACTGTATAAAGAAGCGGTGACAGACTATATGGGAGCCATCCTATCTTATACAGAAGCAACAAAAGCGCGTTACCTATCCCAACTGGAGCAACATATAAAAGAAGCCGAGGGAAAGGTCGGTGAGCGCGTTTGAATGAGCTGACGCTCACGATGTCAGATGGTTTTTCGATTCATACGGTTTACGTACAACCCGAGGAACGACCGATTGCACATATTCATCTTCTGCATGGCATGGCGGAGCATATAGTACGTTATGAAGAGTTCATAACGTACCTCTTAGGAGAAGGTTTCGCCGTATCCGGGCACGACCATCGCGGACATGGTCAGACAGCATCTATAAATGGGAAATTAGGCCATTTCGGCGATGCGTCCGGTTTCGATCGAATTGTTGAAGACGCGCATGAAATCATCGGCTTTTACCGGGACAAATTCCAAGCCCCAAAAGTGATCCTTTTCGGACATAGCATGGGGTCATTCGTCGCAAGAAGGTATGCGCAAAGATTTGGAAGAGAACTTGACAAACTTATTTGTTCAGGCACTGCAGGTGATCCAGGAGTGAGCCGAATCGGAGGACAAGCACTGGCGTTGTTGAAAGGCAAGGCAACAAAATTTGACGAGCCGGATTATTTCATAAATAAATTAGTGTTCGGCGGGTTCAATAAAGTAGTCGATTCACCGAAAACGCCCTTCGATTGGCTAACGTCAGACAAAGAAACGGTTGAGAAATATATCAATGACCCGTTATGCGGTTTCGTGCCAACAACCCGCTTTTTCATCGATTTGTTCGACGGGCTGGCAAAAATAAATGACCCGGACTGTATCCGGCAAATACCAAACGGATTGCCGATTCTACTTCTTTCCGGCACGGACGATCCTGTCGGCAATAAAGGAAAAGGCATTTGGCAGGCGGCACGGCAATTTACCGAATTCGGTATCGACAATATTACTGTCATGCTATATGAAGGCGGCCGTCATGAAATGCTGAACGAAGTGAATCGGCAACAAGTATTTCATTTTATAAAGGATTGGATAAAAGAAGGATGAAACAATCAGATAAAGTCATCGCAATTGTCGGACCGACCGCATCGGGCAAAACATCGCTGAGCATTGAACTAGCAAAAAGGCTCGATGGAGAAATTATCAATGGCGACGCGTTGCAAGTATATAAAGGTTTAAATATCGGAACTGCAAAAATCACAGAGGATGAAAAGGAAGGGATTCCTCATCATCTTTTCGACATCAAGGAACCGACAGATCCATTCTCCGTTGCTGAATACCAATCGGTGGTGAGGAAATGTATTGAAGATATCCGAAGCCGAGGTAAGCAGCCGATCATCGTCGGCGGGACCGGTTTGTACATCCAGTCAGTCCTATTCGATTTCAGATTTACTGAAGAGGCCGGGGATGAAGAGGTCAGAGCTGAACTGGAAAAAGAAATGGAAACGGAAGGCGGCGCAGAGCGATTGTATAACCGTCTTCAGCATTTGGACCCTTCCAGTGCGAAAAAAATCCATCCGAATAACCATCGGCGGTTGATCCGGGCACTTGAAATCATTGAAGTGACGGGGAAAACGAAAAACGAGCATGAGCAAGGGGCTGGTGAAGCACTCGTTTTTGAACATCTGATTGTTGGCCTTACATTGGACCGGGAGGTTCTCTATGAGAGGATCAATCTACGGGTGGATCAAATGATGGAGGATGGCTTGCTGGAAGAGGCGAAAGGCTTGTGGAAAAATGGCATCCGCGGTGTCCAGTCCATTCAAGCAATCGGATATAAGGAGTTATATCAACATTTTGAAGGCTTGATTTCACTGGAAGAAGCCGTAGAGCTGATCAAGAAACATACTCGCCACTATGCGAAACGTCAAATGACGTATTTTCGAAACAAAGTGGACATTTCCTGGTTCGATGCAAATTCGGACAAAGAAAAAATTGTGGATGGAATTTTAACGATTTTGAAGGATTTTGATGAGGTTGAATCGAATAAGTAAAAAGGCAAGAGAAATATAGAAGCAATTGGAGGCTGGGGTGTATGTCACAAGGCAAT
Source organism: Sporosarcina koreensis (assembly GCF_001531445.1). Lineage (GTDB taxonomy): Bacteria > Bacillota > Bacilli > Bacillales_A > Planococcaceae > Sporosarcina > Sporosarcina koreensis_C. The sequence goes on from NZ_LQYA01000140.1 coordinate 32,415, forward strand.
ATGCAAGAAACCTTTTTGAACTCATTACGCAAAAATAACACGTTTGTCACTGTATTCTTATTGAATGGTTTTCAGTTGAAAGGTCTTATCAAATCATATGATAATTACACCGTTCTATTGGAATCGGACGGTAAGCAGCAATTGATTTACAAGCATGCTATTTCGACGTATGTGCCTGCAAAACTGGTAGTGTTAAAGGACGAAGCATAGAAACATATGTCCCAATGGAGGAACAGGTCATCATGCCTGTTCCTTTTTCCAATGGGTTTATTTAGGAATCACTCCGAGGCAACTCCCAGTGATAGCGGTACGAAAGGATGCGTAAAGTCGCCACAACTACGAGCAATGCATATAATGCCCAATCATTCCCGTGAAGTCCGATACCAACAAAAAATCCAGCACCAGCCGCCCAAACTGCATAAATATCTCTTTTAAAGACGAGAGGGCGCCTGCCAGCTAGTAGATCTCGAATCACTCCTCCGCCTGCACCTGTCAACACGGCAGCAACCATTACTGCGAACAGCGACATATTCATATTGACCGCTAGCATTGCCCCCTGAATGGCAAAAGCCGCTAATCCGATGGCGTCAAAATACGTACCCCATCGATTCCAATGATTAATGATCGTTTTTGAAAAAAAGAAAATGAAAGTTATTAAAATGGACGCAACAATGAAAAGGAAATTCTGACTCCATAATACGGATGCCGGCAGCCCAAGAAGTACATTCCGCACTGCCCCGCCACCGAATGCTGTAACCATCCCCAAAATATAGACGCCGAAAATATCATATTTCTCTTCTTGTGCAACTAACGCACCGGAAATGGCAAAAGCCGCAGTACCGATAAAACTGAAAACTTCCCAAGCCAATTATGCTCCTCCTCAAAATCAATTACGCCTCGGCGTAATTGCGTCCAGATTTTTTATCGAGCTTGCTCGATAAACTCCCCTAAAAATCTGTGACATCCGCCGGAGGCTTAACTTAATTCAGCCAAGTTTTGAACTCCCACTGAACCGTTGGTATTTCTATATTCATCCCTCAACTAACAGAAGTGGGGACTTCCGCTGAATTAAGTCAAACAATTCATATTGTATATCAAAATATGGACACCGCCAATACCGATCGTTTTCCATTGACCTATTCCATGAGACTGATAAGATATGATAGTGACTACATGTAGGAATGAGGAAATTGAAATGATGATACATGAATTTGCTTCTGAAATCGAAATGAAGGCGGAAGCGACTGAACAAAAACTGGCCCCTTATTTTAAAGACATTGAAAAGACGGCTTTTTTCAACCAGCGGAAAGTACTGGCTGCCTTCCGAAAAAATATGGTAAGTGACTTTCATCTGACTGGCTCGACAGGCTACGGATATGATGACAGCGGCCGAGATGTGCTTGAACAAGTATATGCGGATACGTTCGGAGCGGAAGCCTGTCTCGTTCGAAACCAGATCATCTCCGGCACACATGCCATCTCACTGAGTTTGTTTGGCGTGCTGCGGCCAGGGGATGAACTCCTATACATAACAGGCAAACCGTACGACACGCTAGAATCGATCGTATCGGGTAACGGTGAAGATACGGGATCGCTCATTGATTATGGAATCACATACAAACATATCGATCTGAAAGAGGACGGCTCTGTCGATTTCGAAGAAGTGAAGAAAAATATCCATAGCAAGACGAAAATGATTGGTATTCAACGTTCAAAAGGGTACTCGGACCGTCCTTCGTTCCATGTCGAAGAAATCGGGGAAATGGTCCGCTATGTCAAATCGGTCAATCCTGAAATTATCGTATTTGTTGATAATTGCTATGGGGAATTTGTGGAAACGAAAGAGCCTATTGAAGTAGGTGCTGATCTGATGGCAGGATCGCTCATCAAAAATCCAGGTGGAGGGCTTGCTAGAACCGGTGGATATATCGCTGGACGTGCAGACCTTGTAAAAAAATGTGCCTATCGTATGACATCACCAGGAATTGGAGCGGAAGCAGGTGCATCACTAGATACGCTGCTGGAAATGTACCAAGGCTTCTTCATTGCGCCTCATGTCGTCAGTCAAGCTGTGAAAGGCGCCTTTTTCACAGCAGGTTTCCTTGATGGCTTCGGGTTCGACACAACACCACATTATTCGGCTGCACGGACTGATTTGATACAGTCCGTCAATTTCGGCAATGCTGAGCAGATGATCGCATTCTGTCGGACAATCCAAGAGAACTCGCCGATAAATGCGCATTATGCACCTGAACCATCTTATATGCCTGGCTATTCGGATGATGTAATCATGGCGGCTGGGACATTCATACAAGGCTCGAGCATCGAACTTACAGCTGACGGCCCGATACGCCCGCCATATACGGCATATGTGCAAGGCGGACTAACCTATGAACACGTAAAAGCGGCGGGTATTT
>NZ_LQYA01000140.1:34985-58407 GCF_001531445.1 Sporosarcina koreensis
CGGAGAGGTTAATTTTCACTAACTTTCTGGACAGCCCAACCTATTGGTATAAGTGCTCATAAATCCCGCCAAGCACTCATAAAACGCGTCAAGCGCTCATAAATCCTTCTAAGTGATCATAAAACGTATCAAGCACTCATAAATCCGGCTAAGTGATCATAAAAACGCGTCAAGCGCTCATAAATCCGGTTAAGTGCTCATAAAACGCTCCAAGCGCTCACAAATCCTGCTAAGTGCTCATAAAACGCGCCAAACGCTCAAGATCTCCATCCCAATACAAAAAAGGCCGCCACGGAAAATCGACAAATCGAGTTTCCGTGGCAGTCCCATTTAATTATATTTCATCAATGAATTTGACGGTAGACGCCGACAACTTTTCCAAGTATGGAAACTGAATTGACGATAATCGGCTCCATCGATTCATTTTCCGGCTGCAAACGGAAGTAATCCTTTTCTTTGAAGAACCGTTTCACCGTCGCCTCGTCCTCTTCTGTCATAGCTACTACAATTTCTCCGTTATTGGCAGTGTGTGTCTGCTTGACAACGACATAATCCCCATTTAAAATTCCAGCTTCTATCATACTATCACCCACAATTTCTAGCATGAATAGTTTATCATCGGATGTCCCGTACGTATCTGGCAAAGGGAAGTATTCCTCGATGTTTTCAATTGCGGTGATCGGCAAGCCGGCAGTTACCTTCCCGACAAGCGGGACATGGACTACACCTGCTTTCAGCGCCGTCAAACCTTCCGGATCCAGTACTTCGATCGCCCGCGGTTTTGTCGGGTCCCTGCGAATGTATCCTTTGCTTTCCAGTCTGGCTAGATGACCATGCACGGTTGAGCTTGACGCCAGGCCGACAGCCTCACCGATTTCACGCACGGAAGGTGGATATCCTTTCAGTTTCACTTCATCTTTAATAAAAGATAGGATATCCTGCTGTCTCTTTGAAATTTTCTTCATCTTTCCACCCCTCCAATTAGTAGATTCAATAATTAGCAATCATACGAACGAATGTCCGCAACCGCAATTGTTTCTTACAAAGAGTATAACAGGTGTTCGGATGAATGGCAAACAAAGGTTCGAAAATTTTGTTGACTTCTAAAAATACGTATCCTATAATGGGAACAAGTATTCCGAACAAACATTCTTGGAGGGGTTTTATATGAATTTCATTCAAAAATACGGCTTTATTCTATTGATTGTCATACTTTGCACCGCTTTCACGATTGTAGGCGTTTTAAAAGAAGCGAAATCAGCTGCAAATTCATATGTTGAAGTTACAATAGTAGAGGGCGATACACTTTGGGGATTGGCACAGGGCTATTCACAAAACGATTCTACGGAGAAATGGATAGCGAAAGTAATGAAACTGAATGATATGGAGTCTACTACGATAAAAACCGGAGAAACATTGAAATTGCCTGAAATCGATCCAATCATGCCCAACCCTATGATGACCGAATTGGCAGGAGAGGAAAAGTGATGGGGAAAATGAAGACATGCGCCCTATATTGCCGTGTCAGCACCGAAAAAGATTCTCAAGTTGCTTCCTTATCCAGGCAGGAAGAGGAACTGAAGAAGCTTGCAGATGAGCTTGGGCTGAAGCCCGTACATATATTTAAGGAAAAACATAGCGGCTACGATATGGACCGGGAAGGATTGCTAGACTTACTGGACTGCATCCGAGATGAAAAGATTGACGCAGTGCTTATACAAGATGAAACAAGACTTGGAAGGGGGAACGCCAGGGTGGCCATCCTGCACCTGCTTGCCAAGACAAATACTGCTGTTATTACAAATCATGATAACGGCGCGTTGAAATTAAATGAAATGGATACGATGCTCCTGGAAATATTGGCGATTGTCGAAGAGTACCAACGCAAACTGCACAACGCCAAAATCCGGAGGGGCATGAGGCGGGCTGTCCGCGATGGCTACAGACCAGAAAAGAACTTGAAAAATAAAGGGAACCTTGAAGGACGCGAACGGATAGAAGTTCCAATCAGTGAAATCGTGTCATTGAGGCAAAAGGGGCTTACCTTTGAAGAAATCGCCGGCGTATTAAAAGGGCTCGGCCATAACGTCAGCAAAGCAACGGTCCACCGTCGATATAAAGAATATGAACTAGAGCAGGAAGGCTGATTTGTTGCACTTCCTGCTCTTTTTGTATACCTTCAAAGTATAGTTTTAATGAGCTCCACTTTTATTGTGAATTGGTTCTATTATTAAGAATCTTTAAGGAATAAAACGGAAGGTGGCGACTCCAGCGAAAGCCGTAACGTAGAACGGCTTTTGCGAGTAAAAGCGCAGCGTTACGAGCAGGGGGTAGAAGGCTGCCTTAATTTCTGCAAAAAGCGCAGAAATTGAGGCAAATCGAACCCTTCGCTGTTCGATTGGAAAGCGTCCACCTGAAGTGGAAATCCCGTGAACAATTTAATGCTGGACAACATTACAGGAGGAATTTCGATGTTATCAAAAGATAAAATTAAACGCATCAACGAACTGTCGAAAAAGTCAAAAACAATCGGCCTATCAATCGAAGAAGCAAAAGAACAAACCCAACTACGCAAAGAATACTTGGAAACATTCCGCTCATCCATGCGTGACACAATCGAGAGTGTCAAAGTGATCGACCCACAAGGCAACGATGTCACCCCTGACAAAGTGAAAGATGCACGCAGCAAGAAGTTCCTGAACTGATCAACCGAACATAGGATGGATTGTATTTCATCTATTTATTGACTACACTATAGATGGTATTACAATTTCAACTACAAGATAAAGCGTGGGAAAGGATGTTCTGAATGACCGAAAAGATTGACCAATTAGCAATAAATACGATAAGGACGTTATCCATCGATGCAATCGAAAAGGCGAATTCCGGCCACCCGGGATTACCGATGGGAGCTGCCCCGATGGCTTACACCCTCTGGACAAAACATATGCATCATAACCCTTCGAATCCTGAATGGTTCAACCGCGATCGTTTTGTCCTCTCGGCAGGTCACGGTTCCATGCTGTTATATAGCTTGCTTCACCTGAGCGGCTACGGATTGCCGATGGAGGAATTGAAGAATTTCCGCCAATGGGGATCAAAAACACCTGGCCATCCGGAATACGGCCACACTGTCGGTGTTGAAGCGACAACAGGTCCGCTCGGACAGGGAATCGGAATGGCTGTAGGAATGGCAATGGCTGAAAAGCATCTGGCAGCAACTTATAACCGTCCAGGATTTGACGTTGTTGACCACCATACATTCGCGCTATGCGGTGACGGAGACCTTATGGAAGGTGTGGCAGCAGAAGCAATTTCCCTTGCTGGCCATCTGCAATTAGAAAAATTGATCGTACTTTATGACAGCAATGACATCTCCTTAGACGGAGATCTAGATATGTCATTCACGGAAAATATCCGTAAACGCTTCGAATCATACGGCTGGAATTATATCCGTGTAGAAGACGGCAACAATATCGGCCTCATCTCAAAGGCGATTGAAGAGGCGAAAGGCAATTCGGGCGGTCCGACAATCATCGAAGTGAAGACAGTCATCGGATACGGCGCGCCGAATAAATCCGGAAAAGCCGACGTCCATGGAGCTCCTCTTGGAGAAGACGAGATGAAGTTGACGAAGGAATACTACAAATGGACGTATGAAGAGGATTTCTGTGTGCCTGAGGGCGTCTATGAGACGTTCAAAGAGGCGACTGATGAATTGGGCGCCAAAAAAGAACAGGAATGGAATGAGCTGTTTGCAAATTATGAGAGCGAACATGCTGATCTTGCACAACAATTGAAAGCTGCCATCAAAGGCGAAATGCCTGAAGGGCTTCAAGAAGCGCTTCCGACTTATGATGCAGGTTCTTCACACGCAACCCGTTCTGCATCCGGTGACGCAATCAATGCGATTGCAGAAGTGTTACCTTCTTTCTTCGGAGGAAGTGCAGACCTTGCAGGTTCCAATAAGACGACGATTAAAGGCGCAGGAGATTTCCTTCCAGGGGACTTCAGCGGCCGCAATATCTGGTTCGGCGTCCGTGAATTTGCAATGGGTACTGCTTTAAACGGGATGGCGCTTCACGGCGGTTTGCATGTGTTCGGCGGAACATTCTTCGTGTTCAGCGACTATGTCAGACCGGCTATCAGATTATCCGCTCTAATGGGAATGCCTGTCACATACGTGTTTACACATGACAGCGTCGCAGTTGGCGAAGATGGTCCGACGCATGAGCCGATCGAACATTTATCATCCTTGCGTTCCATGCCGGGATTAACAGTCATCCGCCCAGCAGATGGCAATGAAACTTCCGCTGCATGGAATATTGCGGTCTCTTCGAAAAACAGACCGACAGTTCTAGTGTTATCCCGTCAGAATTTGAAAGTGTTGCCGAAATCCGGGGCGCTTGCAATGGATGGCGTGCAACGCGGTGCCTATACAGTTTCACCTGCTAACAAAGAAACAGCAGACGGCATTTTGATTGCAACAGGTTCGGAAGTGAACCTCGCCGTTGCAGCTCAAGCGAAACTCCAAGAAGAGGGAATTGATGTCGCAGTCGTATCAATGCCTTCATGGGACTTGTTCGAGCAGCAAGATGAGCAATACAAAGAAAGCGTACTGCCAAAAACAGTGAAAAAACGCCTATCCATTGAAATGGGTGCTTCCCTCGGCTGGCATAAGTATGTGGGAGACGAAGGCGGAGTCATCGCAATCGACACGTTTGGGGCGAGCGCTCCAGGGGAAAAGGTTATTGCGGAATATGGTTTCACTGAAGAAAACATAGTTCGTGAAATGAAAACGATTATCAGACGTAACTAATCCATACCGCTTCGGAATGTCGGAAGACTAATTATTCCGGGCGGTTTTTTAAAAGTAGTGTTTGACCCACTATTGGGAAACTTTCGACAACAATAGTGCCTTTCTTTACCGTGTTTTGACAAACTTCTTACTTTGGTTGGGATAGACTATGTAAAAGGAGGTACGGTCATGAGAACTTATGATATTTATAAAGTGAAAAAGAGATACCAATCATTCATCCTGGGGAGGGAAGGGCTTCTCTATGATCTGCTCAAGGATCATGCACAGGAGCAGCCTTTGCAGGAAGTCCGTTATTTATGTGATGAAATCGAAGAATCCGCGATTGACCAAGCAATCCTTAGCAATTTGGGAAAAAGTTTTACGACGGTCGAAAGTGATGAGGGAGAATATAAATTGTCCCATCCGATGAAAGGCTCTATTCATATTTCGCTGACCCCTTATTCTGTACAAGCGTATTGTGACGGCTCACGCATGTTGGATTTGGACCTGTTTGTCGCTTTGTCTGGGTCAGATGATCGTTTCTTTGCAGTGATGGACGAGCGTGGCGAGTGGGGCTGGCTGAAGCCTGTCAAACAGGAAAACCAGCTCAGGGATGAACGGACTTTCTTATTCTAGGCGTTTTTCTTCATAATATAGAATTATTTACTGCCAGTCATTGCTATCCGCGGCCTCTTTGTTGTATAATCCAACATGGTAGAGTATTCTCGAATCACGGTAGTGAAGGAGGTAAAGCGGATGAGCACGATTTGGGTAATCCTCATTGCCGTCGTCGCGTTAATCGCAGGTGTGGCCCTCGGATTTTTCATTGCACGTCAATATATGATGAAATATTTGAAAGAAAACCCACCGATCAATGAGCAAATGTTACGTATGATGATGATGCAAATGGGACAAAAACCTTCACAGAAGAAGATTAATCAAATGATGGCACAAATGAACAAAGTAAGTGACAATGCAGGCAAGAAAAAATAAGTTAGCTTATTTATGTTCTATAAATGGTTATTTTCATTTGATTTTTTGTACTAGCTATCTAAATTTCGATTTAAACGACAAAAACCACTTTTTACTGATGTGTTTGATCAGGAAAGTGGTTTTTTATTTTGAAACAATCACATGATAACGAGAACTCTTTAGTCATATTGACAGTTCCCGCTGGATTTCCGAAAATGCTTTTTAATAAGCTTAGTCTCTTTTACAACTTTTCTAAGCCTATCTTCTTACTCAACCCGTTAGATGGGTGGTACTTCATATTATATCAGTATGCCAACTCCACATTTACATCCATTTCGATTTCACTCATGGCAAAGAAGTTAGTCAGTCTTCTCGTAATGGATTCAACCAATTGCTCCGCCATTTCATCAGGAATCGCTTTTTGATAAATCATCGTGAATCCGATAAAGCAATCCTCAATCGGATTAAAGGCTGTCCCTTCTCCGCCTTCCCTCTTGCTGACAACTTCCACGAAGCCGGCGAAAGCGATTGTGTTCAGAATACCCGTATGCAGAATGTTTTTCTCCCGTTCACTTAGTCCTGAACGATCTTGAATTTTAATGTGAATACCTTGCTTCAATTCTCCAACTCCCTTTTGATCAACTCTTCACAAGTTTACAATAGCAAGCACTGAAAGTACATACTTTTTCCGCTATTTGAAAAAGGTAGAAAAAATTTTCATTGGATACAACTTATAAATCGAACTTGAAGGTAAAAATGCTATATTTATCATTGAAATGAAAGTTTTGAAAATATTCTTAGTTGCCATGATATACTAATGTCAAAGCCTGATACTTCAATGATTTATGTAGTAGCACTAGCAGCACCTGCGTTTAAAGTAGAAATTGATGCATGGGCTTGTAAAGATATTTGATATGTTGGCAAAGAGGCGCTGCACATGAAAAGGGCTGGATAGCTAAGGAAGAAGAAAGGGTAAAAAGTTGAAGAAAGGTGTTGTGATCATGGTATCGTTTATTTCGCTTGGATTTATTTCACAATCTAATTAAACTTATCGGGCACATTTTTATTTAGAAAGAGGGATTTAATGAATAACTTGATGTATACGTTATATGCTTTAGTTTTAGGCATTGTGGCTTTTTTTACAGGTGAAATTGTAACTTTTATTATGCTCGGGTTTATTTTGATTGCCCTTATTAATATCAATACAACACTTAAAAAGGTCATAAAGAAAAATGATGAATAGAAAAGTCGAAGAAACAGCAGAAACGTTATATTCTCAATATAAAAATCGCTCTAATAAAAACCGCCCTTTACTAATCGGGATAGATGGTTTAGGAGGGGCAGGCAAAACTAGTTTTATCAAAGAGTTGAGTCGAGAATTCAAAAATTTCAACTGTGAAATCGGCATGTTTCACCTGGATGATCACATTGTTGAAAAGAATAAACGTTATCGTACCGGCTACGAAGAATGGTACGAATACTATTACCTCCAGTGGGATATCGAGGGATTGATAACCAATTTACTAGAACCCTTGCATAAACAAAATCATGTAATTTTACCGTTTTATAATAAATCTGCTGACTTAATTTCCACGAGACAGGTTGATGTATTGAAGGACAGTATCGTACTAATAGAAGGTATATTTCTACAAAGGAAAGAATGGAGGTACTATTTTGATTATGTTGTTTTCCTGAATTGTCCTTTTGAAGTAAGACGGGATAGGGTATTACATCGTGATTCTTACCTGGGGGATTACCAAGCAAGATTGAAGAAGTACACAGAAAGATACTGGTTAGGTGAACAACACTATATGGAGACAGTACAACCACTCACCGCTGCAGATTTAATAATAACCATGTAATTGGCGCTATTCTTGTGTAAAGAATAACGTCAATTGTGTTATAAAGAACAAAAAGACTACTGCTTATCCATGGGGAGATGAAATGAGTCCAATGGTTACTATTTTTGTTTTGGTTTTAATTGTACTACCTTTGTCGATCTATTCAGCTTATCTACTTTATGTCATGTTAAAGAACACCGATTCAGGGAAAAAATATATTTTGTTCGGAATACAAGTTTCATTGATTGGCGGCATAGTAGTTCTTGATAACAATATAGACCTTAATGGATTTGAGTATATTATTGTTATTATAGGCCTCATTCTTTCAATGGTGGGAATGAGCAAGGATAAATAATTTGTCAGGTAGTGGTAAGGGATTCATTATGAATGGGGGGATTGGGAATGGGAGAATATGAAGAAATTGACTTGTTAATAAAAACCGGAAAGAACTTAGAAGCATTGGAGCTATTACGTGATATAAAAAAAACAAAGACATTACCAATAGATGAAACAGGTTGGATGTACTGGAATATATCCGACATACCTGCTGTCTTGCGAAAACCTCGCGACGTGTATGAAAATCATATTGAATTTGTAGAATGGGGAAAACAAGCTTTGTTTCCCCATAAATTGCATTGGTTTGTCTCGGATGCAACTCAAGCTTTGACATTATCCTTAGGAGATTACTTTGACGAATGGTTTAAGTGGTATTTGTTTTCCTGCAAATACTCCTCTCGAAATAAGGAAAATAGAGCAATCAGGTTTGAAAGCCATCGTGCAGCCGCTATATCCTTATTAGTGCTAAAAAGGTTCTTTGAAATCGAAATCCCGATTACAAACATGGCAGAGCTACTAGAAGAAGATAAAGACTGGGAAAATACACTCTTTGCGGAGTTTACGTATTATACACTTTTAGCGGAGAAAGCTTTTCTCCTAGACCAATCGGAGCATCTAAAGGAAGCTTTAAAAAATATTAACCGTTTAACTGATCTAGCTAAAGAAGTAATTTATACAAAAGCGGATAAAAGGGAAAGTGGAATGCTGGGAAGTTGGGAAGGCTTAAATTGTTCAAGGCTAACTAAGGAATCCATGTCTGTATTACTCCATAATGGGGCTTGTATGCTTCATAAAATTAGAAAATACAAAGAAAGCGCTGCCATGTTTCAGTTGGCACTACAAAACGGGAGTAATTTTACAGCATATAGCTTGTCATTATTTCTATCTTCATTGTGGAAAGAGAATAAAAATAACTTAGAGGTAGTAGAAGCCTTCACCAATTATTCACCTGAAGGAATATGCGTAAATGAGTTGTTTCAATTTGCTTCAGATTTAAAGGAGGTAGATTGGCAATTGTCTAGGAAAGAAGATTGACTATACAAGGAAGGGGGAGAAGTTGTCTGTTTAAAAATAGTAAGGGGGGAGCAAACTTTTGGTCCATAAAATCGTATATCCTATATTGCTATTCATTATTTCAATATTGGTAGCCCTTATTATGTATTTGGTTGATCGAGATAGCCAGAATGATTTCTATCACTTAAGACTCTCAGGAGAAAGCTTGCACTGGAAGCCAAATGATCAGATAGAAACAAACCCTAAAAGCACTTTTTCAGGAAAAGGGAAATTATATTTTAAATCAGAGACCGGTGATAATACTACACAGTTTTATTACTTTAGTATGCGAGCTATCATAAATAACGAAGAAACGCCATTGCACGGTCAAATAGTATCAGGACCAGAATATTTTCAAAACGGAGTTAAGATAGGGAGTATTGAAGGTCCATCTGTTATCACAAAAAGTGGAGCTCCCATAACGTTCAAGAATACAGATGAAATATACGCAGTGATTCAATGGGAGGAAAACGGCGGGCGGAACCCCCAATAAGAAACCATACTATTATTTTCCAAGTAGAGTCTAGAAGTGGGGGTTTTTCCTATAGAGCAGGCTTTATTAATGATAACTTTTAATGTTGATAATTTCAGGCAAAGAATAGATTATTGTCTTGGTTGAAGGTGTAGCTTTTGATAGGAATATGATACGGTCGCACTATAATTAGGAAATATGAATGCCCTTCCTAGCCAAATTATCAAGGCATTCAGTTAGATACTTTCCATCGTGTTCGGGGTACGGAAGGGTGTCATGTAAAGAATCATTTATTTCATCGTAAGCCGGACACTTTTTCCCCCTATATGCTGGATTTTCCCATATAGTATCATTTTGATATCCTCTTCGTTTCATCTCATTCATTACTTTCATATGGTAATGATAAAGTTTAAACGGAGAATATTTGAATACATAATCGACTGTAGCATGTTTCTTTTTCCACCCCAATCCACGTAAAGCGCAGCACTCCCGATGTTGACCAAGTAATTGTTGTCTTGGAAGTTTTGGGATCAATTCTTCATGCCATAAACGCATTAGCGAAATCTCCTCCTATTTTAAATGTGACTGCAATTATTCCTCAACAAAACAAAATGGATTGTCCTATAATTAGACAACCCATTTTGCTGTTACTTATCTAATTCTATCGTTTCATTGATATCTGTCGATTCAGTACTTTGCCCTGTCATACTTTTATAGAAAAAGGCAATTTTCTTTGAGAAACTTCCGGTTTCCCAGTATTCAGCTGCTTCGGCTTTTATCTTTATTAACACTACGCTAGGATCATCATACGAAGTTTGCATGATTTTCTCATATACTTTGCTCCATAACTCCTTTTTCTTATTTAGATCATCCACGATTTCCGCTCGTCCACGGACGGAAACATAGGATTTACCTGCGTATGCTACATTAACTTCTTGATCATGGAGAATTTCTTTATATTTATCCGTCTCTTTCTTAGTGAAAAACCATAAGTCTCCATCAAACTCTACTTCTTGTGTCTTCATAGGACGGGAAATAAGCCCTTCATCCGAAGCCGTAGTGAGCATTGCTATGTCTACATCTTTGATTAACCCTCTTAATGTTTCCAATTCTTTTTGTTTCATTACATCACCCCGTTAACGAATATGGAGATATATTACCCTTTACAGCAACTATTTAATCAGGTATGGCGGATTCTAAGTTTGACGCTATTTCAATTTCTTATATGTCCTGTAATTTAAACATTTATATGCGGATAACATCAGAGATATTGGTAATAGTAAAATGGAATTCGTAGAAGGAGTGAAGAATTGATGGAAACGAATAATTCTTATAATGCGGGAGATATTGTTTATGTTTTCTACCGAAATCCTCATACTCAAGACGTTGCAAATGTCCAGGCAGCCGCGGTTGTCAATCATCCCGAAAATTCCGATGAACTGGCTTTGTTTCTCTATGAAGATTATTACCCACTATCCGATGAAATGGCCGTTTATTCTTCAGAAGAAGATGCGAACGAAGCCTATAATCACTTTTTAGGGGATAACTCTGCGGGTCGTTTGAATGAATAAGCCATTTACCCCTAGGCTTGTATACTTTGAACCAGATGCACTTAATTACCCATTAGGCAAAGAACTTTATGAGAAATTCAATAAAAGTGACGTTGAAATCCGTTACACCACATCCCATAATCAGGTGAGAAATCTGCCAGGTGAAAATGATTTTCAGAAATATCGGGTTGCCAAATCCACATTAGTAGTTGGTATTAGAAAAACGCTTACGTTTGATACTTCAAAACCCTCTGCAGAGTATGCCATTCCTTTTGCTACGGGTTGTATGGGGCATTGTCATTATTGCTATTTACAAACGACGATGGGAAATAAACCATACATACGAACGTATGTAAATGTAGAGGACATTCTTGATGCTGCGGATAACTATATGGCAGAACGAGCACCGGAGTTCACGCGGTTTGAAGCATCCTGTACATCCGATATTGTTGGCATTGATCATTTGACACATACATTAAAGCGAGCGATTGAGCATTTTGGTGAATCGGAATATGGCAAGTTAAGATTTGTTACGAAATTCCATCATGTTGATCACTTACTGGACGCTAAGCATAATGGCAAAACCCGTTTTCGATTCAGTGTGAATGCGGATTATGTCATCAAGTATTTTGAACCAGGGACTTCACCTTTAGCGAAGCGCATTGAAGCTGCAGGAAAAGTTGCGAGAGCAGGATACCCTCTTGGTTTTATCGTAGCCCCGATTTATTTACATGAAGGCTGGCAAGATGGATATTATCATATGTTCGAACGTTTAGAAGCGGAATTGCCTCCTGAGGCAAAAAAAGACCTTACCTTTGAATTTATTCAACATCGTTTTACTAAACCCGCCAAACGAGTTATCGAAAAAAATTATCCCATGACAAAATTAGAATTAAATGAGGAAAAACGAAGATATAAATGGGGCAAATATGGAATCGGAAAATACATTTACCAAAAGGATGAAGAAGAAGATATAAAAAGTCATCTATATGACTATATGGAAAAGTTCTTTCCGGAAGCAAAATTAGAGTATTTCACATAAAAAATATCCCACGATAGGGCAACTGAGGCAATAAAAGCAGTGAATGAGATTAGAACACTCCTTAGAGCTGAATTTACGGATGACTTCTACAAACAGGCGCAATTATTTAATAAGGATTAGCGCCCATTAATTTAATCTCCAACATTTTTTATAATCGATAGGGCGGTACTGAGACCGGCTATAATGACGAAAACGAGCATGCCTAAACTAATTATACCAATACCCATTCCTAACCAAGAACCAATAATAAATGCTGTTATTAAAACAACCAAAAAAGAAAAAAGGCAAATCAGTAATGATCGTTTAGTGGTTTGTTTAAATGCTTTAGAAATAACGAAAACGAATAAATTTGTTAAGAAACCTATGCCTATGGGAATGAATATATCCATTTTTACCCCCCTGTTAACTTCACAGTTCACTATTCGACATTATAATCTATTTTATCACATAACCCCATATCCCTTTTCGGTTTTCACAATTACATTCAAGGACACTATTCCACCCACCAAAATTATAGTAAAATACCCTTCTTTATAACCACGCATCTAATGTATCTTTTTAGCTATTGTATACTGACAATATAGTAAGCAACAGTTTCGAATTGGAAATATCTAATGAATTCTAAAAACTTTTTCCTGAGTTGTAAGTCTAATAGTTAAGGTCAAAGTAGAAGAGGTGACGTTTTGAGTGAGGAAATACTAGTTAAGAAAGCAATTAAAGGCGAACAAGAAGCATTTCTAGCATTATTGCATTTATATGAAGAAGCATTATATCGAACAGCTATCTCATATTTGAAAAATGAAGGAGATGCATTGGAGGCCGTCCAAGAGGTGACTTATAGGGCCTATCGAAGTATAAAAAAGGTGAAGCAGCCCGCCTATTTTAAAACTTGGCTAATCCGAATTATGATGAATTATTGTCAAGATGTCCTCAAGAAAAGCAGGAGAGAAGTGTTGGAGGAAACAATACTAATGAAACAGGGAATTACCGAAGACTTCACTTTCTTGGAAGTCGAGGAGGCACTTTTAAATTTATCAGATTACGAGCGAGAGTTATTGCACTTGAAATATTTTGAAGACGTAAAAATAAAAGAAATCGCCGCGATGTGGAATACCCCCGAAGGAACGATTAAAACACGTTTACATAAGGCATTGCGTGCTCTTAGGGCAGGATTTGAAGAGAAGGGAGAGGTTAAGCGTGTTTGAGGAGGAAAAAAGGAAATTGGAGCAGAGAAGGAAATCTATTGGACAAATCGAAGTATCAAAGGACAAGTTGCATTCTGCCGTACAAAGTGGATTCGAGAAAGCCAAAAAGGAACAGTTGTTAAAAAGAACGAAATTACTGAAACGCAGTTCATGGTCAATCGTAGTAGCGGCAATCCTTCTCGTCTCTTTTATTACAAGTATCTCTGTATCGCCTGCGTTCGCCAACAAGATCGCATCCATTCCAGGGATGGAACGCATTGTTGATCTAATACATCAAGATAGGGGTTTAACCGCTGCAGTTGAAAATGACTTCTATCAACCTTTAAATCTCTCTCAAGAAAAGAACGGTATTACGGTAACCCTTGATGGGGTTATTGCAGACAATAAGGGTATGGTTATTTTTTACTCTGTCCGTACAGAGGATATGGATGTCAGCTCACTTGAACTAAAACACCTCAGATTATGGTCAAAAGCGAATATTAAATATAGCTTTGAGGTAATGAATTCCACCCTACCCTTAACTCCGAATTTAGATGACGAAATTTTCAGTGGATCTGAACATATCGAGAAGGTGACAAATGATAAGAACCTTTCTTGGGCGATAGGACTAAAAAACGGGGAAAAAATAGTGACTTTCACTATTCCATTCACATATGAAAAGATGGAAGTTGAAAGTAAGAATATCGTTGTGAATAAAGAAGTTGAAATTGAAGGTCAGCATTTTACAGTGAAAGAATTAATAGTTGATCCAATACGGACAATCGTTAAGATAGAAGAAAACCCCAATAATACAAAGAAACTTCTTGCTCGTCCATTTGATGATTTAGAACTAATGGATGAAAAGGGAAGGAAATGGTCTGCTCTCCCCGGAAATGCTTATAAACCATTACCGAAAAGTAATATATGGGTAGTCCCATTAAAAGAAAGCTTTTATTTTTATGATCCCAAAAAGTTATCATTATCCTTTGGGAAAGTCGCAGCGATGGATAAGGAGGAAGCCCATATTCTAATTGATACGGAATCCGAAAAAATTATTGATCAACCTTCCCGATCGATATTCTCAAATTTGCAGGTAAAGGATAATCATGTCAGTTTAACAGTAAAAATCGATAAGGATTACGATATGAATATGGTTAGGTTTATAAAGTTTATAGATGCTAATGAAAAAGAATTTTATATACACTATGGGGGACGTATACCACACCCTTATAACTATGTAACAGGTTCAATAACAATCTCTCCCGGAGAAGTGAATATCGAATTTGAACTACCGAACAAAGCGCTATCTAATTTTGCCAGTCCTGTTCGGTTGGAACTAGATTTTTACCCATCTTGGATAGAAGAGGACGTGAAAGTAGATATCAAACAGTGAATTTTTGCTTTTTTACTTCCTATGTAGGACGCATATTAAAGGAGTCAGTAGTAATCACCGTTGTTTGTATTTGAAATGTTGACGCTTTTTGAATACTATTAGCAAGGTAGATGAAGATTCATCCCATGCAATCAACTAACAAACACAAGGGAGTTTGACGAAAATGAAACGAGTTTATTTAGCGAGTCCGTTTTTTAACGATAAGGAGATTGAATACCTTGAGCAGGTCGAGAAAATTTTAGATGAGAAGGGATTGAAAGTTTTCTCACCGTTTAGACAAACGGCAGCTTCAGAGGTAGGTTCCCGTCAATGGTCCATTGAAACATTTATGGATGATATTAAACATATTAAGTGGGCTGAGGTTGTCGTTGGTATTTATCATGGCAACTATTCAGACAGTGGAACGGCATGGGAACTTGGCTACGCCTATGCGACTGATAAGCCCGTTATATCTGTCCATGTTGGGACAAACAGTAATTTGATGGTGCATGAAGGTTCGCATGCAAATATTACATTGGAGGAGCTTAAAGACTACGACTTCGACCGACTTCCGAGCTCATTCTATACGGGTGAAATGCTGTAATTGTGAACGGGAAAAAACCACTTTCAACTGATGTAAAAAATCAGGAAAGTGGTTTTTTGTTTAGTACAAGAAGGGGTTATTAAAAAAGGTGAAAAACTATTCGGATACGGACGGGGTGACACAATCTATTCCATCGACACAAACGATGAAAGAAAAACTAAAAAAGTATTTGATGCGGTTGGCCGTATTGTTTATGACATGGATTTCATGGGGGATACGTCATGGATTGCAACAGTACCAGATTATTCGTGGGAGGAAATGACAGTGCCAAATGATTAATACTACAAATAACTTCAGTTATTCGAAAACGATCGGAGAAATCTATGCTAAAATAAATTGAAGATTATGAAATAATGTTATTCAACTAACGGAGCAGGCTTGTTTAATAGTATGCATTAACAATTGAAACGGATTATTGGGATAAATCGGTAACTTATTTTACCTTAATCTGTCTAATTGCATGAGGAGGGATAACTTGAGAGTATCAAAATTACTTTTTTGTTTGGTTATTTTTATAATATTAACTGCTTTTGGATGTTCTAATTCATCAGGTACAGGTGAATTAGAAGTTCATAGTACAGGAAATCCTGATGCGAAAGAGATTTTAACATTAGACCCTGAAGCCGATATATTTCAGTTCGAGAGTGTGATTTATAAGGCTGGCATTGATTGGGTTGAAGAACTAACTTTAACAAAAGGCGAGCAAGTAGGGGAAATCAAAAAAAGAAATGATACAGATACAAACTTTGAAAATGAAATGTCGAATAAGCTACCTGTTGGTGCGAAAATTTTTTCAATTATAGAAAAAGAAGGTCCTATTTTACTCGTGGAATCAGAAGGGGAAATCTTGAAATACTATGCAATTGTAGAGGGTTAATGAACTTCCTAAATTCTGAAACGGGCGCAATTGTTGTTTATTCATATAACGGTTAGCTTTATTTGATGTTAATGGATAAGTGGAATAGTATTCCCAAAATATACATCTGTAGAATTTTGTACGACACATGATGTGAATATCGGTGCTAAAATCCTCAATAATAACGGTTTAAAATTCCCCAGTTTTCACAGATAATCTATTTCGATAGAGATAGATTGGAAGTGTAGGAATGACGTTATTGTTGGAGGATTTTTTTATGATAAGGGAATTGAAACAGAAAGGTTGGACAATCAGTGCAATTGCAAGGGAAACAGGATTTGACCGAAAAACCATCAGGAAGCATTTAGAGGCGGAAAGTACACCTCAATCAAAAAATCGAGCTAAAAGAGGAAGTAAGCTGGATCCATACAAGCCTTATCTACTGGAGAGAATTAAGGAAGGCACTTGAACAGGGCGATAAAGTTCGTTTGGAGGTACTTCCAGGCGTGGAACAGTTTATGGTTATTGATCCGTCATCATCGGCCTAGAAGTCAGTGACCGATTCACTAGAAACTTTAAAAGTAAGTGCATGTTCTTCTTAAAATAATGGGGGTGTTTTAGTGGATGATTAGGGGCCGCTATGGCATCCTTGCCTTCTTGTTGAACGGGCAGGATAGTTCAATAAGGTAAAATGTTCTTTCTCATAATAATTGCTGTAAATTGAGGCATAAGGGGAAAAGTAATAATTAATAAAAGAGAGGATTCGAATGAGTAGATTTTTTCTATTATTCTTAACATCGTAATGCTTATAGGGTGTAGTCAAGTTGCTGAAGACGAAGCAAGTTCAAGGTATTTAGAAGGGAAAATCACTGTTGATGAAAAAATATAATTTGACACACGGATACTATACATACAAGGATGAAAAGGTAGAAATAAATAAATTAAACCCTTTCTCCCCAATGGAGGCGGCAGAGCAATTCGACACTTTAGCAGTTGCAAAAAATAGTAAAATAGAAATTGTACTTGAAGATAAAACAACTTACATTACTGTTCATCAATGGAATGAAAATGATGAAGATGAAGAAGTCCTCTTAGATGAGATTGTATTAACAGTTCCTGCTGAAAAAGGATACTATGTATATGAAGTAGTCGGGGCTTGGAAGAATGGTGAAACTACTTTAGTATTTGATATTGATGTTAAATAGAAGTTTGTGAAGTATTGTACTTGGGCTAATGGATGCTTTAATGAAGGATCATGTGGTGGTTGCTTAGGCAACTCTTCTTATTTGTTGAACTAACGCAGCAGTTTAGTTGAACGACAAGTGGAAATTTTATGAAATTATAAAGTCGTATTTAGAAACTAAAATAATAGGGGTGTCATATATGAAGCGATTCAGCATAAGCTCAATAGTCTTTATATTTTTAGGAATTCTTTTCTTTATATTAAACTGGTTAATAGAAGGCTATATTGAACCTATTGTACTTACTGGAGTTATTTTTATATTGTTCGGAGTTGTGTTAAGTTTTATTGCTATCGCTAAAAGAGAAAAAGGAAGCGTGAAATATATCTCAATTGCTACTTTTTTTATTTTACTATTTTTAGTTATTTGGTTTGAACCTTTTCAAGTTCTTCGAATGATGACTTGGTTTAAAAATATTATTTAACAAGTGCTTTACTTGAAGATTGTTGAGCTGTTTAGACGGCTCTTTTTCTTGTTCAACTAACGCGGAAGGTTAGTTGAAGATTCTATTTCCGAAATAATTATCTTTTTAGAATAGCAATGAACCAAAAACAATCTAAAATAAAAGCTTTAGTGAAATTCGGCAGTCCCTTCCACTGAAGCTTTTTTTGTTTGAAATAAAAGCATACTATCGCTAATTAAGTAAATGGAGTAAACTAAATTAACAAAATAATTGTAAATCATATAACGGTTTTCTAAATAATAAAAACTTTTTTGAACGAAATGAAGAAACGCTGCGTCTAATGAAGGAAGGAGGCGAAAAGGATGGAATTTGAAATCGTGCAGCGTGCTATTCGTGGGGATCATCAAGCGATACTTTCACTTATTGAAATGGATGAAGAGATTTTATATCGCATGGCTTTTACATATATGAAAAATGAACAAGACACTTTAGACGTAATGCAGGATCTTATTTACAAGGCACTAAAAAAGATGCATACGGTTAAACAGCAAGAATATGCCAGAACATGGCTCGTTCGAGTTTTAATCAATTGTTGTAAAGACAATTTAAGAAAACGACAACCGACCGTTCCAATTGAGGAACACCACTTATCTGGATGGGTCATCTATTCTGATTTGGAGCGACTACTGGAACAATTATCTTTGTCGGAGCAGCAACTCGTCTATATGAAATATTTTCAGCAACTAAAAAACAAAGAAATTGCTGAGCTAAATCAAATTCCTGAGGGTACTGTGAAGTCTAAGCTTCATCACATATTAAAGAAGCTTAGAAATTCCGCTGGAGAAAGGGAGGACTGGCTATGAATAAACTACCGATTGACGTTCCAAAGGAGAAACTTCAACAAATTCGAATGGATACTATTCGTAAGGTTCAGCGAGAAAAAAGAATAAAGAAGCGCATTGTGCCAGTTGCAATAGTTGCTTTGTTTTGCGTAAGTATTTTATTTTCAATTCGTGTTTCTCCTACTTTTGCTGGTTATGTTGCAAAAATACCTGGCTTCCATGCACTTGTATCAGCGGTGAGAAGTGATGCTGGGATAAAAGACATTGTGGACAATCAATACTATGAAGAAATCAATGTAACGGAGTCTAAAAATGGCCTAGCGTTAACATTGCATGGGGCGGTTGCAGATCATTCGGGCTTAGTTCTTTTTTATGACGCAAATGCTTTATTTGATATGTCAAAATATGACTTGAATGACGTTCAATTGTTCCAAGGAGACGATCAAATACTAGGAGCGAATCGAATACCTGGCCGCAGTACCTATGTGAATACAGGTAATCAAGAATATATCTCATCTTCAGTAATATATAACTTTCCAGAGCCCATCGTGTATACTTCGAAGGACTTTAAAGCCGTTTTTCATTTTAATGACATAGATAAGGGGAAATTTGAAATTACGATCCCCTTTACACTACAAAATGAAATAGCGCAGGAAAAAGTTATTCCTGCGAATCGTATTGTAGATATAGACGGTCAGAAATTTACGATAACACAAATTCGACAATCTCCATTAAAAACGGCCATAGATATTGAAATAGCAGAAGCGAATACAATGCAAATATTAGCTTTTGATGATATTACAGTCATGACGGATCCTGGTGAGCGAAGATATAGTATCATGAATGGCATTGCAACAGATGGAGATATTCGCGACGGCAAAATCACGCTTTATGTGCAAAGTAATTATTTTCATGAGGCAGATTCACTCACAATTAATATTGGTGCTGTTCAAGCCGTTCCAAAGGGCGAGGATTTTATAGAAGTTGATTTTGGCGCAAAAGAAGTAACGAAACCTGAATATTTCGATTGGGACATTTCTGTAACGTCTCAAGAAGTATCAGTTGCTGTAAAGAAAGGGGATAATCAAGGTAGACAACTAAGGCTATGGAATGCAGTAAAAGAAGATGGTACGCCATTAGAATTTAGACGTAGCACATTTTCACGAGATGAGCAGTACGAAATTGAGACGACACAATTTCAAGATTATGATGGCAAAGCAAAGATATATTTCAGCTATTACTTCAATCCTATTGGAAAAGATATAGAACTGAATATTCCATTGCAATAAAGTACAGAGGATAATTTCATGGGTAAATGAAGTGAAAGTTAGTAAGTATTTGTCGATAATTCCTAGAGAAAAAAGGTCTTTTTGTGAAGAAATGTACTTAAACTAACGAGTACTTTACATAAAGATCATTGGGTTGCTTAGAACACTCTTTCTTCTTGTTCAACTAAAAGAACAGTTTAGTTGAACAAGAAGATTAGATGGGAATATTAAGGAGGGAATAAATGACCAAAGATAAAAAAGGAAGGAAAAAAGTACACCGTAAAGTAATACATGGGACGACACCAGAAGAAAGATTTCAAGAAATACACGGAATGACAATAGAGGAATGGGCCGAACAACAATTCAAAGCTAAAACTGGAATGGCACGCGATGAATGGGATGAATGGTATATAAAAAAGATTAAATCTACAACACCTTTTGATTCTATTAAAGTACGCTACGATACTGTTACCGAGGATGATATAAAGCTTGTTAAGGATTTGCAGTTATTGGGATTAAAAGATGGTGTAATAAATGTATTACTTGATTATGTTGCAATTTTTAGTAGAATCTGAATGGTTCACGCGTTGGTATTGGAAATGGGTAAAAATTGGCGCAAGGAAAATATATTAACTGTTGAAAAGGCTATTGTCTTTGTTAGAGAGAAACATAAGAAGTACAAAGAGTCATCAGAATAGTAGCTACTAGTAGGGTTTCCTTACTTGAAAAGCCTTCTTCAACTAACGGGGCAGGTTAGTTCAATAAATGATATTTGAAGTTTAGCGGGAATAAATATAAAAACATGGAGGAGTGTGTTTATGTTCAGAAAAAGATTAATTTTTATCTGCACAGTAATGTTGTCGTTAGTAATTGCGGGCTGTAATGACGAAGAGCCAATAAAAGAAGAAGTTATCCAACACAATTGGAATGAAAGTCCTCTTTTTAAATCAGGAAGTTACACAATGATCGGGGAAGAAGGACGTTTGGGTTTTATTTACGATGATAGCGTAGTAGTTAGATTTTATCCAGACAAAGTACAAAAGTATATGTGGCACTTTTGGGGAAATGAAGATGAGTTAATTGGTGATTTTAAGGTTTTAGGAACTCACGAAAACAGTGATGAGGAAATAACAGTTGTACCAACAATAGGGAATTCTTTTCCTAGCCCTAATAATGGTGCAGATCAGCATTTCCCAACAAATATGATGCTCCCTAAAAGTGGAATGTGGAAGTTAGATGCTTATATTGGAGATAAAATATTTGGAAGTGTTTATGTAAAAGTCCATAAGAAATAAATCGCTTATTGAACGGGTGCTTTAGTTCAGTAAGAACAGAAAAGTATTACGCCAAAAAAACGTTTTAATTGAGCGTTTTTATTTATTTTTTAAGCTGTTTCACTGTTGAATTATGTACTGATTAACCTGTTATTTACGTTGTTAATTGTGCTTTTCTCCCAATCAACTAAACCCGTTAGATGTAAACGCATGTTCCTTTTTTGATTAATGAACTGTTTTTATAGGTATTTGGCTCTATTTTAATTTATTTACGATGTTTAGTATCCCTTTTGACCCCTCCCCTCTATATAGAGGGCAAAGGGGGAATTATCAATGACACACTACTTGAAAGAATACGCACGCTTTACGACAATCGAAGAAATGGACGTTGCTGCTGAACAACATGTGCTGACCCACTGGGATGAAATGACGAAATCAGATCGCCAAGTGCTCGACGTCATCCGCCGCTACTCCGTCAAATATGGGGCAGCACATTTGAAACACGGAACAATCGAAGAGGCGATCGGGAAATCCAACGTGACTGTAAGACGTGCAATCCGTAAACTCGTCAACTTAGGAATCATAGAGAAAGTCCATTACATACGCCCAGTCATGAGCGGGCTCGGCGCCAACATTTATATCATTTTGCCTTTTGATGACCAGGGGAAAATGATCGACCGTGATGATGACGGAAAACCGCATGATGACGAGGAAAACGAGCAGCTTCCAGTAGACGAAGCTCCTCTTTCTAAATCTCTATTAAAATCTAAAAATCTTAACTACACGTCTCCTACAGAATCGTCAAAGTTATCCACAAGTCTACTTGCTTGCCAAGACAATCGGAGACACAAAACTGGCCCGTGAATTCTACGGAATTCATAGAGCTATATCAGGACGCATGTTGAAGTACGACATCTATAAAGAGGATCGCGATGTATTTGAGGACCTTGCGTATCGTGCTTTGATGATCACTGTTATGGCGACAAAGAAGAAGATAGTTCGTAATTTGCCGGGCTATTTCAAGGGAGTGTTGGACAAGTTGGTCGATGAGACGTATTTTAAAGACATTTTCATGCTTTTTGATAAGCCTGTGGAAGGGTTTTATTGTCCGTAAACCGGATTGGTTATGATGCGAATGGCTTTTATTTCGTTGCGAATTGGTTTGATTGTGATGCGAATCTATTTACTTTCGTTGCATGCTGGTTTCATTGTGTGGCGCTCGTTTGATTATGATACGGCTTGATTTCGTTTCGTTGCGACTCGTTTACATTGTGTTGCGGGTGAAATGTGCTAGTTATAATCTTGAATTTAAATACCTTGAATTCAAGACTGTTTCATTGCGCTATGGTCGATTGATTGGTAAAGTAATGATGTTATTACCAAGGTTAAAAAGTCCCGTATCAACATCCGCCGAATTCGTTTTTGATTATAGTGAAGTTTGAGTGGATGCGTATACATAAACCTGAAAAAGAATATAACTGCTAAATCGGATTTTTTAGTTCACGTAGAAAGGGGTTCGCAGATGGGAAATTGGATTGTAGACCACGCCCATTCCGTAGTTGGATTTGAAGTGAAACATATGATGGTATCAAAGGTGAGGGGTCAATTTGACTCCTTTACAGCTATCGTTGAAGCTGATGATATTGAAGATTTAACGACTGCCAACATCACATTCCGATTTGACGGAAATAGCATAAATACACATCACCAAGAACGCGATAGACATTTACAGTCGGCGGACTTTTTTGATGTTTCCAATTATCCTGCGATCGACTTCAAATCAACGGGTGTTGTGAAAAATGTCGATGGGTACCAAGTCACGGGTGATTTGACGATTAAAGATGTAACGAAACCAATCATATTTGACGTGCAGTTTGGCGGGAAAGCTCTAAATCCACGGGGAGTCTTAGTTTATGGCTTCGAAGCAGAAACGACGATTAATCGTGAAGAATTTGGTCTCACGTGGAATGCAGTTTTGGAGACCGGCGGCGTTCTAGTAGGCAAGGAAGTCAAAATTAAAGCTGAGTTGGAATTAAACGAGAAAAATAGTATATTTTCGAATACAACCAACATAGAGTATCCATCTACAATCGAAAGCAACCAATCGAAGCATCCTTCAATTAGCAATGAAATCCATCGCGTGATTGCTGATAACCTGACCGATCTTGTGGTGATCATTGATCGAAATGGCGGGATTCACTACACATCTCCATCATTTGAGAAGCTTTCTCTACTTCAAACTGGCAATTTTTTTGAAACGATCCATCGAGATGATGAAAATGCCATTCGGGATGAGTTAAAAACCTATTCCGAT
>NZ_LQYA01000140.1:58417-68208 GCF_001531445.1 Sporosarcina koreensis
ATACGCTTCTCCATGACACCCTCGAAGAAATTTTGAAAAACCGGAATGGGGGGCTGTTATCGATCGGGGCACTGGCGACGATTTGGTCGGCCTCTAAAGGAATGAACGCCCTCACAAAGGCATTGAACCGTTCCTATTATGTCGAAGAAACAAGGTCATTCCTAGTGGCAAGGGCTATGTCCGTCGTATTTACGATCGCTTTGATTGCCGTATTGGTCGTAGCCCTGCTATTACCCGTATTCGGTCAGCAGATCGGAATGCTAGCATTCTCCTATTTCGGAATGGAAGAAGGGTTCATGAAATTATGGGGAAGCCTGCGGTGGGCCATTCCGCCGATTTTAATCTTCCTAGTCTTTACCGCACTTTACTGGGTGGTGCCGAATTTGAAGGTCCATCTGAAAAGTGCAGTGCCGGGCGCATTGTTTTCAACAGCAGGATGGATACTGACTTCTCTCGTATTCTCCTTTTACGTCGGGAATTTTGCAAATTACTCAAAGACATACGGAAGCATCGGAGGCATTATCGTCCTTATGATGTGGCTCTATTTTTCCGCGATCATCTTAATGTTAGGCGGTCAATTGAATGCCGTCATGACAGAAAGGAAGCAAGCAAAACTGGCAAAAGAAAAGAGCAATGCAGTCAATTGACACGCATTGCTCTTTTCGTCGTTAGTTGACGTTATTCAATAAGCGGAGCCCATTCAATATGACGAGGATTGTACTCCCTTCATGACCGATGACGCCTAAAGGCAGATCGACGACTTGCATAAAATTAGAGATGATAAGTACCGCGATGACGGCGACGGAAAAGAAGACGTTCTGTTTCACAATCCGTTGCATCTTCTTTGAAACTTTCACTGCGTAGGAGATTCTGGTTAAATCATTTTGCATGAGTACGACATCTGCCGTTTCCAATGCAACGTCCGTGCCTTCGCCCATTGCTATGCCAGATGTGGCTGTCGCCAAAGCGGGTGCGTCATTGATGCCGTCACCTACCATACCTACTTCTCCGTACTCCGATAAAAGGCGCTTCAATTCATTGACCTTCATCTCCGGAAGGCATTCTGCTACATACCGATCCAATCCTGCTTCCTTAGCAATCGTTTTCGCTGTATTTTCATTGTCTCCTGTTAGCATGATAGATTGGATCCCTAATTGCTTCAGGTCTTTGATCGCTTTGACTGCTTCAGGTCGCAGCGTATCTTTCAATGCGATGACAGCGAGGATTCCGTTAGCATCTTTCATAGAAACAACAGTCTTTCCTTCATTTGAAAGCTTTCGGACAATGCCCTCATTGAAGTCTTCAATTAAACTTTTCCCGACAAAATTCGGATTTCCGACGAGAACTTCGCCGGATTCTGTCAATGCCCGGATTCCATATCCCGGAACATCCTCAATCTGCGGGTTCTCTTTTTGGGCAATGCCTTGCTCAGCAGCATAATTCACGATTGCGACTGCAAGAGGATGGTTCGATTGTGCTTCGATGCTCAATAGAAGGGCCAAAGCTTTTTCAGTGTTCTCATTGTCCCGGACAATAAAATCTGTGACGACGGGCTTTCCGGAAGTCAGTGTGCCGGTCTTGTCGAAGGCGATCGCTTTCAACGAACCGAGATGTTCGAGATGGATGCCGCCTTTAAAAAGGACGCCTCTCTTCGCGCCGTTTGAAACGGCAGCAAGCGTCGCGGGCATGATCGATGCAACGAGCGCGCAAGGGGAGGCGACGACCAACAGGACGATGGCGCGGTAAAATGTTGTCGTCCAGTCCCAATCGAACAAATAATGCGGCAAAAACATCATGGCGATAACGGTGAAAATGACAATTTTCACATAGGTGCCTTCAAATTTTTCGATAAATTGCTGGGAAGGCGATTTTTCACTTTGGGCATTCTGGACAAGAGTGATAATTTTCTGGAATAAAGTCTCTGAACTTGGCTTAGTCATTTCCATTTGGATGGCTCCGCTTATATTGACGGTGCCTGCGAACAGTTCATCATCCTTCGCCTTTGTGACAGGAACCGATTCGCCATTGATGGCGGACATATCGACGGAAGTCGTCCCATGGATGACAATGCCATCAACCGGGATTCTCTCACCCGGTTTTACAAGGATCTTTGAGCCGACCGAAAGGGAAGCAGTCGCTACACTGGCTGTTGAACCGTCTTCCTGGATAAGCCATGCCTCCTCGGGCTGCAGCTCCATTAGCGCGGAAATCTCTTTATGGCTTTTATTCAATGTATACGTTTCAAGTGCACCGCTGATTGCAAAAATAAAAATCAGGATAGCGCCTTCTGCCCAATAACCGATAACGGCAGAGCCAATTGCAGCAAATACCATAAGCATCTCCACATTCAACTGCTTATCGGCAATCGTTTCCTCAATGCCTTCTTTCGCTTTAGCAAATCCACCGATTAGAAAGGCAATTATATAGAAGGAGATTGAAAGAGTAGTTGAACCTTCCTTCCCAATCAGCCATGCCGCCAGTATTAAAACTCCCGAAACAATAGCTGCTACAAGTTCCAAATGCGCCATCCAATGAGTCGGGCTCTGTGCTGTTTCCTTAGTATTTGTTGTCATTTGACTACCTCCTAATTGAGAATGAATATCAACTTCATTACATTGAATTTAGTACAGAATGCATTAGATACAATGCAGAATGGATAAAATTCAAATGAATGATAATCGTTATGATGTGATAATTATTATAAATAATAGTATATCATGTTCAATGGGAAAGTGGTACTCAATGCTCGAAAAAGGAAATAAAAAAAGCAGAAGCGGAATTTAAAGTTCCGACTTCTGCATATTTTCTGGTCTAGTTACATCTAGGCTCCGGGTGTCCTTCGCTTTTGTTTATTAATTGAAAACCTTTTCTTTGAATTGAGATAGTTTTTCAAGGGAAGATTGATCTACGTCCGCGTGCAAGCTATTCCCGTGTGAATCCATCGTGACGACAGCGGTAAAGTCCTCGACGCGCAAATGCCACATCGCTTCCGGAATGCCGAATTGGAGAAGATCCACACCTTCAACCGCTTTAATGCAGTCTGCATAATATTGCGCTGCTCCGCCGATAGCGTTCAAATACACGCCGCCATGCTCCTGCAACGCTGCAAGTGTTTTCGGACCCATTCCGCCTTTTCCGATAACTGCGCGAATGCCGAATTTCTTCATAATATCGCCTTGATAAGGCTCCTCGCGAATTGACGTCGTTGGTCCGGCAGCGACGATTTCATATCCGCCGTCTTCGTTTTTCAAGACGACCGGACCGCAATGGTAAATAATGTGGCCATTGAGATCGACCGGAGCATCATTTTCCGATAGGTGCTTATGAATTGCGTCGCGTCCTGTATACATACGGCCGCTAATTTTGACGACGTCTCCGACTTGAAGGTCACGGATCTGTTCTTCGCTAATTGGCGCCGTCAGTTCGACAACTCGGGACGTCTGCTTCGTTTCAGCTTGTCCGTCTTCTTGTTCGAATGAAAGCTTTTCACCTTCATTATAGTGCCAGTTTGTCACGTTTCCAGTTGCTGGATCGAGATCTACTGCCATTCGGCGATAAGCCCAACAATTGTACGCGACGGAAACGTAGAAGCTCGCCGGAATGCGGTGCATGACGCCGATCTTACATCCTAATAATGTCGCTTCTCCGCCGAAGCCCATCGTTCCGATACCGAGTTTATTGGCCGAATCCAAAATATAAGCTTCTAATTCGGCAAGCTGAGCATTTGGATTTACATCATCCACTGCGCGGAAGAGTTGATCTTTCGCAAGCTCATAGCCGGATGTGCGGTCGCCACCGATACCGACGCCGATGAAGCCCGCTGAACAGCCTTGTCCTTGCGCTTGATAAACAGAGTGGAGGATACATTTGCGGATGCCGTCAAGATCGCGTCCCGCACGGCCTAACCCCTCCAATTCAGTCGGCAGGCTGTATTGGATATTTTTATTCTCACATCCGCCGCCTTTCAGAATCAATTTCACTTCAATATGATCCTTTTCCCACTGTTCGAATTTGATGACTGGTAGTCCTTCGCCGAGATTATCGCCACTGTTTTCTCCAGTTAGTGAGTCAACGGCATTCGGTCGCAGCTTACCGTCTTTTGTCGCTTGGACAAGTGCTTTTTTTATGGCTGCCTTGATTTCCAATTGATTGACACCGATAGGCGTTTTGATTTTGAATGTCGGCAATCCGGTATCTTGGCAAATTGGAGAAAGTTTGTCATCCGCCATGTTGATATTCTTCGCAATCGTATCGAGGCTCATTGCAGCCCGAGTACCTGCGTCTTCTTGCTCTCTCGCTGCTTTTACGGCGCGGCGGACATCTTTCGGAAGATTGGTAGACGTTTCGCAAATAAGGTCATACATGCTTTTTTCAAGTTGTTCTATGTACATGCTTATTTCCCCCCTAGAGCATTATTGCCCTTTTTCTTTTTTTTATCCCGCATTAACTGGCAGTAAGACCCCACTCGGGTGGGAGATCAACTGCCAGTAAATGCCCGATTGGTTCAACTAACTCATTCGGGGTTGAAAGACCCCCAACTGAGTGAAGTTTCACTTTATCCCGTTCATTTGTTTTTCCAGTTCGTCGACCAAGGCGATAAGCTGATCGATTTCATGGAGGTCTGTTGTTTCCGGTTCAATCGATTCGAGCTTTTCCAAAAATTGATGGAGACGATTTTTCAAATCATCGACGTTGCAGTTGCTTTGTCTTTTATCCAAGAAGTACACCTCTTTTCATCATTGTAATCGTATACGAATCGCAGTTTTTTTTCAATGTAGCAGATGGATAGGATAATAAAATGAAAATTCAGCTTAACAAAATCTTTACAATAGAAAAATACTATGCTATACTACAAGTAATCAATAGGTAAAGGAGGCCGTAGTGTAGAGACGAATCGAATCCTTACGAAAAGGAGGGGATCCGTGAACGTTTGACGGCCCTAGCCGATAAACGCCTACGAATTATATGCAAAATGAAAGTGAAGGTTCTATTCATAAGTAATGGCCCAGCCGTATTCTGATATCAGATATGGACTGGGCCTTATTCGTTCATGTTACGAATTCATATGTTTCGACGATCTCGATCGAATCAATGACAGACTGAACCATTGAACAGTTCTTTGCCGTTACATGCATGATTTTCTCCATCTGTTCATCCTTGATCTTTTCCCGTTCAATGAGGAAATGAAGATGGATCTTTTCCACACGATTCGCAATCTCCTCGTTACGGACGACTTCCTTCACTTCGATGCTGATGTTTTTTGCCGGCATTCTTTTTCTTTTCAAGATCTTACGTAGAACGCCCCCGCTGCATACTGCGATGGAAGAAACTAATAGCTGATAAGGCCGGAATCCATATTCGTCATTGGCAGAAATTTGCAGCTTGCCGAAAGATGTTTCCGTTTCAAATCCATTTTCAGTCATTTCGAATTTCATTCTAATCAATCCTCCTTATGCTACTATTGTAAAGTAATTTCTTATAATTAAGGAGCGTATTGCTTATGATTTCTTCATTAACTGCCGAACAGCGGCGGTTTTGGATTCTTGTCATCATCGTATCAATTTCAGGCTTCTCCCAAGGGATGCTATTGCCGCTCATTTCAGCTATTTTCGAGCAAGATGGGATTTCGAGCGCATTGAATGGTTTGAATGCAACAGGTTTATACATAGGTACGCTTCTTGTGTCCCCATTCATGGAAGCGCCATTACGTAAATACGGCTATAAACCCGTCATCATCTTGGGCGGCATTCTCGTCTTTTCATCCTTGCTTCTTTTTCCTTTGTGGAAACATGTTGTTTTTTGGTTCGTCTTACGGCTGTTGATCGGCATCGGTGATCACGCCCTTCACTTCTCCACACAAACGTGGATAACGAGTACATCAGAGCAGCATAGATTAGGCCGGAATATTGCAATCTATGGATTATCATTCAGTTTAGGATTTGCGGCGGGGCCACTATTTGCACCGCTCGTGAATATCCATGAAGGACTTCCGTTCATTGTCTCGGGCTTATTATGCATGTCCGCTTGGCTGCTCGTCTTCAATTTGAAAAACGATTTCCCTGAAGTATTTAAGGGGAATGTGGAGGCGGGAAGTTTTGTGAAACGGTCGAAAAGCACAATCGCTATTGCTTGGATCGCTTTTTTAGGTCCGTTCGGCTATGGGTTTCTGGAGTCGTCGTTGAATGCGATGTATCCGGTATACGCCCTGCGAAATGGGATGGACCTCACGTCAGTCTCCATGATCCTCGCCATATTTTCAATAGGGGGCATTGCTTCACAGTTGCCACTCGGCATGCTTTCGGACAAGGTCGGAAGGAGTACGATTATTCCGCTGACGTATGGGGGAGGCGCTATCGCTTTTTGGTTTGCGAGCATGATGGGGAATTCAGTTCCGCTCGTCATGCTGACTGTTTTCATCGCTGGCCTGTTTGTCGGTTCGATCTTCTCGCTTGGTATTTCATACATGTCCGACTTGACACCGGAGGACCTTTTGCCGACCGGGAACTTGCTTTGCGG
Source organism: Sporosarcina koreensis (assembly GCF_001531445.1). Classification (GTDB taxonomy): domain Bacteria; phylum Bacillota; class Bacilli; order Bacillales_A; family Planococcaceae; genus Sporosarcina; species Sporosarcina koreensis_C. The sequence goes on from NZ_LQYA01000140.1 coordinate 64,934, forward strand.
CATCTTCTTCAGCATCGGCAGTCTGACGGGGCCTTTTGCAGGAGGACTTTTCCTTGAATTCATTGAAAATGTCAGCTACTTGCTCATCATCTCCATCCTGTTCGGCGTGTTGTTTGTCATCTCACTGTTTGGCACGAAAAGAAAAAGCATTCTTGTTTAATGGCAGCAAAGATAAACTAAGAGATTTAGTTGATGGGGAGAAGAGAAAGCCATAAAAACACAATGTTCGGGACGCAATTCTCATATGAATTGGTGTCCCTGTTTTTTTGTTGCATCAACAGTTAGAAGCTTAGGAATTAGCAACATCTCATAAATATAAGTGTGTTTGGTAATTCGATCGTTAAAACACTTGCTAATTGGATATTGAAAAGAAAACATAGTAGGAAGATGAGAAATCTATGCTAAAATAAATTAAAGATTGAGAAATATTATCCTTCAACTAACGGAGCAGGTTAGTGAAAGATCAACACGATAAATATGGGTTTAAAAGGGACGCTGTTTACCGCTTAAAAAACGAGAGAAGTTTTAAACTTTTGTGTAAATCAAAAAAGACGTGATGATAGGTGAAGGGGGGTTCTACATTGCGACATAAAATATATACCATATTGTTATTTCTATTATTTTCTCTTTATACTTTCATACTTTCGCTTCAAAGTTCTATGTTATTTATAATCGTTTTAGTATCAGGTTGGTACATTTGGTCAAATGTGGACTTTGGTAAAATTAAGCACCTAGATAACAAAGAATCATCTATTCCAATCAACATTATTTATTGGGATTGGAAAAATTCTTTCTAACAAGACCATCATTATAACTTATCAATTATTCGTGAATACACAAAGTTGAATACGGTTTATGGGGAGAAAACAATTAAAAACAAAAACAGGGGCACAGTTGAATTGTGCCCCTGTTTTTTTTTATAGATAAACAGGTACTCAACTGCTTTTGAAGATGCTGTAGGTATTCTAATCTATTTTATTTTCCCTACCCCCAAACTATAATAAACACTTTACACTAGTCTGCGAATTCTTTATATTTAAGTAAGCAAGAAAGAGAGAGTAAATCGCCGGAATCTTAGCGGAGTAGGCGTTTCAAATCTAGTTTTCATCAAGTTTTTCTTGGTCACTCGGGTTGGCTACCTAGAAGTATCTGCAGGAGAGGAGATATCAATTTAAATATGAAAAATGTAATATTTTACACGTCTATCGTTTTAAACATTCTGTTGATTATTGTTGTGTTTTTTATATACTCCAAGCTAGACAGTAATAAAGAAATTGCATCGAATGAAATCCAACATCAATTAATTGAATTGGAAAGCGTTATAGGTGAACAGATGCAATTATCATGGAGTAATCCCGAATTAGTAACAAGACAGTTGGATAAATCCTTAAAGACAATGCAACGCTCTTTTGAACTAATAGAAAAATCATCTATTGCTGTAAATAAGTCTGACATTGAGGCTATAGACTCTGTCCTCGGCAAGTTGGAGTTATATAAAAAGGCGGAATCACATGTCGAACCTCAAGAAGTAGATAGTTTTGAAAGGCTCTCAGCAACTCTTCGAAAAGAAGGGGTTGGCCAAGGTATTACAATTACAGTTAATAACTACGATGCTTTCATTGGGAAAATGAAAGCACTAGATAATGAAATTGAAAATCCTTTAGACAAAGAATAATTTGGTTATTTCTTTAAGCCTCTGTGCCGGCAGACTGGTTAAAGTAGAAATAAATAAATTATCATAGGAGGAAAAAAATTTGAAAAAAATTACGACCTTGCTTTTCACTACAATACTATTCTTTTCATTTAGTCTACAATCGTTTGCAAGCACTGGTGTTTCTTTGACTCCGGAGACACCTTTGAATGACAATCATTTAGGAGAAATTGAAAAAATCTATGGAATTCCTGCTGAAGTGTTGAGGAGTTTAAATGAAGAAACCATTAATTCATTTCAAACTGATGTAGATCCAGAAGATCTTTCTTCAAAAACTATTTATGTTAGGATTACAGAAGACAACAGCGGCTTGAGTTCTTCAAAAGCATTTACTGAGTTTGAATATCTTAAAGAATTAGCTAAGGAAGAAGCTTCACAGTTATCAAATGAAAACTCCTGGATGCGTATCCACTTGACTTTGATTTCGAAAAGCTCAACTGTTGGGGAGGTTTCTGGTAATTTCACATGGCTAAAAAGACCTGCATTTCGAATGAAGGATGTTGTTGGGTTAGTTGTGCAGAATGGAACAGTAATTAATAATTCAGCAAATGGTTTTTACTCTCACAGCACATCTCAAGGACCCTCTACTACCTATTGGACATCGGGTTTCAAATATTTCATTGGTGGAGTTACTAAAACACAAACTCTTGCAAAGCCTGACTATCCAGTCTTAACGGATAACATGTTCATAAGATTTCAAATCCATAAGAATGGTGCAGAAGGTCTTTTTGGAACTTACGGACATCAAAGAATGTCTCTTAATGTATCGAACCCCACTTTTGAGTTAACTAGATCAAGTGGTAAATTAAAGCCTCTAAACTTCAATCTAGGGTTAACTTACGATCAGTTTACAGGATATAATGATACTAATGCATCTTGGAGCTATTAAAGCAGCCGTCTGTTTAGTGAGATGAAAAAATAACCCACCTATCGAGCGGTCAACTCAGGGGTGGGTTATTTTTTGTCGTTGTTTGATGTGATAATAAAACTTATCTTCTTTTCGTTGCTTTTATGCGTTCTTATTACATTGTTTTTTCTATCATTATGAGTTCCAGAACTAAAGTAATTAGATTATTTCACTAACGGGTGCTTTAATTGAAGATCAGTGAGCTGCTTTAAGGCTCTATTTTCTTGTTCAACTAAAGAAGCAGGTTAGTTCAATAAATGATATTTGAAGTTTAGCTAGAATAAATATAAAAACATGGAGGAGTGTGTTTATGTTCAGAAAAAGATTAATTTTTATCTGCACAGTAATTTTGTCGTTAGTAATTGCGGGCTGTAATGACGAAGAGCCAATAAAAGAAGAAGTTATTCAACACAATTGGAATGAAAGTCCTCTTTTTAAATCAGGAAGTTACACAATGATCGGGGAAGAAGGACGTTTGGGTTTTATTTACGATGATAGCGAAGTAGTTAGATTTTATCCAGACAAAGTACAAAAGTATATGTGGCACTTTTGGGGAAATGAAGATGAGTTAATTGGTGATTTTAAGGTTTTAGGAACTCACGAAAACAGTGATGAGGAAATAACAGTTGTACCAACAATAGGGAATTCTTTTCCTAG
>NZ_LQYA01000140.1:68325-74231 GCF_001531445.1 Sporosarcina koreensis
CTTTAATTAGGAGTCAAGCACCCTTTTCTTCTTCAACTAAAGGAACAGTTTAGTTGAAGAAGGAAATACTTATTTGGAATCTATTCATCGTGATGTTCGTATATAGTCCGAGGGGGGATATTTTGAAAAATACAAAGTTAAGAATCGCATGGATTATTCCTAATGTATTTTGTTACTTGATGCTATTTGGATTATCCATTTGGATAGTGGCTAACGGCGAAGGGTTACAAGAAATTAATAGACTATCATTTTACGTTATATTTATGCTTTTACTTTTCCTAGTATCAGTTTTCGGAAGTTACCGAATTTGGACATGGATAAAAGAAGGTAAAATATAAAAAGTTCTTATTAAGCTAACGGGCGCTTAGTTAAATAAGGATAGTAAAATATTTTGGCGAAAAACGCTCAATTTTGAGCTTACCCTCTGTTTATGAAACTTTTTCATTCATTTACATGTAGTATTACATAATCAAAAGTTTATAAGGAGGGAGCATGCTTGAGGTATTTGAAGTTTTTATTATTACTGGTTGCTTTTTCAACTGTTTTCTTAACTGCTTGTAATACTGTAGGGGAGGAGGGAGAAGAAAATAAGGAAGAAAATACTGATCAAGGAGGGAAACTGTTGGAGCCGAAGGAATTAGCCGATGTTTTTCTAAATGGGGACTATGAGAAGGTGTACAGTCAGACGAGCAAAACGTTTCAGGGTGAAGTTCCCTTTAAACAGTTTCAGGAGTTAGGTAAAGAATTCAATAAAGACGTTGCTAAATACATTTTACAATCTGAACTTCCTTATGGTAATGGCGCAAAGCAATACGTTTGGATAGATGATAGTGGTTCTAAAGGGATGATGGCAATCTTTGATGAGGATGATATTATTCATGGATTACAGGTCATGCCACTTACTTTGTATCCGGAAACTGATAACATCTATACAGAAACAATATTTGACTTTCCATTTCAAGATAAGTGGTTTGTGTTTTGGGGAGGTACGAACAGCCTGGTTAATTACCATTATGCATATGAAAACCAGCGCTATGCCTACGACTTTGTGATAATGAATGAGTACAGCAGCTATGAAGGAGATCCTACCTTAAATGAAAGCTATTATGCATTTGGCAAGGAATACCTGGTCCCGGCTGATGGAACGGTTGTTCAAGTAGAAAATAGTGTAAAGGATAATGAGCCCGTTGGTAGAATGAATCAGAAGCAACCCTTAGGGAATTATGTCATTCTTGACCATGGTAATAAGGAATTCAGTTATCTTGCTCACTTCAAATACCAGTCGATTGTAGTAAAGGAAGGGGATAAGGTTAAGAAGGGTGACCTGCTTGGGCTAGTTGGTAATTCAGGGAATTCCAGCGAACCGCATATCCATTTTCATGTGGCTGATTCACCGGACCCTATGACTTCAAAAAGCATTAAAATTAATTTTGACCGGGAGGATAAATTTATCCAAGGGGATTTTGTGGATTGAACTCCGCAATATGGCGCGACTGCTTTATAAAAAAACTAGACACTTAGTTGATTGGAGTGCAAGCGCAGCGTTGCGAGCAGAATTAAGGCAAATCGAACCCTACGCTGTTCGATTGGAAAGCGTCCGTCTGGAACGGAAATCAACGGTTTTACGTTTTCACACAATCCAAATAATTACAAAAATAGACAGATGCATTAAAAGACCGCTATTCAATATTCGAATTGGCGGTCTGTGTTTTCTAATTATGGGCTGTTTTCGTAAAGGATACTTTCGGATTCATCGCAAAATCGAGTTCACGTTTTCGTATTCGAGGACAAGATCGTCCAGTGACCGGAATTCATATCCCGATTTCTTGGCGTCGCGAATGAAATCCGGCAATGCTTCCGCATTATCGGGCGACACGGTATGCATAAGAATCAGTGCCCCGGGGTGAAGCTGATTCATCAGCTCATTATAGGCATAATAGCGGCCGCGCGGTTTATTGGCATGCCAGTCAATGAAAGCGACGGACCAGAAAATATGACGATATCCTAACTCATTGCCTTTCCGTAAAACGTCGTCATTGAAAATTCCTTCAGGAGGTCTTGTGTACACCGTGCGTTCGACTCCGGTAGTTTGGTATAACAACTCGTCGAACTTCTTCCACTCCTCTTCCATTCTTTCTTCCGATAGATTCGCCATATTCGGATGTCCGTAGGAATGATTTCCGATGCCGTGACCCTCCTTCACCATCCTTTGGACGAGCGGGGCGGCACTTTTCAAATAATGTCCCGTCAGAAAGAACGTCGCAGGTACTTCCTCTTTTTTCAATGCATCCAATATCTTTTCCGTATAGCCATTCTCGTAACCGTTATCAAAAGTCAAATAGGCAATTTTTTCGTCAGGTTTGCCTTTATATATAGCGCCATGCTTATCAAGCATTGATTCCAAAGCGGGTCCTGCATTTGGCGGGACACCATTCGATGCTTTTTTAAACCCCCAATGGAATTCCTCGGCCTTCGCTGCGAAAGGATTGAATAAAATGCCGACAACGATGATGAAGGCAGCCATCAGTATTCCCGGGCCATGTTCTTCAACCATAGATTGCACAACTCCTTTTTGAGTAGGATGCGCAGAAGGAAAGGAAATATACATTTTTCACAGCAGATTATCTAATGCTAAGGATAGAACGGGAAAATCAAATTCAAAGCCTTCTGTCACTAGTTTTTTAGGTGTCACATACTGTCCTTCCAAAACGAGGGCGCTCTTTTTCCCGAGTGCCAGCTTCATTATGGGAGAAGGAGCAGGAAACCAATGCGGCCGATGTAATGTAGCGCCGATCATCTTCCCGAAGTCATTCATCCGAAGAGGGAAGGGAGCGGTGACATTGACAGCGCCTTCCAATTGGCTATTTTCCATAATGTGCAGAACCGCTTTCGCAACGTCTCGTATATGCACCCATGAAACCCATTGCTGTCCGGTGCCGACTCTACCGCCGACAAACATTTTATACGGCAAGACCATGAGCGGCAGTGCCCCTTCATCTTTCCATAGGACAAGGCCGAAGCGGGTAAAGACCGTCCGTATCCCAAAATCATTCAGCGAAGCCGCTTTCCTCTCCCAATCACTTACCGTCCTGCCAAGCAAGTCCGTGGCGATTTCGGTAGATTCCTCCGTATAAACGGCAGTTTCGGACGCAGGGTAAATTCCGATTGCACTGGCATTAATGAAGACGGACGGTTTTTCATCCAGTTCTCCAATGATCCGGAACAATTCATCCGTCGCTTCCATTCTGCTTTCATAAATCTTTTTCTGATGTGCGTCCGACCAACGCCCGTCATTGATGGAAACACCCGCAAGATTAATGAACGCATCCGCTCTTCCAATCTCTTTCTCCGGCACAGCACCTTCTTGCAACCAACGTACATATTTCACATTCTCTGTGTCAGTCTTTTTATTACGAGAAAGAATGATGACTTCATGTTCTTTTTTTAAAAGTAATTCTGTAATATGCCGTCCGATGAACCCTGAACCCCCAGCAATAACGACTTTCATCCCAATCAACCTCCAAGGTTCGACCTCTTCGAACAGAACATGTATACTGATAGATAGCGAGGGAGGTCGAAGATTTGCCTGTTATTACGAAAATAACACAACAAAAACGTGATAGCGAACGTTATAATATATTCTTGGACGAAACATATGCATTCAGCGTCCATGAATCCGTCCTCGTCAAATTCGGACTGACAAAAGGAATGCAGCTCGATGAATGGTCGATGGACGAAATTACCTACGAAGACCAAATCGAAAAAGCATTCAACCGCGCACTCCACTACCTATCCTTCAGAATGCGAAGCGAATTCGAAGTGAAGAAGAAACTTATGGACTTGGAATTCGGCGAAGCCGTCGTCCTCGAAGCAATCGTCAAATTAAGAAGACTCGGGTTCCTCGACGATGAGGCATTTTCCGAAGCATTAATGCGAACGCAAAAAAACGCATCGAATAAAGGTCCAAAAGCGATCCAACAAGAATTGCAGAAAAAAGGGGTCGGGAAGGAGTTGCAACAGCAAGTGCTTGAAAACTATTCAGAGGAAGAGCAATTTGCGGTAGCGAAAAAACTAGCCGAAAAGGCAGCGAGATCAAACAGTACAATCGCTCCTGCACAACTAAAGCAAAAAATCCAAAATGCACTTGCCCGAAAAGGATTCTCCTTTGAATTGATCAGCAGTGTCATGGAGGAAATCGACTTCGGCAGAGATGAAGACGAATGGGATTCAATCATCAGCAACGTCGGCGAAAAGGCTTGGCGTCGTTATCAGTCCAAGCATTCCGGATATGAACTACGAAAACGGGTAAAACAAGCGATGTACCAAAAAGGAATTCCATTTGAACGAATAGACAGTTTCATCGAAAAAAAGGAGCACGAAGAAGTTGGAGACTAAAAAATATAGTGAAATGAACGAACACGAGTTACGGTCGGAAATCGGAAGTTTGATGGAAAAGGCGCGCAAGGCTGAGCAGCTAGGAATAATAAATGAGTATGCGGTCTATCAGCGCAAAGCACTCATGGCGAAATCATATATGATCGATCCAAAAACGATCGTTCCAGGTGAGATTTATCGAATCGAAGGCGATGAAGGTGTTTTTTTCCACGTCGACTATTTAAAAGGCCGATTTGCATGGGGATACCGCTTAGGCGGAGAACGTGCGGCAGAGGCGTTGCCAATCGCGATGCTGCAATCGGTGAAAACGGGTAAATAGTGATTGTTTCCATGAAGCGAAAGCTTGCCGATTGCGCGTGAAGCGGAAAAGGCAAGCTTTTGCATGTCTATTTCTACGTCTATATAACCTTAACGAATGTATTCGGCGTCTCAAGTTGCTTGAAGTGTAAGGCGGCGACTCCAGCGAAAGCCGTTACGAAGAACGGCTGTTGCGAGTAAAAACACAGCGTTACGAGCAGGGAGATACTAGAGGCTGCCTTAATTTCTGCACAGTACGCAGAAATATGGCAAATCGAACCCTTTGCTGTTCGATTGGAAAGCGTCCGCCTGAAACGGAAAGCGACGGTGTATTATGAATGTTTGTTTCTTTTATTCATCATATATAGCTCCGAGCGCCCTCCGCTTTTGTTATGAGTTTGGAATAAAATTCAACTTTTTCCGGAGCTTGTCCTCTGAAAAAATCCACCCCGTGTACGAATTGATGACTTCCATGTCTTCATTAATATGAGCGACAGCAACGAATGGATAATAGCCTTTGCTTCGGTATCGCAAATCGATGAGGCGGACTTCATATAGGTCGCCGACATAGGAAACGGACCATCTGTAAATCGGGGAGAACGAGACGAAAGCTTCTATATTTTTATCTTCCATCGCCGCATCGATATATGGCGATTTCGGCATCGGCTCACGTTCAAATCGATCGTAAATATTGACGGAACGGCCGTATGCCCGTCCGACATAGTGACACTCCTGATTTGACGCAGCAACTCTCCATTGGAAGAAATGCATCGTCGGTGCGATGAAAATATCGTCAGCATCCGGAATTGTATTGCGGACAGCGTGTTTCACCGCCGCTTTGACGGCGAAACGCAACAGATAATAGAAGAAAACCACTATATACAAAAGCGTGAATGTCAGAACAGGCTCCGTACCGAACATCCATGCAGCAATCGCGATAATATGCAACGCGAAAATGATCGGGTCGAATGTATTGATAACCCCGATGGCAACCCACTGATTGGAAAATGGCCGTAAAGCCTGCGTGCCATATGCATTGAAGATGTCTACTAATACGTGCAAAAACACCGCTAGGAAAGTCCAAGCCCAAAAATGGTAGAATGCCGCCTCGGGAAAGATGAACGAAAGTAAAATCGAGATGATGAGCGGCCAAAGCAGGACTGCGGGAACCGAATGGGTGATTCCGCGATGATTCCGTATATAAACCGCATTAT
>NZ_LQYA01000141.1:0-23668 GCF_001531445.1 Sporosarcina koreensis
CATACATAGTCTGGTGACGACGGCGAAGAGGTCACACCCGTTCCCATACCGAACACGGAAGTTAAGCTCTTCAGCGCCGATGGTAGTAGGGGGCTTCCCCCTGTGAGAGTAGGACGTCGCCGGGCAAAGGCCATCCCCTGTGGGGGATGGTTTTTTGTGTTCGAAATTAATTCATTTCAATAATAAGTGCTTAAAGTGTCAAAGGCATTTGGCGCGAGCTTGTTTGTTCTCCCACGCTCATAAAAAGTCTTCCGTGCTCATAAAGTACCTTTTGGCGCTCAAAAGAAGTCCTTTCGCGCTCATAAAGTACCTTTCGGCGCTCAAAAGAAGTCCTTCCGCGCTCATAAAATACCTTTCGGCGCTCATAAAAAGTCCTTCCACGCTCATAAAGTGTCTTTCCACACTCATAAAATCCGACTTCCACGCATAAATCGCAAATCTCACGCATAAATCACTCTCCAAACCGGGCACCACAACGATTATTTCTTGTAATCCGTTGCTTTGCACGATACGATGGAAGTCAACCTAGGCATGGGAGGTTTGCTGAAGAATGAAAATGGTATTGATCATATTTGTCATTAACATCGTATATGTATCTTTCTTTACAATCCGGATGATTCTAACTTTGAAGGGGTATCGTTATATTGCAGCCTTCGTCAGCATGGTGGAGATTGTCATTTATATTGTGGGGCTAGGTTTGGTGTTGGATAATCTGAATGAAATTCAAAATATTATAGCGTATGCGCTTGGGTATGGGTCCGGTGTGATTATCGGGACGAAGATCGAAGAAAAGTTAGCTCTAGGCTATATTACGGTAAATGTCATTACGGCTGGTGTCGATTATGAGATGCCGAGATTGTTGCGGGAAAAAGGCTATGGAGTGACAGATTGGTCTGCGCACGGTTTGGAAGGGAGTCGTTCGGCGATGCAGATTTTGACGCCCCGAAAAGATGAATTGAAACTGTATGATACAATCAAACAGATTGATCCGAAGGCATTTATTATTGCGTATGAGGCAAGAACGATTCATGGCGGATTCTGGGTGAAGTCTGTGAGGAGAGGGAATTTATTCAAATGAGTACGAAAAAGAAAACGGTTTGGTTTGAAGTTGGAGAAGGAGAAACGATTGACGAGTGCTTGCAGCGATTGGCTGCAGCCGGTTATCGAGTGGCGGGCCGGATGGAGGAGCCAATATTCGCGGAGAAGGATGGCGAATACGTCCCAATCCGGCAAGTCATTAAGTTTAAAGGTATACTGGGTGAATAAATTGTCTGTTATACGAACAATGAACAGCTCCTATTGTTCATTGTTCGTATTTTTGATTGACGTATTCGATTTCAGTTGTTACACTGAGTGTAGTTAGATAACCCACATATATGCTGAAGGATTGGCTTCAGCGTTTCTACCAGGACACCGTAAATGTCCGGACTATGCGGGAAAGCGATTTTTAGGATTCAGCGAAGGGTGTGCCATGCCTTATGGTTACGTTCATCTTAACGCTCATTGAATATCCTTGAATGAACTGCTTTCCATGCATTTGGAACGCAGCTTATTCAAGGATTTTTTTATTGAAATCGTACGTAATGAGTTTCAGCATTTTTCAAAAGGAGCGGATTGTTTATGGGACCGAAAGTCGGCGTGATCATGGGAAGTAAAAGTGATTGGGAAACGATGAAGCATACTTGCGACATATTGGACGAGCTCGGTGTTGACTATGAAAAGAAGGTCGTTTCAGCGCATCGTACACCGGATTATATGTTTGAATATGCGGAACAGGCTCAGGCCCGTGCCATTGAAGTCATTATCGCGGGTGCAGGCGGAGCTGCCCACCTTCCCGGAATGGTAGCAGCGAAGACGCTACTGCCTGTCATTGGAGTTCCAGTCCAATCGAAGGCGTTGAATGGAATGGACTCATTGCTATCCATCGTTCAGATGCCTGGAGGGGTACCAGTTGCTACGGTATCAATCGGAAAGGCGGGCGCTACGAATGCTGGATTGCTTGCGGCACAGTTTCTAGCCGTCCACGATTCTACGTTACGGAGCCGTCTTGAACAACGCAGGGGAAAAATGCGGGATGCCGCTTTGGAAAGCAGTGGTGAGTTGCAATGAAAACAATTTTACCTGGACAGACAATCGGGATTATCGGCGGGGGTCAGCTTGGAAGGATGATGGGGCTTGCCGCAAAGGAAGCGGGCTTTAAGATTGCAGTGCTTGATCCGACGATGGATTCACCTTGCGGCCAGATTGCCGATATCCGTATTGTTGCACCGTATGACGACGAAGCGGCGCTTGAAGAGCTTGGTGAAGTTAGTGATGTCATCACATATGAATTTGAAAACATCGATTTTGAAGGACTTCAGCGCCTTAGCCAGATTGCTTACGTTCCACAAGGAGCAGAACTTGTACGGATCACTCAAAATCGAATAGCGGAAAAAGCTGAAATCAAAGCATCCGGTGCGCCGGTCGCAAATTATATTGCAGCGGCTTCATTCAGTGAATTAATACAGGAGATCGATAAGGTCGGATTCCCTTGCATCGTGAAAACAGCTTTCGGAGGTTATGACGGAAAGGGGCAGGTGAAACTCGATTCGGCGAACGATATAGAACTAGCGGAACCGCTCTTCGCCCATTCGGCTTGCATCGCGGAAGCGTTCGTCCCTTTTAAAACGGAAATCTCCGTCATCATCCAGCGCAATCCGGAGGGTGAGTCGTACTGCCTCCCGATTGCTGAAAACATTCATAAGAATCATATTTTGCATGAATCGATCGTTCCTGCAAGAGTTTCCGAGTCAGTCATCGCGAAGGCGGAAGATGCGGCGAAAAAAATCGCAGACCATCTGAAGCTTGTCGGAACGCTGGCGGTTGAAATGTTCGTGCTTGAGGACGATGAAATTGTCATCAATGAGCTTGCACCACGCCCTCATAATTCCGGCCATTACTCGATTGAGGCATGCAATGTATCCCAGTTCCATCAGCATATCCGTGCGGTGTGCGGATGGCCGCTGCGAAAGCCGAAGCTTTGGGCACCGTCCATCATGGTGAATGTGCTCGGGGAGCATGTCGTGCCATTGAAGAAAGTGGTTACGAATTACCCTGATTGGTCGATCCATTTGTACGGGAAGGCCGAGGCGAAAGAAAAACGGAAAATGGGACATGTGACCATCATGACCGATTGTTTAGAAAAGACGTTGGAAGAAATCGATTCAACAGGCATCTGGGCTTGAGAATAAAACCAATTCGATACCAAACTTAATCCATTCGGGAGGAAATTGACATGACAAAAGTGAACGTTTACGTAACATTACGCGAAAGTGTTGTTGATCCACAAGGAATTGCAGCTCAGGAGGCACTCCAAACATTAGGGTTCAATGAAGTCGAAAGCGTACGCATCGGAAGACTGATCGAGCTTGAGCTAGCTGGTACAGACAATGAAATCGAAGCGCGTGTAAAAGAAATGTGCGAAAAGCTTCTTGTCAATAAAGTGATCGAGGACTATAGCTTTGAAATCGGGGAGGTTGCGGGCAAATGAGGTTCGCTATTCTAAGTTTCCCAGGATCCAGCTGTGACGTGGACATGTATCATGCCCTAGTGGATATCGTAGGCGTCGGTGCGGAAATCATCAGTCATCAGGAAGCCGACCTAAACAATTTCGATGCTGTCGTCATTCCAACGGGAGCATCCTACGGCGACTACTTACGTCCAGGCGCGCTTGCCCAAAGCTCCAAATCAATCGATAGCTTGAAAGCATTCGCCGCTACCGGCAAGCCAGTGCTTGGCGTAGGAAACGGTTTTCAGATATTGGTCGAGGCGGGAATCCTTCCAGGCGCTTTCTTGCGGAATAAAGGATTGAAATTCAGAAGCGGCAACGCAAAACTTGCTGTTCAAAATTCGACATCGACATTCACTAGCATTTACGAGCAAGGGCAGCATATTACGCTCCCATTCGCCCACGAATACGGCAACTATTATGTCGACGCTGATACTGCAGAACAATTGAAAGAACAGAATCGGATCGCCTTCACATACGAAGACGGCAATCCTGACGGCAGTGTTGAGAGAATCGCAGGTGTTTTGAATGAAGAAGGGAATGTCCTCGGCATGATGTCGCTTCCTGAACGGGCAGTCGAGGAAATCATCGGGGGAACGGAAGGTTTGCCTTTATTCCGATCAATTCTGAAGAACTGGAGTGAGAAGAATGTCAACCATGCATGAACCTACAGCTCAGCAAGTTAAAGATGAAAAATTGTACCGCCAAATGGGAATGACCGATGAGGAGTTCGATCGTGCAGTTAACATGATCGGTCGCCTTCCGAATTATACGGAGACAGGATTGTTCTCCGCGATGTGGTCGGAGCATTGTTCTTATAAAAGCTCGAAGCCGGTATTGCGCAAGTTCCCGACGGAAGGTGCACGTGTGTTGCAAGGTCCAGGGGAAGGTGCAGGAATCGTTGATATCGGGGATAACCAGGCGGCTGTCTTCAAAATGGAATCACATAACTCTCCTTCGGCAATTGAACCGTTCATCGGTGCGGCGACAGGGGCGGGCGGTATTATCCGTGATGTCTTTTCAATGGGGGCGCGTCCAGTAGCGCTTGTGAACTCGATGCGTTTCGGTGATTTGACGGATGAGCGTGACCGTTATTTATTCGAAGAGGCGGTTGCAGGAATTGCGAGCTACGGAAATACGATCGGGATTCCGACGGTTGCAGGGGAAGTCCAGTTCGATAATTGCTATTCGAAGCGTCCGCTCGTCAATGCGATGGCTGTCGGTTTACTGAATCATGAAGATATCCAGAAAGGTCTTGCATCCGGCGTCGGCAATACGGTCCTCTATGTCGGAGCGAAAACGGGGCGGGATGGAATCCACGGTGCGACGATGTCTTCTTCTGAAGTCGCGGTTGATAAAGAGGAAGAGCTGCCGGTCATGCAGGCAGGCGATCCATATCTTGAGAAGCTTCTTATGGAAGCTTGCCTTGAATTGGTGAAGTCGGATGCATTGATTGGAATCCAGGACATGGGTGCGGCAGGACTTACTTCATCGTCAGCGGAAATGGCTTCGAAAGCTGGGTACGGCGTGGAATTGAACTTGGATCTCGTTCCGCAGCGTGAAGAAGGCATGACGGCTTACGAAATGATGCTTTCCGAGTCGCAGGAGCGGATGCTCGTCGTCGTGAAGCAAGGCCGTGAGCAGGAAATCATCGACTTGTGCAAGAAATATGGGCTGGAAGCAGTGGCGATCGGGAAAGTTACAGATGACAAAATGCTTCGGCTTACACATAAAGGTGAAGTTGTCGCGGAAATTTTGGCAGATACTCTTGCGGAAGACGCGCCGGTTTACCATAAAAAATCGGAAGAGCCTGCCTACTTCAGTGAATTTCAGGCTATGGACAATGAAGAACCGGCTGTCGGTGATTTGAAAGAGACATTGTCTGCTTTATTGCAACGTCCGACAATCGCATCGAAAGAGTGGGTATATAGCCAATTCGATTCGCAAGCACGCACGAATACAGTTGTAGCGCCGGGTTCATCAGCTGGTGTCATCCGTGTGCGAGGCACGAATAAAGGGCTTGCCATGACGGCGGATTGCAACTCACGCTATATTTACCTCGACCCGAAAACAGGCGGAAAGATTGCCGTTGCAGAAGCGGCACGTAACTTGATCTGTTCAGGAGCAGAACCGATTGCAGCAACGGATTGCTTAAACTTCGGTAGCCCGGACAAGCCAGAAGTGTTCTGGCAAATTGAGAAGTCGGCGGATGGCATTGCAGTAGCGTGCCGTACGTTGAATGCGCCGATTATCGGCGGAAACGTATCTATGTCGAATGAAGTAAACGGGGTTCCGGTCTACCCGACGCCGACGATGGGGTTGGTAGGACTCATTCATGACTTGTCCCAAGTGACGACAACTTCATTTAAACAAGCAGGCGACGCGATTTACTTGATTGGCGATGCTGAGACGGAATTTGGTGGCAGCGAGCTTCAGCAAATGGTGCATGGCAAGATTTTCGGGAAAGTGCCTGCCATCGATTTGGAAGTGGAAGCGACTCGTCAAAAGGCGTTGCTCAAAGCGATCCAAAGTAAACTCGTCCAGTCAGCAACTGATCTATCGGAAGGCGGATTCGCCGTTGCACTTTGCGAGAAGGCATTCGATGCGGAAGGACTCGGCGCGGAAGTGACCATCAAAGGTTCGGCCGTGACCGCTTTATTCAGTGAAACGCAATCCCGCTTCCTTGTAACGGTGAAAGAAGAGCTAACGACAGCTTTTGAAGCGATCGTTCAAGATGCAGTGCAAATCGGTACGGTTACCAATCAAAATAAAATCGTCATAAAAGGCGATAACGATACGGTCTTGATTGACGGGACGGTGGAAGAATTCCGTTCTGCTTGGAAAGGAGCAATTCCATGCTTGCTGAACTCAGAGGCCTAAATGAAGAATGCGGCGTGTTCGGCATTTGGGGGCATGAAGATGCGGCGCAGCTAAGCTATTATGGCTTGCATGCGCTGCAGCACCGCGGTCAAGAAGGCGCGGGAATCGTGACGAAAAATGGCAAAGGACTTCATGTTGTCAAAGGTGAAGGCCTAGTGAATGATGTGTTTTCGGGCGATGCGCTGAAAGGCTTGACGGGACGTGCCGCAATCGGCCAAGTCCGCTACACGACGGAAGAAGGACGGGGCGCGGAAAACGTGCAGCCGCTCGTCTTCCGTTCCATGACGGGCAGTTTGGCAATTGCGCATAATGGCAACTTGGTCAATGCGAAGGATTTGAAGGAAAGTCTTGAAAAGCAAGGCAGTATTTTTCAAACGACGTCCGATACTGAAGTGCTTGCTCATTTAATTAAACGTAGCAGCAGCGGTTCATTGACACAACGAGATCGTGTGAAAAAGGCGCTGTCGATGTTGAAAGGGGCTTTCGCATTCGTCGTTTTGACGGAGGAAGGATTGCTCGTCGCGCAGGATCCGAATGGGTTGCGTCCTTTGTCCCTTGGGAAATTGGGAGATGCATGGGTTGTCGCATCTGAAACGTGCGCGTTTGATTTGATTGGAGCCGAAACAATTCGATCGGTCGAGCCTGGTGAATTGATTGTCATTAATGAAAAGGGATTGCATTCCGATCGATTCGCGGAACCGGCAGACCGGGCAATCTGCTCAATGGAATATGTCTATTTTTCGAGACCGGATTCGGATATCGACGGCATTAATATCCATATGGCGCGGAAACGATGCGGCAAGCAGCTTGCTAAGGAAGTTAAGATTGAAGCGGATGTTGTGACAGGTGTGCCCGATTCGAGTATTTCTGCGGCAATCGGATTTTCGGAAGAGAGCGGCATACCGTATGAATTGGGGTTAATTAAAAATAGATATGTCGGCAGGACGTTCATCCAGCCGACGCAGGCGATGCGCGAAAGAGGCGTGAAGATGAAGCTTTCCCCTGTCCATCAGGTCGTCGAAGGGAAGCGGGTTGTCATGGTGGACGATTCGATTGTCCGAGGAACGACGTCGAGACGGATTGTCAAAATGTTGAGGGAAGCCGGTGCGAAAGAAGTGCACGTCGTCATCGCGGCACCTCCGCTCGTGAGTCCTTGCTTCTATGGCGTGGATATTAGCACGGATTCCGATTTGATCGCGACAGGGCGATCTGTGGATGAAGTGCGGGAGTTGATCGGCGCGGATTCACTGACATTCCTTTCGGCGGAAGGGATGCTGAAGGCGATCGGCAGACCTGCTGAAATGAAAAACTGCGGACAATGTCTTGCGTGCTTCACGGGCGAATATCCGACAGAAATCTATGCGGATACAGTATTGCCGCACGAAAAAGAAATCGGGCGATAAGGAGGACTTTCCATGTCAAAAGCGTATGAAAAAGCGGGAGTGAATATCGAGGCGGGGTATGAATCGGTTGAACGGATGAAATCTCATGTCGCACGTACTGTGCGTAAAGGTGTAGCGGGTGCATTTGGCGGTTTCGGGGGAATGTTCGACCTTTCCGAGCTGAATTATGAAGAGCCTGTGCTCATCTCCGGCACGGACGGCGTAGGTACGAAATTGAAGTTGGCATTTCTCGCGGATAAACATGATACGATCGGCATCGACTGTGTGGCGATGTGTGTGAATGATATCGTCGCGCAAGGCGCGGAGCCGCTTTATTTCTTGGATTATATCGCACTTGGAAAAGCGGTCCCTGAAAAGGTCGAGGCGATTGTCAAAGGAATCGCGGATGGTTGCGTTCAGTCGGGAGCAGCGTTGATCGGCGGCGAGACGGCTGAAATGCCTGGACTTTACGATGTTGAAGAATATGATTTGGCTGGATTTGCGGTCGGAGCCTGTGAAAAGAGCAAAGTCGTTACAGGGGAGAAAGTCGCTGAAGGGGATGTGCTTGTCGGTCTTGCTTCAAGCGGCATCCACTCAAACGGATTCTCGCTCGTCCGCCAAATCGTTCTGGAAGAGCAAGGATATGGGCTTGACGAGTATATCGCCGGATTCGAGGAACTCGGCAAGGTCGGCGCTGCTTTGCTTGAGCCGACCAAAATCTATGCGAAGCCGGTCATGCAAATGCATGAAGAGCTTGATGTCCATTCGATGGGGCATATTACCGGTGGAGGATTTTATGAAAACCTACCAAGGATGTTCGGGGAAGGGTTCGGCGTCGAAGTAGAGCTCGGCTCGTGGCCTGTACTGCCTATCTTCAAAATGTTGAAGGTGAAAGGCGAGCTTACGGATAAAGACTTGTACAGCGTCTTCAATATGGGTATCGGATTTGTCGTCGCACTCCCTGCAGAACATGCGAAACGCGCGATTCAAATTGCTGCTCAGCACGGCGAAGAAGCATATGAAATCGGCCGTGTCGTAAGTGGATCGGGAGTCGTCTTCAAAGGAAGCCATGATGGGAGTTTGGCGGAATGAAGGTGAAAGCAAAAATAGCGGTATTCGCTTCAGGCAGCGGCAGCAATTTCGAAGCGCTTGAAAACGCATGCCGCAACGGCGAGTTGGACGCGGAAATCGTCCTTGTCATGACAGATAAGCCTGCATCATTCGTCGTAGAACGGGCAAGGCAGACGGACATTCGGGTCGTTGCATTGGAGCCGAAAGCTTTCCCGTCGAAGCACGATTATGAAGAAGCGCTGCTCGGCATTTTGCGTGAGGAGGACGTTGAATGGATTGCACTTGCAGGCTATATGCGGCTGATCGGACCGACTTTATTAGCCGCCTATCCTTCACGCATCGTCAATATCCATCCATCGTTGCTTCCTTCATTCCCTGGCAAGGATGCAATCGGACAAGCGGTCGCTCATGGTGTGAAAGTGACGGGTGTCACTGTCCATCTTGTTGATGAAGGAATGGATACAGGTCCGATCCTCGCGCAAGCGGCGGTTCCTGTCGTGGAAGGTGATGCGGAACTGACAGCACTAGCGATCCATGCGGTGGAGCATGTCATCTATAAGGAAACATTGCAGAAGCTAATTACAAATAAAGCGAAGTGCGTACTTTGATTGAAGTCAAGGTCCATTCTTTATCCTCCAAGGTCCATTAATTCCATCAAGGGACCATTCTTTCGCCTTTAGGGTCCATTAATTTGAACAAGGGCCCATTCTTTAGCTTCGAAGGTCCATTAATCACATCAAGGGCCATTCTTTATCGCCAAGGGTCCATTTATTCACGTAAGGGTTCAATTATTTTTAAAAAGTCTATTCAAATATAGTCATTCACCAAATAACGGAGGGGTTCATTCGTGAAAAAACGGGCATTGCTCAGCGTCTCAGACAAAAATGGAATCTTGGAATTTGCACAGGCGCTTGCAAAATTAGATTATGAAATCTTGTCAACTGGCGGCACAATGAAGCATCTAAAAGAAAACGGCGTCACAGTGACGGCAGTCGACGAAGTGACAGGCTTCCCTGAAATAATGGAAGGACGGGTGAAAACGCTCAACCCGATGATCCATGGCGGACTCCTTGCAAAGCGGGATGACGCAGCGCATCAAGCACAAATGACCGAGCACGGCATTCAACCGATTGATATTGTCTGCGTGAATCTGTACCCATTCAAAGAGACGATTTCGAAACCTGATGTTACAGTCGATGACGCAATTGAAAATATCGACATCGGCGGGCCTGCAATGCTTCGCGCATCCGCAAAAAACCACGCGTACGTCACCGTTATCGTCGACGCAGCAGATTACGGCCAAGTGCTTGAAGAACTGCAAACGGCAAGGCAAACGACACTTGAAACACGCCGACGTCTTGCAGCAAAAGTGTTCCGTCACACAGCTGCGTACGATGCGCTCATCTCAGGCTACTTGACTGATCTTGCTGGCGAACAATTCCCTGAGCAAGTGACGTTTACATACGAGTTGAAACAGCCGCTCCGCTACGGTGAAAATCCGCATCAGAACGCGGCGTTCTATAGCCGTCCGCTTGGTTCGGATTTCTCCATTGCGAATGCGGAGCAATTGCACGGTAAAGAGCTTTCTTATAACAATATCCAGGACGCGAACGCGGCAATCCAAATCGTCAAGGAATTCAACCAACCGGCTGCAGTGGCGGTCAAGCATATGAACCCTTGCGGCGTAGGAGTCGGCGAAACGGTTGCCGAGGCGTTCAATAAAGCATATGAAGCCGACCCGGTTTCCATCTTCGGAGGCATCATCGCCTTGAACCGTGAAGTGGATGCAGCAACTGCTGAAAAGCTTTCTGGAATCTTCCTTGAAATCATCATCGCGCCGTCGTTCGCGGACGAAGCGATTGATTTATTGACAAAGAAGAAAAATATCCGTCTGTTGACGATTCCGTTTGAACAACATACAAAAGATGCTTGGAATACAGTGTCGGTTGAAGGCGGCCTCCTCATGCAACAGCCAGATACTTTCGGTTTCGAAGATGCGGAGATCCGGGTTGCAACGGACCGTGAACCGACGGAAGCTGAATGGGAAGCGCTCAAGCTCGGCTGGGCAGTCGTCAAGCATGTGAAATCGAATGCGATTGTCGTTTCGGATGCACAAAGGACGCTGGGCGTCGGAGCCGGGCAAATGAACCGTGTTGGGGCTGCTACGATTGCATTGACGCAAGCGGGGGAACGTGCGAAAGGCGCAGCGCTTGCCTCTGACGCATTCTTCCCGATGGACGATACAGTGGAAGCGGCTGTGAAAGCGGGAATTACTGCAATCATCCAGCCGGGTGGATCCGTGAAAGACGAAGATTCCATCAAAAAGGCGAATGAATACGGCATTGCGATGGTGTTCACAGGCGTACGTCATTTCAAACATTGATTCGAAGGAGAAGATACAGATGAAAGTACTCGTAATCGGCAGCGGCGGTCGGGAACATGCGATTGCTAGGCAGTTCAATGATTCGCCGTCCGTTTCAAACGTATATGTCGCACCCGGGAATGACGGCATGAAAAACGATGCGGAATGTATCGGGATTGCCGCGACTGATTTTGAGGCGCTCGCTTCATTCGCAATCGAACAAAGGATTGACTTGACGTTTGTCGGACCGGAGCAACCGTTGGCGGAAGGGATCGTCGATCATTTCATCAATAAAGGCTTACGGATTTTCGGACCGACGAAGGCTGCTGCTCAAATTGAAGGAAGTAAGTCTTTCGCAAAAGACTTGATGAGTAAATACGATATTCCGACGGCCGCATACGGCACGTTCACGGACGCAGAAGAAGCGAAGGCGTTTATCCGTCAACAAGGAGCACCGATTGTTGTGAAGGCGGACGGACTCGCGGCGGGGAAAGGTGTCGTTGTCGCCATGACATTGGAGGAAGCGCTCGAAGCGGTTGACGACATGATCGGCAATCAACGGTTCGGTGAGTCATCATCCCGCGTCGTCATCGAGGAATTCCTCGACGGGGAAGAGTTCTCGTACATGTCATTTGTGCATGACGGGCAAATCTACCCGATGGTCATCGCGCAAGATCATAAGCGCGCCTATGACGGAGATAAAGGTCCGAATACCGGTGGGATGGGCGCTTACTCCCCGGTTCCTCATATTCCGGAGCATGTCATCAAAGAAGCGTATAAAAAGGTCGTCGTTCCGACAGTCCGCGCCATGACTGAAGAAGGAACACCGTTCACGGGAATCCTTTACGCGGGTCTCATTTTGACGGAAGAAGGACCGAAAGTGATTGAGTTCAATGCCCGCTTCGGCGATCCGGAAACACAGGTCGTCCTGCTAAGAATGGCTTCTGACTTCGGGGAGTTCATGAAGGCGCTTATGAATAAAGAGCCGTTTGAATTGAAATGGCATGATGAAGCGATGTTCGGCGTCGTCATCGCGTCGGACGGCTATCCTGGCGATGTCGTGAGGGGTACAAAACTGCCGGATCTAGACCTGCTCAACGGCCTCGACATCTTCCATGCGGGAACGAAGACCGAAGCCGATTATTTTGTCGGCAACGGGGGCCGTGTCCTTCTTGCAGCGGTGAAAGCGGAATCGCTAGCGGAAGCGCGGAACGAAGTATATGACAAATTGAATCAAGTTGAATGGAATGGATTTTTCTATCGGACAGATATCGGTTGGAGGGCATTCCAAAGTAAGTAAACACAAGACCGTTTCACAGAGTCAGCGATAAACGACTCTTATGAAACGGTCTTTTTTATAATGGGATTTTCAGTGAATCATTCCACTGCTCCGGTTCCTTTAAGCTGGATATCCATTTTGACATTGAACTCAATTTCAGGATAAATGCGGTCCCACTCATCCATAATATCTTTTCGGGACAATCTCGTTGCACGATAACGCAACCCAAATCCAAATGGATCAACATTGTTTTTTTGAAGAGTTGTTAATAACTCCATAACTTTCTTTTTCACATCATCTGCTACAATTTCATCGTATTTTTGTAAATGCTTGATAGACAAGCGTTTATCGGATTCGCCGATGACACCGACTTTTTTTATGTTCATGTCAATCCGTGGACTCACTTCGTCTAGAATGATTTTATACTTCATTTTAACCTCATTTATATTCAACACTAGCGTCATGTCATTTTCTTCAACCTTGTAGCTGAAGCCGGACGCTTTGTTAATAAGTGAATTTAGATACTTTGTTTCGACTGAATTCAATTCGAGCGGCTCTTCTCCAAGCTTAAGGATGATCGATTTATCGACTTTGAATGTGTTGTTTTCCTTATCAATCCCAATAATGGGCATAACCGTGTTAATACCTTTTCCTAGTACTTCCCGCCTGAATTCAAATAGGAAAGTTGTAATGACGTATGGACTTTCCGTTCCGGTATCGTCGAAGTAGTTATATAATGCAATCGATGCAGGTGTTTCCGTTACCGGCTCAAAGGTGATGGCCTCTTCAGCGGTTGACTCAGCAACTGCAACATACGCGATATATTGAACATCCCCGCGTCGCGTGAAAAAATCCATGAATGTATCCAAATCCTTCGAAAGCAAATCCCTATGCATAATGATGATTCTGTTATGTCCCAAATCCAATACTTTATCGACCTGTGTTTCCATCGTGCGGATCGCTTCTGCAACCGATTCGGAATCATGGGAGATATACGCATAAACTGGGGCGGTCGCTTGTTTGACGTTGCCGACAGGTTTTGCCATCTTCAATGTCACTTTGAATCCATTCCTCACTTTATCGGAAGGATCTATGCCGATTCCGACGACAAACACCCGCTTGTCGATGTCTTTGAATGCACATCCGGATTGTAGAAGAAGCGCGGTCAATAGCGCAATCAATAGGCAGCCCTTTCTCATTTTTTTGATTCCGGCCATTTTGACTGAGCTCCTTTCTTCCCTGCCAATAAACAAACGAAGAGCAGAATTATGATGATCGGTAAAATGATTCGATCAAACAATTGGACTGATTGAAATATACCGTTTGAAGTAATGGTTTTTGTTGTGTACATAGCAATAGCCCAAAAAAAGACAATGAACAAAGGAAGAGTCAAATTGACCGATTTCCATTTGAAACGTTTGAAATAAATGACGCTCGAAAGCAGCTGAAGAGAAACATGCCAATGCATTGTCATACTAATGACGCCAAGGGCTAAAAAGGCACCGATGAATATGAAGACGATCCTTTCGATGATCCCGAATTTCATACGTATGGAATCACTCGTAGCAATCCACGGATAGAGAACATTATTGAGAGCTTCGAATCCGCCAAAGCCGATCGGCAGGAAATATGTCGTCAGAAGAATAAATGTGCAGGTTAATGTTAGAATGGTCATGCCTTTCCGTGACGGCTTTTTCAGTTTAGTGAAAAACCGATTAAAAATGATCAGGTTTGCCGCTCCGATGACGATAAAAAGTGAAGATGTAAAAGATGTGTAGCTAGGCAGATGATTAATTTGCATGATGGCTACCCGTACATAATCCCAATTCAGACTGGAGCTGAGATAGCCTTTTAATTGGACGAAGAAGATAAAAGGAAAAACGATGATAAGTACAATTTCGCTCATATATAAGATGTTTGATGAAGTCATGAGGACGCCGTATGTGACGACTACAACAAAAGCTAACACAATCGTATAGATTGACATTTCGGGAGTCAGAAAACGGAAAATGATCAATGAATAAACAACAAGTGTTGAAAGTCCGGCAAAGTACCATGTTAATGAGAAAAACAGGAGAATGGGCGCGGATAATCCTTTTGGAACGTGATCTTTTATTATTTCCGGTAAACCCTGTCCAGGGAATTGGCTGAATAGATTGATAAGGAAATAGGTCAAAATCATTCCGACGACAAGTGCAAGCAGCAAGGAAAGGACAGTCCCAGTCGTGCTGCCGGCAATGAGGATCCTAGGTGTTATGGAAACCATGTTTGTCAGCATATTCACTACTATTAAGTAAAAAAGGAATCGGCTCATTTATTGTTCATCCTCAATTCATCACTTTTGCCCTTCCACGAAATCCGTAAATAAGGTATGCCCAAGCTATCTTTATTTGCCAAAAACATAATGATGCCGATGAACCCGACCAGTAGGCCGACCATTCCGAAGAGGGATGTATAAATAAGCAAGATAAATCTCGTAATCCTCATCGCGAAACTCATTTCGTTTATGGGAATGACGAAAGTTGAAATGGCGACTGCGGAAATGATGATGATCATTATGGTAGAAGTGAGTGCCGCTTCTGTTGCCGCCGTGCCGAGGATGAGGCCGCCGACAGTCGTTGCGGTAGCACTGACGGCTTTTGGCAGTCGCATGCTCGCCTCCGTCAATAATTCCATGAAGAATAGCATGAAAAATACTTCCACAAAAGATGGATAAGGTACGCCGATTCTGCTTCCCGCCACAGTAAGGGCCAATTCGATCCTGAGAATATCGGGATTATAGGATGTCATCGCTACGTAGAAGCTAGGAAGGAAAATACATGTGAATAAACCTAAATACCTAAGCATGATAGTGAATCCTGTTACAAGTGAGACGTGGTAATTATCTTCCATGGATGACATGAAATCGAAAAAAACGACAGGTGCAAGGATGACATTCGGACTTCCGTCAATTGCGATGACAACTTTACCGCCGACCAAATTGTAAATAATGCGATCGGGACGCTCTGTCACCATTGTTGTAGGGAAAAGCGTCAACTTGCTCTGGTTAAGGAAGTGCTGAAGATCCTCCGCTGATTGTAATAAAGGGGTGTTAATTTCCTCAAGCTTTGCTCTAATTTTTGCTAACACATCGGGGTCAACTCGATCATCGTCATAAAGCAAAACGATTGCGCGGTTCGATACGTCATTCTTTTTGACTTTTTCGATCTTCAAAGAAGAATTATGGTACCGTTGCCGGATCAAGTTGATCGTCGTTTCAACGTCCTCGCTCAATCCTTTTTGCGGTCCATGAATTGTCGGTTCCATCACCGTTTCCTGAATTTCATTATTCTTAACAAGACGGATATTCAGTAAAAAAGTCCGATTATCAATAGCAACCAATACAAATCCCGCACTTAGCATCATGAGTAGCTTTTTGTAATCCGGTACATCGGTTTGATTTGGCAAGGATTGGATATAAGAAGCAAATCCTTCTTCAGAAGCCATTTCAAAAAAAGGCCTGATGATTGTTTGCTGAAGTTTATCGCCATCTACGACCGATTTCACATAGAATAGGAACGCGCAGTGACCTTTCAATTGCAGCGACGTTTGAATGATATCGTTTGTAGGTTTGAACTGTTCCGCTAGAGAATTGAATAAAGGAGGGGCTAGTTTTTCAGTCATTTGCAACTCTCCTTTCATGTGGAGCTTGAAAAAAGTTTGCACTTAGCGTTCCCGCAGGATGGGAAAAGATACACAGGACATCGTAGGATAAGCTGCTGTACAATAGAAGGCGACTGAAATTTCATGCAAATGATGCGAAACATCTATATTTCAAAAGGATGCTATGCTAGGATAAAGTAAAACTACAATCAGTAGCGAACTTCTACTGATTGTTAGTTGCACCAATCGGGCATTTACTGACTGTTGATCCTTGAGGATCTTACAGCCAGTTAATGCGGGATAAAGTAAAACTACAATCAGTAGCGAACTTCTACTGATTGTTAGTTGCACCAATCGGGCATTTACTGACTGTTGATTCTTGAGGATATTACAGCCAGTTAATGCGGGATAAAGTAAAACTACAATCAGTAGCGAACTTCTACTGATTGTTAGTTGCACCAATCGGGCATTTACTGACTGTTGATTCTTGAGGATCTTACAGCCAGTTAATGCGGGATAAAGTATATAGAATTCTCTTCAAAAGGGGTTTATCGACATGTGGAACCAACATGAAATTCAACAGCAACTCGAAATCATCAACGGGAAGGTTGCTCCGGATCTCATCATTCAAAATGCGACGTATCTACATTCCATCCTTAAGAAATGGGTGACGGGAACCATTTGGATCAAGGCAGATCGAATTGTCTACGCGGGTGAGAGAATGCCTGCCATGACGGAAGGTGCGGAAATCATAGATGCAACCGGAAAGAAAATCGTTCCCGGCTATATCGAGCCGCATGTCCACCCGTTCCAGCTATATAATCCGGAAAGATTCGCCGACTATGCAGGCAGGCTCGGGACGACGACATTTTTATCGGACAACTTGACATTCTTCTTGCTGCTAGGAAATGAAGGGGCATTCAAATTAATAGATCAATTGAACGAGCTGCCGTTTTCATTTTATTGGTGGGCGAGGTTTGATTCCCAAACGGTATTGCAAGATGAACAAGGCGTTTTCAATTTAGAAGCGATTGGTGAATGGCTGAAGCGTGACGATGTTTTGATGGGCGGGGAACTGACGGGATGGCCGCGTCTTATGAACGGCGATCCGGATATGACAGCGTCTGTCATTGCAGCGAAAAAAGCTGGTAAAAAAATCGAAGGGCACTTCCCAGGGGCTTCCGAGCGGACACTTGCAAGGATGAAGCTGTTAGGGGCTGACGGCGATCATGAAGCGATGACGACGGAAGAAGTGGAAGCGCGATTATTGCAAGGGTATGCAGTGACACTTCGCCATTCGTCGATCCGGCCTGATTTGCCTGATTTACTGAAAGGGATCATCGACAAGGAGTTGGACGTTTTCGATCATCTCATGATGACGACGGACGGCTCGACGCCTTCCTTCCATACTGACGGCGTCATGGACAAATGCATTCAAGTGGCGCTCGATGCGGGAGTGAAGCCGATCGATGCGTATTTGATGGCTTCATACAATGTTGCGCGCTATTATGGCATCGATGATGTGCATGGCGTCATAGCGACGGGGAGATATGCGACGCTCAACTTCCTTGATAATGAAACGAATCCGGTGCCGACGGACGTCCTATCGAAAGGGAAGTGGCTGAAACGCGATCATGCTTCGACTGCACCGTTCAAGCAAGTCGATTGGTCGATCATCCCGGAATTCGAACCCGACTTCGATTTGGATGAAAATGAGTTTGAGTTTACTGAAGCGGTCGGCATTGAAATGGTGAATGACGTCATTACGAAACCGTATGAAGTGAAGCTCGATCTTTCAGTGGACAAGCTTTCAACGGATCATGACGAGAGCTTCCTCATGCTCATCGACAGACATGGGAAGTGGCGGGTGAATACGTTCATCAAAGGCTTCGCGAATCAAGTGCAAGGCTTTGCATCCTCCTATTCCAATACAGGTGATATCATCCTCATTGGGAAGGATAAAAAGGCGATGCTGCAAGCGTTCCGGGAAATGAAACGTTTGAAAGGCGGCATGGTGCTTGTTGAAGATGGTAAAGTGGCTTCATCCATCCCGCTGCGAATTGGCGGGGGGCTATCGGCGGATCGTATGGAAGTATTGATTGAACAGGAAATTGCATTGAAGAAGGAGCTAGCAGAGCGGGGGTACAAGCATGGCGATGCCGTCTACACATTCCTATTTCTGCAGTCGACCCATTTGCCATACATACGGGCAACACAAGTGGGACTTTATCATGTTATGAAAAATGAAGTAATCATTCCGACAACGGAAAGATAGGAGGAACGAATGAAAGGGAAAAAGAGAGGATGGCTGTTTGCCTTAGCCATCATGTTGCTGTTGCTGTCAGCGTGTTCAAAAAAAGAGAAAGCCGACGCGGAAGAAAATGTTCCGGAGCCGGAAGAAATCGAAGAAGTCGAAATCGAAGAGGAACCAGAGGAAGAGCCTGAGGTAGACGGCTCACTCCTATATCGCGCGCCGTTCACCGGTGTGCTGACCGAGGAGGAGAAATGGGCGAGGCCGGTGCTCGCAACGATCAACAATCATCCGCATGCAAGGCCGCAATCGGGGATAAGCCAGGCGGATATCGTCTATGAATTCATGGCGGAAGGGAATGTGACAAGATTTTTAGCACTGTTCCAGAGTGAACTGCCGGAGACGGTCGGCCCTATCCGTAGCGCGCGTGACTATTTCATTCACCTAGCGAAAGGGATGGATGCATTTTACGTAGCCCATGGGTATAGCCCGGATGCACAAAAGCTGTTGGCGAACAGGTATGTCGAAAACGTGAATGGCATGCAATATGACGGGACATTATTCAAAAGATCCACGGATCGCAAAGCTCCCCATAATTCGTATATAACGGGTGAAAACATAAATATTGCGATGGAGAAGGTCGGTGCATCCGACGAAATCGCAAAGGTGCCTCCATTTGCTTTCCATGAAACGGTAGAGGATGCTAAAATAGGGGATAGCGCATCGATGATTGTCGTCCGCTTCAGCTCCAGTAAGGATTTCATTAACACGTTTTCCTACGATCCTGAATCGGAAACGTACAACCGGATGGTGAATAGCATCCTTACAGTGGATAAAGCGAACGGTGAACAAGTCGGACTGTCCAATATTATCGTCATGGAAGCGGACCACCGTACGATCGACAACGTTGGAAGACAATCTGTCGATATTGAAAGAGGCGGCAAGGCGATACTGTTCCAGGCAGGTGTTGCAAAAGAACTGGAATGGAAAAATGTCGAAGGATTCCTCGTACCAATGGAAAATGGAGTTCCTGCAAAATTAGTTCCTGGCAAGACGTGGATCCATATCATCCCTACGTATTCCGGAATTGCAAAATCTGTAACGTATACGCCTTAAAGAAGGAGGGGGAGCCATGCAAATCGATAAAATCCGCAGTGCCCAAACGGATCAGTTATTCAAAGCCATCCTGGAGTTGAAGGATCTTGAGGAATGTTATAAGTTCTTCGATGACCTTGCGACGATGAGCGAGCTGCAATCGTTGGCGCAGCGTTTAGAAGTCGCACATGCATTGAGGCAGAAAAAGACATATGACCGGATACAAAATGAAACCGGCGCGAGCACCGCGACAATCTCAAGAGTGAGGCGTTGCGTCGATTATGGATCCGGCGGCTACAACACTGTGTTGGACCGCCTCTATCCGGAGCTTGCGGAGAATGATGACAAGAAGTGATCGGGCGGAGAAACTATCCGTCCGTTTTTTTGGTATACTGAGGAATAGCAGTCGCCCGTCCCGAACGGAGCGCATCCAAAAAGCATTTGAAGAATTAGGTGGTAGACAAAATGGACTATAAGAATTGGCGCCACGCCTTTAAAGTGGATCCCGCCAAACAATTGGCGGACGAAGAACTTGAACAGCTTGCGGAATCCGGAACAGACGGCATCATCATTGGAGGAACGGATAATGTGACACTCGAAAACGTCCTTGACCTGCTAGCGCGTATCCGCAGGTTCTCTGTGCCTGTGGCGCTTGAAGTGTCGACTGTAGAATCGGTGACGATGGGCTTCGATTATTATTTCATCCCGACAGTGTTGAATTCGACCGATCCGAAGTGGGTGAACGGCATCCATCATGCTGCGCTGAAGGAATATGGCCATATGATGGATTGGGATGAAGTCGTCACGGAAGGCTATGTAATCGTGAACACCGATTGCAAAGCGGCGCGGCTGACCGGAGTCAAGGAAGCCCCGGATGAAGAGGATGTCATCGCTTATGCGCGGATGGCGGAGCATCTCTTCAAGCTGCCTGTATTCTATCTGGAATATAGCGGAACGCTCGGCGATCCTGGCATTGTCAAAGCGGCGGCGCGTATGCTTGACCGGACGCGTTTATTTTACGGCGGTGGCATCCGCAATGCAGAGGAAGCAAAAATGATGGCAGGAGTTGCAGATACAATCATCGTCGGCAATATTATCTACGAAGACCTGAAAGCTGCTCTTTCGACTGTCGAAGCAGTGAAATCGGTTTCCCGTTAACAAGTTTCAAGGTATAATGAAGAACAAACGTTCTTTTGAAAGGCGGTATTAAATATGAAGGAAATCGCGCAAAATCTGCTTGCAGGCATGAACCCTGAACAAGCCCGCGCAGTGAAAAAGACGGAAGGTCCACTGCTGATCATGGCAGGTGCAGGTTCCGGAAAGACAAGGGTGCTGACCCACCGGATCGCTTATCTGATCGTCGAAAAAGGCGTGTACCCTTCCAATGTATTAGCAATCACATTCACGAACAAAGCAGCGCGGGAAATGCGAGAACGGATTGACGGCTTGCTTGGACCGGGGTCTGGCGAGAGGATGTGGGTCTCGACATTCCACTCGATGTGTGTCCGCATTTTACGGAGGGATATCGACCGTATCGGAATTTCAAAAAACTTCACGATCCTCGATTCTTCCGACCAATTGACGGCCATTAAAAATGTGCTGAAGGAGCGCAACATCGATCCGAAGCAATACGATCCGCGGGCTATGCTTGGGGCAATCAGTTCCGCAAAAAACGAATGTATCGATGCGGAAACGTTTAAAGGACAGATCAATTCACATAACCCATATGAGATGACGATTGCAGATGTTTACGAAGGCTATACGAAAAAACTGCGACAAAACCAATCGCTCGATTTTGACGACCTCATCATGATGACTCTCAAATTATTCGAACGTGTCCCTGAAGTCCTCGAATTTTATCAAAATAAATTCCAGTATATCCATGTCGATGAATACCAAGATACGAACAATGCGCAATATCGCCTCGTCAATATGATGGCGGCAAAATTCCGGAACCTATGCGTTGTCGGTGATTCCGACCAGTCGATCTACAGATGGCGCGGAGCCGATATCGGCAATATCCTATCTTTCGAAAAGGATTATAAAGATGCAACGGTCATCTTGCTCGAGCAGAATTATCGTTCAACGAAAACGATTTTGCAGGCGGCGAACGACGTCATTCAAAATAACCAGAGCCGGTACGACAAAAAGCTCCGTACGGAAAATGCAGAGGGCGACTCGATTACGATCTACAAGGCAACGGATGAAAAAGACGAATCCCAGTTCATCGTCCAACAGATCATCGAGCTGAAAGAACAAGAAAATCTGAGACTCGATCAATTCGCCATCCTTTACCGCACGAATGCCCAATCCCGTGTCATCGAGGAATACCTAGTGAAATCGAATCTTGATTATACGATTGTCGGCGGCACAAAATTCTATGATCGAAAAGAGATCAAGGACTTGCTCGCTTATTTGCGTTTAATTGCAAATAATGACGATGATTTAGCGTTGGCTCGGATCATCAACGAACCGAAACGGAGCATAGGGGCAACGTCCTTTGAACGGATGGCGTCATTCGCGATCGAGAACGACCGTTCTGTTTTTGACGCGTTGCAGGAAGTCCACTTCATGGGGCTGACGGCAAGAGCTGCGAACGAAGCGTCGAAATTCAGGGATATGATCAGCGGCTTCACGCAAATGCAGGAGTATTTGTCCGTCTCAGAGCTGGTGGAGCAAGTGCTGGAGAAGACGGGCTACCGTGACATGCTCATTCGTGAGAAAACGATTGAATCGGAAAGCAGGCTGGAGAATATCGAGGAATTCCTTTCCGTTACGGAAGCATTCGAAAAGCGGGCTGAAGAAGAGGAAAGTGATCGTTCACTTGTCGCATTCCTGACAGATCTCGCGTTGATTGCCGATATCGATTCGTTGGACAAAGAAGAGAACCAAACAACGGAAAAAATCGTCCTAATGACTATGCATGCGGCAAAAGGACTCGAATTCCCTGTCGTCTTCGTCATCGGCATGGAAGAGAACATCTTCCCGCACGTCAGATCGATCGGAGATGACGAAGAAATGGAAGAGGAGCGTCGGCTTGCCTATGTGGCGATCACCCGTGCAGAGCGCCGGCTCTTTTTAACGTGCGCTTCTTACCGGACATTGTTCGGGCGCTCGAGCTTTAATAATCCATCTCGTTTTCTGAACGAGATTTCAGAAGAAATCATTGAAGTGACAGCCAACAATAATCAAGGCTTTTCGTATGGCGGTTATTCGCGGAAGGAAGCACCCGTACGGCCGGCTGTTAAAAGGCCGGTGTATCAATCAAGCGGCGGGGAGAAAATGGGCTGGAAGGCAGGCGACAAGGCGACTCATAAAACGTGGGGGACAGGCATGGTTGTCAGCGTGAAAGGGAAGGAAGACGATCTTGAACTCGATATCGCATTCCCGGAACCTGTAGGCATCAAACGGCTCCTTGCCAAATTCGCACCGATAGAAAAAGCGTAGGGAGAGGAAAGAATGGATCGAAACATAGATCAAAATACAGTTGAAAAACGTGTGCAGGAGCTCAATGATCTGCTCAAAGAGTATGGACATGCCTATTATGTGCTGGATCGGCCAACCGTACCCGATTCCGTCTATGACAGCCTCATGCAGGAATTGCTCTCCCTCGAGGCGGCAAATCCCGATCTGATCTACCCCGATTCGCCATCGCAGCGGGTCGGAGGGGAAGTTCTTGAAGGCTTCAGCAAAGTCGTCCATGAGTATCCGATGTTGAGCCTTTCGAATGTATTCAATGAAGAGGATATCCGAGATTTCGACAGACGGGTGCAAGCGGGGGCCGGTCAAGTCTCCTATATTTGCGAATTAAAGATTGACGGACTTGCCGTTTCTTTGAAATATGAAAACGGGACGTTTGTCCAAGGATCGACACGTGGGGACGGGACGGTCGGAGAGGACATCACCGCCAATTTGAAGACGATTCGGACCGTCCCGTTGAAGCTTGCCGAACCTGTGACGATCGAAGTTCGCGGAGAAGCGTATATGCCGAAAAAGTCATTCATGAGATTGAATGAAGCTCGGGATGAAAACGGAGAAGAGCCGTTTGCGAATCCGCGGAATGCCGCTGCGGGATCGCTTCGGCAACTGGATCCGAAAGTAGCCGCAAGCCGCAATCTTGCCGTCTTCATCTATGGTGTTGGCGGGGGTGGTGCTGCTC
>NZ_LQYA01000141.1:23718-30717 GCF_001531445.1 Sporosarcina koreensis
AGCCATTCTGATTCACTCGAGTACCTCGCGTCGATTGGCTTGGAGACGAATAAGAAGAGCAAACGGTGCAGAACGATCGAGGAAGTTCTCGAATATATAGAGTCTTGGCAGGAACAAAGGCAGGACCTTGATTATGAAATCGATGGAATTGTCATTAAAGTGGACAGCTATGAAGATCAGGAGCAACTCGGTTTCACGGCGAAAAGTCCACGTTGGGCGACGGCCTATAAATTCCCTGCGGAAGAAGTGCACACGAAGCTCCTCGATATCGAGCTAAGTGTCGGCAGAACGGGCGTTGTCACACCAACCGCCATATTGGAGCCGGTCCGTGTAGCGGGCACGACAGTGGCAAGAGCATCTCTCCATAACGAAGATCTTATCCATGAAAAGGATATCCGGATCGGCGACGCAGTCGTCATCCGCAAGGCAGGCGATATCATTCCGGAAGTCGTCACTGTATTGATTGAACGACGGACAGGCAATGAGGAACCGTATCATATGCCTGATAATTGCCCTGTGTGCGATTCTGAACTGGTCAGGATTGAAGGAGAAGTGGCGCTCCGCTGCGTCAATCCACAATGCCCTGCACAGATGAAAGAAGCACTTATTCACTTTGTTTCGCGCAATGCGATGAATATCGAAGGGATCGGCGAACGGGTCGTCGATCAATTGTACACTTCGGGGCTTGTCCAGGACGTGTCGGATCTATACTGTTTGACGAAGGACCAGCTATTATCATTGGAGCGTATGGGAGAGAAATCTGCGACGAATTTATTGAATGCGATCGAAGCATCCAAATCCAATTCCTTGGAGAAGCTGCTGTTCGGCCTTGGCATCCGGCATGTCGGGGAAAAAGCGGCACATATATTATCCGAGGAATTCGGCACAATGGACGAAATTGCGAAGGCGGATGCCGAACGACTTACGTCCATCCATGAAATTGGCGACAAAGTGGCAGACGCGGTCATTCAATTTTTCAATAATGAAGATGTGCTGGAAGTGCTTGGCAAGCTGCAGTCATATGGCGTCAATATGGACTACAAAGGCAGAACGCGTCAAGAGGTTCCGACGGAGGGGCCATTCGCCGGAAAAACAGTTGTCCTAACGGGCAAGTTATCCATACTGACACGCAATGAAGCGAAAGAGCGGATTGAAGCGCTTGGCGGCAAAGTGAGCGGGAGTGTCAGCAAAAAGACGGATCTTGTCATCGCCGGGGAAGATGCCGGATCGAAGCTTGCAAAGGCAGAGGAACTTGGAATTACGGTATGGAATGAAACAGAGTTGGTCGATGCGCTCGGCGAAAAGGAGTAATTTGCATGAAAAGGCTATTCGTACTACCAGTAATGGCAGCCGTCCTGTTGTTAGGCGGCTGTCTACCGTCAATCGGACCCGACAAAGAGGAAGTCATCCAGGAAACCGAAGAACAGGTTGAAGAAACCGTCATGATTCCGGATGTCCAGGTGAAGGACACATTTTACAGAACGCTTCTCCCTCTGAAGAAGAGTGCAAGCCGTGGTCTTGTCGTGAGCAACATCCATACGAAATACGATATCGGGGAAGCCGAGGAAGGGCTATTGCGGTTATCAGCCCAGCATTTCGACCCTAAAAACTACTTCTTCCAGGAAGGCCAGTACATCGATAAAGCGACGGCAAGCGCATGGCTTGCCAGAAGTTCAACGAATGAAGCGGGCTTGAATCCCCCTGAAGCGAAAGGGGAAGACGCAGAAGAGAGTCCGATCTATTTGGCGCATATTATCGAACAAAACTATTTGACGTTGACGGACGATAAGAAAGTGCGTCTTTCCGGTGTGTCGATTGGACTCGCTTTGAATTCCGTCTACTATGATAAAGGCGGAAAAGAGACGGAGATATCTGATGCGGTGCTTGAAAAGCAAGGCATTGCCATGGCGGACAAAATTATCAGCAGGCTGCGTGCGAAAGAAGGGTTCCAAGACATCCCGATCGTCATCGGCCTTTTTAAACAGGAGAAAAGGAATGCGATTGTTCCGGGTGCTTATTTCGCAACCGCTTTTGCCGATAAAGGAAAAACATCGGCATCCGGATGGAAAGAAGTGAATGAACGGTATGTTTTGTTTCCCATTCCGGCCGATATTGACAATTACCGTGACATTAATACGAAGTTCAACAGTTTCAAGCAAGATATCGATGAATATTTCCCAAGCTTCGTCAATGTCATCGGGAAAGGTTTTTTCAAAGAAAACCAAATGGAATCCATTTCTATTGACATACCCATTCAATTTTTTGGGAAGAGTGAAGTCATCGGTTTCACTCAATTTTTGACTGACAAAGTCAAAAATTACTTCCCGAATATAGATGTTGAAGTGAGTATCACTTCGGTGAATGGTCCCGAGGCGCTCATTGTGAAGGAAGCTGGGAGCGATGAACCTTTTATCCATATTTATGGATATTAAAAGCGAGTTCGAATGCGCGTCCGTGCCAAAGCACATGGATGCGCAGTTGCTTTTCAACATACCGCTAAGATGGTATGATTAGTCGTACAATTGCAGTTGGGGAGGAAATCAAATGACGAAATTTACGGCGGAAGACGTACAGTACTTCGCGAATTTTGCAAGAATCGCCTTTTCGGATCAGGAGGCTGAGGAGTTTTCCGAACTCATTTCCGGTCTTGTAGGATTTGGAGATGAATTGAAAGAAGTGGATACTGATAATGTCGAACCAATGACGCATCCGTTGCAGCTTTTCAACGTGCTTCGGGAAGATGTCCCTCAAGATGTACTCGATCGGGACGAAATGTTGGCGAGCGTAAAAGAGCATGAAGACGGAATGATCAAAGTTCCGAATATCCTGTGATAACGGTTTTTAGGAGGATGTAAGATGACGTTAATGAAAAAGACGGCAGCAGAGCTTCAAGCACTTTTACATAACGGGGAAGTCTCTGTCAAAGAAGTGACCGAAGATTCATTTAAGCAGATCGCTGCACTAGATGGTCAAGTGAAGGCGTTCCTTGCGTTGACGGAAGAAGAAGCATTGGCGAAAGCGGAAAGCTTGGACAACGCGCCAAAAGAAGGCCGTGGACCGCTTTTCGGATTGCCGATCGGCATCAAGGACAATATTGTCACGAAAGGCACGACGACAACTAGCGCAAGCAAAATGCTGGAAAACTTTGTTCCTGTCTATGACGCTACAGCTGTTGAAAAAGTGAACGAAGCAGGCATGGTCAGCGTCGGTAAATTGAACATGGACGAGTTCGCAATGGGTTCTACAACCGAGCGTTCAGCTTTCCAAACGACGCACAATCCATGGAACTTGGACTGCGTGCCTGGCGGTTCTTCAGGCGGTTCCGCAGCTGCAGTAGCAGCGGGAGAAGTGCCATTCTCACTTGGTACAGATACTGGTGGATCGGTTCGCCAACCGGCCGCATTCTGTGGAGTTGTCGGCATGAAGCCGACATACGGAAGAGTGTCCCGCAACGGCCTTATCGCATTTGCTTCCTCTTTGGATCAAATCGGCCCGATCACTCGGACAGTCGAAGATAATGCATTATTGTTGAACGCCATTTCTGGTGTCGATCATAGGGATTCTTCCTCTTCGCCACAGCAAGTGCCTGATTTCAAAACAGCTTTGACAGGTGATATTAAAGGCTTGCGAATTGCCGTTCCGAAGGAGTATTTGGGCGAAGGTATCGCGGAAGACGTAAAGGACAAGGTCCGTGCATCATTGAAGGTCCTTGAATCACTTGGCGCATCTATCGGGGAAGTGACGCTTCCACATTCCAAATACGCATCGCCGACATACTACGCGATTGCAACTGCTGAAGCTTCTTCCAATCTCGCGCGATTCGACGGAATCCGTTACGGCTACCGTGCAGAAGGTGCGAAAAACCTGGATGAGATCTATTTGCGTTCCCGTGCGGAAGGATTCGGAACAGAAGTGAAAAAACGGATTCTCTACGGGACATACGCATTAAGTGCAGATCATCATGAAGAATTGTACGTCAAAGCAATGAAAGTACGTACGTTAATTTCTCAAGACTTCGCATCCG
The DNA here is from genome assembly GCF_001531445.1 of Sporosarcina koreensis. GTDB lineage: Bacteria > Bacillota > Bacilli > Bacillales_A > Planococcaceae > Sporosarcina > Sporosarcina koreensis_C. The sequence goes on from NZ_LQYA01000141.1 coordinate 27,743, forward strand.
TGTTTGACAACTATGATGTCATTGTTGGCCCTACAAGCGCGACGACAGCATACGAAATCGGCGGCGTAGTGGAAAACCAATTGACATTGTATGCGAATGACATTTTGACAGTATCCGTCAATTTGGCAGGCATTCCTGCAATTTCGATTCCATGCGGCTTCTCCAAAGGATTGCCGGTAGGCCTTCAAATCATCGGGAAGCATTTCGATGAGGCTACACTGTACAGAGTGGCGCACGCGTTTGAACAAGCAACTGACTTCCATAAACGCACTCCATCTATCGGGGAGGGTACTAACTAATGAACTTTGAAACGATTGTCGGACTTGAAGTCCACGTTGAATTGAAAACTGATACAAAAATCTTCTCACCGTCTCCATCCCATTACGGTGCAGAGCCGAATATGAATATCCATGTGAAGGACTTGGCATACCCAGGAACACTTCCGACGTTGAATAAACGAGCGGTAGACTTCGGGATGAAGGCTTCCATGGCACTGAACTGTGAAGTTGCCGACGTCATGAATTTCGACCGGAAACATTATTTTTATCCGGATAACCCGGCAGCCTATCAAATTTCCCAAGACAAGCGTCCAGTCGGCCAACATGGCTGGATTGAGATCGAAGTCGAGGGGAAAAAGAAAAAAATCCGTATTGAACGCGTCCATCTGGAAGAGGATGCAGGCAAATTGACGCACTCCGATAACGGCTATTCACTTGTCGATTTAAATAGACAAGGTACGCCACTTATTGAAATCGTTACGGAAGCGGATATCCGCTCTCCTGAAGAAGCTTACGCATTTCTTGAAAAACTGAAAGCAATTATCCAATATACAGGTGTTTCCGACGTGCGTATGGAGGAAGGCTCCCTTCGTTGCGATGCTAACATTTCATTGCGCCCACTCGGACAAGAGGAATTCGGAACGAAAACCGAATTGAAAAACTTGAACTCCTTCAACTTCGTCCGCAGAGGAATCGCGAATGAAGTCGAGCGTCAGGAAAAAATCCTTCTCTCAGGCGGTAAGATCCAACAGGAAACACGCCGTTATGATGAAGCGACAGGCCAAACCGTTCTCATGCGTGTAAAAGGCAGTGCGAATGACTATCGTTTCATCAATGATCCTGATCTACCTGAAATCCATATTGATCAAGAATGGAAGGACCGTGTCCGTGCTGAAATCCCTGAACTTCCGGATGCACGTAAAGCACGTTACGTCCAAGAACTGGACTTGCCTGAATATGATGCGCATGTCTTGACGTTGACGAAAGAGATGTCCGATTTCTTCGACGCAACTGTTGCTGCCGGAGCAGATGCAAAGCTTGCTTCCAACTGGCTGATGGGTGAAGTGTCCGCGTATTTGAACGCTGAACAGAAAGAGCTTCATGGCACAGCGCTGACGCCGGATGGCCTCTCCAGCATGATCAAATTGGTCGCGGATGGCACCATTTCATCCAAAATCGCCAAAAAAGTCTTCAAAGAATTGATTGAAACTGGCGGAAATGCCGCTGACATCGTCAAAGAGAAAGGCCTCGTTCAAATTTCCGACGAAGGTACTCTCCGCGCAATCGTGACGGAAGTGCTGGATGCGAATGAACAATCAATCGAGGACTTCAAAAACGGGAAAGACCGCGCAGTCGGATTCCTCGTCGGACAAGTCATGAAAGCGACAAAAGGGCAAGCAAACCCGCCAATGGTGAATAAAATCCTTCTTGAGGAAATCAAAAAGCGATAATTCCGAACATGAATCGTCCTATACGGGTCTTGCGAAAGTCTCCGTATAGGGCGTTTTAACGTTTTTTCACGTCCAGCTCGGAGCGCTTGAGGGTTGCCTAAATTTCTGCAAAACCCGCAGAAATACGGCAAATCGAACCCTACGCTGTTCGATTCGCTTTTGTTTTGCATCCTATTTGATTCAGGCAACGAATAGGCTTACACTTAAGAAAAAGGAAGGTGTCTGCATGAAAACTGAAAAGCAATATTTCGATGAAGCAATCTCGCTCGTGGATTACATGGATCGGATGGAAAAGCATAAAGAAAACAGCTTCGGCATTTATGAAAAATTCGATGTGCCCCAAGACGACGCATTTATTGAAATAGCAAAAACGGAAAAGCCCAATATACTAGTTATAACGGAAGATTGGTGCGGGGATGCGATGATGAATAATCCGATCCTGCGCCGAATAGCAGAAGCTGCTGACTTGGACGTGCGGGCGGTTTATCGGGATGAAGATACAGACTTGATTGACAGGCATCTAACAAATGGCGGCCGCTCGATCCCGATCTACTTGCTGTTAGACAAAGAAGGCGAAGTGCTGGCGAAATGGGGGCCTCGTGCAGCGGCAATCCAGGAAGATGTGCTTGAGCGCCGCAAACAGCTGCCAGCTCAAGACGCGCCTGAATTTGCAGAGAAACAACGGGATTTCATCGATGAATTAATGAAAGAATATACGACACAGCCAGAATTATGGCTTACGGTTTACGAAGACATCCGCAAGACGTTCATGCCTATATTGCAACAGACGAAGTGAAATTTGGATGGGAAGTTTTAGTAGGGGCTGATAGTCTGCTCAAGCGTCTGATTGTTGGATCATTAACGTATGCAAGCGTTGCATTTTGTATGAATTGAGAGGGAACATGTATGAAGCGTGCAAGAATCATTTATAACCCGACAGCAGGACGTGAAATATTCCGGAAGCATCTGGCTGAAGTGCTTGAAAAGCTGGAGAAGGCCGGCTATGAAACATCCGTACATGCGACCACGGCGGAAGGTGATGCGACCGTAGCGGCGAAAAATGCTGTGGAACGGGGTTTTGACGTCATCATCGCATCAGGTGGAGATGGAACGTTGAACGAAGTCGTCGCCGGGGTCTCCCCATTTGAAGAAAGGCCGACGATTGGGCTCATTCCGACTGGGACGACGAACGATTTTGCCCGGGCGTTGCGTATTCCAAGGGATATTGACGAAGCCATCGACATCA
>NZ_LQYA01000141.1:30770-31175 GCF_001531445.1 Sporosarcina koreensis
TGGAGAGACGATTCCGGTGGATGTCGGCCTTATGAATGACCGTCATTTTATCAACATCGCAGGCGGCGGCCGTATGACCGAACTGACATATGAAGTGCCAAGCAAGCTGAAGACGGTGCTTGGCCAGCTCGCCTATTACTTGAAAGGGATTGAAATGCTCCCATCCATCCACTCAAGTAACGTAAAAATTGAGTATGATGATGAAGTATTCGAAGGAGAGGTAATGCTCTTTCTCGTCGGCTTGACCAATTCCGTCGGCGGCCTGGAAAAGTTGGCGCCGAATTCAAGTATCAACGACGGCCGATTCACATTATTAGTTTTGAAAAAATGTAATATGGCCGAATTCATCCGAATCGTCACGCTGGCATTGCGTGGAGAGCATTTGGATGATCCGCTCGTCATTTC
>NZ_LQYA01000142.1 GCF_001531445.1 Sporosarcina koreensis
TCTCCATAATAGAGAAATTCGAGTAGCTCGAGTTTCTTGCTGGCATCATTTAAGATGTCAATTTTGAATCCGAAGATTCGTTTGTTCATTCCACCGACAGGGTCGGCTTCAGAACTTTATTTGTTGACGTTTTGCTGTTCAGTTTTCAAGGTTCATATGGTGGAGCCTAGCGGGATCGAACCGCTGACCTCCTGCGTGCAAGGCAGGCGCTCTCCCAGCTGAGCTAAGGCCCCGTTAGTAAGAAATGGTCGGGAAGACAGGATTCGAACCTGCGACCCCTTGGTCCCAAACCAAGTGCTCTACCAAGCTGAGCTACTTCCCGATATTCATAAATTAATGGCGCGCCCGGCAGAAGTCGAATCCACAACCTTCTGATCCGTAGTCAGACGCTCTATCCAATTGAGCTACGGGCGCCTATTCATTTAAATGAGACAGTTTTGGTGCCGAGAACCGGAATCGAACCGGTACGGTAGTCACCTACCGCAGGATTTTAAGTCCTGTGCGTCTGCCAGTTCCGCCACCCCGGCGAAAATAAATGGAGCGGAAGACGGGATTCGAACCCGCGACCCCGACCTTGGCAAGGTCGTATTCTACCACTGAACTACTTCCGCAAAATAAGTGCGGGTGAAGGGAGTCGAACCCCCACGCCTTACGGCACTAGATCCTAAGTCTAGCGTGTCTGCCAGTTCCACCACACCCGCATATTAAAATCAAGCAGTAAAAATGGTGAGCCATGCAGGATTCGAACCTGCGACCCTCTGATTAAAAGTCAGATGCTCTACCGACTGAGCTAATGGCTCAAAAAAGTGGTGCCGGCGATAGGAGTCGAACCCACGACCTACTGATTACAAGTCAGTTGCTCTACCAACTGAGCTACACCGGCACATAAGAAGTATATTAAAATAATATGGTGGAGGATGACGGGTTCGAACCGCCGACCCCCTGCTTGTAAGGCAGGTGCTCTCCCAGCTGAGCTAATCCTCCATTATATAATCTCTACAGGGAATTGACAAGCCCGGCGACGTCCTACTCTCACAGGGGGAAGCCCCCTACTACCATCGGCGCTGAAGAGCTTAACTTCCGTGTTCGGTATGGGAACGGGTGTGACCTCTTCGCCTTCATCACCAGACTTGTAACATCCTTTATAAGGACATTAATCATTATACCAATTCTCTATAGATTTACAAGTACTTTTTTGAACGATGCTTGTTCGTTCAAAACCGGATAAAACCAACATTGTCGCTGAACTCAATTTCAACCGTACCTTTTCAACTATAAGGTTAAGTCCTCGATCGATTAGTATCCGTCAGCTGCACGTGTCGCCACGCTTCCACCCCGGACCTATCCACCT
>NZ_LQYA01000143.1 GCF_001531445.1 Sporosarcina koreensis
GGTTTGTTCCGTAAACGACTGATTTCATACGGTGGATTGTTGAAGGAAATACACAAAGAATTAAATTTAGATGATGCAGAAGATGGCGATTTGGTAAAAGTGAATGAAGAAAATGATGATGAAAAAGAAGATGAAGGCTTTACAGTCACAGCAATGAGGAACTGGAACAGGCAAAATTATTATATAAAAAATGATTGATAAAGGGGTCATGAAAATTGAAGATTAGTAGAAAAGCTGAATCGG
>NZ_LQYA01000144.1 GCF_001531445.1 Sporosarcina koreensis
TTCGTAAATCCTAGTACGCGCTTGTAAAATTCATCCCGCGCTCATAAACCCCGCCCCGCGCTCATAAACCCTTCAACCGCGCTCATAAACCCCGCCCCACGCTCATAAATCCTTCAACCACGCTCATAAACCTCCTCCCCGCGCTCATAACTCCCAATAATCCCGAAAAATTACCAACAAAAAAGCCGCCCTCAACAGGCGGCTTTGCTCATATTTCTTTCCGGTCCTTCTTCAGGCGTGGACGCTCGCGCATATCCGATTCGAAACGCTTCAGCAGCTCCTCGCCGCCCAGCCCTTCGGTGATCAATTCCTCCAATAAATGCTCCGCATACTGGGTGCGGGCACGCTTCAAACGGCCCTTCATTAAGACTGATATATGCTCGCCGATCTGTTCCACGGCATCGACTGCCACACGGAATCCTGCGGGCTCATTTTCCGGATAGGAAATGACGACGCGCGCTTCCAGTAACTCGCCCGACTCCTTCCATCCCTCGAACAATTGCTGGTGCTCCTTATCTATGAAAAGCTCCAAAATCCACATCCGGTGGCTATTCTCCTGATTGATAATAATGCCATCTACCAGCGGAAAGTCCTGGATTTTATCCTCCATCAATACACCGACCGAAATCATCTTAAAAGTCTTCATAACGCGCCACCCCGCTCACTTTTGCCTCAAGTATACCATACGCCGGAAAAAAACTTCAGAAACAGCTAAACTCGAATTATCTCGTATAAATGAAAACTTTCAAACCCTAGCTGCCAACCGTTTTCTTCATTTCCAAGCCAAAAAGTGTAGCCGAAAACCCTATTAAAACCAAATTTTATCGATTTGCGCCAATTTTCAATCCGGCATATGATAAGGACATCACAGGAAGAAAGGAGGGGGAAAAGTGAACCAAGTTGCACTCGTAGGGCGCATGACAAAGGATCCGATTTTACGAAGATTATCGGAAGGAAGGCTGCAGACGAGCTTCATTCTTGCCGTAAACCGCAAATTCAAAAACCAGCATGGCGAAGTGGATGCCGACTTCATCCTTTGCACGGCATGGGGGAAAGTAGCGGAAAACACGGCGAAGCATTGTGGAAAAGGATCTTTGGTAGGTGTCGGCGGACGAATCCAGTCGAGAACGTACGAACGCGAAGATAAAAGCCGTGTCTTCGTTACTGAAGTGATCGGCGAAGAAATCCGGTTCCTATCGACAAAGCGGAGATCGAACGACAACTTGTACGGAGAGCCTGAACACAATGTGCAACAAAGTGATGACAACGAAAGCGGAACGGAACAGGAGAAAGTCAGCACGAACTTCCATCTGCCGCAGGACGAAAAAGAGGGACTGCCTATCTATTGACCTCCAAGGGTGATACATAGGACAGGGAGAATTACGTGAAAAGGGGGACCGGGGAAAGCTTGGATACACAAAACAAAAATTGAATAGTGAAATGAAAATATCTATGTGAGTAAAGAAGGAGAAAAAAGCGATCAGGATATGGGAGGGTGGGGATC
>NZ_LQYA01000145.1:0-6769 GCF_001531445.1 Sporosarcina koreensis
TTCCGGTCCCATTACCGCAATCTGCGCTGTAGGTAACGCAATGCAAACATCAGGCTCGAAAGCTGGACCCGCCATTGCATAGAGCCCTGCGCCGTACGCTTTCCGGACAACGACTGAAATTTTAGGAACAGTTGCCGAACTCATCGCCATGATCAATTTTGCACCATGACGGATTATGCCCTCGCGCTCGACTTTCGTTCCGATCATAAAGCCCGGGACATCCGCCAAAAACAGGAGCGGAATCGAAAATGCATCACATAGGTTGATGAATTTGGCGGCCTTATCTGCAGAATCGACGAATAGGACGCCCCCTTTAACTTTTGGCTGGTTTGCAATGATTCCAACCGGTTGTCCTTCAATTCTTGCAAGTCCCGTAATAAGTTCAGGCGCAAATAATTTCTTTATAGCAAAGAAACTGCCCTCATCGATCAATGCATCAATCGCTTCATACATATCGAACGGCGCATTTTGGTTTTTAGGGATGATGTCTTCCAATGATCTCCCCGCCTTGGCCGCCACTGCTTCTTTGACGGAAGGCTTCTCAGTGAAGTTAGCTGGGAAAAAGCTTAGATAGCGCCGCGCTTCGCTAATCGCTTCCTCTTCGTTTTCAACGAGGACATCGCCGCATCCGCTGACGGAACAATGCATTCTTGCGCCGCCCATTTCTTCCAACGTCACTTTCTCGCCGATCACTTTTTCCGCCATCCGAGGAGACCCCAAATACATGGATGCATTGCCTTCCACCATGATAACAATATCGCAGAAAGCAGGGATATATGCCCCACCAGCCGCTGAAGGTCCGAACAATAGGCAGATTTGCGGAATGAAGCCTGATAACCTTACTTGATTGTGGAAGATCTTTCCGGCCCCGCGACGGTTCGGGAACATTTCAAGTTGATCAGTAATTCGAGCGCCTGCAGAATCAACAAGATAAAGCATCGGTACTCTGTTTTTTTCAGCAATCTCTTGAATGCGGATGATTTTCTCGACTGTTTTCGATCCCCATGAACCGGCTTTCACTGTAGAATCATTCGCCATGACGCAAACGGTTTGCCCATTCACTCGCCCCATGGCAGTGACTACGCCGTCCGCCGGTAAATCATCAGCTTCACAATTCGCAAAGCGGCCATCCTCCATATACTTTCCATCATCGAAAAGAAGCTTAAGCCGATCGCGTACAAACAGCTTATTCTGCTCTTTCAATTTTTCGTGATATTTCGGATGACCTCCCGACAATACCTTTTGAATTCTATTTACAAGCTTTTCGTTATAACTCGTCTGTTCTGTCATATTCGTCATCGTTCTACCCCTCCCGATCACATTCGCCCATTATTCCACAGCTATACCGAAGCAGTTTATTTATCCCTCAATTACCGCGAGTACGTCTTCTTCATTCACGAAATCACCGACTTGGACATTGATAGATGCCACTTTACCAGCAATTTCCGTTTCAACAGGAATCTCCATTTTCATCGACTCCAGGACAATGATCACTTGACCAGCCTTCACTTCCTCGCCTTCAGCAACATTTACTGTGAATACCGTACCCGCCATAGCAGCTTTTACTTGTGTCATTTTTCCACTTCCTCCTTTTCGGTTTTCAGCCATTCTGCCAATACATTCGTATTATAATTTCCATTCTCGAATCCCTTTGATCCTATGAACTTTTGAAAGAGTGGAATATTCGATTTAACCCCTTCAATACTGAACGAATTAAAAAATTCGTCGGCTTTGCTTATCACTTCTTGTCGTCCATTTCCATGAATAATCACTTTTGCTATCATCGGATCATAGAACGGTGTGACGTTTCCGCCCTCCTCATAACCCGAATCAACGCGCACATCGACGTTTTCATTCCATTTCATTGAACGAATCGTTCCCGGAGACGGCATAAAAGTCACCGGATCCTCCGCATAAATGCGGAATTCAATCGCATGGCCGGAACTTTTGATCTGCTGTTGATCTTTGACAGGCAATTCATTGCCCTTTGCAACTTCAATCTGCCACTCCACAAGGTCATAGCCGGTCACTTCTTCAGTAACGGGATGCTCGACTTGTAAACGGGTATTCATTTCAAGGAAATAAAAATCATCGTTTTCCGATAAGATAAATTCCACGGTTCCCGCATTCCGATAGTCAACCGCTTTCCCTGCGGCAACGGCAGCCTTATACAGACGCTGAGCCACTTCCTTTTCCAAGGTAGGTGATGGAGATTCCTCGATTACTTTCTGATTCCGCCTTTGCACGGAACAATTCCGCTCGAACAGATGGACGATATTCCCTTTGTCATCCCCGAAAATCTGCACTTCAATATGACGCGCGTTTTCGACGAACTTTTCAAGAAAAACTACGTCATCCCCGAAGTAGGCTTTCGCCCGGTTTTTGACGGATTGAAAATGTTGACTGAGCGCTTGCTCATTTTCACATCGGATCATGCCAATACCGCCACCGCCCGCACTCGCTTTCAGCATGATCGGATAACCGAGTATCGCCGCGGCTTCTATCGCTTCCTCCAAGGAGGCGACCCCTTCATCAGTGCCTGGCACAACCGGCACCTGCGCCTCTTTCATCTTCATTCGCGAAGCAATTTTATCGCCCATCAATTCTATTGTTTCCGCGTCAGGACCGATGAATTTCAAACCTGCATCCCTGACTTTCCTTGCGAATGTGGCATTTTCGGACAAAAGGCCGTATCCAGGATGAATTGCGCCTGCCCCCACTTTCAATGCTATAGCGATAATATCATCCGCTTTTAAGTAGGACTGTAGTACAGGTCCCGGGCCAATAACATAGGCCTCGTCTGCATATTTCACAAACGGCAAGTGCTCGTCGGCTTCCGAATGGACCGCGACGGTTTGGATGCCGAGCCGCTTGCATGTCTTCATGATTCTCAATGCGATTTCTCCACGATTCGCAATAAGTATCTTGTTCATAGTGTAACCCCCCCAAGCTGCGTTGTTTGAACTTCTCCCCATCTACAGTTTATACGATGAATGAAACCGTTTTCAACTATTTGTCTGAATTCGTTTGATTATCTGACCTTATCGCTTCTTTCCGAGGAACTTTTCAACCGCCTCATGATGGGCATCGCTTTCCCATAGTTTTGCGCATTGTGCAGCCTCTTCCAGCATGTGGCTCCCTAGCCCGCTCTGCTCCCATTTTAAGATAGCCAGCCTTTTATACGCTCGGTGCACGGACGGGTGTATTTTTTTCATCTCCGAAATGAATTGCTCCAAGCCGGTTTGTGCATCTCCATCAAAGACCTCCGTCGCCCATCCGATTGCTTGTAACTGTTCCGCCGTATGTACTTTCGCTTCCGATAATAATTTCATCGTTGCATCATGATTGTTGAGTTTGACAAGAAGTTGCGATGCACCGCCCCATCCGCTTGTTATCGCGAGTGTCCCTTGGATGAATCCCGCCTTCGCCTTTCTGGATACGATCCTGTAATCGCAAGCAGTGGCAATTTCACACCCTCCGCCTACCGCCGCCCCATTGACAAGTGCAATGACCGGCACTGGCAAAATCGACAATCTGTACACTAATCCGGCCATTTTACTGAGCATTGGATAGGCTTCATCCGCTGTGCGGAAGCTGTGGAATTCCGACAGGTCGCCTCCCGAACAAAATGCACGATCACCTGCACCGGTTATGACCGCATATGCAATGTTGTCATCCGATTCGACTTTTGACAGGAATTCCTCAAGACCGTCCATGACGGCATGATTGACCGCGTTTCTCATTTCGGGCCGATTGATCATGAATGTAGCAATTCCATCCTTAATTTCAATATTATAAGACAAGCCAATCCCTCCTTTTGATAGTTTTACAAAAGTTATCGTTCATTTCCCCGCGGATATTGATCATTTCCCGAATTATATCGATCAATTCAGATGATATATCGATCATTTCCCAACTATTATCATTCATTTCCCAAGAGTTATTGTCATTTCGGGACCTTTGTCGCATTTGGGCCGTCTTCCGCTTTTGTATCATCCAGCTCCGGGTGGCAACTGCTCGGGTCATAAGTCAGCTCTGCTGTACGGCAAAGAGCGCCGCTTCGCAGATCTATCTTATGCCTGTCGCAGTTAACCGCCACCCTCCGCTTTTGTAACAATCCAGCTCCAGGCGGTAGCCTCTCGGGTCACTTCGATCTTGAAAGAAAAGGCAAGTGCGCCTTTTTTTCAAGCTCTCCAGTGCCTGTCGAGTCTAAACACCGCCTTCCGCTTTATAATATAAAAAACCACCGGAGCCATGGCCTCACGGTGGTCTTTAAGCAGCGGATGTTATTCCCCTACTACTTCTTTTCCTTTGTAATGACCGCAAGATTTGCAAACGCGGTGCGCAAGTTTCATTTCGCCGCAATTTTCACAAGTTGTCATGCCTGGAACTTGTAATTTGAAATGCGTACGACGAAGTCTTTTAGATGTTTTTGAAGTTCTTCTTTTTGGTACTGCCATTTGAGGCACCTCCTTAGTATCGTATCGCCTATTCCTTGTCCGAATTGAAAAAGTCAGCGAGTCCCGCTAAGCGCGGATCAACTTTCTTTTCCTTTTCTTCACGAAGCCGCTCTTCGTATTCTTCGTCGGTCGTATAAGACCAGCCTTTCCCCTCGGCACTTCTCATCTTATCGGCGTTTTCGCTGAAAATCTGCAAAGGCACTTCAAGAAGAACCAGCTCTTCAAAAATAGGGGTCGGATCGATGATTTCGCCGATAACCGGGTGGATCATATCATCCGTAGCAAGGGTGGCTTCGTCCCAACTGAACTGTTCGTCCGTTTCCACAGAAAATGGCAATTCGACATCTTCCCATGTTCGTGAACAAGGCAATGTCATCACACCTTCAAGGTGGAAATGACATGTCAGCTTTTTCGAACCGATTACACAGCTTCCCGTTACGTGGACAGGCTTAATATCCCGGATTTCCGGATTCCGTTTTTTGACGGAGTCAAGGTTGACCGCTTCGTCAAGCGGCAATGCTCCTTGTCTGTATTTCTGTAATTGATGAATGGACCATTTCACGTCTATATCACCTCAAGACAACACTGTTGATTATATAATGGATAAAAAGGGATGTCAAGATATTTTCTTGTCACCTAAATCGCATCAACGTATAATTCAATTAGATTATATCGAAGGAGTGGACATATTGAAAGCTACAGGCATTGTTGTTGAATATAATCCATTACATAATGGACATGTCTATCATGCAGAGCAGGCTCGAATGGCCACTGGTGCGGATGTCATCATTGCAGTCATGAGCGGCAATTTCCTGCAAAGGGGCGAACCGGCGTTTGTCGATAAATGGACGCGGACGAAGATGGCGCTGGCATCCGGCGTGGATATCGTATTCGAGCTTCCTTATCGTTTTGCAACAGCAAACGCTCCCGTATTCGCGCGAGGGGCCATCGAGCTACTCGATGCGGCTGGATGCAGCGCATTCTGTTTCGGTAGCGAAGATGGCAATATAAAGCCTTTTCAAAATAGCTTACAACTCATCGATCGCCATGCCGATGAATATGAAGCAGCGGTGAAAGATGCGGTCGCAGAAGGCGTAAGCTACCCGATGGCGTTGAATAGGGCGTACAAGACGATCCAAGCGGAACATGCCGAGGTCCTTATTGCCGACTTATCCATGCCGAATAATATTTTAGGCTTTCATTATATGGAAGCCGGACGTTCAATCGGATCATCGATGGAAGCTGTTACGATCAAGCGGATGGGGGCTGGCTACCATGATGAGACATTGGATCAAAAAATCGCGAGTGCAACTGGCATCCGCAAATCATTTTTCGAGTCAGAAGCACTTGACGATGTCTCAGATTTTCTTCCACAGTCAACAAAAAGCCTCCTCCTTGAATGGCAATTGGAAAGAAAGGGATTTGGCAATTGGGAAACCTTTTACCGATTCCTCCGTTTTGTGATTTTACGGGATGGGCCAACCCGCATCCGTTCAATTGCCGACGTAACGGAAGGAATTGAGAATCTCGTTTTCCGTGCGGCACAGTCACAGAACTCATTTCAATCATTCATGGATGCAGTGAAATCCAAGCGCTACACTTGGACAAGGATTCAGCGGATGCTCACGCATATTTTGACCGGTTTCACAAAAGAAATGCGAGCCGAAATGGAAAAGCCCGCTTATCTGCGGTTGCTGGGGATGACCAATGAAGGGCGTTCCTATTTAAGCGAACGAAAAAAGACGCTTGCCCTGCCGCTCATTAGCAAAGTTGCTTCATTTTCCAACCCTTCATTAGACTTGGATATAACCGCATCCGATATTTATGCACAGGCGCTAGGAAAAGAATCGGGCCCTTCAAAAATTGGCTTAGATTATAGAACGTCGCCAATTATGGAAGATCACTTCTCCTCCAAGCCATTCAAATAATCCAATGCATCATCTATAGTCGTTACAGGTACGATTTTCATTTTCGTGCCTATTTTTTCTGCCGTTTTTACAGCTTCCTCATAGTTTGTCATTATTCCAGGATTCTTTTTTCGTACTTCTTCCGGTAAATAATCGTCAGGCGCGAAAAAGAGTTCCACTCCTTCACGGTCAGCAGCCATGATCTTGAAATCGGCGCCGCCAATCCGGCCGACTGTTCCGTCAGCCAGCATTTCTCCGGTTCCCGCAATGTTGTATCCTTTCGTCAGATCTTCGTCCAGCAACTGATTCATGATTTCCAATGTGAACATAAGCCCTGCTGAAGGTCCCCCGATATCGGCGGTATGGATATCCACTTTCGGGTCGGTCGCCAGTTCACGGTCC
>NZ_LQYA01000145.1:6812-28966 GCF_001531445.1 Sporosarcina koreensis
AACCGATTCGCCCTTCGGATTTCGGTATTTCACTTAAAATGATTTCGACATCTCTGAGCTTCTCATCCCGCTCTATCGTAACCTTCACGTTATCGCCTTCGACTTTTCCTGAAATGGATGAAGCGAACTGTCCAGCCTCATTCAATTGCACATCATCGATAGCTCGTATCTTATCTCCTGCCTCAAGCTTTCCATCTGACGCTCCGCCTTTTACGACAGATACGACAAAGACGCCATCATACGTAATATCGACTGGAATGCCAGCTTTGCTGAATGCGACCGTTATCGCATTGAATTGGGAATCCGACATGAGTTTTTTTTGACGGATATTATACTCTTTGTCATTCTCCCCTTCCCTTCTCACTTTGCTGATCGGCAATACCTTCATCCGGTCGGAAAATTTTGAGGCGACGTAGGAAAAAGGAGTGGCTTTCCCTATCGAAATCGTCATTAGGTTGAATGTGCCCACATCATCCTTGTCACCGCCCTCGACTTCCACAATCGGTTCCAAATCATAAGCACCACCTGGTTTCGATATGTATGCATCGAGAGGATAAATGAATAAAAATAATAGAAAAAGCAAGGCGATAGCATACAATCCAATCCTTTTCATCTTCATACCCACACACCTCCATTAATAGCCTGCACTGTTAGGACATATATATTACATTGTAAATCCATTCATTGCTCCAAAGTCCGCTGGTTATTAGTGTACCATCGAAAATATCCATTATAAAGCATTAACAACAACCACTTGTAGCACACTTCCCGGAAGGAGGCACTTGAATGAACACCACCTCAGATATTATGCAACAACACAACATATGATTAGTATCGCCGTCATATGGGGCTTAATTATTCTCTTCATTTTGCAGCCTGGTATTGCCCACGACGGTGCCGAAGCTGGCGCGCAATTATTTGTACACGCCTTGCTGCCTTATTTGCTTCCTTATATCATTTTGACACAGTGGCTTTTGAAAGTACCTGTTGAAAATCCATCAAAGAAGAGTTGGAAACGATATATGAAAGCGTATGTCCTTGGTTCATTCGGTGGATTTCCTGTTGGGGCGGTAACCGTTACGGAAATGGTCAAAAACGGGGAATTAAGCAACCGTGAAAGCGGCTATCTGCTTGCCGCCTGTCATGCTCCCGGTCCTATGTTCATACTGGGTTTCGTAGGAACTGAACTGTTCGGTGACACGACGTCCGGATGGAAGCTTTTGGCCGCCATCCATATCGCCAATATTATCTTTTTACTCTTTACATTGTTCGCGCTTAAAAGGAAGAGGCAGCAAATGGAATATCCTCAATTGGAAGTAAAGAAAAAAAACGCCAGCTCCCCCTTTTTGGAGTCCATTAAGGAAAGCTCGACAGTCATCATTCTAGTCGCCACTACCGTAATCTTTTTTTCCTCTCTTGGAAATGTATTGACGACCGCCATCTCAAAGGTATTCGCAGTCGATTTGGGAATTACGAAAACTTTTCTTCTCGCATTATTTGAAATGACATCCGGCGTCCAATCCGCAACTGATCATTTTTTTACAAGTCCAGTATTCCCTTTTTTAATCGCCGCAATCATTTCAATGAATGGCCTAAGCATCCATATGCAAGTGTTCGTCATTGCGAAAACAGCCAACACTCCTCTTCTTCCGTATTTCATCAGCAGAATTTGGAGTGTCGTCACTGTTCCGATCATTTTATTTTTCTTATTATGAAAAATGGTTATGACAAACATCTGTCATAACCATTTCAAAACCTTATTAACGTATGTACTTCTCCCGCAATGCCTTTTCGACTACGGAAGGAACTAGGGCAGATATATCTCCACCGTAACGCGCGACTTCTTTTACAATGCTGGAACTGAGAAAAGAATATTGATTTTTCGTCATGACGAAAAACGTCTCTATGCTTTCATCCAACATCCGATTCATTGACGTAATCTGCATTTCATATTCGAAATCGGAAATTGCCCTCAATCCCCGGACAATGACAGAAGCCTTTGCATCGCGGGCATAGTCGATGAGTAGCCCTGATGAAGACTCGATGATGACATTCGGGAATTGCGATGTGACGGACCGTATTAAATCCATCCGTTCATCCACTGTGAATAACGGATTTTTGGATGAATTATTCATGACAGCAACCCTCACTTCCGGAAACACTTTGGCTGCCCGTTCAATGATGTCAAGATGTCCATTTGTAATCGGATCGAAGCTGCCAGGCACAACTGCTATTTTTGTCATTGATGCTACCTCATTTCATATAGATAGATATCGCGCTGTTTCCGTAGATTGGATTTTTAGTCTTTTGATAATCGTTATAGGCATCCGGAAGCGTCAATTGCTTATCATGTTCACAAATGATGATCGCCCCGTCTGACAACATGCCAGCTTTCGCAAACGCATCGGCCAAATCATAGAATTTCGATTCGGCATACGGTGGGTCGATGAAAAGCAAATCTATTTCAATGTCTGCCGGCATTGCACGAACAGCGTTCCTTGCATCATTTCGAATGACATGTACTTGATCGGTGAAACGGCATTTTTCAATATTCTCACGGATGATGGAGCAGGCTTTTGGATTTTTTTCAAAAATATAAGCTTCATCCACTCCCCTGGACAATGATTCGATGGAAAGGGAGCCGCTGCCGCCAAATAGCTCCACAGCGATTCCTCCGTCAAAATAAGGACCGATCATATTGAAGATGGATTCCTTCACCTTATCGGAAGTCGGTCTCGTCAAATTGCCAGGCAATGATTTCAATGGTGTCCCTTTTCTGGATCCTGATACAACCCTCATTTCGGTTCCCCTCCTGTCAACGACTTCACGATGATTGTATCTTCGTTTTTCTGTATAGATAAATGGAATAGTCGCCTCAACGCATCTTCCTCAAAATAATATGCATTATCGATGACCGTAAAAGGCTTTTCACGCAACTCATATCTTTTTTCATTCAATACATAGAAAGGATCCCGTAAAGAAAATCTGAATTTCTCCGTTTCACTTTCAATATATATCGAACTTTCATTCGCCGATACCGAATAGCCGCTTCTTGTTAAAATTTTGTTGGCCGGATACAACGTACGTTTGTCCATAAGTACGGCTGAAATATCCTCCTGGGCTTCCCCGTTCATCGTAATCACACGTGTATCCTCTAACAGGAATGGATAGGTCCCCTTCGTATTCTTTTGTACGAAGGAGGTCTTCCAGCCGCTAACGTCACCGATCAAGTTATCCAACTCGACGGCATCTACGCGTTCGCCTTGCATCTCGGTTAAACGGGATTTCAACCGTTCATACTGATCTGCCGACAAAGAACTTTTCAGCAATTCATATGCCTCTTTGGCCTCTTTCGTGCCGGTCGGTACATCTGTGATGATCGATGCGACTAAGCTGACGACGAGCTGATCCCTATCCGATATGGCGTACTGCGAGCGTACCCCACTTTCCAAAATCACATCCGTCAGTTCGGTCGCCTTCAGTTGTGTAATTAAAAAACGGGATGTTTGAAGCGGTTTTCCCGAAGGATCCATCACAACGGAAATATGTCGGGCGTTCAATTTTTCTAAAGTGCTGTTGAATTGATCCGCAAGATTTGCGTCGATCGGTTTCCCGAATATTGAGAGCCGCTCTCCCCGATATACTTGCGGCAATGATTTGCGTTGCCAATAAAGATCGGTGACTTTGCCATTCCCCTTGAATAATGAATAATCGACCATATCCATTTTTTTAGATCCGACTAATTCGAGTCCGCTGACCCACATTCCGCCAATACCGCTTTCATCTGTAACATGTAAAATGGTAGAATCCGGTTTCGCATACCGTAAAGATGCAAATGGTTCCTTGAAAAGTTTTCTGCTTCCTACTATTCCGGTCTTCGGAATTTCGTAAGAGATGGATTGCCGATTCTCCTCCCCTTCCAAGATCGCCGTTGCATTTTCGTTAATCCTCGTACAAGACGATTCAGTTTCCAGAAAACAAGCACGGTTCCGGCTTTCTGCCGGTAAAATGATTTCGTGGCGCCCTCCATCCAAGTTGTAAAAATGATGCCTGACGTAAAGAGCGTCTGCTCTGTTGATCACTTCAATCTCCTGGATGTATCGTGACTCCTTATCCGGCGTGCCGCTTGCATCCGCCAGTTGACTGTAATGCATATAAACTAAAAACAAATTCGTGATGACTAATAGGCCGACAATGCGGAGTATAATCTTCAATTGCTGCACCTCATTGCAAGGGATGTTTACTGCGTTAGAAAATGATAAGATGAATTATATTCAGATGGAGAAAGGTAGTGTCATGAATGTTACAACAGTATTTCATTGAATTAGGTGAAGGATATGGAGACGTCTATGAGCTTATGGAACTGATTGAAACGAATCAAAACCGACTTCATAGGACCTTCATATTTTCTTCAAACATTAATGGCGGACAAGCGATCTCCCTGGCAGCTGCATTCCGCCCGGCGCAAGATAGTCATTTCATGCCTATATATATATGCAGAGAAGGCATTTCGGAAATGGATGAATCCAAGTCGAAAAGACGGCTCCTTTTCGAGAAAACTTCCATGCAACATGGGCAGGAACCGATTCTCATTGGACTTAAGCATTCATCAGAATTTGCCGATACAAAATTGTTCTATCAGTATATAACAGGAATTCTCCGTCTTAATCATTTAGTTCCGCCATTGCAATAAGCGCGGAACTAGGTGATTAAAGGCCTATCTTATAATCATATTCCTTCGCCTTATCGGGTTTGACATTTTCGTATTCCGTCTTGACGAAAGGGCGATAGGACGGCAATACCTTTTTGACGGATGGAAGCCTCTCAAGTTTACGGATCGTATTGTCTACGTCCACTTGATCACAATAAAGGACAACATATTTCATTTTTCTAGAAATGTAATGGACATGCCCATACTTTCGTAACGATTTGGCCTGTTTCAAATGATGGAGATATACAATTATCCCTTGTCGATCAATCATGATTTTCCCCTCTTTTCCTACCCCATACAATACCATAGGAGAGAAATGGGCTGCAACCGAACATTGCTGACATCTTCCGTTTTTTCCATTATAATGAGGAAAGGACATGTTAACTTGCTCCAGCAAGTTGGCACCGAGGCGTAATTGATCGATAACGAGGAGGATACGAAAATGGGAAGAAAAACGAAAGTGGCTCTTACGGTGGGAGCAGCCGGAGTAGCTGCTTGGGCTGCATCCAAAGTAGTTGCTAAGCCCCAACCCCGCCCCCGGAAGGAAGCACTTGAATTCAAGGACCCAGTCGTTCTTTCGCATCGCGGAGGAATGAAAAATGCCCCTGAGCACACATTAGCAGCGTTTTCAAATTCAGCAGAGCTCGGAGTCCATGGATTTGCCGTTGACATCCGGTTGACAAAAGACGAAGAAATCGTACTCTTCCATGATGAAACTGCAGATCGGACAACTGATTTTTCTGGCAGGATTTCTGATTATACAATAGATGAATTGAAAAAAGCAGATGCAGGCTATATGTTCGAAGATGAGGAAGGGAATTTTCCTTTTCGCGGCAAAGGCGAGAAAATCATTAGTTTACGTGAACTATTAATGGCCTATCCACATATGTTGATCGCTATTAATCTGAAAGACTCGCCGGATACATACGAAGGAAGTCTAATGCCTTCCAAGCTATGGCGTATTTTAGAGGAAACCGGATCGCAGGAGCGCGTGATTGTCATGAGCGCATTTGACGAGCAAACCGACCGTTTCAATCTTTATGCTCAAAATAAAGTGGCGATTGGAGCAGGAAATGATGAAGTGAAAAAAGCGTATGCGTCGCATTCAAGCAAATTCGGACACTTATACAATCCACGTGCTGATCTGTTTTGCATAGCTGAAAAGATGGGTCTGTTTCCGATGAACACGGAAAGCTTTGTCAGCTTCCTTTCCAATTTAAATGTCCCCGTTTACTATACTCACATCAATGATAGGGGTTCATTTGAAAAACTTTTAATTACCGGGGCTGCGGGCTTCATCACTGACGAGCCGGCGCTGGCTATGGAAGTCATCCAACAAAATTCATAAAAAAATGGTTGCCAGTTA
The DNA here is from genome assembly GCF_001531445.1 of Sporosarcina koreensis. Taxonomy (GTDB): domain Bacteria; phylum Bacillota; class Bacilli; order Bacillales_A; family Planococcaceae; genus Sporosarcina; species Sporosarcina koreensis_C. The sequence goes on from NZ_LQYA01000145.1 coordinate 12,890, forward strand.
TTGGCAACCATTTTTATGTTATTGATGGATGAACTGTCTGCTTACGCTGAGCAGGAGCAACCTCCTCCTGTTCCACACCCACCCCCGCAAGAAGAATCCACAAAGAAACTATCACCGGCAGGCACTTTGATGGAGTCGGATACCGATTTTGCAATGATTGCGCTGATTTCATTCAATAGGCTCTGCACATCGTTTTCCGCAAGACGCAGGGCCGCGACATGCTCGTTCATATCCAGTCCCCTCTTTTGAATACGTATATCTTTCATGACTGTCTTATAGTCAGGATGGTATCTGCCGAAACGTTGCACTTCTTCGTAACGCTCCTTCATATTGGTAAAATCATAGATCGCTTTTGCCAACGATTTGTTGGAATAGACGGCATGATTCGCTCTTCTGTACTCTTGGATGATTTCGGAAGAAAGCAACATGTCGGAGAGTGTTTCTGATTGCTCAATGATTGACATCCATTCATCTGTCATCATCATAGGGCTTTCCCTCCATTCCAACTAATCATACCAGAAAAAACGTAGCCCGTGCATGCATTCCGACCTGTTTTATAAATTCTTATTGCGAAGTGCCGTCTGTGCAACTTCATAATCCGAAAACGCGAAAAGTTCTTGCCCGATCTGCTGCGTTTTTTCATGTCCTTTCCCAGCAATTAAAACCGTATCTCCCGCTTTGGCATATCGAACCGCTTTTTCAATCGCTCTCCTTCGGTCCATCTCCACAACTACTTTTTCCCTTTCACAGCTAATCCCGGCAAGGATTTCTTCTATTATCGCGAATGGCTCCTCGTTCCTCGGATTATCTGATGTGATAAATATTTTAGATGAATACGTCGTTGCCACTTTTCCCATTTGAGGACGTTTTCCCCGATCCCGATTACCTCCGCAGCCGAATACAGTGATCAAATCTCCTGTAGACTCTTCCGTCAAAGACGCTAAAACCGTTTGAAGGGCATCTGGCGTGTGTGCATAATCAATAAAGACGACCACTCCCCCTTCTCTCAAACATTGCAGTCGCCCCTCCGGCAATACAAGCTTGTTACAAAGAGGCAATGTGTCAAATGTATCCCAATTGAGCACATGCATGACAGTAACAGCTGCGAGCGCATTTAAACGATTGTGTTTACCCGGCAAAAAGTTGGGATACAAGTCGTCAGGTATCAAATTTCCAGCAACCGTCAGCTCTCCGAAAAAGTGGACCTGCCTGTCTGCATTTCCAACTAACTTTACACATTGCCAATCGTCTACATTGACGACGAGACTTCTTGCCATCTTCGTCAACCTCTTCTTAGCTGCAATATAAGCCTCCTTGCTCCCATGCTCTTCATAATGATCAACCCCGATATTTAGAAAAACCCCGACATCTATCTTGCAATGATCCAACCTTGAAGTGGATAGCCCAAGGGAAGAAGCTTCCATCACTATATATTTCATGCCTGCTTCCAGACATTCCTTCAATAAAGGATGAAGAAACTCGGCAGGCAATGTCGTCATATCCGGAATATCAAGATGTACTTTCCTCCCATTCATGAAGAGTCCGGTCGTCCCTATGACCGCCGCCTGTTCACCTAGCATCAGTAATAATTGACCGATGAAATGCGTGACAGTCGTTTTTCCGTTCGTTCCCGTTACTGCAATAATTGTCATTGATTCGGATGGATTGCCCGCAAGCTTAGCGCTGGCATGCGATATGAACGTTCTTCCATCCGGCACAATGATCAGCGTCACTTCCCGTAAACCATCAAGATTTACATTCCCATTCCGATCAATGACTATTGCAACTGCACCACGTTCAATCGCTTCTCGGACATGCAAAATACCATCGTCGCAAGCGCCTTTCCTCGCAACGAAAATGAATCCCTCCTTCACATTTCCAGATCTCTCCGTAATACCGCAAATCGGCACGCCGATACTTCCCGAAACCGTACAGGGCCAATCTTTCAGAATCTCAGACAGTAACAGAAGCCCCCTCCCCTTCCCGAACAATTTTCATGAATAACGAATATATTGAGAGCGAACCATACTTTATCGTATGAAGGAAATGGAACGAACGACACGAAGAAAGTTGGGAGCTTGAATGATAGTTCAAAAATTTGGCGGAGTGGCTATGAAAGACAAACAAACACGAAAAATATGCATCGATCACATTAAATCCGGATTGGAAAACCATCAAAATGTCGTCGTAGTCGTTTCAGCAATTGGAAGAGGAGATGAACCATACTCCACAGATCGGTTATTACGTCTGACTGATTCATTCATCTATTCTAAAGCTGCAAGTGATCTTGCCGCTTCATGTGGCGAGCTTATCGCATCGGCAATCCTATCAGCAGAACTGGAAGAGGCGGGCGTCCCGAACAGAATACTACATGGAATTCAAGCAGGCATTTGGACATCCGGCGATTTCGGAGATGGCACAATCAGTGACATCGATCCTACTATGATTGTCGACAGTTTACAGGAATCGGGATGTGTCATCATTCCAGGTTTCCAAGGAATCAATGAATTTGGTCAAGTAATGACAATCGGCAGAGGCGGCAGTGATTTGACTGCGATTGCACTTGGCGGCGCTTTGCGTGCATCTCATGTGGAGTTTTTCAAAGATGTCCCCGGTGTCATGACGAGTGATCCCCGTTTCGGAACTGACGCCAAAAAATTGGAGGATATGAGCATCCATCAATTGTTGCCGCTATTGGAAACAGATCACCCTGTCATTCAAAAACGCGCGGCCATTTACGCAATGAAAAAAGCGATACCTCTTTATGTAAGAGGCATCGCTTCCGATGAAAAAGGGACTTGGATTTTGCCGTAGATCATTTTTCCAAATAACTCGGCATGTTTTCTTTCTTATCGGGTTTTATCAAAACTTGCGTATAGAACTTTCCGTATGCCCCTGTACCGATTTCAGTTGCATCCGAATCCAGCAAAACACTGCGGTGCGCGGGAGAATTCAGCCAACCATGGACGGCTTCAATGGCGTCCACATAATTGGCGGCGATATTCTCCCCGGCTTTTTTATGCTCAATTCCAAAGCTTTTCAAACGCTCCGATAAGTTTCCGGCAGATGGCGACTCATGTGAAAAATAATTTTCAATCGCCATATCTTTGCTATGATTTTGTGCAAGTAATGATAGCCAGTAATCATTGTTCAGCGGCTCTACTCCATGACGCTCCCGATAAATATTCGTCAATTCGAAAATTTGCCTTTCCATCGACCGGTCAACCTCCATCTGAACCGTCGATGAGGGTAGGTTGGCAGTAACAAGTTCTCCCATGAATTCCATGTCATACGGCTGATGGATGACGAGTGTTTTAGGATCGATAAATCGGACACTTTCAATGATTTCATCTTCGGCATCTACATATACCTGTGCATACAGGTCCTCATATTTCAGCAGAATCCTATCCTTTAAATCCTGACTATTTAACGTAAACGTATAAATGTTTTCATCCAGTGTCACATTAACCTCAGACTCGATGATTGAAAAACGGAATACTTCATTAATATTTTGACCGATTACGATTGGCGATAGATCTGAATCTGTATCAGCACTGAATACTTGATTGACAGTGCCTTTCCCAACTCCTACCATCATTCGGGCAGCCTTGGAATAGACCCACCAATCATAGCCGTAAGCTGATGGTTCAATCCTATCGGGTTCCCCAAATGCTTCAATCAGTTTCTCCGAGGATTTCCCGACAAATGTGGAAAGTCCTGTCCCAGGCCGTTTTTGTCCAGCCGTCATATCAACAAATTCCTTGTCCGAAGACGGAATTGCCGTTCCATGTTTGACAGGCGACTCCAAAGGTTCATTTTCCTGAACCCTGCTTCCCATGAAATAAAACAGCGCGAGAAGGACAACTAGTAATAACGCAATTTTCCATAATACTTTCAAGTCTTCCCGCCGCCTTTCAAAATAAGTGAAATCAAAGGTACTCTTCAACTCTTGAGAAATAGTATTAATTTGAGTATAAGTCAACTGTAGCGGATTTCAAGTACAAAACTTTGAATTTCCCCTTCCATTGCTATGATGAAAAACCGCCAGATGGTGTTCATGAAGCTTTTATGACACAATGTTGTCATTGCAACTAACAATGATTTGTTCTATGATAAATAAGTATAGGCATTCGACTGGATGATTATGAAGGAGGACTTGAACGATGTATATCGAAAATACAGGGATTGAAGGCATTGTTGCTGAATTGTCACTACTAGACGAAATCATGCTGAAACACGATCTCGTACGTGCTGGTCAATGGGACTATGAGCGTGTGACATATGATAAGAAATACGTAATCAAAGAAGGCACTTATTACTTGCGCGTATTCGGATTCACTCCTGATGGAGACGTTGACACCAGGGATGCAATCATGCATCTTAAAAAACCTGTAATCGGCAAGTGGTATTATCCGCACGGTGTAGAATATGGCGAGGGCGAGCATTTCCCTGCAGGGCTTGTGAAAGATTGCGAAGCGACACTTAAAGCAGTCTTGGAAGACCTAAAACCATATATCCTAACAAAATAAAACGTATTCGTAGTGAAAGTCGGGGAACTTATTGTTCTGCGGCTTTTTTTTATCTATTCATTCCTCTGAATTTTGGTTATAATGAGAGCAATGAACAATTTGGAGGAATGACCGTTGTCACGTTGGCTTACAAAAAAGAATATCATGTTATTCACGTTACTAATCATTTGCATATTGCTGTTTATTTTTATTCTCCCCATTTCCATACCGATCATTTTAGCCCTTCTGACGGCTCTCCTCTTCGAGCCACTCGTCAAATTGACCGAAACGAAATTTAAATGGAAACGCAAAATGTCCGTCATATCTGTATTCATTTTCATTTTGGGAATTCTTGCGATCAGTATCTATTATACGGTCACGTCATTGATAGGTAGACTTATTCAATTCACAAAAGCCGCACCCGATTATTTAAACAAGCTGTCAGGCGTATGGATTGATTTTCAAAGTAAGCTTTTTGTGTATACATCAGGTCTGCCTGATGATGTTGTGAAATCAGCGCAAGACGGGTTCAATGAAATTTTGGAATCATTCCGGAAGTCGCTATTGGAATTGTTCAATTCCGATAAAATCGTCGCTCTTGCATCTGAAATTCCGAATTTCTTAGTGAGTCTTATCGTTTATATGATTGCCCTTTTTCTTTTCATGCTTGAATTGCCCGAGTTGAAAAAGATGGTGTTCCGACACTTCACAGATGAAACTGCAAAAAAAGTCCGCTATATGACAGTGAAATTGAACTCTGTTATTTTCGGGTTCATGAAAGCACAATTGCTTGTCAGCTTTATCATTCTAGCAGCGTCATTCATCGGATTGCTGATCATTGCCCCAAAATACGCATTGATCATGTCCATTGTCATTTGGATCATTGATGTGATCCCGATTTTGGGTTCGATCATCATTCTTGCGCCATGGTCGTTATATCAGTTCGTAAGCGGAGATATTGGCATGGGGACTAAGTTGGCCATATTAGCTGCGATTCTTCTGATCATCCGAAGGACTGTCGAACCTAAGGTGATGGGCAACCAGATTGGCCTATCTCCTCTTCCGACGCTTATCGGCATGTTCATCGGGCTGAAGCTATTCGGCGTGCTCGGCTTCTTTATCGGGCCGATGATCGTTATTTTATTTAACACAGCACGCGAAGCCGGAATCATCAGGCTGAATTTCAAAATATGATAAGTAAAACCGGCAAGGATAAATATCCTTTGCCGGTTTCTTTTTCATATCCCTAAAATTGCTTTGATCATCGAAGTCGTTTCTCCACTTTCGTACAAGACATAAAGCAGTAAATAGACAGCTACGCCTGTGATTGCTGTGAAGAACCAGACGACGCTTGTAATCGGACCGATCCCTCGATGTTTGTCCAACTTATCTTTCAATCCCCAATTGATTGTCAATACGCCCATGACGGCTCCTGTCGTAGATAGAGCGATATGAAAAATAAGGAAGACGGTATAGTAGATCTTCAAATTTTCCGGGCCGCCAAACGCAGTGTTGCCGATGAAAATCGTACGGGAAACATATATGATGAAAAACAATACTGCTGACACTGCCGCAGCCAGCATCGTCTTCTTATGGGCTTCGATCTTACGGTTTAGAATTAATTTCCACCCGATCGCCACTAGAATAGCCGATAACACAATGAAAAATGTACTTAACGTCGGTAAAAAAGGAACATTCATGCATAATACTCCTTACTATATTTGATAATTTAATAAGTGTACAAACAGTTGCTTTCCGTTCCAGGCGGCCTCATCTTGCTCGCAAATGCCGTTCTCCATGACGGCGTTTACTGGAATCGTCGTTTTCCACTCCAACCAATTAGAGTCACTTTAAGCAAATCATTTGTTCAACTTATATAGATCATCTATTCATTTCAAATTTTTGTCTTTCTAGCAAATCTCTTTGTGTAATCTCATCAGCATTCAATTGCTCTTCACGATACCATTTAATAAAGATTTTACCGATGACTACGACATAAATTAATTCTTGTACGACTTTCATAATAATTCCGCCCAATTGCTGATCATATACTGTCGGCATGTTTGTAAACAACTCCGGTCCTGATATGGATAAGCCCGTCAATGTTCCTGCCGGTACACAGAGTGCCATTGCCTGCAACCACGCTTCTCCACTGCTATAAGTCTCATATACAGGGACATCTACGAATATGATTAAAGCACAAGCAGGTGTGACTAGTAGGGCACTTAAAATCACGTATCCGATTTTCTTCAACCCATGCAAATGTGGATGGTCTTCCATTGTATTCACAATCGGCCACCATAGAAGCAAAGCCGATAAAAATACCGTAATTGTAAAAACAGCGTGCAAAACTGCACTCAATTTAATGTAATCAAGTATCATCGGGTAGTGATACATAGAAAATGCAAGCGTGAAAATAAGTAAACTAATAATCGGCTTCGTAAGCAACCTTACAATTTTATCGATGATTTTCACACTGAAAACTTTTTTCCAGATGAAATTCGGTATTCCAATGATCAATAAAGGGGCGACCCCTAACAATAGAAGCGCCATTTGCGTCATATGAACCGAGAACAGAATATGTCCAATCAGATCAACGGGTGACCCTTTTACTATATATAAGAGCACCATCGAGGCGAGAAAGTATTTGATTTCCCTTCCGGTTACAGGTTCCGTCCCTTCAAACCAATGCCGCCATTTTTTGGTCAAGAGAAAGTATAATACTACGAGCAGTACTAATGTTAAGAAATAATAAGGACTCCATAATGCTCGAAACCCAAATATGCTGAAAGGCATCATTGCCATCGCTCCTTTAATATGTCTTTCCCTATTATAAAACGAACACAGCGCGAACACAATGAACGAACAATGACAATATACAAAAGCGAAGGACGCCTGCCTAGAGGCGACAGGCATAAGGCGAAGATGCGGCGTGGCGTACTTTGCCACAGAGCAACTTCGCCTTATGACCCCGAGCCTCTGGCGTCCGTAGCTGGATGATAACAAAATCTAAAGTGAAAAGCCTGTGGAAGAGATCCACAGGCTTTTCTTTATTGATTACCACCAAACGATTGTAACGAATGCCAAAGGGATAAGGAAGCCTAAAAGAGCTCCTGTATACATGAACATTTGAGGGATGCCATGCCCCTTTTCACTCATATGCATGAAATAATACAGTTGCAATCCGACCTGGACAGCTGCAAACAGCATGACCATCGGAATGATTAAGTACTTCGAGAACCCTGCAACGCCGGCTTCATATGCAACAACCATGGAAAACGAGACAAGTGTCAGGAAGATCATAAGCGAAAACATCATAACCTGATCCCGCATGGCTTTTTTGGAACGACGTTTTGCGAGCTGCTGTTCAGCAGGTGTACGTTTGTAAACTTGAACGTCTGCCATCTTAACCTATCACTCCCATCAAGTAGACTACAGTGAAGATGAATACCCAAACGACGTCGATGAAGTGCCAGTACAATGAGAAAGTATAGTACTTCGATGCGTTGTAAAGATTCAGACCGCGTTTCGCATTACGGAAAATCAATAACGTAATCCACACAAGGCCGACAGCCACGTGGAAACCGTGAGTCCCGACAAGCGTATAGAAAGCGGAACTGAAAGCACTGTTGTTATACGTGAAGCCCAAGCCAACATAGTGCGAGAACTCATATACTTCAAGCATAAGGAATCCAAGTCCTAAAAATGCAGTAATAGCGAGCCAAAGCTGCATTTTTTTGAAATTATAGTTACGCAGATGGTACATGGCAAACACACTCGTCAATGACGATGTCAATAATAACATCGTCATGACAAAGACAAGTGGCAATTCATAAAGTTCTTGTGTCGAGAAACCAAAGCCGCTTGGGCCGGAATTCTTCAACGCCATATATGTTGCGAACAGCGTAGCGAAAAGGATTGTTTCTCCTCCAAGGAACAACCAGAAGCCGACAAACTTGTTTTTTGCTTCAAGTGTCGCTCTTTCCGGATGGTCGGGCCAAGTTTCAGGAGTGAATTTTTTATTCAAATCCATTAGTTTTGACCCCCTTTACGTTTTAGATCACGGAGAATTTCGTCTTTTTTAATGTAGTAGCCCGTATCATCTTGCAATGAACGTACTGCCATCGAAACGAAAGTCCATAAAAGACCAAAGATCAGGACAGGTAGTCCCCATGCTGCTTCAGTGCGGAACATCGCTCCGAATCCGGCGATGAAAAGTCCTAATGTCATAAGAAACGGAATGATAGAACCGTTCGGCATATGAATGTCCTTAATCGGTTCAGCTGGTGTAAGCCCCGTTTCGTTGCCTTCCATTTTCTCGATCCATACAGTATCAAGACCACGGACAAGCGGAGTGGCAGCGAAGTTGTAATAGATCGGTGGAGATTCAATCGCCCATTCAAGCGTACGGCCGTCTCCCCATGGATCATTTGCAACTTTAACATTCTTGATGGATGTCATGATGGCATTATAAACGAGTACAATGACACCAATCGCCATCAGTAAAGCCCCGATTGAACTGATAAGGTTCGCAAAGTTCCATCCTTGGCCGTCCATATACGTCCATACTCGACGCGGCATTCCCCAGAATCCTAACCAGTGCTGGATAAGGAATGTCATATGGAAACCGATGAAGAAGAACCAGAATGTAACTTTACCAAGTGTTTCATTCAACATTGTGCCGAACATTTTCGGCCAGTATAGATGCGTTGCAGCCAAAATAGCAAGTACTACCCCACCAACAATAACGTAGTGGAAGTGAGCTACGATGAAATAAGAATCGTGCAATTGATAGTCAAGCGGAGCCGCCCCTTGCATGACACCCGTTACCCCACCCATTACAAATGACGGGATGAAGCCGAGCGCATAAAGCATAGGCGTTGTAACTTTGATGCTTCCGCCCCACATTGTCAATAGCCAGTTGAAGATCTTAACCCCTGTCGGGACAGCAATCGCCATTGTCGCGACGGCAAAGATCGCGTTCGCAGTCGGTCCAAGACCTACAGTGAACATATGGTGAGCCCAAACCATGAACCCAAGGAATCCGATCAACACGGTCGCGAAGACCATTGATGGATAACCGAAGAGTCGCTTACGGGAGAAGATCGAAAAGATCTCTGAGAAAATACCGAAAGCAGGCAAAATAAGAATGTAAACTTCAGGGTGACCAAAAATCCAGAAAATATGCTCCCAGATGATCGTGTTACCACCCATCTCATGATTAAAGAAGTTACCACCGAACATGCGGTCAAATGTCAGGAAGAAAAGACCGATAGTCAATGGAGGGAATGCGAACAGAATCATCGCAGATGCTACAAATGTTGTCCATGTGAACAACGGCATACGCATATACGTCATACCTGGCGCACGCATGTTGATGATCGTGACAAGGAAGTTAATCCCCGCCATGAGCGTACCGCCCCCGGCAATCTGTAGACCGATTGCATAGAAGTCAATTCCATGGCCTTCTGACGCAAGGGATAATGATGCATATGAAGTCCATCCAGCGTCAGGCACTTCACCGTATAACCAAGAGATGTTCAGGAAAAGTCCTCCGAAGAAGAACATCCAGAATCCTAAGGAGTTGATGAATGGAAACGCAACGTCACGTGCCCCGATCTGCAAAGGCACTATCGCGTTCATAAATCCGAATAAAATAGGCATGGCCGCTAGGAAAATCATCGTCGTACCGTGCATCGTGATCAAATCATTGAACAGTCCCGCACTGACGAAATCATTATTCGGCTTATATAACTGATAACGAATCATCATCGCTTCAATACCGCCGAGTACGAAGAAGAACCCGCCACCAAGGAAGTAAAGGATTCCGATCTTCTTATGGTCGACTGTAGTCAGCCAATCCCATAGCGTTGCGCCAAAACCCTTTTTTTGAGCAACTGAACTCACTTTGTTTACCTCCTCTTCAAAATCACAAAAGATTATTTTTCAACTGATAATCCCATTAAATATTCAGCCAATGCATCCAATTCAGAATCGGAAAGCTGATCGGCGAATCCCGGCATCTTATTGCCCGGTTTATGTGTCTGTGGATACTTGATCCAATCAATCAAATCTTCCTTTGTATGCTCCATGAATCCTGCAACACGGTTACGATCTCCGAAAGTTGCTAGGTTCGGTCCGACTGCACCAGTTTCACCGACACCCGAAGTGGCGTGACATCCGATACAGCTTTGTTGGAAAACTTCTTCCCCTGCAGGATTTGCAACGACTTGATTCTCGTCGGACGCCTGCATCGCTGCTACCCAGTTGTCGAATTCAGGACGCGGCATCGTTTTTACTTTGAAATCCATCAAAGCATGCGAAGGACCGCAAAGCTCAGCACATTTACCATAGAATACGCCGTCTTTTAAATTCTTGGAGTCTTTCTCAAATACCAAATAGAATTTATTAACGTTTTCTACGTTCGTATCAAGTTTTCCACCGACCGCCGGAATCCAGAAGGAGTGTTTCACGTCTGCAGCAATCAGGTTAAAGTAAACCTTTTCATCCATAGGTACGACTAATTCCTGTGCAGTTACAATACCTAGGTCAGGATATTCAAACTCCCACCAGTAAAGTTTCGCCGTCACATCAACGACTAGGTTTTCAGCGTTTCCATCGTCATCCACAGCGCCCATTGCCGAAACATCCCCAAGTTTATACGTGTAGTAAACAGTTGGGACCGCTAGCAATAAGATCAATAGAATCGGGATGATCGTCCATACAAGCTCAAGCTTATGACTGCCTTCAACTTGTTCAGGAATATGATCTTCACCCAATTTTGAACGTCTAAAGCGCACCAATGCGATTAAATAAATTGCTACAACAACAATAATGACGAGCAACATTATTCCTGACGACAATAATAGCAAGTTGAACTGGTCTCGACCGACTTGTCCGGCAGGCAGAAGCGTTGATAGTTCTTCTTGTCCACATCCTGCAAGGAAAACTGTCAGTACAGCCAATAGAGAAAAGAGACGCCACTTTTTGAGTCCTTTCATCATCGCTAACTAATACCTCTCTTTCTAAAAAAATGTTTTCTTCAATGAGGACTGTTGACCTCTCTATAATGAATTCCTGTCAAAAAGAAAGAATTCCATCAGTTAGATGAATATCGAAAAAATGATCATTGCGACAAAGAGGATCGTCATGTAATTCAAGGAGAATATGAACATGGATGTCGCCCACTTCAAATCATCCTTCGCTTTGAATCCTTTTATCGAAAAATATAACCAACCGATATTCAGAGCCGTTGCCAGCACAATGAATCCGATTCCAAGTTCCTGTAAAAGAAATGGTAATGGGAACAAAAGGAGAACCCAACCTAAAATCGACCTCTTCGTCCTTTCAAAACCTTTTACGACTGGAAGCATCGGAATGCCAGCTGCCCGGTATTCTTCAGTCCTACGCATCGCCAATGCATAAAAATGCGGAGGCTGCCATGCAAACATAATTAAGAACAGCGCCCATGCACCCATGCCAAGAGACGGCTCAACCGCCGCCCAACCAATCAATGGCGGTATGGCACCGGAGATGCTACCTACAACCGTATTGCTAACATGCTTTCTTTTCGACCACATTGAATAGAGTACAACATAGCTGAAGACACCTGCAAGTCCCCACAGTCCCGCCGCCGGTGACGCAGCAAACAACATCACTTCGCCCAAGGCAATGAAAGTGATCGCCATTGCCAATACAGCCGGTGCCTTAAATCTGCCGGTGACCGTTGGACGTGACTTTGTTCTCGTCATGATGGGATCGATATCCCGGTCAATGAGATTATTCAAAGCCGCCGAGCCCGCAATGATCAATCCGGTACCGAAAAGTCCATACAGAAGCAAATCCAGATTACTGATAAAGCTTTTGCCAGTGAATTGGAATGCTAGAAAAAGACCGGTGAATGTTGTAATCAAGTTTGAATTCACAATGCCGATTTTAATAAGTGCTAAAAAATCCTTCAATATGGATGTCGATCCGATATCCGGTTCAACGGATGAAGAAATCGCTCGACCGTTTGACATATGTACCCTCCTTTCAAGGATGTCGGCAAGGACCGCTATACCTAACTATATCGAATTTCGGTAATAATTTCTATATATAAACCGAATTTCACCCGATATGTGAAGTATACTGTCTTTTTGAAAATTGTTTCGCCTTATCTATAGTAAATCATTTCCCTATGCGTTTTGTGAAGTTAAAGGGTCTATTTTATGAACAATTTGTGAAAAAGCGATAGTCAACGCTGATTTTGGCCAATATGCGTTGTTTTTTCGCCTTATTTTCGCTATCATCAACAAACGGGGCCTTTTTTCATAATGGTCATCATTTCTTAAAGAAGGTGTCTTGTTTGCAGTATAATAGATATTTGAAATGGTTCGGAGTTGCCTCTACAATCGGAATGCTGTTAATCCTTTTGGGCGGTGCTCTTGTTACGAAAACAGATAGTGGAATGGGATGTGGAAGGCATTGGCCTGGTTGCAATGGCCAATTGATTCCAGATGAAATCACGCCAGAAGTCCTTATCGAATTTTCGCATCGCCTCGTCACAGGCACGGTCGGTATTTTGATCGTCGTTCTAGCAATTTGGTCTTGGAAAGCGATTGGACATAAAAGGGAAACAAAATTGCTGTCCATTTTGGCATTGTTCTTCCTCATTTTGCAGGCGTTTATCGGTGCTGCACAAGTTCTTTGGGGACAAGGGGACTTCATCCTTGCACTCCATTTCGGCATTTCGCTTATTTCCTTTGCGTCTGTCTTCCTTCTTACATTGCTCATCTTTGAAGTCGATCAAAAATTTGATGCAGACAAGCTGAAGATAGGCAAAACACTTAGATTTCATACAATCGGCGTAACGATTTATTCTTACATTGTCGTCTATACAGGAGCGCTCGTCCGCCATACGGAATCCGAATTGAGCTGTACAGATTGGCCGATGTGTAGGAACGGGGATTTCTCCCTTCCGTCTAATTTCTGGGAATGGGTGCAGATGAGTCATAGGACTGCCGCAGCATTGATTTTCATATGGCTTGGGATTATTGCGATTCATGCGATCCGTCATTATAAAGATCAACGTGTCATCTACTGGGGATGGATTTCGGCATTCATTTTAGTGTCCTTGCAAGTGTTAGCGGGTGCAGCTGTTATCCTCACACGGTTGAATCTTTATTTAGCTTTGGCGCATTCATTGTTTGTGATCCTTTTGTTCGGACTATTAACTTATATGGTACTTCTAGTTTCAAGAACTAAACAGTAGAAATAGTAAAAGCACCCACGCATGGGTGCTTTTTTCATTAATGCTCCAGTTCCAATAGGAGATCGCCTGTTGAGATGGCGTCGCCCGGGGAGACATGGATTTCTTTGACAACTCCGTCGAATGGTGCTTGGATCGTCGTTTCCATCTTCATCGCCTCCGTAATGAGCAGATGCTCCCCTCTTCGTACTTTCGTCCCTTTGGAAACAGCGACTTTCAATACCGTTCCCGGCATAGTTGCTGCAATGTGGGAGTCGTTTGATAGATCCGCTTTTTGTTTGCGAGCTACATCCGATTCTACATTGATGTCTTGAATGATGACTTCCCTCGGCTGACCGTTAAGCTCGAAGTAAATGATGCGTGTGCCGTCTGTCTGTGGTTCTCCTATGGAAACGAGCTTGATGATGAGCGTCTTCCCTCTTTCGATCTCCACTTCAATTTCTTGGCCTAGCCTCATCCCGTACAGGAACTCCGGCGTGTTAATGACTGAAATATTGCCGAATTCTTTTTTCATAACGGAATATTCTTCGAACACTTTCGGATAGAGAGCATATGCTAATGCGTCTTTCATCGTGGAAGAGTGTCCAAGAAGTTCTTCGGTCTTAAGAAGAAGTGCATCAAAATCGACAGCTTCCATAAGTTCACCCGGACGTACAGTGATCGGCGTTCTCCCTTTCAGGACAACTTGCTGTATTTCTTTCGGGAATCCTCCATACGGCTGCCCGATAAAGCCTTCGAAAAACTCGATGACCGATTCCGGGAAATCGATCGATTGTCCACGTGAAATGACAGTTTCCTCATTTAAATCGTTTTGCACCATGAATAATGCCATATCTCCGACAACCTTGGAGGAAGGAGTCACTTTCACGACGTCTCCGAAGAGCATATTCACACGTGAATACATCTCTTTGACTTCTTCCCATCTTTCCCCGAGACCGACAGCCTTGGCTTGCTGTTGCAAGTTGGAATATTGACCGCCCGGCATCTCGTGTACATATACTTCAGAATGTGGACTTATCATGCCACTTTCAAAGTTTTGGTAATACTTCCTGACATCTTCCCAGTAATACGATAACGATTCCAGAGCAACGACATCTGCCTTCACTTGGCGCTTGCCGTTTTGCAATGCATAGTATAAGGAGCTTGCAGACGGCTGGGACGTTAGGCCGGCCATGGATCCGAGCGCCGTATCCACAATGTCCACGCCTGCTTCAACTGCTTTTGCGTACATGTAAATTCCATTTCCGCTCGTATCATGGGAATGAAGATGAATAGGTATATCAACAGTCGCCTTCAATTCGGAAATAAGACGGTAAGCAGCTTCAGGTTTCAATAGGCCGGCCATATCCTTCAACGCAAGAATATGGGCTCCTGCCGCTTCAAGCTCCTTCGCCATTTCCTTGTAGTATGCAACTGTATATTTCGCCCTGGAAGCATCCAGGATGTCTCCTGTATAACAAAGCGCAGCCTCAGCCACTTTCCCTGCCTGTCGGGTTTCATCGATTGCGACTTCCATTCCTTTGATCCAGTTCAGACTGTCGAATATACGGAATACATCAATGCCTGATTCCGCCGATGTTTTGACAAATTCCCTAATGACATTATCGGGATAATTTGAATACCCGACCGCATTTGCGCCACGGAACAGCATTTGGAATAGTACGTTCGGGATTTGCTCTCGAAGCTTCATAAGCCGTTCCCACGGATCTTCTTTCAGGAATCGGTACGCAACGTCAAATGTCGCCCCTCCCCACATTTCGAACGAGAACAGGTCCGGCAGCAACCTTGCTGATTCAGCGGCGATGTTCGTCATATCCGAAGTGCGGACACGGGTTGCAAGCAATGATTGGTGAGCATCCCGGAATGTCGTATCTGTCAGCAGGACGTCATCTTGCTCTTTTATCCATTTGATTAATCCTTCAGGGCCTTTTTCATCCAAAATCTGTTTGGTGCCAGCAGCCGGCGGAACGAGGAGATCCACCTCAGGTTTCCTAGCTGAATGGAATAATGGCTTTGACTGCTTTTCTATTCCCGGAAAACCGTTGACGGTCACATTTCCTAAATAGTTCAAGATTTTTGTCCCTCGGTCTTTCCGAACCGGAAACTCGAATAATTCAGGTGTCGAATCAATGAAGCTTGTATCATAATTGCCGGTCAGGAAACTTTCATGACGGACGACGTTTTCAAGGAACGGGATATTTGTTTTAATTCCCCTGATCCGAAATTCCTGTAGATTCCGATCCATTTTTGCTGCTGCGTCACGGAAAGAGGTGCCCCAAGTCGAAACTTTGACGAGCAGGGAATCATAATATGGTGTGA
>NZ_LQYA01000146.1 GCF_001531445.1 Sporosarcina koreensis
TACAAGTCGAGCAGGGTCGAAAGACGGGCTTAGTGATCCGGTGGTTCCGCATGGAAGGGCCATCGCTCAACGGATAAAAGCTACCCCGGGGATAACAGGCTTATCTCCCCCAAGAGTCCACATCGACGGGGAGGTTTGGCACCTCGATGTCGGCTCATCGCATCCTGGGGCTGTAGTCGGTCCCAAGGGTTGGGCTGTTCGCCCATTAAAGCGGTACGCGAGCTGGGTTCAGAACGTCGTGAGACAGTTCGGTCCCTATCCGTCGCGGGCGCAGGAAATTTGAGAGGAGCTGTCCTTAGTACGAGAGGACCGGGATGGACACACCGCTGGTGTACCAGTTGTCTTGCCAAAGGCATCGCTGGGTAGCTATGTGTGGACGGGATAAATGCTGAAAGCATCTAAGCATGAAGCCCCCCTCAAGATGAGATTTCCCATTA
>NZ_LQYA01000147.1:0-63579 GCF_001531445.1 Sporosarcina koreensis
GGGAAAAAGATCTTCAACAAGCCGTATCCGCAACAGACTACTACCGAGGAATCGGCTACGATGTAATTGGAACTTTTATAGGAGATTCGGAACTTTTCCCGTTGTTGCAGCCTTATTTGGAAGAGAAGACGACAGTTCTTGCGGGTCAGTCCGGTGTTGGAAAATCGACTTTGCTGAATACGTTGATACCCGAGCTTTCTTTGAAGACCGGCGAGATTTCGGAAGCGCTTGGCAGGGGGCGGCATACAACTCGTCATGTAGAACTTTTAGAATTGGCGGGTGGCCTCGTTGCTGATACACCTGGGTTCAGCTCACTCGATTTCGATCATATCGAGAAAGAGGAATTACGGGATTATTTTGTTGAAATGGAAAATGTAGCAAATGAATGTAAATTCAGAGGCTGTTTGCATCTGAAGGAGCCAGGTTGTGCAGTAAAACAGAAAGTCGAGACGGGGGACATACTGCAGTCCCGTTACAATAATTATTTACAATTTCTTCAAGAGATTACTGACCGAAAGCCGAGGTATTGACAATGATTAAAATAGCACCTTCCATTTTGGCAGCTGATTTTTCAAAGTTGGCAGATGAAGTGATAGAAGTGGAAAAAGCGGGAGCGGAGCTGATCCATATCGACGTAATGGATGGCCATTTCGTTCCGAATATTACGATGGGACCGATTGTTGTGGAGGCATTACGTCCTGTAACGAATCTTCCATTGGATGTTCATCTCATGATTGAGAACCCCGATGCATATATTGAACAGTTCGCAAAAGCGGGAGCGGATTATATTACTGTTCATGTGGAAGCGTGCAGGCATTTGCATCGCACCATCCAACTCATCCGTTCATTCGGGGTGAAGCCGGGCGTCGTGTTAAATCCGCATACGCCTGTAGAGCATATCTTCCACATCCTTGAAGATATCGACATGGTCTTATTCATGACGGTCAATCCTGGATTCGGAGGGCAGAAGTTCATTCATACGGTACTTCCGAAAGTGAAGCAATTATCCGATCTGATTAAGGAAAAAGGACTGTCCATTGAAATTGAAATCGATGGAGGTGTCAATGAGGAGACGATCATTCCTTGCGTAGAGGCAGGCGCCACGGTATTAGTCGCTGGATCGGCCATTTACAACGAGGAGAACCGGACGGAAGCATTGCAGCGGATTAAAGCGGCAGGGGAAAGCGTGTTGAATTGATGGAAAAGGTCATCATTTGTGCCGGTGGGCCGGTCGGAGAATTGCCTGACTTAGCTGCTTACGAGTCAGATGAATCGATTTTTATCGGTGTGGATCGTGGGGCAATTCATTTATTGGATAAAGGAATTGTCCCTGTTGAGGCGGTTGGAGATTTTGATTCTGTGAGTGAAGCGGAGTTCAGTAGAATAAAAGAATCAGTGGAACGAGTCGACTCTTTCCAGTCTGAAAAAGACGAAACGGATACGGAACTGGCGATGGCACGTGCTATCGCTTATCATCCGAAGGAAGTCATTTTAACCGGCGTCACGGGTGGAAGATTAGATCATTTTGAATCGGCATTGCATTTATTGTACCGGATACAAAGTGAACATAAAGACGTTGCATTTCTCATCCGCAATGCTACTAATGAGCTTTCATTATTTTACCCGGGCGTCCATCGTGTTAAAAGAAATGCACAGCTTCCTTATGTATCATTTTTCCCCTTCGGCAGCATAGTGGAAGGTCTGACGTTGACCGGCTTCAAGTATGAGACGGTTAACGAAAGGATGGAATTGGGCATGACAAGATTCACAAGCAATGAACCAATTACAGAAGTTTGTACTATCTCATTCCGGCAAGGCATATGCTTAATGGTAAGAAGTTCAGATTCCTGAAAGGAGAAGGGAATTGCGAGTTTATACATTTACGATGCCGAAGTTTCTAAGTAGCTTTGTTCGAAAATGCATGGTGGTTTTCCAAAAAGAAGATAAGGCGAAAACTCAAGCTACTGCAAGCCAACGAAACAGAAAACGGAAAAAAGAAAAAACGTCAGGCTGAACTAATCGGCCTGGCGTTTTATTTCTTTTTGTCGTATTGTTGGAACGCGATAAAATCTATTGTCTAGCTTCAACGACCTGCCCCGCAGGTCTAGCCATATTGGCTGTGTGGCAAAAAGCGCCACTTCGCCAATCCGTCTTATGCCTGTCGGGCCAAAACGGCCGTTTCCGCAATTCGATTAAACGCGTTGCACTTTACCTGATTTAAGTGCTCTTGCAGATACCCAAACACGCTTTGGTTTACCGTTAACAAGAATACGGACTTTTTGAAGGTTAGCCCCCCAAGTACGTCTGTTAGCGTTCATTGCGTGTGAACGGGCATTTCCCGTACGAGCTTTGCGTCCAGTAATAACACATTCTTTAGCCATTTTTATGACCTCCTCGCTAATAATGATTAAGCGATTCACTATCTAATTCGCATACCATAATACTTTATCACAGGAAATAAAGGCATGCAACCTTTTTTCACGATGCTTTCAAGTGAAATTCCTTTACATCGGTTTCTACGCTTTTCTTCTGCTTTTCTATTGATATGGTGTATAGTACAATGGGGATAGTTATTATGGATGCAGGAGGGGAAGCTTTCATGTCAATCGAGATGAAGAACGATTACGGTACGATAGATATTACGAATGACGTCATTGCCCAAGTGGTGGGAGAGGCGGCAATCGAATGCTACGGAATTGTCGGCATGGCTTCACGTCATCAGATCCGGGATGGACTTACGGACATCCTTGGGAAAGAGAACTATGCAAAAGGAGTCATCGTCAGGAATATTGGAGATGAGACGCATATCGATATGTATGTCATTATCGGATATGGAACAAAAATCTCTGAGGTCGCATACCAAGTGCAATCCAAAGTCATCTATACATTGAAAAAGACATTATCGTTAACAGTGGATTCAGTGAATATATTTGTTCAAGGAGTTCGGGTGACGACCTGATAGAAGGAGGAAAACAGTTCAATGAATTTTATTGATGGTGTGAAATTTGCCGACATGGTGAGGATGGGTGCGCATCACCTTCATCAGAATGCAGACTATGTCGATTCACTTAACGTGTTTCCCGTGCCTGATGGGGACACAGGGACAAATATGAATTTATCCATGACATCCGGTGCCAAAGAGACCGAAGCGAATGTGTCTGCGCATTTGGGCAAGACCGCCCAAGCTTTGTCCAAAGGGCTATTGATGGGTGCACGAGGGAACTCCGGCGTTATCCTATCCCAATTGTTCCGCGGATTTGGCAAAGCGGTGGAAGAGGAAGCGAAGCTTGATAGCGTGAAGTTCGCGAATGCGTTGGAGTATGGGGTGCAGACGGCATACAAAGCGGTCATGAAACCTGTTGAAGGAACAATTCTAACTGTCGCCAAAGATGCAGCGAATAAAGGTGTAGAAGTGGCGAAATCGACTACGGATATTATTGAAGTGATGGAAGCAATCGTTGAAGAGTCGAAAGCTTCATTGAAACGGACCCCTGATCTTCTTCCTGTGCTGAAAGAAGTCGGTGTCGTTGATAGTGGTGGACAGGGCCTTGTCTATGTATATGAAGGCTTTTTGGCATGTCTGAAAGGCGAAGGGCTTCCTGAACGGACGAATATGGACCTGATGGAAGATCTAGTTAACGCTGAGCACCATCGAGGAGTTCAAGGATTCATGAATACCGAGGATATCGTATACGGATATTGTACGGAATTCATGGTGAAATTCGAAGATGAAAAAGTAAAGAAGCATCCTTTCGAGGAAAGCGATTTCCGTCAGGACCTCAGCAAATTCGGGGATTCTTTGCTAGTCATTTCAGATGAGGAAATTGCGAAAGTACATATCCATACCGAAGAACCGGGAGACGCGTTGAATTACGCGCAGCAATATGGTTCCCTCATCAACATTAAAATTGAAAATATGCGTCAACAGCATATCGATATCGTCGGTGAAAGCCATTCTGTGAAAAAAACGGAGGCTGCTTCACATCCTTATGCGATTGTGACGGTTGCAATGGGGGCAGGAATTGCAGACTTGCTGAAGAGCATCGGCGCATCTGCTGTCATTGAAGGCGGACAGACAATGAATCCGTCAACCGAAGACATCGTCAAGGCAATCAAAGATGTTGGCGCTGAGCGTGTCATCATTTTACCAAATAATAAAAACATCATCATGGCAGCAAAGCAGGCGGCGGAAGTGATCGGCATTGAAGCGGCCGTCGTCGAAACAAAATCCGTTCCTGAAGGATTGGCAGCAATTCTTGCATTCAATCCCGAAGCTGGAGTAGCGGAAAATGAACAAGTCATGTCAAGAGCTGCTGCCGGTGTGAAGACAGGACAAGTCACGTATTCAATCCGAGATACATCCATCGATGGCATCGACATTAAAAAAGATGATTTCATGGGACTTGCAGGCAGTAAAATCGTAATTTCCAACCCGTCTTTGGATGATGTGATGAAGACATTGCTTGAATCGCTCATCGATGAAGATGATGAAATTGTAACAATCATCTATGGAGAAGACGTAACGGAAGAAGAAGCAACTGCGATTGCAGATTACGTGGAATCCACATTCGATCATACTGAAGTGGAGTTGTATAACGGGAAACAACCTTTATATCCTTATATCCTTTCCGTGGAATAATACAAAAAACGACGGCATCCTACAATGATAGGGGTGCCGTTTTTCTATTTTGTCTTTATACGAAAATTACTGTAAAATGAGAGTAAGCGTTTGCTTTCTTTTTAAGAATGGGGGTATTTTGTATGAAATACAGATCGGTTTTTGAAATTATCGGTCCCGTCATGATCGGGCCTTCATCGTCACATACCGCAGGAGCTGCCCGTATCGGCAGGGTCGCTCGCGATTTATTCGGGCGTCAGCCGGAATGGGCGAGAATCCATCTCTATGGTTCTTTTGCAGAAACCTATAAAGGACATGGGACAGATGTTGCGATTATCGGGGGATTATTGGATTACGATACATTTGATGAAAGAATAAAAACAGCGTTTGAAGATGCTGCAGCACTAGGCATGACGTTCGAGTTTATTCCTGAAGAGGAAGAAGCAGATCATCCGAATACAGCAAAAATTGTTATCGGCGACAAACAAGGTGAAATGGAGCTCGTCGGCATTTCAATCGGTGGCGGAACGATGGAAGTCACGGAGTTGAATGGTTTTCCACTACGCTTGTCCGGACATTTTCCAGCGTTGCTCGTTGTACATGACGATCGTGCGGGTGTCATTGCGAATGTTTCTAACGCCATCGCTTCACAAGGGATGAATATTGCCCATATGGAAGTCGGCAGGAAAGAAAAAGGGAAAATGGCACTTATGGTCATCGAAGTCGATCAGATGTTTGATGAAACACTTCTAAATGAATTGAAAGCATTGCCGAATGTCACGCAAGTTTCGACATTGGCGAACTGAGGAGGGGAATAGATATGGAAGTACTATTCGGTACAGTGAAGGAATTAGTAGCTCTTGCAGAAGAGCAAAAAAAGCCAATTTCAGAAATTATGATTGAACAGGAAATGCTTATTACAAAACGTTCTCGTGAAGACATTGTCGCACAAATGGAGAACAACTTGACTGTCATGGAAAGTGCAGTCGAACAAGGGTTGCAAGGTGTAAAATCGACCTCAGGCTTGACGGGAGGAGACGCCGTTCTTCTTCAAAATTATATCAAGTCTGGGAAATCGCTGTCAGGCGATCTCTTATTAGATGCGGTCAGTAAAGCGGTTGCGACAAATGAAGTGAATGCGGCAATGGGGATGATTTGCGCCACTCCAACAGCAGGAGCTGCCGGAATTGTGCCCGGAACGCTTTTCGCTGTGAAAGATAAATTGAACCCGACGAGGGAACAAATGGTGAATTACTTATTCACGTCAGGTGCATTTGGATTTGTCGTAGCAAATAACGCCTCCATTTCGGGAGCGGCAGGAGGATGTCAGGCGGAGACGGGATCAGCTGCTTCGATGGCTGCCGCCGCGATTGTTGAAATGGCGGGAGGAACGCCTCAGCAAAGCGCAGAAGCTTTTTCAATCGTCATGAAAAACATGCTCGGTCTCGTCTGCGATCCAGTAGCAGGCCTTGTAGAAGTGCCGTGTGTGAAGCGGAATGCGATGGGAGCCGCGAAAGCGCTTGTCGGTGCAGATATGGCACTTGCAGGAGTCGTCAGCAGGATTCCAACGGATGAAGTGATTGAAGCGATGCATAGAATCGGACAGTCCATGCCTTCTGCACTAAGGGAAACCGCCAAAGGAGGCTTGGCTGCCACACCTACTGGAAAGGCGCTGGAAGCTGAGATTTTTGGAAAGGACAAGCCAGCACGTGACACTGTCAATTCTTGACCCGGTCACAAGCCTGAAAGGAGTAGGGAAGGCATCTGCTGAACAACTTCAAAAACTGGGCATTGAAACAATTGAAGAGTTGATTAATACTTTTCCATACCGCCATGAAGATTTCAGATTGAAAAATTTGGCTGAAACGCCGCATAATGAACGGGTCACTATTGAAGGAAGGGTCGAAAGTGAGCCTTCCGTTCTTTTTTTAGGGAGAAATAAGTCACGACTTCAAATCCGGCTACTAGCCGGTAATCATCTCGTCAAAGCGGTCTTCTTCAATCAGCATTACTTGAAAGATCGACTTGGAATCGGGATGACCGTGACGGTGACAGGTAAATGGGATCGTGGCAGGCAAGTGATCAATGTGAGCAATTTCAGTGAAGGGCCGAAAACAGATCATGCTGATTTTGAACCTGTCTATAGTTTGAAAAACGTTATGCACCAGAAGACGTTCCGAAAATATATGAGGCAGGCCCTGGATCTTTGCAGCAATGAAATCGAAGAAGTCCTCCCGCTTTCATTGCGGGAAGCCTATATGTTGCCGTCGGTTGGAGAAGCACTCGAAATGGTTCACTTTCCAAAATCGCCGAATGATGTAAAACAGGCACGAAGGCGTTTCATATACGAGGAATTATTGAAATTCCAGCTGAAAATGAACGGCATGAAGAAAATCCGCAAGGAAATGGAAAAAGGAATTCCGATTCACTATGATCTTGAGCGATTAAAGGAGTTCATTGCCTCACTGCCTTTTGAATTAACGAATGCGCAGAAAAAAGTAGTGAACGAGCTTTGTGCTGAATTGAAGAGTCCGACAAGAATGAACCGTCTCTTGCAAGGTGACGTAGGTTCCGGTAAGACGGTCGTAGCAGCAATCGCTCTGTTTGCAGCGATTACAGGAGGATTCCAAGGAGCGCTTATGGCGCCGACAGAAATTCTTGCTGAGCAGCATGCCGACTCCCTATCTTCTTGGCTTGAGCCGTTCGGGGTGAAAGTCGCTTTCCTATCAGGGTCCACGAAAGGCAAAGCGAGAAGGATCATCATTGAGAAATTGCAGAGCGGAGAAATCGATCTGCTGATCGGAACACATGCATTAATTCAACCGGATGTCGGTTTCGCAAATTTAGGTCTCGTCATTACGGATGAACAGCATCGGTTCGGCGTGGAACAACGCCGCGTATTACGGGAAAAAGGACTGAATCCTGACGTCCTTTTCATGACAGCCACTCCGATTCCAAGGACTTTGGCAATCACTGCATTCGGAGAAATGGATGTTTCCATCCTTGATGAAATGCCAGCAGGACGTAAGAAAGTCGAAACATACTGGTTAAAAGAAGATTCCCTATTGCCTGTGCTACGGAAAATGGAGAAGGAGCTGCAGGCTGGAAGACAGTCATATGTCATTTGTCCACTAATCGAGGAATCGGACAAGCTGGATGTGCAAAATGCGGTTGACGTCCATTCCCAGCTCACCCATCATTTTGTTGGGCGGTACACAGTCGGCCTTATGCATGGAAGACTTCATCCTGATGAGAAAGATGCCATCATGAGGGACTTCAGTGAAGGGAAAATCGATTGCCTTGTTTCGACGACCGTCGTCGAAGTGGGTGTGAATGTACCGAACGCAACATTCATGCTCATCTATGACGCCACCCGTTTTGGACTTGCCCAGCTCCATCAGTTAAGGGGCAGGGTCGGCAGGGGGGCGGACCAATCGTATTGCGTCCTTCTTGCCGATCCGAAAAACGAGGAAGGGAAAGAACGGATGCAGTCGATGACAGAGACGAATGACGGATTCCTCTTAGCGGAAAAAGACCTTGAGCTGAGAGGTGCAGGCGACTTCTTCGGCAAAAAGCAAAGCGGAATGCCCGAATTCAAAATGGCTGACCTTGTACACGATTATCGTGCGTTGGAAACGGCACGTCAAGATGCCGAGAAAATGCTTTTGTCGGACGATTTTTGGACCTCTCCAGACTATAAATTCCTAAGAGAAGACTTGGAACAATCCGGCGCACTTTCACATGAGCGAATGGATTAAGATTATCATTATCACCTTTATCATTAGCGGAGGCATTCAACTTCAGGCGAGCGTTTTCCAAAAGAAACGGATGTAGCCTGTTCGCAATGCAACGAGGCTGTCGCAGAAAGTCGAAAGATTGACTTTCTGTGACAGTTTTTTTGTAATTTTGATATTGCCGAACCAAAAAGCATGCAGCCCTCGTGGTGTGATATTATTCCTTATCTGCATACTTTAGTCGCAATAAGGGAAAGTATTTAAAGACAATACGTAAACGTGAACACGGCCATTTTTAAAAGCATATTAGGTTTTTACGATAGTCCCAAAAAATATAGAAGTGGTGATGATTAGGATGGGTGTACATCAATATTTTAAAAGCTTATCTGATTTGGAACAAATTATTCGTTGCCCAGGAAAGTTCAAATATCAGGAGCATTCCGTTGCCAGTCATTCATTTAAGGTGACAAAAATTGCTCAATTTCTTGGAACGGTTGAAGAGGAATCTGGTCAGAAAGTGGATTGGAGAGTCTTGTATGAAAAGGCATTGAACCATGATTACGCGGAACTTTTTACAGGAGATATTAAGACGCCTGTAAAATATGCTTCGAAAGAGTTGAAGCAACTATTCAGTGAAGTGGAGGAAGAAATGACAAGGAAGTTTGTAGAAAAGGAATTACCATCTGAGTTTCAAGCGATTTATTTGGAGCGATTTAAGGAAGGTAAAGATGAGACATTGGAGGGGCGCATTTTATCTGTTGCTGATAAAATCGATTTGCTTTATGAAGCATTTGGAGAGATCCAAAAGGATAATCCAGAGCCATTGTTTTTAGAGATATACGAAGAAGCACTAAGGACAATACTGCTATTTCAAGATATGAAGTGTGTAAAATACTTCCTAGAACACATTCTTACGGATATGCTCAGCGAACGATTTACTGAACATGATGAGTTAACGGGCATTGCCATGCGGATAATTGAAGAACATGGAGGTTAAGAGATTTATACAACAGTTCTACTTCGGACGACTTTTTCATTTTAGTCTATCGGCATCTTTTGCTGATAGGTTTTTTATTTCAAAGAAATATTGAATTTGCATAAGATGCGGATTTTAAGCATTGCCTAATTTTTGTAGAAATCCATCATGAACTATGATAATATACTGGTATTAGTACCAAGTGCTAATCCGGAAGGGTGAAACGATTGAGAGTGCCAAAAAGGGAGAGGCAGCGCCAGCTTGAAATGAGCCTCGAACAAAATCCTTTTCTGACAGATGAAGAATTGTCCAAGCAATTTAAAGTTAGCGTCCAGACGATTCGATTGGACCGACTGGAATGTGGAATTCCGGAATTGCGTGAACGATTGAAAACAGTTGCTGCACGAACGATGGATGCAGAAGTGAAATCGCTCCAGTCAGATGAAGTGATTGGTGATATCATTGATATTGAGTTGGATAAAAGGGCAGTTTCCATTTTTGACGTAAGCGATGATCATGTTTTCCAGAGGAATGGAATTGCTCGTGGCCACCATTTATTCGCACAGGCGAATTCATTGGCCGTTGCTGTTCTCGATGATGATCTTGCCTTGACGGTAACATCTACATTAAATTTCCTGAAGCCTGTCAAATCGGGCGATCGGGTTATTGCTCGTGCCACTGTGGATAAGAGTCGTTCAAATGACAAAAGAACATATGTCGAAGTCATCTCAACTGTCGAAAACGAGACGGTTTTTACTGGTGAATTCCAGATGTATCAGACTACGGACCACAGTAGGAGGGAAATATAATGATCATTGCATTAGATGGAATGGGCGGAGATCATGCACCAGGTGAAATTATTGAAGGCGCACTTCTGAGCCTATCGGAATTTGAAGATATACATATACATATTTATGGAAATGAAGAAAAGATGAAGCCCTATTTGAAAGGCCATGACCGCTTGAAAATGTTTCACTGCACGGAACAGATTGAAGCCGATGATGAGCCCGTTCGTGCGATCAGAAGGAAGAAAGATGCCTCCATGGTAAGGATGGCACAAGCTGTGAAAGATGGTACAGCAGACGCGTGTGTTTCTGCAGGCAACACAGGCGCGCTGATGTCAGCAGGCCTTTTCATCGTCGGACGGATTGATGGCATCGATCGCCCGGCGTTATCACCAACATTGCCGACAATCGATGGTCAAGGCTTCGTCTTCTTGGATGTCGGAGCAAATTCAGACGCAAAGCCTGCTCATTTGCAGCAATATGCAATCATGGGCAGTATTTATGCGGAAAAGGTTCGTGGTATTCAAAAGCCACGCGTTGGACTTTTGAATATCGGTACCGAAGAAGGAAAAGGGAATGAATTGACGAAAGCGGCTTACGATCTCTTATCGGAAGCACCTATTCATTTTGTCGGCAATGTCGAATCGAGGGATATTTTAAGCGGAGCGGCAGATGTCATTGTAACGGACGGGTTTACAGGGAATATGGTTTTAAAGACGATTGAAGGGACAGCTTCCGGATTCTTTTCGATGTTGAAAGAAGTATATGGGGCCTCTTTGAAGTCAAAACTATCGGCGGCAATGGTGAAAGATGGCCTTCGTGGTTTGAAAAAGAAAATGGATTATACAGAGTATGGAGGGGCGGGATTGTTTGGATTGAATTCTCCCGTCATCAAGGCACACGGCTCCTCTAATGCCAATGCGATATTAAATGCGATTAGACAAGCGAGGACAATGGTCGAATTCGATGTGTGCGGAACGATCAGGAAGACAGTTCGAAAGGTGGATGCGGAATGACAAAAGTGGCGTTTATATTCCCGGGACAAGGCTCGCAAACCGTTGGGATGGGTGTGGAATTATTTAATGGAGGCGGGGGATTTCTTGAACGGGCGGATGAAGTTTTGCAGTACGATTTAAGTCGTTTAATTACGGAAGGTCCTCAAGAGGAGCTGACATTGACATACAATGCACAGCCCGCACTTTTGACAGTCGGCGCCATGATCGCTTCAAGACTCGTCGAAGAAGGCATCACACCTGATTACACTGCCGGACATAGTCTTGGTGAGTATACGGCACTTGTTGCTTCGGGTGTCCTTTCTTTCGAGGACGGGGTGTCAGTCGTCCATAAGCGCGGCTTATTCATGAATGATGCAGTTCCTGCAGGAGAAGGAGCGATGGCGGCTATTCTTGGTCTGGATGGCGAAAAGCTTCAAGAGGTGACAGAATCTATTACAGCAAATGGAGATCCTGTTCAACCAGCCAATTTAAACTGTCCGGGACAAATTGTCATATCAGGCACGAAAGCAGGCGTCGAAAGAGCTTGCGTGGAGCTTAAGGAAGCAGGGGCGAAAAGAGCGATTCCCCTCGATGTGAGCGGGCCATTCCATTCATCCCTCATGAAGCCTGCAGCGGAACGTCTGAGAAAAGCATTGGATGAAGTGGAAATGAAAGACGCCTCGATACCTGTTGTAGCGAATGTAAATGCGGAAACAGTTTCCGACCGTGAGGATATCAAGCAGCTACTTGTCGAACAATTATATTCTCCGGTCCGTTGGGAAGATTCTGTCCGTGAGTTGATCAACCTGGGAGTAACACATTTCATCGAATGTGGCCCTGGAAAAGTGCTCAGTGGTCTTGTAAAGAAAATTGATAGATCTGTTACTGTGCTTTCTGTCTATGACGAAGAGACGTTACAAACGGTCATCGATGCAGCGAAAGGGTGGGAATAATATGGGTAGATTTGATGGGAAAACGGCGATTGTCACAGGTGCTTCAAGAGGAATCGGTCGCGAGATTGCGATACTGCTAGGTAAAGAAGGCGCCCGCGTAGCAGTCAACTATAGCGGCAGCAAAGAAAAGGCGGAAGAAGTCGTTGAATTGATCAAGCAATCCGGCGGCGATGCTTTTGCCATTCAAGCGAATGTTTCAGATGCCGAACAAGTGAAACAGATGATCGACGAGACGTTGAAAACGTTCGGTTCAATTGATATGCTCGTAAATAACGCTGGGATAACGCGTGATAATCTATTGATGCGCATGAAGGAAGACGAATGGGATGATGTTATTAACATCAATTTAAAAGGAGTCTTCCTCTGTACGAAAGCTGTCACGCGACAAATGATGAAACAGCGTGCTGGGAAGATTGTCAACCTTGCATCGATCGTCGGCGTCATCGGTAATCCGGGGCAAGCGAATTATGTCGCTGCAAAAGCCGGAGTGATCGGCTTGACGAAGACAACCGCAAGAGAACTTGCTTCAAGGAATATTACCGTGAACGCAGTCGCTCCAGGCTTCATCACAACCGACATGACCGATGCCCTTCCCGAAGATGTGAAAGAGCAAATGTTGGGTTCCATTCCTTTAGGCAAATTAGGATCAGCAGAAGACGTAGCAGGTGCAGTTGCATTCCTATTGTCAAACGATGCAAATTATATAACAGGACAAACAATTCATGTTGATGGTGGCATGGTAATGTAATTTTTTCTGCAACACTAGTGTCCAGCTTCGGGTGGCAGCTGCTCGGGTCATAAGCCAGTCATGCTGTGCGGCAAAGAGCGCCGCTTCGCATGCCTATCTTATGCCTGTCGCAACTAACCGCCACCCTACGCTTTTCTTTGAGAGGAGGTGACTATGTTGTCAGTACTTGAACGTGTAACGAAAGTGGTTGTCGACCGTCTTGGCGTCGATGAAAGCGAAGTGAAACCTGAAGCTTCTTTCAAAGATGATCTCGGCGCAGACTCTTTGGATGTCGTTGAGCTAGTTATGGAATTGGAAGATGAATTCGATATGGAAATTTCCGATGACGATGCCGAAAAGATCGGAACTGTTGGAGATGCAGTAAAATATATCGAAGAAAAAGTGAACTGATTTTAGTAGGTATCCGAAAAAATGTGCGCATTCTACATGCCGCACTTCCAATGAGATGCTTTCATCCTTTCTTACGAAACGAAAGGATTGAAAGTATCTCTTTTCGGTTTTGCATGTACGGCAGGAACAATGTAAAATTAAATGGACTACGAACTGAAAGGCAGAATCTTGATGACTAATAAACGGAACGTAAAAAGTAAATATCCAACAGTTCCACTTCCAAGCGAAGTACGGAAAAAATTTGAAGACTTGCAACGGCATCTCAACATCCATTTCAAAGATGAATCACTTCTTTATAATGCATTTACGCATTCGTCTTATGTCAATGAACACCGTCGTAAAAACTTCACGGATAACGAAAGGCTCGAATTTCTAGGAGATGCCGTATTGGAACTCGGCGTTTCACGCTTCCTTTATGCGACTGAACCAAACATGAGCGAAGGGGAGTTGACAAAATTGCGGGCGGCCATCGTATGTGAACCTTCTCTCGTCAAGTTCTCGAATGAACTTCATTTCGGTGAATTCATTTTGCTCGGCAAAGGGGAAGAGCAGACTGGTGGCAGATTACGGCCTGCATTGCTTGCGGATGTATTTGAAGCGTATATCGGCGCATTGTTTTTGGACCAAGGAATGGAACCGGTTACCCAATTTCTTGAAAAGGTTGTATTCCCGAAAATCGGGGACGGTGCTTTTTCGCATGTGATGGATTATAAAAGCCGCTTGCAGGAAATCGTTCAACAGACGAACAGCGGCAGTTTGAACTATGAAATTGTCGAAGAAAAAGGTCCTGCGCATGCGAAAAAGTTTGTCACCGTCGTTAGATTGGAAAATCGTGAACTCGGTACCGGAATTGGTAGATCGAAAAAAGAAGCCGAGCAGGAAGCGGCCCGTCAAGCCATCCAAGTATTAAGAGGAAATGAGGCCGAAGGAGAGAACTGATTGTGTTTCTGAAAAGAGTTGAAATTATCGGGTTCAAATCATTTGCCGAACGGATCGGCATTGATTTCGTTCCGGGCGTGACAGCCATTGTAGGTCCGAATGGCAGTGGAAAAAGCAATATTACCGATGCGATCCGTTGGGTGCTCGGTGAACAATCGGCCAAATCCCTCCGTGGTGCGAAGATGGAAGATGTCATTTTTGCAGGCAGTGATTCCCGAAAGCCGTTGAATTACGCGGAAGTGACGTTGATTCTAGATAACACGAATGGGCTGTTCCCGCTTGATTATACGGAAATTAGCGTTAGCCGCCGGGTTTTCCGTTCGGGGGAGAGCAATTATTTATTGAACGGCCAACAATGCCGGTTGAAGGATATTAATGACGTTTTCATGGATTCGGGGTTAGGGAAAGAAGCTTTTTCAATCATTTCCCAAGGGCGTGTCGACGAAATCCTGAACAGCAGGCCGGAAGATAGAAGAAGTATTTTTGATGAAGCTGCAGGTGTGTTGAAATATAAAACACGCAAACGGAAAGCGGAGCATAAGCTTTTCGAAACGGAGGACAACTTAGATCGCGTCCTCGATATTCTTAAAGAATTGGACACGAGGATCGGCCCGCTTGAAAAGAACGCAGAGACCGCTAAAAGACATCAGCTGCTGTCTTCGGAAATAAGGGAAGCCGATGTCCGACTTCTGAATTACGATGGTTCGAAACTGCGTGATGAGATTATCGCGAAAACTGGACTGATCGAGGAAAAACGATTGCAACGTGAACAATTGGTGTCGGAGATTGGCCAAGCTGAACAGCAATCCAATGCGTATAAGATGCGTTTGGCGCATACTGACCAAACGATTGAAACGCTCCAAAAGCAATTGGTGGAAATTAGCGCTGAAGCGGAGAAATGGGAAGGCCGCCGTCTCTTGTCGCTTGAAAAACAAAAGAATACAGAGCAGCAACTCAATAGGATTCAGCAAGAATTGGCGGATGCTCAAAAGGATAAAGAAGAGCTAGTCGTCAAACTGGCAGCTATGAAAGAGAAATTGGCCATCACACGATCTTCTTTGGAAAAAATCAATTCTGAAATGAATGAAATTGCTCAAATCCTGAAAAGGTCGGTTAAAGAGACCGAAGAGGAAATTGATGAATTGAAGTCATCCTATATCGAAATGCTGAACGAAGAAGCGACGATCCGAAATGATTTGAAACATATTGAGGAACGGATGCAAGGGGAAAAAACTTCCACAGTCCGTATTTCGGAACAAACTTCCGTTTTGAAAAGCAAGCTTAAAGGTTTGCAAGAAAAAAGGTCGATCCAAACTACTGAGCTGGCTTCCTTGCAGGAAAAAAAGGATAAAGCGGATGCGGCTTTTCAGCGATCTGAAAAGCTTTACCGTGAAGCTGAAGAGGAACTGTCTATCCAGCAGCAATTCATGAATAATGCGATGAACAAACAGTCGGAGATGCAAGGGAGGCTGCGTGCACTTCAAAGTTTGGAGGCGGAGTTTTCCGGGTTTTATTCCGGTGTCAGAGCTGTCCTCATTGCGGCGAAAGAAGGGAAATTGCGTGGTGTGGATGGGGCTGTAGCAGAACTCATCACCGTAGAAGACCCACATATAAAGGCGATTGAAACGGCTTTGGGCGGCGCGATGCAGCATATGGTCACATCGACAGAGGCGGAGGCACGGAATGCAATCGGTTATTTGAAGCAGAAGAATGCGGGCCGTGCGACTTTTTTGCCGCGAGACGTCATAAGGTCTAGGAAACTTCCAATCGGGCCACTGCGTACAGTTGAACAACATCCAGAATTCATCGGAACTGCCGATCAGCTTGTAAAGACAGATTCCGCCTATTCAACCATCATCGAAAATCTTCTTGGAATGACTATCGTCGCGAAAACATTGGCTGGAGCTTCCGCCATTGCCAAATTGCTAG
The DNA here is from genome assembly GCF_001531445.1 of Sporosarcina koreensis. GTDB lineage: Bacteria > Bacillota > Bacilli > Bacillales_A > Planococcaceae > Sporosarcina > Sporosarcina koreensis_C. The sequence goes on from NZ_LQYA01000147.1 coordinate 16,068, forward strand.
GATATAAATTCAAGATCGTCACACTCGACGGTGATATCGTGAATGCAGGCGGTTCTCTTACCGGGGGGGGAGCGAAAGGGCAGTCGACCGTGTTTTCAAGAAAAGCGGAATTGGAGACGCTGAATGCTCAACTCTCAAAAATGACTGCTTCGATCAAAACGGCAACAAGCAAAATTGGCGATTCGAAAATGTCAGTTGCCCAACATATGCATGATACAGAAAAATATCGGCAATTGATGGATTCCTTAAGGCAGGAAATGGTTTCTGCGGACTCTGTCTTACGGGAACTCGACATGGAAATTAGGGCGATTGAATCGGAAATCTCATTAGCAGAAAGAGGGATCGCCGGCGCGGAAAACGTTGGCGCAGAACTGCAAAACAAGAAAAAGGATTTACTTGAACGACACGAGTTAATTAAATCATCGCTCGACTCCACTCAAAAAGAAGTTGAAACGCTTGAACGATTGGCAGCGAATCGACGGAACGAGGAAGCGGCATTGATGGCTCAAAATAGTGAACTTCGAGAGCAGGCAGCCAGCCTTCGTGAACAAAAAGGACATCAACAGTCCTTGATTACGGAAATGGAGCAATCGCTTCACCAGCTGGCGCAGAAAATAGCTACTTTGGAAGTCGATCGGGATCTTTATGCTGAGCATGAAATGGGTATCGACCTAACACCGGAAGAAATCGCGACCCATATAGATCGATCTGCGAATGAAAAGTCCACGATAGAACAGTCCTTATCTTTTGAACGGGGCAATAGGAATCAAATTGCAACAGCGCTGGAAAAACAGGAAGATCTATTGAAGGGTCTTCGTTCAGATGAAGGGAAAGCCGTCTCTTCATTGAATGAAATAAATGTTGCAGTTTCACGTCTTGAAGTGAAATATGAAGCTATCACAAATCGCTTATTGGATGAATATGGCCTCTATCCTGATTTTGAAGCGGAAGATGACTTTGATGTGGACACAACAAGGAATCGGGTCGACCAACTGAAAAATGAAATCGAGTCGCTCGGTTCCGTCAATCCGAGCGCAATCCAGGAATTCAAAGAAGTGTCCGAGCGTCATGCATTTTTGACCGAACAGCGGAACGATCTGCTTGAAGCGAAAAGCACACTCAACGAAGCGATGTCTGAAATGGACCGGGAAATGGAAATGCGATTCGGTACGACTTTCAATGCGGTAAGAAATCGGTTCCATGTCGTCTTCAAAGAAATGTTCGGTGGCGGAGATGCAGATTTGATTCTCACCGATCCTACTAACCTACTGGAAACAGGAGTTGAAATCGTCGCGAGGCCACCTGGCAAAAAGCTGCAGAACCTGAGTCTGTTATCCGGCGGGGAAAGGGCGCTCACAGCGATTACCTTGCTGTTTTCGATCATTGAAGTGCGTCCTGTCCCATTCTGCATTTTGGATGAGGTTGAAGCTGCGCTCGACGAAGCGAATGTCATCCGGTACAGTAAGTATTTGAAGAAGTTCTCGAACAACACCCAATTCATTGTCATCACCCACCGGAAAGGGACGATGGAAGGGGCGGATGTCCTGTATGGAATTACCATGCAGGAATCGGGAGTCTCGAAGTTGATTTCCGTGAAGCTTTCCGAAGTTCCCGCCGAAGTGTTAGGGTAAAGATGGACAGTAATAGAAAAAGGAGAGAGTCTGATTGGCTTTTTTTAAAAAACTGAAAGAGAAAATTACGGGTACAAATGAATCGGTAACCGAAAAATTCAAGGATGGTCTTTCGAAGACCCGAAATTCATTCACTTCAAAAGTGAATGACCTCGTAGCACGTTTCCGTGAAGTCGACGAGGAGTTTTTCGAAGAGCTCGAGGAACTGTTATTGCAAGCGGATGTCGGCGTCGAAACAGTGATGGAACTAGTCGATCAATTACGATGGGAAGTCCAAAGGAAAAACATCAAAAACACCGAAGGCATCCAATCGGTCATCTCCGAGAAACTGGTGGAAATCTATAAAGATGGCGAAGAATTAGACACCGAATTGAATATGCAGGATGACTTGACTGTGATTTTGATGGTTGGAGTCAATGGAGTAGGAAAAACGACGACAATCGGAAAGCTTGCGGCGCGTCTTAAAGAGGAAGGGAAGACCGTCATGCTCGCGGCAGGGGACACGTTCCGGGCGGGAGCAATCGATCAATTAGTCGTTTGGGGCGAACGCGTTGGTGTCGAAGTGATCAGGCAATCGGAAGGATCCGATCCGGCTGCTGTCATGTATGACGCCATTCGTGCTGCAAAAAGCCGTAAAGTCGACGTATTGATTTGCGATACCGCGGGCAGATTGCAAAACAAAGTGAACTTGATGAATGAACTTGAAAAAGTGCATCGTGTAATCGGCAAGGAAATCGAGGGAGCGCCACATGAAGTTCTTCTCGCACTTGATGCGACGACCGGTCAAAATGCATTGATCCAGGCGCAGACATTCAAAGAAGCGACGAATGTAACTGGAATCGTACTTACGAAGCTAGATGGGACCGCAAAAGGAGGAATTGTTCTAGCGATCCGCAATAAGCTCAACATCCCGGTCAAATTTGTCGGTTTGGGCGAAGGGATGGACGACCTCCAACCATTCGATCCTGAAAAATACGTCTACGGACTTTTCGCGGAAGGATTGGAGAAAGAAGCTGAGGAATAAACTCCTCAGCTGCCTCATCAAGTAAATTTACTTGACAGTTCATTCCTTGCATACTAAGATTGACAGAGGGGGCGAAGCGCTATGCTTGAAAAAACGACACGCGTCAACTTCCTCTATGATTTCTATCAGACGCTGTTGACCGAAAAACAACGGGTGTACATGCAACTTTATTATCTCGATGACCTCTCTCTCGGCGAAATAGCCGAAGAATATGGAGTGTCGAGACAGGCTGTCTATGACAATGTCCGAAGAACGGAAGCTATGCTGGAAGATTATGAAGAAAAACTGAATCTTTTCTCCAAATTCCGGAAACGGATGGAGATTATTGATAAGCTTGAACAGCTTGTGCTCGGAAATGATGAAGCATCTGAAGAAATGCGGATGCTGATGAATGCACTGAAAGATCATGAATAGGGGATTTAACACTGGGCGTTACGAGACTATGGAGTTTTCGATCCATCTCACGTTACAAAACGATAATAGATATTTCTCTCATGAAAAACTCTATCACTTCTTGGTATTAAAGGTAAAGTATGACTAAATTAAATTGATAAAGCTAAGAAGTTGATTAAGGAGTTGTTAGAGAATGATTCTATCGAGGAAAGTTAGACTCCGGCCGACTAAGGATCAAGAACAACAGCTATGGAAGTCTGCGGGGACTGCAAGATGGGCGTATAATTGGGTTTTAAACAGACAACAAGAAAACTACAAACAAGGTGTGAAGTTTATTTCCGACCGTGATTTACGGAAAGAGCTAACTCAACTAAAGAAAACCGAAGAATTGAAATGGCTGAATGATGTATCAAACAATATTACTAAACAAGCTATTAAGGATGCTTGTCTCGCTTTCCGGCGGTTTTTTAAAGGGCAAGCAAAGTTCCCGAAATTCAAAAGTAAAAGAAAGTCAAAAGCATCTTTTTACAACGATACTGACAAATTGAAAATAAAAAACGAACTTGTTTTGTTTGAAAAAGTAGGTTGGGTAAAAGTAAGTGAACAGCTTCCTATGGGCGTTAAGTACACCAATCCGAGAATTAGTTTTGACAATAAATATTGGTATATTTCCGTAGGGATTGAAGAAAGAATTGAACAACCTCAATTAACAGATGAAGTTGTAGGGATTGACTTAGGTATTAAAGAATTAGCGGTTTGTTCCAATGGCCAAGTATTCAAAAACATCAACAGAATGGAAGAGATAAGAAAGACCGAGAAACGCTTGCGTAGGTTGCAACGAAGCGTATCCCGCAAATACGAAATGAATAGGGAGGGAAGCCGTTTCGTCAAAACAAGCAACATTATAAAATCCGAAAAGCAAATACAACTCCTACACAGACGATTAACAAATATCCGAAACAATCATATTCACCAAACGACGAACGCTATCGTGAAAACCAAGCCAAGCAAAGTTGTCATGGAAGATTTGAATGTTCAGGGTATGATGAAGAATCGTCATCTTTCAAGAGCTATAGCTAATCAAAAGTTCCATGAATTCACTCGTCAAATGAAATACAAGTGCGAAAAATATGGGATTGGATTCATGCAAGCTGATCGTTTTTACCCTTCATCTAAAACGTGTTCATCATGTGGAACAATAAAGAAAGACATAAAACTTTCTGACCGTGTTTATTCATGTGAATGTGGATTGATTTTAGATAGGGATGTAAATGCATCATTGAATTTAGCGAGCTATGGAAAATTAACAGCTTAGTCCCTTTAAGGGTACTGTTAATGTGTAGGGTTCGTTGTACCCGAATTTACGCTTGTGGACTGTTAGACCAAACGAAAGTAGCTTCGGCAAAATCGGACAGGATGAAGCAAGAAATAAACATGACTTTATTGGATTTTATAAGGTTTTGGCAACGGGTCTATGCATGGCATTTGAAGGTTTAGCCCAGCGCCTGCAAGGGACGCTTCAGAAAATAAAGGGCAAAGGCAAGATCAGTGAGGCAGACGTCAAGGAAATGATGCGAGACGTGAGATTTGCACTTATCGAAGCCGACGTCAACTTGAAAGTCGTAAAGGAGTTCGTCAAGACAGTCAGTGAGCGGGCTGTTGGCCAAGACGTCATGAAGAGTCTGACACCCGGCCAGCAAGTCGTAAAAATCGTCAAAGATGAACTGACGGAATTGATGGGCGGGGAGCAGAATCCGATCCAATTTGCAAGAAAAGCACCGACAGTCATTATGATGGTCGGCTTGCAAGGGGCCGGGAAAACGACGACGTCGGGTAAGCTTGCGACAGTGCTTCGCAAACGCCATAATAAAAAGCCGCTTCTTGTTGCGGCGGATGTTTATCGTCCAGCTGCAATCCAGCAATTGGAGACGCTTGGGAAACAATTAACGATGCCCGTCTTTTCATTGGGTACCGATGTCTCCCCGGTTGAAATTGCGCGGCAAGCACTTGCGGAAGCTGAAAAAGAACACCATGACGTGGTCATCATCGATACGGCCGGACGTTTGCATGTCGATGAAAACCTGATGCAGGAATTGAAGGATATCCGTGAACTGAGCAAACCCGACGAAGTATTCCTCGTCGTCGATGCGATGACGGGGCAGGATGCCGTCAATGTAGCAAAATCATTTGACGAAGCAATCGGCATCACGGGAGTCGTCTTGACTAAACTAGACGGAGACACTCGTGGCGGTGCTGCATTATCCATCCGCTCCGTTACCCAGAAACCGATTAAATTTGTCGGTATGGGTGAAAAGATGGACGCTTTGGAACCTTTCCATCCAGAACGTATGGCCTCCCGGATTTTAGGGATGGGCGACGTCATGTCTTTAATCGAAAAGGCGCAGGAAAATGTCGACGAGGAGAAAGCGAAGGAGCTTGAACAGAAGTTCCGCACGCAAACATTCACGCTCGACGACTTTTTGGATCAGCTTCAGCAAGTGAAGAAGATGGGTCCTTTGGATGAAATTTTGAAGATGATGCCTGGAATGAATAAAATCAAAGGGCTTGAAAACGCCCAAGTCGATGAAAGCCAGATGGGGCGTGTCGAAGCGGTCATCCGCTCGATGACAATTGCAGAACGCACAACACCTGAAATCATCAATGCGAACAGACGTAAGCGGATTGCGAAAGGATCGGGGACTTCCATCCAAGAAGTGAACCGTCTATTGAAGCAATTCGAAGATATGAAGAAGATGGTCAAGCAAATGACCAACATGCAGCAAAAGGGTAAAAAGAAAATGAAAATGCCCGGTTTCGACTCTTTATTCAGATGAAAACGGGGAATTCTAGCGGAATTTTAAGGTGTTAAGAAAAAACACTTTACAAACATGAAAAACCTTGATAATATACTATCTTGTGTGAAACTATTCGGAGGTGCAAGAAAAAATGTCAGTAAAAATTCGTCTTAAACGTATGGGAGCAAAGAAAACTCCTTTCTATCGTATTGTTGTAGCAGATTCACGTTCACCACGTGACGGTCGTCAAATCGAAACAGTAGGTACGTACAACCCACTTACAAAACCTGCTGAAGTAAAAATCGACGAAGAATTGGCTCTTAAATGGCTTCAAAACGGTGCTAAACCTTCTGATACAGTACGTAACCTGTTCTCAGAACAAGGCATCATGGAGAAATTCCACAACGCTAAATACGGTAAATAATCAGGTAATCAGGAGGGGTGGACATGAAGCAGCTGATTGAAACGATTGTCAAACCTTTGGTCGATCATCCCGGAGACGTTCAGGTCGACAAAGATGAGCAACATCATCGTGTCACTTATAAACTTTCCGTAAATCCCGAGGACATGGGGAAAGTGATCGGAAAGCAGGGGCGTGTCGCAAAAGCGATACGAACTATTGTTTATTCAGCAGCAGGAAGTCACCACGGTAAGAAAGTTTACCTTGATATTGTTGATTGACATTCGTCATGAACAACAGGTTTCTCAAATGAGCTCAATGCTTGCCTAGGAGACCAACACAAAAAAGGAGGGAGCTCAGGTTCCTTCCTTTTTTGTCTACTTAAAGAAGTAAATTCATGTCCCGAATGAAAAGGAAGGTGTATTGTATGCAATGGTTCAACGTTGGAAAAATTGTCAACACACATGGAATACACGGTGAAGTGCGTGTTATCTCACGCACGGATTTCCCCGATGAAAGATATGCAGTCGGAAATGAACTCTCTCTATTCATGCCAAATGAAAAAAAGCCGATTAAGTTGATTGTAGCAAGTCATCGTCGCCATAAGAACTTCGACCTTCTTACCTTTGAAGGGCATATCAATATCAATGATGTCGAAAAGTACAGGGACGGCATATTGAAAGTTTCTGAAAAGCAGCTCGGCGATTTAGATGAAGGCGAATTCTACTATCATGAAATCATCGGTTGCACCGTCAATACAAATACGGGCGAGGAAATAGGAGAAGTGACGGAAATAATCGAAACAGGGGCCAATGATGTTTGGACTGTGACGCCGAAATCCGGAAAACCGCATTATATCCCTTATATCGATGATGTTGTTAAAGAAATCGATATCGAGAAGAAACAAATTATCATCGAGCCGATGGAAGGGCTTCTTTCATGATGAAGATAGATGTCCTCTCGCTGTTTCCTGAAATGTTCGAAGGGGTTCTCCACTCTTCTATCATGAAGAAAGCACAGGAAAACGAAGCGGTTTCATTCAACGTGACCGATTTCCGGGAATTTTCCGGCAATAAGCACCATAAAGTGGATGACTATCCATACGGTGGCGGAGCAGGGATGGTTTTGAAACCGGAACCGCTCTTTGCAGCAGTCGAATCGCTCGCCCTCGAAGAGTCAAAGAAGCCCCGCGTCATCCTCATGTGTCCACAAGGCGCAAGATTCGACCAGCAAAAGGCTGAGGAGCTTGTAAAGGAGGAACATCTTGTCTTCCTTTGCGGACATTATGAAGGCTATGACGAGCGTATACGCGAGCATCTTATCACAGATGAAATATCACTCGGGGACTTCGTTCTGACAGGTGGGGAGATCGCATCCATGGCAATCATCGACAGCGTCGTCAGGCTACTGCCAAATGTCTTGGGAAATACAGATTCACCAGTCCATGATTCATTCTCAACAGGGCTCCTCGAGCATCCCCAATACACGAGACCCGCTGATTTCAGAGGCATGAAAGTTCCCGACGTGCTCCTATCAGGAAACCACGCCGAAATCGAAAAATGGCGCCAAGAACAATCACTAAGACGCACATTCGAACGCAGAAGAGACCTATTAGATAGCGCTCCATTGACTGAACATCAAAAGAAAGTATTTAAGCGTCTTATTGAAGAAGAACCTGATTGTTAGGCAACCCCGTTGATTGTAGCGAAAGCCGGCGACTCCTGCGGGAACAGTGTCAGCTGAAAGCCCCGCAGGAACGTAGTGACGAGGAGATTGAAGCCGTGCCCGCGGAAAGCGTCCGGCTGAAGCCGAAATCAACTTTTTTGTCTTGCACATAACGTCCCATTATGATAATATCTACTATGTACTTCTATGAGAAGTGCATACTGACTGGTGTTCCGCTGCAAAGGCAAAAAGTGCAAGAGCATCTGTGGATAAGGAGAGAATAACATGCAAAACATTATTGCAGAAGTAACAAAAGACCAACTTCGTACAGATCATCCTAATTTCCGTCCTGGGGACACTGTCCGCTTGCACGTGAAAATTGTTGAGGGCACGCGCGAGCGTATCCAATTGTTCGAAGGTGTCGTTATCAAGCGTCGTGGTGGCGGAATCAGTGAAACATTCACAGTCCGTAAAATCTCCAACGGTGTAGGTGTTGAACGTACATTCCCTGTACACACACCGAAAATCGCTAAACTTGAAGTTACTCGTCGCGGTAAAGTACGTCGTGCGAAATTGTACTACCTTCGCAGCCTTCGCGGAAAAGCAGCACGTATCAAAGAAATCCGATAAAATTCAAACAGCGGGGATTGCATCTCCGCTGTTTCCTATTCAACAGAAGGAGACCAGAAAAAATGGTCTCCTTTCTTTTTCATCTAACTGTGGATGCCGGAAGGATGCCTTCATTTCTGCAAAAACCACAGAAATACTCTTTTCGAGTGCACTGCGCTTTTGTTCTTTGCCTCAATAATGAATAGACTGTACAATAAGGATAGTGACTTGGCGGGAGGCTTTGTGATGAATGAAGAGAAAAAGAAAAATGAAACTTGGGAATGGATCAAAGCGCTTTTAATAGCGTTTGGATTGGCGGCAATCATTCGGATATTTTTATTCACACCGATTGTGGTGGACGGCATTTCAATGATGCCTACACTTGAACACGGCGATAAAATGATTGTCAATAAAATCGGTTATACACTCGGGAAACCGGACCGTTTCGATATTGTTGTCTTCCATGCACCTGAAAAGAAGGATTACATCAAGAGGGTCATTGGACTTCCAGGTGATAAAGTGGAATATAAGGACGACGTTCTATACATTAACGATCAACCTTATGACGAACCATATCTTGATCAATATAAAGCTGAGATTACTGAAGGAACGTTGACCGAGGACTTTACGCTAGAAGAAAAAATAGGAATGCAGACCGTTCCTGAAGGTCATGTGTTTGTAATGGGTGACAATCGTCGAAAAAGTAAAGATTCAAGACATATCGGTGCTGTACCGATTGAAGAAATGATAGGAAGCACAAAATTCATATTCTGGCCAATCAAAGATTTTGGCACGGTGAACTAAGAAAGGGATGAAGTCATGACCATTCAATGGTTTCCGGGCCATATGGCCAAAGCAAGACGAGAAGTGACTGAACAATTGAAGCTTGTCGACATCGTATTCGAGTTGATAGACGCCCGCTTGCCCCTTTCATCGAGAAACCCGATGATTGATGAAGTCATCCAGCAAAAACCGAGATTGCTCATTTTAAATAAGATGGATCTCGCGGATGAGAAAGAGACGGAGCGTTGGATTAAACACTTCGAGTCGGAAGGTATTCGGGCGGTCGCCATAAATTCCTTTGAAGGGAAAGGGTTGCAGACTGTCACAAAGGCGGCAAAGGAAATATTAGCTCCGAAAATCGAGCGTTTGAAAAAGAGAGGCATTCGGCCGGGGGCAATCCGCGCTATGATTGTCGGAATCCCCAATGTAGGAAAATCGACATTGATCAACCGTTTGGCGAGGAAGAATATTGCGAAGACTGGCAATAAGCCGGGTGTCACGAAGGCGCAGCAATGGATCAAATTCGAGAAAGAACTGGAATTGCTCGATACGCCGGGAATCCTTTGGCCGAAATTTGAAGACCAAGCTGTGGGGTATAAGCTTGCATTGACTGGAGCGATCAAGGACACCATCGTGAATATGGAAAGCCTTGCAGTCTATGGGCTCCGCTTTCTGGAGGAACATTATCCGGATCGGCTCGAAAAGCGTTACGGCATCCCTACTGTAGGTGAAGATATACAAAAGGTTTTCGATTGCATAGGTGAGTCCAGAAAGGCATATACGCAAGGCGGTGAAATCGATTACGACAAGGTAGCTGAATTGATTATCCAAGACATCCGCAGTGAGCTGCTTGGCAAGCTGACTTTCGATTTCACGTCTGACCTATCCAAACAGGCCGATGACGTTACGGAATAAAACCGTGGCGATCGGCCTTTTCTTATGGAAACAATCACAATCCGAAATATTGACCGATATAAAAAGAAAACCGTTATTCGGATATATACATAATAGAAGGTGAAATAATGAAAACGATCAAAGAAATTTCTGAACAACTGCAACAAACATCCAATCCTGAACCATGGATGAGAACTCTTGAAGATGACCATCGTGCAGGCGTCAAAAAAGAATTGCAAAAATGGTATCGGAATTACGAAAAGAAACGGCAACTTGAACAAATGCTACAAGAAAAAATCAATTTCGACAACAGATATAGAACAGACGGAGGGGCACTTGTGGCAGGAGTCGACGAAGCTGGAAGAGGTCCGTTAGCAGGCCCTGTCGTCTGTGCCGCCGTCATACTGCCCGATGAAGCGCCGCAATTACTCGGGCTCAATGATTCAAAAAAGCTGCCCGTACAAGAAAGAAATCGATTATCCACTATTATTAAAGAAGTGGCTATCAGCTATTCAGTACATATTCAATCAGCAGAAAGAATCGATGAAATGAACATTTATGCCGCGACCCGAGAATCAATGGAAAAAGCAGTGAGCACTTTGGCGGCGTGCCCGGATATCGTCTTGGCGGACGCCATGAAGCTTCAAGTCGGCTGCAAATCGGAGTCAATCATCAAAGGGGATGCCCAAAGTCTCGCAATAGCCGCTGCGTCCATCCTGGCCAAAACGACGAGGGATCAATTGATGAACCGGCTTCATGAAGAGTTCCCGATGTACAACTTCAAGAAGAACGCCGGATACGGCACGGAGGAGCACGTGGAGGCCCTCCATCTCCACGGACCGTGTGCACACCATAGAAAGACGTTTGAGCCTGTCAAATCGATCTTAGAAGGAAGGTGATCCTGAATGAACAATCCATCAATTTCCCGCTTGAGTAACCAGTCCGTATCGTCTGTATCACAACAGCCATTGATTATGAGGGAAGGCCAAATGTTCCATGGACAGATAAAACAGCTTTTCCCTGGACAGATGGCCGAAGTACAAATCGGCGGCCAAAAATTGATGGCTAAACTGGAAGTCCCGATGAAAGCGGGCGACGCCTATTATTTCCAAGTGAAATCGGTCACTCCGGAACTGCAAATCAAAGTCGTTTCTGGTCCATTGCAAGCAACCGAAGGACAAGCAAGGCAAATGTCGAATTTGATGGACTCGATGCAACTTCCAAAATCCCCGGAAATGGTTGCTGTCCTGAATCATTTTTTGAAAGAGAGACTTCCTGTTTCCAAAGAAATCTTGCTGAATGCGGTTGATCTATTGAAAACTGTACAACCATCTTTGCGCCACGAAGCGCTTGTCGCTATACAGAAGTTGGTGGAATTAAAACTTCCATTAAATGAGATTAATTTCAATTCCCTTTTAGGGGTGGAGAAAAAGGATGGCCTACACGCAGTCTTGCATGCATTAAGGAATGCATTGGTCACGGATACAGGCATACAAACGCAGACAAAGGAAAGAATCCTTGCAGCGTTAGGTGACGCGGGCCGAATAACAGCTACTGCTGCAGAAAGGGCATTGTTTAGCGGGGCGATGCTAAAGTTGCTAGATGAAACCGTTCCTAGGGAGGAACGATTCCAAATATTACAGCTGCTGAAAAGTTCAGGAGTGATGGCATCCAATACTACGCTTGCCAATTTACAATCTGTCCTTCATTCCGCCTTAATTGACAGTGCAGCAGGCAACACGAATCAAACAATGCTTTCGGGCGGTCAACCAATGGAGTCCCGTACTATCCATTCACCAGGACAGATACAAACGCCGTCTTCGCTGCTTGTCGAAGCATGGAAATCCGTTTTGAAAGCAGATTTCTCCCTATCTTCAAGTGGTGTGGATGCCTTGCTTGGACAGTTTAAAGAAATGGTGAAAAATACAGCTGTCCTGCAACAGCCTTTCCGGTCGCAACTGACTGGCCTTGTAGAGGATTTGGCCAGCAAACCTCCCGTCGAAATGAGAAACTCTCCAATCGGCGAGCAAGTAAGTAAAATGTTGCTCCGGATGACTCTGGATGAAAACCGTGCACTGCCGTTTAATGCAAACGTTCCATCTACTCACATGAAAGCCTTGCTTCAGGAAAACGTTGCCGTCAAGCTGCCTGATCTTTTTCGTGCAATGGAGCAATCACCGCTGCCGTTCACGAAGGAACTGGTGCAAGGGGCGCAAGCTGCGGTTGAACAAGCAGTTGACGGCAAGGTGATGAGGGATGTGATGCAAAGACTTTTCAAATCACTTGGGTTCAATTACGAAGCTGGGCTGCTAAACGGAAATCAGGATATTGCAAAGAAGATGGATATGTTGAAACCTCAATTGGTTGCGCTGTTGCATGACAGTGCAGTATCTCCAGCTTTGCGCGATGCGGCGGAGACAATGATCGCGAGGATGAATGGTTCAATTTTACAGTCTAGCGACTCGGGTATGAACCAGCAAATTGTTATGCAGCTACCCCTGGAATTCCTCGGAAAACGGATTGATGCAACAATCCAATGGAGCGGAAGGAAGAAAGAGGATGGCAAAATCGATGCGGATTTCGCCAGAATCCTATTTTACTTGGAATTGGAATCGATCGACAAGACAGTTGTCGATATGCAAGTTCAAAATCGGGTAGTCGCGATAACTGTTTTCAACGAAAATCATCAATTGAGGGAAATTGGCGCTCTCTTGCAAATGAAATTGAGGGAAGGACTCGAATCGGTGGATTATAGACTATCGGGGGTCACTTTTAAACCTTTCGAAGAAGAAGGAAAAAGGGAAGCGAAGAGGCAGAATGAGATGATGTCGGAACAAGGTGGAGTTGACTTCCGGATATGACCGAACAAAAACATACCCGCAAAGAAGCGATTGCGCTTTCATATGATCCGAATGCAGAAAATGCTCCAAAGGTTGTCGCAAAAGGAAAAGGGGAAATTGCGGAAAATATTTTGACCAAGGCCAAAGAACATCAAGTTCCGATACAGGAAGATCCAACACTAGTCGAATTGTTGGGGCAGCTCGAAGTGGATGAAACGATTCCGGAACAGCTATATCAAGCGGTGGCAGAGGTGTTTGCATACATCTACCAAGTGGACCGAGAGCATGGTTCACGGGAGAATAATAGTGGAAAATGACAGGGACTATCTAAAAACATCTAAAAATGCTTATATGGCAACAACAATTGTGGACATTATTTGACATGTTTACTACAATAGATACGGCAGTAAATTATGAGCTACAAGTTCGAATGGAGGATGTAAGATGAATATCCATGAATATCAAGGAAAGCAGCTGCTCAGAGATTATGGCGTTGCTGTTTCAAATGGTCGGGTAGCTTTCTCACCTGATGAAGCTGTAAAAGCGGCAAAAGAACTCGGAACTGACGTTATCGTTGTCAAGGCGCAGATCCATGCCGGCGGGCGTGGAAAGGCTGGCGGTGTTAAAATCGCTAAAAATCTTGACGAGGTGCGCGAGTATGCAAAAGAGCTTCTTGGCAAAACCCTTGTAACCCATCAAACAGGCCCTGAAGGAAAAGAAGTGAAACGACTTCTTGTCGAAGAAGGATCAGATATCAAAAAGGAATATTATTTAGGACTTGTTGTCGACCGTGCTACAGATCGAGTAACTCTTATGGGGTCTGAAGAAGGCGGAATGGACATTGAGGAAGTCGCTGAAGAGACTCCGGAAAAGATCTTTAAAGAAATCATTGATCCGATCGTTGGTCTTACAGGGTTCCAAGCGCGCCGTATGGCTTTCAACATGAACATCCCTACACACCTTGTGAACAAAGCTGCAAAATTCATGCTAGGACTCTATCAAGTATTTGTCGAAAAAGATGCATCAATCGTTGAAATCAATCCGCTTGTCGTTACAGGCGATGACAATGTATTGGCATTGGACGCGAAATTCAATTTTGATGACAACGCATTATTCCGTCATAAAGATATTGTCGAATTGCGCGATTTCGATGAAGAAGATCCAAAAGAAATAGAAGCTTCCAAGTACGACCTTAGCTACATATCCCTTGATGGCAATATCGGCTGCATGGTTAACGGTGCCGGTCTTGCAATGGCAACGATGGATACAATCAATTACTACGGCGGATCACCGGCTAACTTCCTTGACGTTGGGGGCGGCGCTACCGCTGAAAAAGTTACAGAAGCATTCAAAATCATTCTGTCCGACGAACACGTCAAAGGAATCTTTGTCAATATTTTCGGAGGCATCATGAAATGCGACGTTATCGCAGAAGGTGTCATTGTGGCTGCGAAAGAAGTTGGTCTTGAAGTGCCGCTTGTTGTGCGTTTGGAAGGTACAAACGTAGACAAAGGTAAAGCGCTATTGAACGAATCAGGATTAAACATCATCGCTGCTGATACAATGGCGGACGGTGCACAAAAGATTGTTGAACTCGTAGGCTAAGAAAGGCAGGGACAAACGATGGCAATTTATATTAATAAAGATACAAAAGTGATTGTACAAGGTATTACAGGCTCAACAGCACTTTTCCATACGAAGCAAATGCTTGAGTATGGTACGAAAATCGTCGGCGGTGTAACACCAGGTAAAGGTGGAACAGAAGTTGAAGGTGTACCTGTCTTCAATACGGTTGAAGAAGCTGTAAAAGCTACAGGTGCGAATGTTTCAGTAATTTACGTTCCGGCTCCATTTGCAGCAGATGCAATCTTGGAAGCAGTCGATGCTGAATTGGATATGGCCATCTGTATTACAGAACATATCCCAGTTCTTGACATGGTAAAAGTGAAACGTTACATGGAAGGTAAGAAAACTCGCCTTGTCGGACCGAACTGTCCAGGTGTCATTACATCTGATGAGTGTAAAATCGGCATCATGCCTGGCTACATTCACACAAAAGGCCATGTAGGCGTCGTATCACGTTCAGGAACATTGACATATGAAGCTGTTCACCAGCTTTCACAAGCGGGCATTGGCCAGACGACAGCTGTCGGTATCGGTGGAGACCCTGTAAACGGCACAAACTTCATCGACGTACTAAAAGAGTTCAACGAAGACCCGGAAACGTACGCGGTCGTCATGATCGGTGAAATTGGCGGTACAGCTGAAGAAGAAGCTGCCGAGTGGGTGAAAGCGAACATGACGAAACCTGTCGTCGGCTTCATCGGTGGTCAAACTGCACCTCCAGGAAAACGAATGGGCCACGCTGGTGCAATCATTTCTGGCGGTAAAGGTACAGCTGCAGAAAAAATCAAGGCGATGAACGCTGCTGGAATCGAAGTGGCTGACACGCCATCTGTTATCGGTGAAACACTTATCAAAGTTCTAAAAGATCAAGGTCTTTACGAAAAATGTAAAACCCATTGATGAACTGTACGGCATGCAGGGTAAACTGCATGCTGTACTTTTGCACTAAAAGCGGAATGCGCTTGTTTAGTAGTAGTTCGCAGTCTAGGGCGCGACATCCTGTCGCAACGACTGCATGACCAGCTTCCTGCTGGCCTCAGGCATAGGGCGTAGATGTGAAGTGGCGGTCTTTGCCACGTAGCATCTTTGACTTATTACCCGAGCATCTAGCGCACGAAGCTAGATACATATCGGGAATTGAAGGAGGAATCGCGTGAAACTGACCGACGTCGACCGAAGGCTCATTGCCTTGCATTATGTCTATCCTGTCCCTTTTAACAAAATAGCTGAAATTTTGCAGATGGACCCCAATCTTCAACTTCTGTACCATTATCGCACCGACGATTTGGCGAGACTGCTCCAAATCCCCAAAGCAAAAGCAGTCCGGCTGAATGAACAGTTGAAACGGCATGAACAAACTCCTTTTCCCCTTCTTTATCATCGAGAGAAAATCATCCCTATTCCAATTACGAATCCAGCCTATCCAAAGCCGTTGAAGTGGCTGATTGACCCACCGGCAGTTCTCTATGTGAAAGGCGATCTAACAATATTGGACACTTCTTTGAAAGTGGCAATCATCGGTTCCCGAAAAGCGACCGACTACTCAAGGAAAGCGCTTTCATACATTGTTCCTCCGCTCGTCGATAGTGGCGCGGTCATCGTTTCCGGTCTCGCAAAAGGGGCGGATACGATGGCGCACGAGTCCGCGATTCACTATGGCGGAAAAACGGTAGCGGTACTTGGACATGGACTATTCCACTTGTATCCCAAAGAAAACAAATTGCTTGCAGAACAAATGGCTGAACATCATTTACTGCTGACTGAATATCCTCCGTATATGCGACCTGCCAAATGGACATTTCCGATGAGAAATAGAATTATTAGCGGTCTGTCGGAGTCTATTATCATCACTGAATCGGAGGAGAAGAGTGGCACGATGAGCACAGTCGATCACGCGCTTGAGCATGGAAAGGTGATTTGCGCGGTCCCAGGTCCGATTACGTCCACTTTATCGCTCGGGCCGAATAAATTGATTGAGCAAGGTGCAAAGCCTATCTGGAGCGGCTTTCAAGCGCTTGAAAACCGCTCATTTCTATAAAGGGAAAACATGCCTTTTATTGAAAAGGTTGATTTTAAATCAAATCTGTTATACATTTTGCAACAGATATTCTTTTACATCCGGATTCATCGGGAAACTGAATGGGCAAGACTAAAAGACAGCCCTGCGGAAATGTAAAGGAGAACCTCTATGAGGAGGAACATGAAAATGGCAGATTACTTAGTAATTGTTGAATCGCCCGCAAAGGCGAAAACAATTGAACGTTATTTAGGGAAGAAGTATAAGGTTCGGGCTTCCATCGGGCACTTGCGGGATTTGCCCCGCAGTCAGATGGGCGTCGATACAGAAAATAATTATGAACCAAAATACATCACAATACGCGGAAAAGGCCCTATATTGCAAGAGTTGAAAAAAGACGCTAAAAAAGCGAAGAAAATTTTTCTCGCGGCTGACCCCGACAGAGAAGGGGAAGCGATTGCATGGCATTTGGCACACCAATTGGGTGTGGATATCAATTCGGATTGCCGCGTCGTTTTCAATGAAATTACAAAAGATGCGATAAAGGAATCTTTTAAAAACCCGCGGCCTATCGATATGAATCGTGTGGATGCCCAACAGGCAAGAAGGATATTGGATAGACTTGTAGGCTATAATATTAGCCCGATCCTTTGGAAGAAAGTGAAGAAGGGATTATCCGCCGGGCGTGTACAATCTGTCGCTTTGAGATTGATCATCGACAGGGAAAATGAAATTAAGGCATTCATCCCTGAAGAATATTGGAGCATCAGCGGAAAGTTCATCAAGGCAGGAAAATCATTTGAGGCATCCTTCTATGGGGATGCATCGAAGAAAATGAAGCTTGAAAATAAAAAGCAGGTCGATGAAGTCCTTTCTAAAATGTCTGGCGATGAATTTGAAATCGTCAATGTCGTTAAAAAGGAGAGGAAAAGGAACCCGGCTCCTCCATTTACAACGTCTTCCCTGCAACAGGAAGCGGCACGAAAATTGAATTTCAGAGCAAGGAAAACAATGATGCTTGCCCAGCAGTTGTACGAAGGAATCAATACCGGCAAAGAAGGTATCGTTGGTCTTATTACGTATATGAGAACCGATTCCACGCGAATTTCAGAAACTGCAAAAGGCGAAGCGGTCTCTTTCGTCGAAACGATGTACGGCAAGGAGTTCGTCGCCACTTCCAAGGCGAAGGCAAAGGAATCGGCCAACACGCAAGATGCGCATGAAGCAGTAAGGCCGACTTCGGTCATGAGGCCGCCTGAAGCGATGAAAGCGTTTTTATCGCGCGACCAGCACAGGCTCTATAAATTGATATGGGAACGATTCGTTGCAAGTCAGATGGCTCCTGCTGTACTTGACACGGTCACTGCGGATCTGATGAATGGCGATGTTAAATTCAGGGCAACCGGTTCTGAAGTGAAATTCCCGGGCTTTATGAAAGTTTATATCGAAGGGGAAGACGATCGGGAAGAAGAGAAGGATGGCATTCTGCCGCCGCTTGAGAAAGGCGAAAGCGTGAAAGGGAGCGACATCGATCCGAAGCAGCACTTCACACAGCCGCCGCCGAGGTATTCGGAAGCACGGCTCGTAAAGACGCTTGAGGAGCTTGGAATCGGCCGGCCGTCGACTTATGCGCCGACACTCGATACAATCCAAAAACGGGGCTACGTCACATTGGATGCCAAACGGTTCGTTCCGACGGAGCTTGGAGAAATTGTTCATTCAGCGGTGAACCAATATTTTCCTGACATTATAAACATTGAGTTCACAGCCGAAATGGAAAAGAACCTTGACGATGTCGAAGATGGGGAGATTGCATGGAAACAGGTCATCGATGAGTTTTATAGAGAATTTGAAAAGCATGTCCAAGTTGCTGATGAAGAAATGGAGAAAATTGAAATCAAAGACGAGCCGGCTGGGGAGGATTGCGAGAAATGTGGTTCTCCAATGGTATTTAAAATGGGCCGATACGGAAAGTTCATGGCTTGCTCGAATTTCCCTGATTGCAGAAACACGAAAGCGATCATCAAGCCGATCGGAGTCACATGTCCATCATGTAAAGAAGGGCAAGTCGTCGAGAGAAAAAGCAAAACGAAAAGGATTTTCTTCGGCTGCGACAGATATCCTGAATGCGAATATGTATCTTGGGATAAACCGATTGCAAGGCCTTGTCCGAAATGTCAAAGCACTTTAGTTGAAAAAAGATTGAAAAAAGGTGTTCAGATTCAATGTACCGAATGTGACTATAAAGAGGACGCACAAGAATAAGAAGCGGGCACATTTGAAGGAATTTGAATTCCGAACGTCCATTAGACGAATTCAAATTAGCAGTAAAGGTGTGAATCGCAAGCTGCACATGACGGAGAAATCCTGCATCGTGCA
The DNA here is from genome assembly GCF_001531445.1 of Sporosarcina koreensis. Classification (GTDB taxonomy): domain Bacteria; phylum Bacillota; class Bacilli; order Bacillales_A; family Planococcaceae; genus Sporosarcina; species Sporosarcina koreensis_C. The sequence continues at coordinate 35,124 of NZ_LQYA01000147.1, forward strand.
GCTTTTTAATGTATGCATACCATAAAAATTGAACAAACTGTGTCCAAAAACACAGTAGATGTCAGACAACCTAAGACGATATTGTTGCCGGAACAATACAGTTTACGTTATAGTGAATCGTGGATGACTTTTGAATTTCCGAATTAGTCCTCCTTTTCGATTAACGGCAAAAAAACAAGTGGGTCAAAAAAAGAAAAAATAACCACTATTCAAACATGTTCCAATTTTGTTATAATTGTTAGAGTGATTCATATGGGGGTGAAGCACTTGCAACGAAATGGTCCAGAGGCTGTTCTTGACGAATACATATCTTATATCCGCCTTGAAAAGAACTATTCATCCCGGACGGTTTCGGAATATAGCAATGATATTCACGAGTTCCTCTCTTTTTTATCCCAAGAAGGAATTGCTGATCTGAATGATGTCGACTATCCTGAAGCAAGATTGTATATAACAACATTGTACGACAAAGGATTGGCAAGGAAGACAATTTCAAGAAAGATTTCATCGATTCGTTCTTTTTATAAGTTTGGCAATGCTCGATTCGGGATAAATGATAATGCATTCCGTTTATTGCACCATCCAAAGAAGGAAGAACGGCTTCCGGCTTTTTTTTATGAAAAGGAATTGGAATCGCTCTTTGAAGTATGTAGTAGCGGGGACCCAAAATCAATGCGCAATCGCGCGCTTCTTGAACTGCTTTACGCCACTGGAATCCGGGTAAGTGAGCTGACATCCATTACATTGGCCGATATCGATAATTCGCTCGGCATCGTCAAAGTGATGGGGAAGGGCAGGAAAGAGCGTTACGTCCCATTCGGAAGCTTCGCCCAGGATGCACTTGAATCCTATATGGAAAAAAGTCGTCCTATACTAATGAAGAAGAAAAGTCATCAATCATTGTTTGTCAATTTGCGCGGTGACAGAATCACGGACAGAGGCGTACGACATGTGCTGAATGCAATGATGGAAGAGGCGTCCATTCACGGAAAGATTTATCCGCATATGATCCGCCATTCCTTTGCGACTCATCTACTGTCAAATGGCGCAGATATGAGAACTGTTCAGGAATTGCTGGGTCATAGTCATCTATCTTCGACGCAAGTTTATACGCATATCACGAAAGAGCATCTGCGGAAAACGTATATGAAAACACATCCGCGGGCTTAGGAGGATGAGCTGATGGAATTTCATTCTACAACGATCTTTGCCATCCGGCACAAAGGTGTTTGTGCAATGTCGGGTGACGGGCAAGTGACAATGGGAGAATCCGTTGTTATGAAACATACCGCTAAAAAAGTAAGAAGGCTGTTTGGCGGTAAAATAATTGCAGGATTTGCAGGATCTGTCGCTGATGCTTTTACCCTCTTCGAATTATTCGAAGGCAAGCTTGGTGAATTCAATGGCAATTTGGAACGCGCCTCCGTTGAACTGGCGAAAGAATGGCGGGGCGACCGGATATTGAGGAAGTTGGAGGCGATGCTGCTCGTCGCCGACAAAGAAAGGCTTCTACTCGTTTCGGGGACCGGAGAAGTGATTGAACCCGATGATGGCGTACTTGCGATCGGATCGGGAGGGAATTATGCACTTGCGGCTGGACGCGCGCTGAAGAAGTATAGCGGGGATACACTTGACGCTGAGCAGATTGCGAAGGCTGCGCTTGAGACGGCTGCAGAAATATGTGTCTACACAAACGACCGGATAATTGTGGAGGTACTCGAATGAATAAAAAACAGGAATTGACCCCTCGGGAGCTGACTGCTTACCTGGATCGATACATTGTTGGACAGGATGCTGCAAAAAAGGCGGTATCCGTCGCCATCCGGAACAGGTACAGAAGAAGCCTTTTGTCTGATGAAGAAAAAAGGGAGATCATCCCTAAAAACATTTTAATGATCGGACCGACAGGCGTCGGAAAGACGGAAATCGCGCGAAGGATTGCGAGGCTCGTCAATGCCCCTTTCGTTAAAGTGGAAGCGACGAAGTTCACGGAAGTCGGATATGTCGGTAGAGATGTCGAATCGATGGTAAGGGATTTAACAGAGTCGGCGGTCCGCATCGTACGGGAGGAAATGCGGGAAGCTGTTAAAGGTCAGGCAGAGAAGCTTGCAGAAGAACGTCTTGTCGAATTGCTCGTTCCTGAAAAAAAGCGCAAAGCCAATATGCAGAATCCGTTTGAAATGCTTTTTGGACAGAAGGCTGATGAGGATGATAAAAGTCCTGAGGAAGTAGATGACATTAGCCGGAAACGGTCGGAAATCGCCCGTCGTCTCGCAGCCGGTGAGATGGAGGATGAATCGATTACTGTCGAAGTATCCTCCCAACAGCCTTCCATGTTTGACGCCCTGCAAGGTTCGGGAATGGAACAAATGGGTGCGAGCATGCAGGATGCATTATCTTCTTTAATGCCGAAAAAAATGACGAAACGTAAAATGAAGGTAAAAGATGCAAGAAAGATTCTTCAAGCCGAAGAAGCGGACAAATTAATCGATCATGATGAAATTGCTAGAAAATCGGTTGAGCTGACTGAGCAGTCCGGCATCATTTTCATCGACGAAATGGATAAGATCGCAAGTAGAGGCAATAGCGGCGGGTCATCTGCAGACGTTTCGCGGGAAGGTGTTCAAAGAGACATACTGCCCATTGTGGAAGGCTCGACAGTGACAACGAAGTATGGCCCTGTGAAAACGGATTTCATCCTTTTTATTGCGGCGGGTGCTTTCCATATGTCAAAGCCGTCAGATATCATTCCGGAGCTGCAAGGCCGTTTTCCGATAAGAGTGGAACTTGAAAAGCTTACGAAGGAAGATTTCGTACGGATCTTGAAGGAACCTGACTTTTCATTGATCAAGCAATACGAAAAGTTGTTGGCGACAGAAAACGTTGAAATCGACTTTTCGGAAGAAGCTGTCGAGAGAGTTGCTGAAATTGCTTTCGATGTGAACGATAACACCGAAAACATTGGGGCAAGGCGTCTGCATACGATTTTAGAGAAATTGCTTGAAGAGTTATCGTATGAAGCTGCCGAGATTGGGCCATCATCTATTACGATAACAGTCGCATATGTCGATGAAAAGTTGAAAAACATCGTAAAAAACAAAGATTTGTCACATTTCATCTTATAATGAGACGTTTTAGTTTATTTAATGATTGAAAAGCTTTAGAATATTCGTAAATACAAAAGGAACTATTAGGAGGAAATTATTATGTCTTTATTAACAAAAACAAGAAACATCAACGCAATGTTGCAAGAAACAGCTGGAAAGCCTGTAAACTTCAAAGAAATGGCTGAAAAATTAAGTGTAGTCATTGAATGTAATGCATTCATCGTCAGCAGAAAAGGTAAGTTGCTCGGTTTGGAAATTCATCATCAAATCGACAATGAGCGTATGAAGCAAATGTTCCAAGAACGTAAATTCCCTGAAGAGTATACGCAAAAGCTTTTCGAAGTGAATGAAACATCTTCAAACATCGATGTGTACAGCGATTATTCTGTATTCCCTGAAGAGGAACGTGAATTATTCAAAGATGGTTTGACAACTGTTGTACCGATTATCGGCGGTGGCGAGCGTCTGGGGACACTTGTTCTTGCGCGCTTGGCAGAAAAATTCACTGAAGACGACCTAATTCTTGCTGAATACGGTGCAACTGTAGTCGGCATGGAAATCCTTCGTGAGAAATCCGAAGAAATCGAAATGGAAGCGCGTAGCAAAGCAGTAGTTCAAATGGCTATCAACTCATTGTCCTACAGTGAACACGAAGCGATTGAACATATCTTTAAAGAGCTTGATGGCAATGAAGGCCTTCTTGTCGCTTCCAAAATTGCTGACCGTGTTGGAATTACACGTTCAGTTATCGTCAATGCTTTGCGTAAGCTTGAAAGTGCGGGTGTCATCGAGTCCCGTTCACTTGGTATGAAAGGCACATACATTAAAGTATTGAACAGCAAGTTCCTCGAAGAACTTGAAAACCAAAAAAACTAACCAATATGGCACTTCGGCTGAGCAACTGCCGGAGTGTTATTTTTATGTAAGAAATTTTAGGTGGGATAAATAGGGAGTAATACTAAATCGCTAGATTGTGAAAATAGTCCTAAGAACTATAAACTCGAGGTTTTTAATGTTTTAAAAGGGTTGTTTTGACCTAATCTATTTTGATTAATATGATGGACAAAGTTCGCCAAAATCCGCTACAATAGGATATGTGTTTTATATGAAAGTTTTATAGAAAAGCTTATTTCCATAGATAAACTATTAAAAAACCAGAGGTGAAATAGACTATGAACATTTATGGATCAACGATTTCACTGTTGGAGCAAGGTTTGAATTTCTCTTCTGCAAAGGGAAAAGTTATTTCGCAAAATATAGCAAATATCGACACGCCGAATTATAAGTCGAAGCATGTCGACTTCAAGCAAATGATGCATGAAGCCCAAAGTAAACCGATCAGTGCGTATCGGACAAATGAACTGCATATTGATTTTTCTTCAAAAGTATCAAAACCGGGTATAGCCAAATATGCCGATTTTAATTACAGGCAAGACGGCAATGGCGTGGATATGGACAAAGAGCAGGCCGACCTTGCGGCAAACCAGATTTACTATAATGCATTGGTCGACCGTCTCAGCAGTAAATTCAACTCACTTCAAAATGTCATTAAAGGAGGTCGTTAAGCATGTCTATATTCCATAGTCTTAATACCTCAGCCTCAGCTCTAACAGCCCAGAGACTTAGAATGGACGTCATTTCTTCTAATATGGCTAACATTGAGACAACCCGTGGGAAGATGGTGGATGGTGAGTGGCAGCCGTATCGCAGGAAAATGGTCAGTTTCCAACCGATGGAAGGAAGGTTCTCTTCGATGCTGCAAGCGGCGATGGGTAGCCAAGATAGAGGTGCTTCCGGTTATGGAGTGACAATTTCCCGCATACAGGAAGATACAGAAACACCGTTCAAGCTTGTCTACGAGCCAACCCATCCCGATGCCAATGAAGAAGGGTATGTCCAAATGCCGAACGTGGATCCGTTAAGGGAAATGATCGACCTCATGTCCGCCACAAGATCTTATGAAGCGAATGTCACAGTGTTGAATGCCAACAAATCGATGCTAATGAAAGCACTTGAAATAGGAAAATGATGATCGGAAAGGAAGGTAACGACTAATGCCGATAAATTCTATACAAGGCGCAGGCAATGTACCAGGTTTCATGAAAATAAACCAAGGTATTCAGCCAACGCCATACGAAGCGCAAAAAAACTTCGGGGCGTATTTAAAAGACGCCATTCAAGAAGTGAATGTCAAACAGATCGAATCGGATAAAATGACCCAGAAACTTATTCTTGGAGAAGATGTTGATTTACATAACGTCATGATCTCCGCACAAAAAGCATCTATCGCATTGAGTGCAACGATGGAAGTGCGGAATAAGGTCATCGAGGCTTATCAGGAAATTATTAGAATGCCAGTGTAAAAGCGAAGGTGACCATTTCGCCTCAACAAGCAGGGCAATGATATGCTCGCAACGCTTCGCTTTTGCTCGCAAACGCCGTTCTTCGTAACGGCAGGGCGAAGATGTGCTCGCAACGCTTCGCTTTTGCTCGCAAACGCCGTTCTTCGTAACGGCAGGGCGAAGATGTGCTCGCAACGCTTCGCTTTTACTCGCAAACGCCGTTCTTCGTAACGGCAGGGCGAAGATGTGCTCGCAACGCTTCGCTTTTGCTCGCAAACGCCGTTCTTCTAACGGCAGGGCGAAGATGTGCTCGTAACGCTTCGCTTTTACTCGCAAACGCCGTTCTTCGTAACGGCGTTGACTATGTAAGCAGACCGGGGGATCAGAATGAAAGAAAGATTGACGAAAATTGGGACTGACTTGAAACAGTTCTGGTCGAGTCGCACGAAACGACAAAAAACAACATATATTGGATCCGCGGCTGCTGTCATTATTTTTGCTGCATTTTTAACGTACTTCTTATCGAGGACGGAATTTGTCCCTTTATATAGTGACGTTTCGCGTGCAGAAATAGGACGTATCAAGGAGGAGCTGGATGCGCAAGGCGTTCCTAGCCAAATTGCACCTGGAGGTACGTCCATACTCGTTCCAAAAGAACGGGTTGATGACCTTCTTGTCTCCCTTGCTGCGGTAGGGTATCCGAATACGGGAACAATCGATTATTCGTTCTTCTCTCAGAACGCTGGTTTTGGCACAACGGATAATGAATTCAATATGATCAAGCTCGCTTCAATGCAAACCGAGTTGGCGAATTTAATCAAAGGTATCCAAGGTGTGCAGGATGCGAATGTAATGATTACATTGCCGACACAAAGCGTCTTTTTAAACGAAGCTGTTCAAAATGCAAGTGCTGCAATCATGCTGAAGACGGAACCTGGGCATCAGTTTACGGATTCTCAAATTACTGCCTTATATAATTTAGTGTCTAAAAGTTTACCGAATTTATCTACAGACGATATTGTCATCATGAATCAGTACTCCGAATACTTCGACCTGAAATCACCTGATCAATCAATTGGCATGAATGTTGTCAATCAAATGGATTTGAAAAAGACGATTGAACGCGATCTCCAGCGAAAAGTGCAAATGATGCTTGGCACAATGTTGGGACAGGACAAAGTTGTTGTCTCCGTAACGACAGACATCGATTTCAAACAGGAGAACAGACAAGAAAACCTAGTGGATCGAGTAGATGAGGATCTGGATAGCTTGGCAATCAGTGTACAAAGGATCACAGAATCTTTTTCCGGGAACGGCGCAGTTGCAGGGGGCGTGCCTGAAGGCGAAGATCCAACAGACAACCGGACGAATTTTGTAGAAGGGAATAACGCAAACGGGGATTATGAACGATTGGAAGAGACAATCAACAATGAAGTGAACCGGATTCGAAAGGATATTGTTGAAAGTCCATATAAAATTCGTGATATCGGAATTCAAGTGATGGTTGAACCGCCGGATGTGAATGACATCTCCTCGTTATCGGAGGATGTTAAAGGTGATATCCGGACGATATTAGAAACGATTATTAGCACTTCAATCGATAAAACCTACTTACCAGCGGATGTCAGTGAGGAGTATTGGCAAAACAAGATTGCAATATCCACTCAAATATTCAATGGGAAAGTGGAAATGGATCCTCAACCCTCAAAAGGTGTAATCCCATGGTGGGTATATGCGATTGGAGCAGCTTTACTACCTGTCATAGTCATCCTGATCGTCGCCTATTTCCGCAAACGCAGGCAAGAAAGCGAATTGGAAGAAGCGATGATACTCGAAGAACAGCGTGAAGCATTGCAAGTAGAAGATATTAATATGGAACATAACGAAACGGAAGCGACCCTTCGCAAAAAGCAACTTGAAAAGATGGCGAAGGATAAGCCTGAAGAATTTGCCAAGCTGCTAAGAACATGGATTGCCGAGGAATGACGGAGGGATGAACTGTGGTAAAGAAAGATAAAGGAATGACGGGTAAGCAAAAGGCGGCACTCCTGCTCATATCACTCGGTCCGGAAGTTTCGGCAGCCGTTTATAAGCATCTGACGGAAGAGGAGATTGAACGGTTGACGCTTGAAATTTCAGGTGTGAAGAAAGTCGATTCCGCCGTCAAAGAAGAAATCATCGAGGAGTTCCATAACATTGCACTTGCCCAAGATTATATATCTCAAGGTGGTATCGGTTATGCGAAAACCGTATTGGAAAAAGCATTGGGGAAAGAACATGCTCAAGCCATCATCAATCGGTTGACTTCATCTTTACAGGTGCGTCCGTTCGATTTTGCAAGAAGGGCGGATCCCGGTCAAATCTTGAATTTCATTCAAAATGAGCATCCGCAGACAATTGCATTGATATTGTCGTATCTTGAAGCGGAGCAGGCGGGGATGATCCTTTCATCTCTTCCACAAGAAATGCAAGCGGATATCGCAAAAAGGATAGCGACGATGGACTCCACTTCCCCCGAAGTCATCAGTGAAATCGAAGCCGTATTGGAAAGGAAGCTATCTTCCACCGTTACGCAAGATTTCTCAGAGACTGGCGGAGTCGATGCGGTTGTCCAAGTGTTGAATGGGGTTGACAGAGCTACTGAAAAAACCATTTTGGATGCGCTTGAAATCCAAGATCCCGAGCTTGCGGAGGAAATCCGTAAAAGAATGTTCGTTTTCGAAGACATTGTCACATTGGACAATCGTTCCATTCAGCGAATTGTGCGTGAGTGTGAAAACGAGGATCTCATCTTGTCGATGAAAGTGTCCAGTGAAGAAGTGAGGGAGATCCTCTTTAAAAACATGTCTCAGAGGATGGCCGAATCATTCCAAGAAGAAATGGAAGTAATGGGTCCTGTGAGACTGCGGGATGTTGAAGAGGCACAGGCCAGAATCGTATCCATCATCAGACGATTGGAAGATTCAGGTGAGATCATCATAGCCCGTGGTGGAGGGGATGACATCATTGTCTAACATTTTTCGTTCTTCCCGTACGATTTCTGAGGAAGGAAACGTGAAGGAAATCGCAATCAGGAATTTGAATATGCCGACGATTGATGATTCAGCGGAAGTGCTTTCTAAGGAAGTCCTCTTTGTTGAACGGGACCGGATGTTGAAAGACGCAAGAACACAAATCGAAATGGAACGGGGTGCTGTAGAGCAAATGAGGCAAACCGCCCAAGAAGATATCGCCGCCATGCAAGCTGCATGGGAGCAGGAGAAGACGGCGTTGCAGCAACAGGCTTATGATGAAGGTTTCCAAGTTGGATACGAAGAAGGACGAAGCAAGTCGATATCTGATATGAGTGAGTCCGTGAAAATTGCAAATGAAGTCACTATCCAATCGAAGGAAAACGCACTGAAATATTTGGATGAACAAGAACGAAACATATTGGAAATCGCGATGAGAACGGCGGAACGTATTCTCGGGAAGACGCTTGAAGAGAATGAGGAAGCTTTCCTATCAATCGTGAAAAGAGGATTGAAGGAAGCGCGGGAAATGAAGGAAATCAAACTCTATATTTCAGTCTCCCAATTTGAATTAGTCTCATCGAACCGTGCAGAACTCGCCTCCATATTTCCACCGGATGTTCCATTCCTGATCTTTGCAAATGATGATTTCGACACGAATGAATGTATTATTGAAACGAATCAGGGCCGGATAGTTGTCAGTGTCGATGAACAATTGAACGAGCTCAAAGAGAAACTCGTTGAAATGTTGGAAAGTGGTGACTGACGATGAAGAAAGCGAAGGATCTGTTGAATGTCATTCTAAAATTGAATACCTTTCCGAAATTCGGCCGCGTTGTCCGAGTAGTTGGTCTCATGATCGAGTCGCAAGGGCCGGAAAGTTCGGTCGGTGATGTGTGCCATATCCATCTAAATAATGGAGGCAGAGAAGACGCTGTCATATTGGCGGAAGTCGTTGGGTTCAGGGAGGAAATTGTTATCTTGATGCCTTACTCGAACATCACAGACATTTCAAGCGGCTGTCTAGTCGAATGTACAGGAAAGCCGCTTGAGGTGAAGGTCGGGATGAACTTGATTGGAAAGGTGTTAGATTCAATGGGAAATCCAATCGATGACAGTCCACTTCCGAAAGGATTATCGACAGTGAGGACAGAACAGGATCCTCCGAATGTCATGACGAGAAAGCCAATCAGTGAAAAATTGGCTGTCGGCGTCAAGGCGATCGATGGAATGTTGACTGTCGGTAATGGCCAAAGGGTAGGGATTTTCGCAGGATCTGGCGTCGGGAAAAGTACTTTGCTCGGGATGATTGCAAGAAATACGACAGCTGATTTGAATGTTATCGGATTGATCGGAGAACGTGGTCGCGAAGTCCGTGAGTTCATCGAGCGGGATTTAGGACCTGAAGGATTGAGCAAGACAATCGTCGTCGCTGCTACATCCGACCAGCCGGCACTCATGAGGATCAAAGGTGCATTCACAGCGACTGCAATCGCAGAATACTTCAGGGACAAAGGGATGAACGTCATGCTCATGATGGATTCCGTCACGCGTGTCGCGATGGCGCAAAGGGAAATCGGACTTGCAGTCGGAGAACCACCTGCAACACGGGGCTACACGCCATCCGTATTCTCGATATTACCGAAGCTCCTCGAGAGGACCGGCACAAATGACGTCGGTGCGATTACAGCGTTCTATACAGTTCTCGTCGACGGTGATGATATGAACGAACCAATTGCAGATGCGGTACGGGGCATACTTGACGGTCATATCGTCTTGGACAGGACGCTCGCAAACAAAGGGCAATATCCGGCAATTAACGTTCTGAAAAGTGTGAGCCGTCTCATGAATCATATCGCCAGTTCGGAACATGTCAAAGCCGCTGAAAAGCTCCGTGAATTGTATTACACGTACGACAAGTCCGAAGATCTTATCAATATTGGAGCGTATAAGCGCGGCACTTCAAGGGAAATTGATGAAGCCATCGAGTACGAACCGCATATCACCAACTTTTTGAAGCAGAGCTATCAAGCGAACGTGAAGATGGAAGACAGCATCGAAGAATTGATATCACTTGCTCCAGGAGGAGGTACACGATGAAACCATATGAATATCGATTTGAAAAAGTGCTCACATACCGGGAACAGGAAAAAACTGAAACTGAAGTAGAATTCAAGAAAGCAGTCGAGTCTTTCGAAACGGTCGCAACTGAATTATATGAACTGTTAAAGCGCAAAGAAGATGTCATTGCCGATCATCAGGAAAAAATGAAAACAGGCTTCTCCATCAATGAAATCCATCACTATGCCCGGTTTATCGATAGTCTTGATAAGCGGATTGAAGTACTTCAGCATACTGTCATTAAAGCACGATCTAAAATGAACTGGTTCGAAGAGAAGTTGTTGGAAAAGACGATTGAAGTGAAAAAGTTCGAAAAGATGAAGGAAAAAGATAAAGAACATTATCGTACTGAAATGGAACAGGCGGAAGCAAGTTTGTTGGATGAATTATCAACATTGAAGTTCCATAGAAGAGAAACAGGGTGGTAATTTGGCAAGGAACTCAAAACTGCAAACTGACGAGAAAATCGTTGAAAAGAAAAAAGGCGCCCGCCTCTTTCAAGAAGTTTTGCTATGGACCCTCATACCGCTTTTGTTCACAACAATGGTTCTCTTGATCATCGCATATGTCGCAGATGTGAACGTCTTTGATAAAGCAAAGGAATGGACGCAATCCCTTCCGTTTACTAAAGAGGAGAAACCCGACGACGAAAAGGGAAGCGATTTGATCATTGAAGAGCGTGTCGTTGAATTGCAGGCGGAAATCCAAGAGAAGGAAGTCCAATTAGGTAAACTCCAAGAAGAGCTTACGAAATCAGCAGATGAAAAAAAGACCCTGCTGGACGAACAAGCGAACCTTTTAGCTCAAATAGAAGCGTTGAAGATGGAGAAAGAAGACTATAAACGGGACATGAAAGAAATCATTTCAACGTTCGAGAAAATGTCAGCTAAATCGGCAGCGCCCGTCATTACAAAAATGAGTGATGCGGAAGCAATTGAAATCCTTACAAGTCTAAAACCTGAAGTTCTCGCGCCGATATTAGAGAAGATGTCGCCCGAAGATGCCGCTAAGTATACAAGTCTTATGACAAAATAGGTGGAATCTAAAGGTGTTATTTACATGAAGGGAGGTGGAAAAAGAGTGAATATCGGTGCGTTGCAATCCTTGATGGGAATGAACCAAATTTCAACAGGCAACATGCAAAACGGTGGCCCAAACACTTCTAAGTTCGGGGCGATATTTGCAGGCATTTCGCAAAACACTTCAGAAATGGAGATTCCTACTGACGGAGAGGTACCAATCCCGATTGAATTGATTCCAAATCTATTCAGTGCTTCGACTGCTGAAGAATTGGAGAATGCTGTACAAGCGATTCAAGGAATCGAGAAGATGGAGATACCAGATACTATTTTTACTCCTGACAAGAACAACCGGAGCTTGGAAGAAATAGCGGAAATGTTGTCAATCGATCCTGAAGAAGTTCTTGTAAACCTTCAACAATTATTGGAGAAAGCCGGAATACCCAAAGCTGAAACAGAGGAATTGACGATCACCTCTGAAATGTGGACATTGCTGAACATGATAGAGGAGGCGGGAATCCGTTTTTTTGAAAATTTAACTGAGTCGCTTCAACAGCCTGAAACAAGAAATGAAGCTGCACAACTCCTAACATTTATAAAAACGATAGAAATGATAGCACCTAAAACCGATATGCTCTTATCGATGGAGCAGAAGGTTGACAATTTCCGTCATATGATGGCTGGAGCTGCAGGACAATTCGAACAGCGGATTATGGCACCCATAGCAAAACAGGAGCCATTGCCGTTCATCAATCAAAAAAACGAATTCAGAATCGTCCTTGAAACGAATTCTGCAACATCAACAAACGCAGACGGATCCGGACAGAAACATACAGATACAACTTCAAATTCAGGTTCCGTACATGCAACGACGACTACGATAGTCAGAGCAGATATTCCTGTGAAACAGGTGGAATCAAGCACAACGAATCGGAGCGAAGCATTCCTTAGAGATATGCAGGCGTTAATGAAACGGTCAAACTTCGGCCAGGTAGGCGGAACCAATCGGATGCTTATTAAGCTATATCCGGAGCATCTCGGTCAGATCCGAATCGAACTACTCGAAACGAACGGTGTAATGACGGCGAGAATCCTCGCATCAACCGCTTTTGCAAAAGGACTGCTTGATAGTCAGTTGCACCAACTGAAACATGCGTTCAATCAGCAAAATCTGCAAGTCGACCGTGTTGACATTACACAGACCATCCAAGAATCGCAAAGAAATGAACGTGAACAATCATTTAATGAACAGTTCAAGCGTGAGCAGCAGACGGATGATAACAAGCAGAAGAAATCATCGGACGAAGAACTTTCATTTGAGGAATATATGATCGAATTGGAGGTGTAATGAATGATAGAGGGACAATCACCAATAACAGACTCAATGTTTCTAATAAATAAACAGCGGGATCAACGGCAAACTGGGCCAGATACAATGGGCAAGGATGCATTCATGAAAATCCTCATTGCACAGCTGCAAAACCAGGATCCGACGAACCCGATGAAAGATAACGAATTCATAGCACAGATGGCGCAGTTTTCATCTTTGGAACAAACGATGAACTTGGCCAATGCATTTGAAAAATTCGCCGAGGCGCAAAACCAATCTCAATTGATTCAATATAATCAATTCGTTGGAAAAAATGTCCGTTGGCATGAATTAACGGATGAGAAAGACGAGGCAGGCAAACCAATCGTCAACGAAGGGACAGGCATCATCCAATCTGCAAAATTTGTAAATGGATCCGTCGTCTTCACGATGGCAGACGGGAAGGAACTGACACCGGGCAATATTTCTGAAGTGCTAGCAGGCTCGGGAAATGCTAATAGTTTGGTAGAGGCCAGCCTTTTGATCGGCAAAACAGTCGGGTATATGGATGGAGAAGAAGAAAAGTCGGGTCTAGTCGTATCCGTTTCCAATAAGGAAGGAAAGCTTCAATATATTTTGGACGACGGTACACGAATCGACGGCGATTCATTCACATCCATCAGTCAACAAGCATAAAAGGAGCGAGTGTATGGACAAGTTGAACATTCACCACGTTCCATCGCAGCCGCTAATCCGCCATGGCCAACCGTTGAAAGCACCGCAACAGTCGAAACAATCGTTTCTTGAAGAGCTGAACAAAGCAATCCAGCCGCAAGAATTGAAAATCAGCAAACACGCTACGGACAGGCTGAAGGAGCGGAACATTCATATTACAGAAACTGAATGGGCACACATCACAGACAAGGTGAATGAAGCAAAAGTGAAGGGAATCAAAGAATCGCTTGTACTGATGGATCAAGCAGCACTCATCATCAGCGCAAAAAATTCCACCGTCATTACAGCGATGGATCGCAAGGAAGCGATAGATCAATTATTTACAAACATCGACGGCACAATCGTGCTCAGCTAACACCGGCAGGACCTCAGAACGAGGATGCCGACGTACTGCCGACTGACAGAGGCGGTTACAAATTTTATACAGCGGAAAACCGTCGCTGTATAAAATACTAGCCTCCGGCGGATGTCACAGATTTTTAATTGAATTTACCGAGCTTGCTCGATAAAAATCTGGACGCAATTCCGCCAAGGCGTAATTGATTAACTATCCGAGAGGGGAAAAACCAACATGTTACGATCAATGTACTCAGGAATTTCAGGCTTGAAAAACTTCCAAACGAAGTTAGACGTTATCGGTAATAATATTGCGAATGTGAATACTTATGGATTTAAAAAAGGACGCACAATTTTTAAAGATCTCGTCTCCCAAACTACAGCAGGCGCTTCTGCACCAAGTGATAATCGTGGTGGAGTAAACGCAAAACAAATTGGACTCGGTTCACAAATTGCTGCTATTGACACACTACACACACAAGGATCCAGCCAGTTTACAGGGAACACACTAGACTTGGCAATTACGGGTGATGGATTTTTCCAAGTAATGGATGGAGGAGAGGTTTCATATACAAGAGCTGGAAACTTTTATATGGATAAGAATGGTGATCTGGTAGATGGTGATGGTAGATATGTTGTAGGTACAGATGGGATTATTAATATTCCAATTACAGCTTCGTCAATGTCAATTGGACAAGATGGCACAGTATTTTTTGTGGATTTACCAGAAGGCGCTGAAGCTGCCATAGCCGCTGCTGAGGCAATATTTAGACCGATTGAAAAAACATTTAAAGAAGCAGAGGAAGCCTTAAATAAAGCTAAAGATGAAGTTAAGACAGCAAATGCAGATATTAAAGCAGCAGAAAAAGCATTAGAAAAAGCGGAAGCAGATTTGGAAAGAGCTAACAATTTACCCGCGGGTGCAGCAGGGAAGCAAGAAGCTATAAACGCTGCTACAGCAGCTAAAACGGCAGCGGAGAATGCAAAAACGGCAGCCGAGGCTGCAAAAACGACAGCTGAAGCTGCTGAAACAGCTGCGATAGGTCCATACAACACAGCTAAAGGGGCATATGATCCAGCCAAAACAACTTTTGATAAAGTCATGTCTGATAATAAAGCGATACTTCAAGAAGCTGGAAGAATCGAAATGACTAAGTTCTCGAATCCAGGAGGCCTTGAAAAAGTAGGTGGAAACTTGTATCGAGCATCTGCAAACTCTGGTGATATAGAAACAGGCTTTGCACTCGATCAAGGTTTCGGAACAATCGAATCCGGCTTCCTCGAAATGTCCAACGTCGACCTATCAGAAGAGTTCACTGAAATGATCGTCGCACAACGTGGTTTCCAAGCAAATACTCGTATAATTACAACTTCTGATGAGATTCTGCAAGAACTTGTCAACTTGAAGCGATAATTATAGATTTTAATTAACATTTTAAAAATGTATATCTTTTATGTTGCACTAGTTTCTTGGAGTGCAAGCGCGAGACTCCTGCGAACGTCGTTTCGAAGAACGGCGTTTGTGAGCACAAGCGCAGCGTTGCGAGCAGGATATTGCAGGATGCCTTAATTTCTGCATAGGACGCAGAAATACGGCAAATCGAACCCTTCGCTGTTCGATTGGCTCAAGCCATGCTCGCGGAAAGCGAGTGCTGGAACGGAAAGCAACGTTCTAAGTTATAGGTTTATGCGCTTTTAAAAGTATTTATGTTTCATAACACGCATTTATGAGCTTTTCAAGAGAATTATACGCGTTTCTAGCGATTTATGCGCATTTCAGCGAATTTATGCGTGTTTCAACAATTTTATGCGTTACTAGCAAAGGAGGGTCGGGCCGGCCCTGTGCCCGGCCCCTTACATATGATCAAAGTTACACGCCTTAACGGCAAAGCGTTCATGTTGAACGCCCTATACATAGAAACCGTCGAATCGTTTCCCGATACGACGATCACATTGACGACTGGCACCAAATATGTCGTCCTGGACCCGATCGACGAAGTCAATCGACGCATCATTGAATTCTATCAGTCAGTCCAACTATTATCGAATCCGCATATCCGGGGTGAAGAAAATGAAGAATAAAGCATTGACAATCACATTAATCATTGTTGTTACCCTAACGCTCGTCGGTATCATCGGTCTAATCCTCACCTTGCAATTAAAAGGGGATTCGGCAGCCAAAGAGCCGACAATCGATGACATTCTCGAAGCTTCTGTTGACGTCCCGGAAATCATGACAAATCTATCCGGCCGCCAGTTTATCAGGATTTCATTGAAGATCCAGACAACAGATAAAAAAGCAGCTGCAGAGCTCGCGAAACGAGATTTCCAGGTTCAAAACATCGTCATTCAAGAATTATCTGAAATGACCTCAAAAGATTTTGAAGGAAAAGCTGGGAAGCAAGCATTCGAGGATTCCATCAAGTCTCAATTGAATCCACTCATGCAAGAGGGTGAAATCGAAAAAGTGTACATCGTTTCTTATATAATCCAATAAAAATGGTGGACATATACTATGCCGGGAGGTGGCCTTATGTCGGGAGATATTTTATCCCAAAATGAAATTGATGCCTTGTTATCGGCATTATCGACAGGTGAAATGTCGGCGGAAGAGATGAAGAAGGAAGATGAGACCCGGAAGGTCAAAGTATATGATTTCAAACGAGCCCTCCGTTTCTCAAAAGATCAGATCCGTAGCCTGACACGGATCCATGAAAACTTTGCAAGATTATTGACGACTTACTTTTCCGCTCAATTACGGACGTATATTCAAATAAATGTCGCTTCGGTTGATCAGATACCGTTTGAAGAGTTCATCCGATCCATTCCCAATATGACATTGCTCAATATTTTCGAAGTGCCGCCACTTGAAGGGAATATCATCATGGAAGTCAATCCGAACGTCGCCTATTCCATGCTTGACCGTTTGATGGGCGGAATAGGCGAAGGTCCCGGAAAAGTGGACAATATGACTGAAATCGAAACGAAGATATTGACGAACCTTTTCGAAAGATCATTTGATAATTTACGTGAAGCGTGGTCGGGTATCATTGAAATAGATCCGTTCCTATCTGAAATGGAAGTGAATCCTCAATTTCTTCAAATGATTTCACCGAACGAAACAGTTGTCGTCATTTCGTTCAATATTGTGATCGGAGAATCAAGTGGCATGATCAATATTTGTATTCCACATGTCGTCCTTGAGCCGATCGTTCCGAATTTATCGGTGCGTTATTGGATGCAATCGAATAAAAAAGAACCGTCGCCTGAACAGAGCATCATTTTGGAAAAGAGGCTTCGACAAGCAAGTTTGCCGCTCACTACCGAATTAGGAAAAGGGGCTATGTCGGTCGAGGATTTCTTATATCTCCAAGTAGGAGATGTCATCTCTCTTGATCGGAAAATTGAAGACCCATTGATTGTCAAAGTGGGAGATATACCAAAATTCACAGCGCAGCCTGGACATCTTCGAAACAGGATGGCTGTACAAATAATCGATATATTGAACGGAGGGGATGAAGATGATGAGTGATAATGTGCTTTCTCAGGAAGAAATCGAAGCATTGTTGCGCGGAGAACCGATTCGTGCAGAAGAAGCAGCGACATCGTCCTCTGAACATCGGGATTTTGAAGACCAATTAAGCGAAATGGAGAAAGATGCCTTAGGGGAAGTCGGGAACATTTCTTTCGGCAGTTCCGCAACAGCCCTCTCCTCGTTGCTAGGACAAAAAGTGGAAATCACCACTCCTGCAATCTCTGT
Source organism: Sporosarcina koreensis (assembly GCF_001531445.1). Classification (GTDB taxonomy): domain Bacteria; phylum Bacillota; class Bacilli; order Bacillales_A; family Planococcaceae; genus Sporosarcina; species Sporosarcina koreensis_C. The sequence goes on from NZ_LQYA01000147.1 coordinate 52,864, forward strand.
AGTGGATCGTAGTATGCTTGAAACTGAATTCATACATCCATATGTAGCGGTCCAAGTGGAATATACAGAAGGCTTGAACGGCACGAACCTTCTTGTCATTAAACAAAGTGATGCTGCAATCATCGCTGATCTTATGTTGGGCGGAGATGGACTGGCCCCGAATGAAGAATTGAATGAAATCCATCTAAGTGCTGTACAGGAAGCGATGAATCAAATGATGGGATCGGCGGCTACGTCGATGTCCACTGTTTTCAATAAGAAAGTTGATATCTCCCCTCCATCCATCGACCTGATGAATATGCAAAATGAGGAAGGGATTGAGAAAATTCCGAAGGATGAAATGCTGATCAAAGTCTCCTTCGAGTTAAAAGTCGGGAGTTTGATCGATTCAAATATTATGCAGTTATTCCCGTTGCAATTCGGGAAAAACCTTGTTGCATCGCTTATGGGGATGGGTGCAGAAGAGGAAGCCGCAGTTACATTGGAAGCGCCGAGACCGGCTCCAGCCAACGAACCGAATCAACAGGAGTTTCCGCAAGCGGACCATTCTGATTTCGGCAACATGCAAAATTCCTCTCAACCAATCGAGCATCCTGCGTATGAGACGCCAATTCAGCAACAAATTCCACAAAGACAGCAACAGCCACCTGTCCATGTACAGCAAGCACGTTTCGCAAGCTTTGATAGCCCTTCATTGAACCAAGGTGAGACCAACAACTTGAATATGTTGTTGGATATTCCTTTGCAAGTGACTGTGGAACTTGGAAGAACGAAGCGGTCGGTAAAAGAAATCCTTGAAATGTCTAGTGGTTCCATCATAGAATTGGATAAACTGGCAGGAGAACCTGTTGATATATTAGTGAATAACCGTCATATCGCCAAAGGAGAAGTCGTTGTTATCGACGAAAACTTCGGTGTGCGGATTACTGATATATTGAGTCAGACAGAACGTTTAAATAATTTACGATAAGATTCGGGAGGTCTAGAGAATGGGTAAACGTATTTTAATAGTAGATGACGCGGCTTTCATGCGTATGATGATCAAGGATATTTTGACAAAGAACAACTTTGAAGTGGTTGGTGAAGCTGCCGATGGTGCGCAAGCCGTTGAAAAATATATGGAATTGAAGCCGGATCTTGTAACGATGGATATTACAATGCCCGAAATGGATGGTATTGCAGCGTTGAAATCCATTAAAGAAAAGGACCCGTCAGCTACAATCATCATGTGTTCCGCTATGGGACAGCAAGCGATGGTCATCGATGCAATTCAAGCAGGGGCAAAAGACTTCATTGTGAAGCCGTTCCAAGCTGACCGCGTGGTTGAAGCGATCCAAAAAGCAATAGGTTAACTTATGGATCTATCAGTCTTGCAAAAGTATTCAACGATTTTCCTGCTGGCAATCTTCCTAGTCGTTTCATTGCCTATCGTGACCTATGCAGATGGCGAAACGGACAAATCAGTATCTGATTGGTTCCAAAAGGACCAGGACCAGGATAAAGAAAAGGACAATGGACAAGACGAGATAAAGGTGATCGATGAAGAAGAGCCAGCTGCCGACCGCAATCAAGACGGGGCAGCTGTCGGCTTGTCTTGGTGGGATTATACGAAAACACTATTGGCATTGTTTTTTGTAGTCGGTCTTCTCCTTGCGCTATTGAAGTTTATTAACCGAAAGAATCGAAAGTTTGACCAGCATAAATTGATGAAAAACGTCGGAGGTCTTTCGTTAGGACAACAGAAATCCATTCAATTGGTCGTCATTGGTGATTCCTATTACCTGATTGGTGTAGGCGACGAAGTAAGGTTGTTGAAAGAGATTACCGATCCGGAAGAGATCAGTGCATTGGAAAGCTATTTCGTTGAAGATGAACTTCAATCTCCGCCAGGCCTGGGGAATAAATTGCTCACGATGTTTCCGCTCGGAAAAGGGGATGCAGTGGATGAAAGCGATCAACCCGCCGATTTCAAAAAAGTGTTCACTTCCAGGCTAGACGAATTGAAAGCGGAGAGGAAAAAGCATTTGAACCGATTAGCAGAAAAGGAGAGCAGAAAAGATGAATGATTTCGTCCAGTTTTTTTCGGACAGCAACCCGACAAATGTATCGACATCCATCAAAATGCTTCTCCTTCTTACTGTCTTATCACTAGCGCCGGCAATCCTCATTCTGATGACGTCGTTTGCACGGATCGTCATTGTTTTGTCTTTTGTTAGAACTGCTCTGGCGACGCAGCAGATGCCGCCTAACCAAGTGATTGTGGGGCTGGCTCTGTTTTTAACATTCTTTGTCATGGCACCTACTTTCCAACAAGTGAACGAAACAGCTCTTTCACCTTTATTCGCTGAAGAAATCACTTTGGAGGAAGCTTACGAACAGGCAAGCCTGCCATTCAAGGAGTTCATGAGTAAACATACACGGCAGAAAGATCTGGAATTGTTTTTACGATACAACCAAGCAGAGCGACCCGAAACATTGGAAGACATTCCATTGACGATGTTAGTGCCCGCATTCGCATTAAGTGAAATAAAGACCGCGTTTCAAATGGGGTTCATGATTTTTATCCCATTTCTAGTCATTGACATGATTGTTGCAAGTGTTCTTATGTCCATGGGGATGATGATGTTGCCGCCGGTCATGATTTCCTTGCCATTTAAGATCTTGTTATTTGTCCTTGTCGACGGATGGTATCTCATCGTCAAGTCATTATTGCAAAGTTTTTAGATGCAAAGATAATAAATGCAACTACCTGTCATATTTATTCGGGAAATCGGCAAGTTAACAGTTAGGAGTGGTAAGTAATGACAGGCGAATTAGTCATAGCGATAGCTGAGCGGGCGGTTTGGGTCATTTTATTAACTTCCGGTCCGCTGTTGATTGTTGCGTTGGTTTCCGGTCTGGTCGTCAGTATATTTCAGGCGACGACACAAATCCAGGAGCAAACGTTGGCGTTTGTGCCAAAGATTATTGCAGTACTTGTCGCCATCGTCTTTTTCGGTCCTTGGATGTTGGCCAGAGTCACAGCGTTCGCGACAGATATTTTTGATAATCTAGTCCGGTATATTGGGTGATGGAATGGAAGAGTTGATTCCTTCTTTAGCTGTTTACTTACTTATTTTAACAAGAGTGACTGCCTTTATAGTAACCGTCCCTTTGTTTTCATACCGTGCAATTCCGACGACGCAACGGATTATCTTTGCAGCATTATTGTCTTGGATGATGGTGTATACGATTGACGCCCCCAATCTTGAGATCGATGGTACATACATACTTCTTGTGATCAAGGAAGCCGCCACTGGGCTATTCATCGGTGTTATCGCCTATATCGTCATGTCGGCAATCCAGATTGCTGGTGGTTTTATCGATTTTCAAATGGGCTTTGCCATTGCGAACGTCATTGACCCGCAAACAGGCGCTCAGTCGCCGCTGCTTGGTCAATTTTTCAATGCGCTTGCCATTTTGCTGTTGCTGACGTTGAATGGTCATCATATGCTCCTTGACGGGATCTTTTACAGTTATCGCTTCATATCGATCGACATGCTTTGGCCTGCCTTCGGAGAAGAACGGCTAATTGAATTCGTCATACGAACATTTGCCTTAACGTTCGCAATCGCTTTTCAAATGTCCGTACCTATCGTCGCCACTTTGTTTCTCGTCGACTTAGCGTTGGGCATAACAGCGAGGACAGTTCCTCAATTGAATATCTTCGTTGTCGGATTTCCTATTAAAATTGGTGTCAGTTTCCTCGTTCTTGTGACGATGTTTACTGTAATGATTGCTATGATGCAAAAATTGTTCGAAGTGATGATGTCAGCGATGAGGGACTTGATGATCATCTTAGGAGGTGGCTGACGGATGATTCGTTTGGACTTACAGTTCTTTGCCGGCGAAAAGACGGAAAAGGCCACACCAAAAAAACGACTCGACTCTCGGAAGAAAGGACAGGTATTAAAGAGCCAGGATGTAACGACAGCTATTGTCCTTCTCTTCGTATTCCTGTTCCTTTTTTTCGCTGCCGGCTTCATGAAGGATCGATTTTTTGTTTTCTTTACGCATTCATTTACGGAATCCATTTCCATTAAAGCGTTGGATATCGACCAAACGATGATTCTTTACGTAGAGATGATCGTCCAGATGGCGTATATCCTACTGCCGATTATGGCGATTGCAGTCATTGCCGGCATCGTGGGGAACTTGATGCAATTCGGATTGCTGTTTACAGCAGAACCTCTGAAATTCGATTTGAAAAAAATAGATCCGATCAAAGGATTGAAACGGATATTTTCCATTCGGGCACTCGTTGAATTATTGAAATCCTTATTGAAAATATCCTTTATCGGTTCAGTCACGACGTTCCTTCTGATGACGAACATCGAAAAAGTGTTAGGTCTAGCATTCAAGACGCCGCATGACACGTTGGCGACTGTCGGGCAATTGGTCGCTTTAATGGGTATTGTCGCCTCCTTTGTTCTCTTATTCATTTCAATATTAGATTATTTTTATCAAAAATTTGATTATGAGAAAAACCTGCGGATGTCCAAACAGGATATAAAGGATGAATATAAAAATACGGAAGGCGATCCGATCATCAAGTCGCGGATCAAACAGCGCCAAAGGGAAATGGCAATGCGGAGGATGATGCAGGAAGTGCCTCAAGCGGATGTTGTCATCACGAATCCAACACATTTTGCTATCGCTTTGAAATATGACGATGAAAAGATGGACGCGCCCGTCGTTATTGCGAAAGGTGCTGACTTTATCGCTCAAAAGATCAAGCTGATTGCGAAAGAGCATAATATTGTCATGGTGGAAAATCGGCCGTTGGCAAGGGCTTTGTATGACGATGTGGAAATTGGAGATCACATTCCGGATCAGTTTTTCAAGACAGTCGCAGAAATATTGGCATATGTTTATCGCATACAACGGAAAATTTAACTTGAATCTACAGACTGGTCCAAGTTACGCCTACGGACGCAATCACGCTTAGTTGTGACAGATATAAATTTTTAGAAAGTGGGGATGGCATGAAATTCAAAGATATCGGAGTATTGGCAGCGGTCATCATGATTGTTGCAATGCTCGTCATCCCATTACCGCCTTGGCTTCTGAGCTTTCTGATCATCATCAATATAACACTTGCCTTATTGGTCCTTTTAACCTCGATGAATATGCAGGAAGCATTGCAATTTTCTATTTTTCCTTCCTTGCTTTTATTGCTGACGCTTTTCCGATTGGGTTTGAACGTTTCAACAACCCGTGCAATTCTTTCGCAAGGTGATGCAGGTGGAGTTGTCGATACATTCGGTACATTTGTAACCGGGGGAAATATCGTCGTCGGTCTTGTCGTCTTTGTCATTTTGATCATTATCCAATTCATCGTTATCACGAAGGGTTCGGAGCGGGTTTCGGAAGTGGCTGCCCGCTTTACGCTCGATGCGATGCCAGGTAAGCAGATGAGTATTGATGCAGATTTGAACGCAGGGATGATTTCCGAGTCGGAAGCAAGAAACCGCCGTGAAAAGGTGAGCAATGAAGCCGACTTCTATGGAGCGATGGATGGAGCGACGAAATTTGTAAAAGGAGATGCCATTGCCGGCATCATCATCGTTATTATCAATCTTCTTGTAGGAATGATCATTGGTGTTGCGCAAATGGATTTGCCGTTCGCGGAAGCGGCAACAAAATTCTCGCGCTTGACCGTCGGGGATGGAATTGTTTCCCAAATACCTGCCTTGCTCATCTCGACCGCGACAGGGATTGTTGTGACCAGAGCCGCTTCTGAAGGCAATCTTGGTTCGGATATTACGAAACAGCTACTGGGTCAGCCGATGTTGCTCTACGTTGCAGCAGCTACTGTCTTCTTGTTAGGGCTGTTTACACCGATTAATGACATTCTTACGATTCCAATTGCAGCGCTTCTGGTGCTAGGCGCATTCATCATGTCAAGACAGCCGGAAGAAGACCCAGAAGAATTGCTGGAAATGGAAGAAGAGGTTGAAACAGAAGGGATGAAGAGTCCGGAAAATGTAGTCAACTTACTGAATGTCGATCCTATTGAATTTGAATTTGGCTACGGTCTCATTCCATTGGTCGACGCCCAGCAAGGCGGGGATTTACTGGATAGGGTCGTCATGATCAGAAGACAGCTTGCTCTAGAACTGGGACTCGTCATTCCGGTCGTCCGGATCCGGGATAATATTCAACTGCAACCGAATGAGTACCGGATTAAGATTAAGGGAAATGAGTTGGCAAGAGGCGAATTACTTCTTGACCATTATCTTGCAATGAGTCCGGGGGGCGACGATTCGATCGTCGGAATCGATACGGTCGAACCTTCATTTGGCCTTCCGGCAAAGTGGATTACAGAAGAGGTGAAAGAGGACGCTGAAATTATGGGGTACACGGTCGTCGATCCGCCAAGCGTCGTTTCAACCCATCTCACTGAAGTAATCCGGGCGAATGCAGCTGATCTGATTGGACGTCAGGAAACAAAACAACTCGTCGATCATGTCCGCGAAACGTATCCGATTTTGGTCGATGAACTAACACCGACACCTCTTTCTATAGGAGAGATTCAAAAAGTGTTGGCTAAATTATTAAATGAAAATGTTTCCGTTCGTAACTTGCCAATCATTTTTGAAACGCTGGCCGACTATTCGAAGTACACTTCCGATATCGATTTGCTGACGGAATATGTCCGACAATCGCTTGCAAGACAAATCACCGGGCAATACTCAACTGGGGTAGATGCGTTAAAAGTATTGACGGTGTCGGGAAAAGTCGAGAAATTGATTGCTGATCATATCCAGCAGACCGAGCAAGGCAATTATTTATCGATCGATCCTTCCCATTCCCAAGAAATATTGGAATCAATTGCAAGGGAGGTCGAAAGAGTGGCGTTGATGGACCAATCACCTGTCATTTTATGCTCGCCTGCCATCCGGATGTATTTACGGCAAATTACGGAGAGGTACTTCCCGCAAATTCCTGTTTTATCCTACAATGAGCTCGAAGCTTCTATTGAAGTTCAAAGTGTCGGGGTGGTGGATATCTGATGAAAATGAAAAAATATACGGCTGATACGATGGTGGAGGCAATGAAGAAAGTAAGAGCAGATTTTGGGGATGATGCTGTCATCCTTAGCTCAAATGTTGTCACCTCCAAAGGATTTCTCGGTTTTTTTCAAAAGAAGTCGGTTGAAGTCGTAGCCGGTTTCGATGAACCCTTGCACACACCTACTGAAACGACATTCACTCCAAAATCGGCTGCTGAATTTGTGGAGCCGAAGCAGGATGAGGAAATAAAGAAAGAAATGAATGAAATGAAAAAGCTGTTACAAGAAATGAAACAGTCCGCTTCATTCGCAAGTTTCCCGGATGAGCTGAAGCCTCTGCTCACTGTTTTGGAAAGGCAGGAATTATCCAAAGAGCTGATCCTTCAAATTGGAAATGAAATCTTTACTTCGATGAAAGAAGAAAAGAAAGATTTTTCGCTAGAAGAGCAAATGGAAGTAGCGAAAACTGTCTTAACGAATGAATTCTCGAAGTTGCCTTTCGGGGGAATTTCAAATTCTAAAAAATATATTAACGTCCTCGGTCCAACTGGGGTCGGAAAGACGACAACAATCGCTAAGATTGCCGCTAGGGCCCTTTTGGAAGATAAGAAGAAAATCGGTTTCATAACGACTGACACGTATCGGATAGCAGCTATCGAACAATTACGCACATATGCAAATCTATTGCAGGCACCTGTCGAAATCGCCTATAACAGCAAAGACTTTGAAGAAGCCATCATGAAAATGCAAGCCCTTGATTTGATTTTCATCGATACGGCAGGTCGGAATTATAAAGAAATGAAATTTGTGGATGACTTGAAACATCTAATCGATTTTTCATTGGATATGGAATCATTCCTTGTCTTATCTGTGACATCAAAAGAGGAGGATATGAGAACAATCATCGATAAGTTCACCTCCTTTCCGATTGAAAAATTCATCTTTACCAAAGTGGATGAAACGGGATCAATCGGCCCGATGTTCAATCTGATGAAACAATATGGCATCGGCACCGCCTACTACACAGATGGACAAGAAGTGCCGGAAGATATAGCTGAGGCGGATCTCGAACAAATGCTCACATTGTTATTGGCAGGTGCTGAACATGCGTGACCAAGCGGAAGCGCTTCGAATGAAGATGTTAAAGGCTCAAGGCGGTTTGGCGAAATCGATTGCAATTGTAAGTGGAAAAGGAGGGGTGGGCAAGTCGAATTTCTCGACGAACTTCGCCCATTCTTTACGTCTGAAAGGCAAGAAAGTCATCGTCGTAGATATGGATATCGGCATGGGCAATATCCATATTCTACTAGGTGTTGGACCTCAATATAGTTTAAAAGATTATTTGACTGGCCAACAAAGATTGGAAAATGTCATAAATACGGATGAGGACGGCCTTTCATTCATTTCAGGAGGATCGGGGCTGGATTCTGTACTCGATTGGTCTCAGGATATGTTCGAAAGACTGCTAGCCGCTTTTGAACAATTGCAGAAGGAGTTTGACTTCATCCTTTTCGATATGGGGGCAGGTGCAACGCAGCGCTCAATCGAATTGATCATTGCAGTGGACGAAGTGATTGTAATCTCAACGACAGAGCCGACTTCCATAACGGATGCCTATTCAATGATGAAGTTCATATGTCTTAGCGATCCGGATAAAAAATTCAGCATTGTCAGCAACCGGGTGACGAAACACGATGACGGCAATGATGCGGTAACTCGTTTACAATATGCAATGAGGAAATTTCTTGACAAAGAAACATCGATATTAGGATTTTTACCGGAAGATCCCGCTGTACATAAAGCGGTGATCGCGCAAAAGCCATTTATCTTGCTCTTTCCGAATGCTCTTGTTTCAAAGCGGATGACAGCGATCACAAGTGAATTCGTAAAAATGGATCAGACGGAGGAAAAACAAGGAACCGGATTCCTTCAAAAGTTGAAAGGGATTTTCTTGAAAGGGCGTGAATGATTTGGTAAACGGCACTGTGAAAAAAGTGCTAGTCGTCGATGATTCCGCGTTTATGCGAAAATTGATATCGGAAATGCTTTCAAAACACCCGCAGCTCGAAGTGATCGGGATAGCGCGCAATGGAAAAGATGCTGTTGCAAAAGTCATTGAACTTCGGCCAGATGTCATCACCATGGATATTGAAATGCCGCTCATGAATGGTCTTGAGGCATTAAAAGAAATTATGGAACAACAACCTACGCCAGTAGTAATGCTATCAAGCACTACTGAAATCGGGGCGGAAAACACGTTGATCGCCATGGATTATGGTGCAGTTGACTTTGTCGCTAAGCCGGGCGGTGCCATTTCACTTAACTTGCATGAAGTGGAACAGGAAATTGTCGGGAAAGTCGCTGCTGCGGCAAAAGTGAAAATCTCCAATCTCGTCAAACCACCTATGGCGCGTATGAAGAAGCAAGTGAAGGAAGAGTTTCCAGTTAATGAACGGAAAGCTGTACCATCAGTTTCATTTTCTACTAAAATAGTTTCATTGCGAGATAAAAAGATTTCCAAAGAACATGAGACTTTTGTTATAATAGGTACATCGACAGGGGGACCACGGGCACTACAAGAAGTGCTTACACGGCTGCCATCTACTATAAATGCCCCGATTTTGGTCGTCCAACATATGCCGCCAGGATTTACGAAGTCATTGGCTCAGCGATTGGACGGCTTAAGTGATATAAGGGTGAAGGAAGCCGAGGACGGAGAAGCTCTTCAAAAAGGCGTCGCTTATATCGCCCCAGGTGGAAAGCATTTGAAATTTGAAAAATGCCTGGCTGGCTATTGTGCTCGACTCGACGATTTGGATCCGCCTAGAATGGGACATCGTCCATCCGTGGACGTACTGTTGGAGTCGGCTGCATCCAATCAAGAGCTCAAATATGTAACGGCTATCATGACAGGGATGGGCCATGACGGTATGAAAGGGATGCAACAACTGAAATCGGCGTGTTTTACAATTACAATTGCGGAGTCTGAAAAGACCTCTGTCGTGTATGGAATGCCTAAAGCGATTAAAGAAGCCGGCCTCGCCGACACGATCGTTGATGTGCAGCTCATAGCGGACACAATTACGGAAATCTTACACTCTTGAGGGGGCGTCATGATGGATACAAATCAATATCTTGAGATGTTTCTCGAAGAAAGTAAAGAACATCTTCAAGCGTGCAATGAACACTTATTAGAACTGGAGAAAAATCCAGAAGATCTAGCGATCGTCAATGAAGTATTCCGTTCAGCACATACATTGAAAGGTATGTCTGCAACGATGGGGTACGAAGACATCGCTGACTTGACACATAAAATGGAAAATGTGCTAGATGCAATCCGAAACTCTAAAATCAGTGTTACTACCGAAATTCTTGATATCGTTTTTAAGGCCGTCGATTACTTGGAAGAAATGGTCATGGACATCGAAGCGGGCGGTACGGGGAAAAAGGACGTACAAGAACTTGTTTCTACATTGAATCAAATAGAGTCCGGGCAATCGATCATCGCTGCATCGGAATTGGAGACGGCCGCTTCAACAATGGCGATCGAGCCGCTGAAACAGGAAATCCCAGCACTCCACTATGATGATTACGAAAAGACGGTAATCAACCAATCGCAAGAACAAGGTTTTCATGCATATGAAATCACCGTCACTTTGCGG
>NZ_LQYA01000147.1:63607-70609 GCF_001531445.1 Sporosarcina koreensis
TGCTTGCTAAAGGCTGCGAGAGTATTCATGGTTTTCGAGATTCTTGAAAAATCAGGAGAAATCGTCAAGTCGAAACCTTCTGTTGAACAGTTGGAAAATGAGGATTTCGATGAAGTATTCACCGTCGTCCTGATCACAAAAGAGGAAGCAAGCTCTTTAGAAGCCAAAGTGATGAAAGTGTCTGAAGTGGACCGAGTCGATATCCATCCGGTGACGGGCGTATCCCTTCCAAAGGGACAGTCGCCTTCTGAGAGCATGGATGATTCCGCAGTGTCTGCTGCCCCGAAGGAAAACAGGAAGGCAGAAGCTGCTCCACAAAAAGGACGCCGTGCAGTCAATGCACATAATGCGAACAAGACAATCCGTGTTAATATCGACCGGTTGGACATTCTCATGAATCTTTTCGAAGAACTGGTCATTGACAGGGGACGTTTGCAATCGATCGCAAGTGAATTACATAATCCTGATTTGAATGAAACCGTCGAGCGGATGACCCGGGTTTCGGGTGATCTTCAAAATATCATTCTAAACATGCGCATGATTCCTGTGGAGACTGTATTCAACCGCTTCCCGAAGATGGTACGCCAACTTGCGCGTGATCTTGATAAGAAGATTAATCTTGAAATCATCGGGGCTGAAACTGAATTGGACAGAACGGTTATCGATGAAATTGGGGATCCCCTCGTCCATTTAATCCGAAATGCATTGGATCATGGCATTGAGAGTCCTGCAGAACGACTTGCGAAAGGCAAGCCGGAAGAAGGTACTGTCACATTGAGAGCATACCATTCCGGCAATCACGTATTCATTGAACTGGAAGACGATGGAGCAGGTATCGACAAGGATCGGGTCTTACAGAAGGCGCTTGAAAGAGGCGTTGTCACTGAAGAGATGGCCGCCACATTGACGGATCGGCAGATTGCTGAGCTCATTTTGTCATCCGGATTCTCAACGGCAGAAAAAATCACTGATGTGTCGGGCCGCGGTGTCGGTCTGGATGTCGTGAAAAGCACAATTGAATCACTTGGTGGCTACATTACAATCGATTCCAAGGAAGGTCAAGGTTCCCTTTTCCAAGTGCAATTGCCATTAACGCTATCCATTATTTCGGTAATGCTTGTCAACTTGGATAAGGATATTTATGCAATCCCACTTTCATCGATCATCGAAACAGCAATTATTCAAACTTCCGATATTTTGAATGCGCATAACCAAAAAGTGATTGATTTCAGAGGAAGCATTGTTCCACTCGTCAACTTAAAAGACATTTTCGAGATGGAAGGCGCGAAGGAAGAAGAAGAACTCCAATCCGTAGTCATCGTTCGTAAAGGTGATAGGATGGCAGGGCTCATTGTGGATTCCTTTATCGGGCAGCAAGAGATCGTATTGAAATCGCTTGGCAATTATCTTCAAAGCGTATTTGCAATTTCAGGGGCTACGATCTTAGGGAACGGCCAAGTTGCGCTTATCGTGGATTGCAATGCATTGATCAAATAGGCGGGAGGGGAAAGCAATGGCTGAAACAGCAAGTGAAATTAGCAAAGAAATGAAAGTGATCGTCTTCCAATTGATGGATAAGGAATACGCTGTGGGAGTCGACGTAGTCGAATCGATCGAGAAACTCATATCGATTACGAGAGTTCCGAAAACACCTTCCTACATAAAGGGTGTTATTAACTTGAGAGGTGTTGTCACGCCGATTGTAGATCTGCGGGAGCGTTTCGGCATGGAGGTGAAGCCTCTCGATGACTCAAGCAGAATTATCATCGTTTCATTGGAGGAATTTGAAGTGGGGCTGATTGTCGATGCTGCAAACGATGTGATCGATATTCCGGTCGATTCGATTGAGCCGCAGCCCGAAGTTGTAGGTTCCATAGAGTCGGAATTCATATCGGGTGTTGCCAAAGTAAGCAAACGCCTCTTGGTCATGTTGAATCTCGAAAAAGTGCTGCAGCCTGTGAAACGAGTGACGACAGATGAAATCTGATCACCAAATTACAGATATGCATTTAGACGTGCTGAAGGAAATTGGAAATATCGGTGCGGCACATGCGGCTACTGCCCTCTCACAACTGCTCGGCAGGAAGATCGATATGCTCGTACCGAAAGTTTCACTAGTTTCCTTTGATGAAATGTTTGATTTGGCAGGGGGAGCTGAGCGGATTGTAGCAGGTATATACCTACGTATCCAAGGCGACCTTTCAGGCAGTATGTTCTTTGTCTTGCCAATCGATTCCGCAAATGAATTCATCCGAAGATTGATCGGTGATGAAACATTCGACTTCCATGCAGTGCCGATTCCGGAGATGGGCATTTCGGCAATGCAGGAACTTGGCAATATTTTGTCGGGATCCTATTTGTCCGCCTTGTCGGATTTCACCGGATTGAAAGTCCACCCGACCGTTCCATCGCTAAGTGTTGATATGGTAGGGGCTATTGTCAGTTTCGGACTAATAGAAGTGTCGCATTATAGTGATGAGGTCATCGTCATCGATACCCGTATCGAGGAAGAAGGCGATGACGGAAATTCAAGCGTCGATGGGCATTTCTTCCTACTTCCCGATCCCGAGTCCTATATAACGATTTTCCGATCGTTAGGTGTGCTGTAAGATGAACATGACGAAAACGGTTGTCAGAGTCGGAATCGCTGATATGAACATTGTGCATGCACCGGATTCCATCCGGACGTCGGGATTAGGGTCGTGCGTCGGAGTCGTGCTCTATGACGAGGCGAAGAAGATTGCGGGACTTCTTCACGTCATGCTTCCCGATTCAAGTCTAGGAAGGTCCGACAATTTGAATGCTGCAAAATTTGCAGACACCGGCATCTATTCATTGATGGAAATGTTGAAGGCGGAAGGAGTTCGTCCTTTATCACTGAAAGCTAAAATCGCAGGAGGCTCCCAAATGTTTCAGTTCGGATCCAGCGATACGATCCGTATCGGTCCCCGGAATGTCGAAGCAGTCAAACAGGAGCTTGCCCGACTTTCCATTCCGATCATAGCGGAAGATACAGGCGGTTCTAGCGGAAGGACAATCGAATTTGACCCGACGACAAGTACATTAAGCATACGGACAGTTAATTTAGGGACGAAGGAAATATGAAATGTTTTTCCAAGTAAATAGATAGAGCAAAGCGACTGAACGGTTCAGTCGCTATTTTTTGTCGAAATTTGCTATAATAGAATTCAAATAATCAATTTTTTTATCGGAAACATCATGGAAGGTGAGGGGTTCGATGTCCAAAGAGGATCTGACGGAAGAAGATGTATGTTGGAAACTATGGTTGCGTGATCGGGATCCCGATGCCGGCGATAGACTTGTCCGGAAGTACACGCCTCTCGTCAACTATCATGTGCAGCGAGTCGGTTCCGGCTTGCCGCGGAATGTTTCGAGGGACGAGATTATGAGTCTTGGACTCCAAGGGCTATTCGACGCTTTGACGAAATTCGATCCTGGCAGGGACTTGAAATTTGATACATATGCCTCCTTCAGGATCCGTGGATCGATTATCGATGGTTTGCGAAAGGAGGACTGGCTCCCGCGTTCTTCACGTGAAAGATCGAAAAAGCTTGAGGAAGAAATCTCGAAACTGGAGCAGAAACTGCTGCGCCACGCAACACCCGAAGAGATAGCGGATCATCTTGGGGTTTCTGTCGAGGAAGTCTATCAGACTGTACATGAGCACTATTTCTCGAACGTGCTCTCCATGGATGAGCGCATGAACGAAGATGAAGAGGAAGGTCAGAAATCATTTGTCCTAAAAGACGACCACGAGCGCACTCCTGAACAGCAGATTGTCATGGGAGAGCTTGTCGGTGATTTGGCTTTGAAAATAAAAGAACTGAATCATAATGAACAATTGGTGTTGAATCTATTTTACACAGATGAAATGACGCTGACGGAAATTGGAGAAATCCTGAATTTATCAACATCGAGAATTTCTCAAATCCATTCAAAGGCGCTGTTTAAATTACGAAAATTATTGCTGCCGGAAATTGTTGACGGAGGGATCTTATGAGTCTGAAAGGAATCGAACTCCAAATTGCCATTCCCAAGACGTTTGAGGCGGGAAAGATAGCAGAGCAAAAACAGCAGCAATCACAGCTGAATCAGGAACAGGCACAGCTCCAAAATGAAAAAGAAGCTGTGAAAAATCGGGAAAGTGTCCGTCACTCCGAAAAGTACGCCAAAGTGGATAAAGATCCGAAGGGGAAAAATCAGGATCAAGAACGGAACGAAAAGGAACGTCAACAAAACGAAGAGGAAAAGAAGACTGTGCACCCTTACAAAGGGTCATTTGTCGACTTTACAGGATGACTAGCATGCAAACGGTATTTTTAATCTTTTTATTCATTTTACAAGTTATCGGATTTTATTTCATGGCGCTTCTTTACATGAAAGTTTCCAAATTCAACAACTTGGAGAAGAAGCAGCAGAAGCTGATGGCGGAAATGGACGATGCGATCGGTGCCTATTTATCCGAATTGAAGGAGGAAAATGAACGGCTCATCAACATCATCGACAAGCGACAGGAAGAAGACAATGCCAAGGGAAAGACAGTGGAAAGCAATCATAGGTCAGAGTTGGAACAACCGTCGGAACGGAATGCTTTTTCCATCAATACGCCAAGTTACCCTGTGAAAGCGGCAATGAAATCTTACCAGACGGCACCTTCTTTGAATAAGAGCAACGTGTCCAAGCCGGAGTTCAACAAGCCTGTAATGGACAGTCGTACACGCGCCATCCAGATGTATGACGAGGGGAAACCTATCGAGGAAATTGCAAAAAAGCTCGGTAAAGGGAAAACCGAAGTGGAATTGCTTCTGAAATTCAGATGAAGTAAGTTGCAATCGTATGACCAGTATGGTATATTATCAAATGGTGTTACTACACACGTATGTGGAAGATGGAAAAGGTGCCGAAAGGTCATTCCATCGCATGAAACATACGGAGGAATCTAACCAAATTGGAGGAAAAACAAATGTCAGTAATCTCAATGAAACAACTGCTTGAAGCAGGTGTACATTTCGGACACCAAACTCGTCGTTGGAACCCGAAAATGAAAAAGTATATCTTCGTGGAACGTAACGGGATCTACATCATCGATCTTCAAAAGACGGTGAAAAAACTAGAAGAAGCTTATGACTTCATGCGTCAAGTAGGTGCAGAAGGTGGAAAAGTACTATTCGTTGGTACGAAGAAGCAAGCACAAGATGCAATCAAAGAAGAAGCTGAGCGTGCAGGAATGTACTACATCAACCAACGTTGGCTTGGTGGTACACTTACAAACTTCGGAACGATCCAAAAACGTGTTGCACGTATGAAAAAGATCGAAACGATGGAAGAGGACGGTACATTTGATGTGCTTCCTAAAAAAGAAGTTTCTGAACTTAGAAAAGAACACGATCGTCTTGTGAAATTCCTTGGCGGTATCCGTGATATGAAATCATTGCCTGACGTCATCTTCGTCGTTGACCCTCGTAAAGAGCGCATCGCTGTGGCGGAAGCAATCAAATTGAACATTCCACTCGTCGGTATTGTTGATACGAACTGTGATCCGGACGAAATCGACTATGTAATCCCTGCGAATGACGATGCAATCCGTGCGGTTCGTCTACTTACTAGCAAAATGGCAGATGCATTGATCGAATCAAGACAAGGCGCTGATGAAGAAGTATCTGAAGAAGCGACTGAAACGGTAGCTGCAGAGTAATATTTAGTAATAGAACAGACGATAAGCGGCCAACCCCCTTATCGTCTTTTTTAAAGACTGTCGTCTCAAATCACTCATACAGGAGGAACTAACAATGGCAATTACAGCACAAATGGTAAAAGAACTGCGTGAAAAAACTGGCGCAGGTATGATGGACTGCAAAAAAGCACTTACTGAAGTGAATGGTGATATGGATGCAGCGGTAGACTTCCTTCGTGAAAAAGGTCTATCAAGCGCAGCTAAAAAAGCTGACCGCATCGCTGCGGAAGGTACAACTGACATCATCGTAAAAGGAAACGACGCTGTCATTTTCGAAGTGAACGCTGAAACGGACTTCGTTGCGAAAAACGAAGCGTTCCAAACTCTTGTCAAAGAGCTTGGCGAACATCTTTTAGCAACAAAACCGGCAACGGTCGAAGAAGCTTCCGAATCAAAAATGGAAAACGGACTTACAGTCGCAGATCATATTTCCAATGCAGTCGCTAAAATCGGTGAGAAAATCACTCTTCGCCGCTTTGAAGTGAAAACAAAAACGGACAACGATGCATTCGGTCCATACCTTCATATGGGAGGACGCATTTCCGTGTTGACCATCCTTGAAGGTACAACTGACTCCGACGCTGCAAAAGACGTGGCAATGCACATCGCAGCAATGAACCCGCAATACATTTCACGTGATGAAGTGTCTGAGGAAGAAGTAGAGCGCGAGCGCAAAGTCCTTACAGAGCAAGCGTTGAACGAAGGCAAGCCGGAAAATATCGTTGCGAAAATGGTTGAAGGCCGTCTTGGAAAATACTTCGAAGAAATCTGTGTTCTTGATCAAGCATTCGTTAAGAACTCTGATCAAAAAGTGCGTGATTTCGTAAAATCGACTGGCGGAACTTTGAAAGAATTCGTTCGTTTTGCTGTCGGTGAAGGAATTGAAAAACGCGAAGATAACTTTGCTGATGAAGTCATGAGCCAAGTGAAAGGCAACTGATCAATTATAAAGATAATTAGGGGACACAACTTTGTGTTCCCTATTTTTCGAGAAAACACAGTAGACGGAGGGTACATATGGGCGTCCCAAAATATAAAAGAATTGTCTTGAAGCTTAGCGGCGAGGCGCTTGCAGGTGAACAAGGCTTCGGTCTTTCACCGGCAATCATCAAAACAGTCGCTGAACAAGTGAAGGAAGTTGTCGACCTTGATGTGGAAGTTGCGGTCGTAGTTGGTGGAGGAAACATTTGGCGAGGCAAAATCGGAAGCGAGATGGGCATGGACCGAACAACCGCCGATTATATGGG
>NZ_LQYA01000147.1:70628-71996 GCF_001531445.1 Sporosarcina koreensis
ATTCATTGGCTCTTCAAGACGCTCTTGAAAAGTTAGACGTTGAAACACGTGTATCGTCATCGATTGATATGCGGCAAGTGGCTGAGCCGTATATTCGCCGGAAGGCAATCCGCCATCTGGAGAAAAAGCGAGTCGTCATTTTTGCCGCTGGAACAGGGAATCCTTATTTCTCAACGGATACGACAGCTGCACTTAGGGCTGCTGAAATCGAAGCAGACGTCATCTTGATGGCGAAAAATAATGTCGACGGCGTCTATTCAGCGGATCCATTAAAAGATGAGAATGCAGTGAAATATACGGAACTAACGTACTTGGAAGTGATCAGCCAAGGACTTGAAGTAATGGACTCCACTGCTTCAACCCTATGTATGGACAACGATATCCCTCTCGTAGTATTCTCAATTATGGATAATGGAAATATTAAAAAGGCCGTACTTGGTGAACCAATCGGTACGGTTGTCAGGAGGAATGGGTAAATGCCGAAAGCGATAATGGATCAAACAAAGGACAGAATGGACAAAGCAATCGGGTCTTTCTCAAGACAGCTTGCTTCCATCCGTGCAGGCCGTGCGAACGCTTCATTGCTGGATCGGATTTCAGTACTTTATTACGGAGCTCCGACGCCACTGAACCAAATGGCAGGCATCTCTGTGCCAGAGGCCAGACTGATGGTCATCCAGCCATACGATAAAACGACTTTAGGGGATATTGAAAAAGCGATATTGAAATCGGATATCGGTATCACTCCTTCCAACGATGGATCGGTCATCCGTTTGGCAGTCCCTGCTTTAACGGAAGAGCGACGCAAAGAATTGGTGAAAGAAGTCAAAAAAGAAGCAGAAGACTCCAAAGTTGCAATCCGC
This sequence comes from Sporosarcina koreensis, assembly GCF_001531445.1. Classification (GTDB taxonomy): domain Bacteria; phylum Bacillota; class Bacilli; order Bacillales_A; family Planococcaceae; genus Sporosarcina; species Sporosarcina koreensis_C. The sequence continues at coordinate 71,492 of NZ_LQYA01000147.1, forward strand.
AATGTTCGTCGTGATGCGAATGAGGAGTTGAAAAAGCTTGAAAAGAATGGGGACATCACAGAGGATGAATTACGCCGCGAAGGTGATGAAATCCAGAAACTGACTGATTCCTTCATCGTGAAAATTGACGAGCTTGCCAAAGATAAAGAAAATGAAATTATGGAAATCTGATCGAAGAACTTTCTATACCTTGGGGCGTCCTACTTTCAGGACGTCTTTTTTTCTGACCGTATTTCATTTGCTTTCCCGAGCAATAAATATTTCACCATACGGCAAGCATAATCTAAAAGAGCACAAACACTAAATTTCAATTGTTTTAAATGAAATTTATCGGTCGATTTGATACGATAGACTAGGTACTTGCTCAAAAAGCAGGCGAGTGGAGGAAACGGAATGCTAGATAAACTGTTACGGAAAAAAACTGTAGAGAACCAACCATCAATTTCCGACAGGCTTACAAAAGTCAAAAGTAGAACAATACCTTCACACGTCGCCATCATCATGG
>NZ_LQYA01000148.1 GCF_001531445.1 Sporosarcina koreensis
AGCCGCTATCGCTCGCGCACTCGGCGCCTCGACCGCCCTCCACTGCCCCTTTGCCGACCTCGCCGCCGCGGTGCGCGCGGCGAATGACGGCAAAGGGGTCGACGTCGTGTTCGACGGCGTCGGCGCCGACAGCTGGGAAGCGTCGCTCGACTCGCTCGGGCGGCGCGGCCTGATGATCAGCTTTGGCAATGCGTCTGGGCCGGTGCCCCCGTTCAGCCCGCTCGAACTGGCAAAGCGCGGCTCGCTCAGCGTCGTGCGACCGCGGCTGTATGATTATATCGTCGAGCGCTCCGAACTCGAGGCCTCGGCGGCAGCCTTGTTCGGCATGATCGCGGATGGCCGGCTCGAAGTGGAGATCGGCTTGCGCCTGCCGCTGTCCGAAGCATCCGAAGCGCATCGCGCGCTGGAAGGGCGAGCGACGACCGGTTCGGTCATCCTCACGGTGTGAGCAGCGATCTCACCGCATTGGCCCCGTGCCTATCCGCACGGGGCCGGCGTCGGCATGGCGGCCTTGTTGGAGTTGCGGCAGCTGAGGCGTCACCAACAGGCTGATGTCCGGGCGTTCCTCAACCACGCCTTGGACCATCGCCATCACGTCTGACGTGAAATACCGCCCATAGTTGAAACATTCGGAGGGTCGGTAGCGTGAGATCGGCCCCGGCTGGTCGCACAGATAGCCCAGATGAAGTCCGATCGCCGCGCCGAGCCGTTCGTCGAAATACATTCCGCCCGACGATCCCGCCTCGGCATTGGCCGAGGTCGCAAACAAAGCCGAGTCGTCGCTGATCGAAGGCCCTTCCGCGTTAAGCAGCGAGACGCGCAGTTGCGCGCGGGGAAAGC
>NZ_LQYA01000149.1:0-13054 GCF_001531445.1 Sporosarcina koreensis
TAATCCTCATGCACCGGGAAGAATATTTTTTCTCATTTGATAGTTTCAAACTGATGCGATCCCTCATCGGCCATTCTTCGTTAGCAATTTCGAACATCATGCTGCGCGATCAATTACAGGAGCTTGTTAATAAAGATCATTTAACAAAATTATTCACCCGTTCGTATTTGGATGGAATCGTTACATCAACGATAGAAAAAGAAGAATCCGGTGTATTCCTCCTGATGGATGTCGATGATTTTAAATTGGTGAACGATTCTTACGGCCATACGACAGGGGATTTGGTATTACAGCAAATATCGACCTTCATCCTATCGATAGTGGAAGGAAAGGGAATCGCAAGCAGATGGGGCGGCGAGGAAATCGCGGTCTTCATGCCGACCGCAACAGTTGAAGAAGGTCTCGATTTCGCCCGACAACTTGTGAAGGGAATACCTGAAACTACCGAACCTGGCGTAACGGTTTCGATTGGATTGAGTGGTTGGTCCCCGGACGATGTCAAATCATATAAAGAACTTTTCCAAACCACAGATCGTGCATTATATCATGCGAAAAACTATGGGAAGAACCGTTTTGTCCTGCACGGAGCGGCTTCGGCGATGAAAAGTCGCTGAAGTTGCTCTTTTTCTTTTTCAGTAAAGAGGGTAAAATGAAAATAGGGAATGTAAGTGCTTACAAAAAACGAAGGGCGGAATGGAAATGAATAAACAGATACTTCATAAAGATACTCTTGTCATCCATGAAGGCTATGATGATTCAAAGCATCATGGCAGTTTGGCGGTGCCACTCTATCAGACTTCGACCTATTCATTTGAAAATGCAATGCAAGGGGAAAAGCGCTTCGCGGGTGAAGAGGCGGGAAATATTTACTCGAGACTCGGCAGTCCGACTGTCAGCGTTCTTGAAGAAAGAGTAGCTGCACTTGAAAACGGAGCAGCTGCACTAGCTTTCGGCTCCGGAATGGCAGCAGTCAGCTCCATCCTCGTTCACTTGACGAAAGCGGGAGATCATATTATCTGCTCCAGGGGCATTTATGGGTGTACATTCGGCTTTCTTGGAATCTTGCAAGAGAAATATAATATTACACATAGTTTGATCAGTATGACGACAGAGGAGGAGATTGAAAAGGCAATCACACCTGAAACGGTATCTATTTATGTGGAAACACCGATCAATCCAACGATGGAATTGGTTGATTTGCAAATGGTATGTAATGTAGCACGGAAGCATGGATTGGTTGTTGTTGTCGATAACACATTCACGTCACCATATTTACAAAATCCAATCGATTATGGGGCGGATTTTGTCTTGCATAGCGCAACGAAATATATTAATGGACACGGCGATGTCATCGCTGGATTGCTTGTCGGGAAAGATGCCGATGAAATGCAGAAGCTTAAGATGAGTGTTCAAAAAGATTACGGAGCAATCATGTCCCCGTTTGACGCATGGTTGCTTATCCGCGGATTGAAGACGCTACCTGTAAGGATGGAAAGGCATACGGCAAATGCCGAGAAAATCCTAGACTATTTAAAAGGCCAAACGCTTGTCGAAGACATATACTATCCATTCGATCAAAGCAACCCGCAGTTTGCTATTGCACAACGTCAAATGAAAGCTGGGGGCGGGCTCATTTCATTCACAGTGAAAGGCGGCAAGGAAAGCGCACAATCGTTCATCGACAGTCTGTCTTTAATCAAAATTGCCGTCAGTCTCGGAGATGCCGAGACACTCATCCAACATCCGGCGACAATGACGCATTCAGGCGTGCCGGAAGCGGACCGTTTGCAAATGGGCATTACTGATTCGTTGCTTCGTTTATCTGTCGGTCTTGAGCACGCAGACGATCTCATCGCCGACCTCGATTCCGCCTTCATCGCATTGGAACAAAATCGTTCAACCCATGCATAAAAAATGGCCTGGCGTACTTTACATACGCTAGGCCATTTTCATTCATATTAGATATGCTTAACAAGCACTTCCACAAATCGTTCAAGCCCCTCTTGGTCATCATCAGTAAAACGGTCATATTCCGGACTGTCGATATCAAGAACCCCAATCACTATGCCGTCTTTAATCAACGGAACGACAATTTCAGAACGTGATGCGGCATCACATGCGATATGCCCAGGGAACTGGTTAACGTCCGGAACCAAAATAGTCTCCTTCTTTTGAGCTGCTGTCCCGCAAACGCCTTTGCCAAGCGGAATCCGTATGCACGCGGGCAAACCTTGGAATGGACCGAGCACAAGCTCATCCGCACCATCCATCATATAAAAGCCGACCCAATTGATGCGGTCGAAAAATTGATTCAGCAAAGCGGATGCGTTGCTCAAATTCGCATAGCGGTTGCTCTCTCCGGAAAGCAAGGCATCAAGCTGCTTTGCCAATTGCGCGTACTTCTCTTTCGGAGTATCCGAATAATCAGTTGCAGTAAACATAAAAGCACCCCCAGAAAAATAGTCCTTTCCAGTATACGTTCCTCAAGGATTTTCTACAAATTTCGCGGGATTATGCCCCGAAAACAACTTTTTCCCTATAATTCGTCCAAATTCATACGAAAATGCTTTAAACATGTTACTATATAAGATAATATTATTTTAACTAGTGGTTAAAAAGTTCATTTCAGTGACTTCGGAATAGGGGGATCACAATGGTGAAATATTTCATCATTCCAATTATTGTTCTACTTGTGCTTATTACCATCGCCTTTTTGTTCAGGCGCAAACATATTAGTGAAATCAATAAACTGGAACATGAAAAGATGCAGATTCAAAATAAGCCAATCTTTGAAGAGATGATGAAAGTCAAACAGCTGAATATGACAGGCGAAACTGAGGAGAAATTCGAACGGTGGAGAAATGAATGGACAGAAGTAGTCGACGTACATATGCCTAAAATCGATTCTTTGCTCTTTGATGCGGAAGATTTGATCGATCGGTTCCGTTTTAAAAAGGCAACAGCGACGGAAAAAGAGATCCAGGAAAAAATCCGCGAATGTGATAAAAGAAAAAACGACATATTGGATGAGCTGAATGAATTGATCGGCAGCGAGGAAAAGAACAGGATTGAAATGGAAAATCTCCGCGAGCAATACCGATTAGCTAGGAAAACAATTTTGGCCCACCAGCATTCTTACGGAATGACCGTTGTTCCTTTGGAGAAAGAGCTTGAATCCTTCACTCCTAAATTTGAGGAATATGATGAATTAACGGCAAATGGGAATTATCTGCTTGCGCGTGAAATCGTCATTACCTTATCTGCAAAAGGGGAAAGGCTGTCGACGCTTATCCATGAGATTCCTTCATTGCTGACAGAGCTTCAAAACAAAATGCCGGCCTCCATACGGGAATTACGGATCGGCATTAAGGAAATGGAAGAACAATCTTATAACTTGGCACATATTGACCTGCGCAAGCAATTGGATGAAATCGAAGAAGGAATCGGCGAACAATTATCGATGCTGGCCGATCTTGACATCGATACGGTAAGACAAAACGTCATGGAAATGAACGATCGCATCGATGCATTCTACGACTCATTGGAAAATGAAGTGAATGCCAAGCATTATGTTGATTATCATTTTGCTGACATCGAAGATACCCTTAAAGACATTATCCAGTTGACGAGGGAAACATCCGATGAAGCTGTATACGTTCAACAAAGTTACCGTCTTGATGAAAAAGAAGCGAAATTGCCGCAAGCAAGCTTAAAAAAGTTGGAGACGATCCAAAATCGCCATGATATGCTGAAAATCATGATGGAGGAAGAGGAATCGGCCTATTCCTACTTGCAAGCGGAACTTAAAGGAATTTCAGATGAGCTCGAGGAAATTGCAGAGGAACAGGAAAGCCTTGCTAATCGTATGAAAAACCTTCGGATAGATGAAAATGATGTCAGGAACAAGCTGACAGACCTTGCGCGTGAACTGCAAAATGCAGACCGAAAGCTCCACAGAGGTAATATTCCCGGCATTCCGGACGAAATGGACGCTCGGCTTGAAGAAGCGGAGGAGCAACTATTCCTGGTGAGCCAAAGCTTGCAGGAAGTCCCATTAAATATGTCGGTTGCTGAAAGTTATTTAGCGAATGCCCAAATCGTTGTAAAAGAAGTGAATGGAAAAGTCGATGAGCTTCTGGAAAATGTTATGCTCGTTGAGCGGATCATCCAATATGGAAACCGCTATCGCGTATCCAATCCGGAAATGCACGAAAAATTGCTCGATGCAGAAGAATCATTTAGGCAATTCCGCTATGCAAAGGCGCTGGAAGAAGCGGCTACTGCCGTGGAAGCAGTCGAGCCTGGCGCCATGAAGCAAATTGAAGAAATGTTGAAAGAACAAGTCTAATATAATCAAGCAAGTGATAGTGGGTTGACAATAACGAGCCACCGGCATACTAAGTGCAGGTGGCTTTGTTGCGAGTAAAAGCGTCTGAAGCTAGACATGTGAAAAGCTGAAAAATAGAAAGGAAAATCCATATGATTTATTTTGATAATAGTTCAACGACGCGGCCGGATGAAAGTGTCCTTGAATCATTCATAGCTGCAAATATGAAATATTACGCGAATCCCGCTTCGCTGCATGTGTTTGGAAGGGAAGCGGAAGCTTTATTGAAACGTTCGAAGGAACAAATGCTCACACTGGTTGACAATGAAAGCGGAGAAGTCGTACTCACATCCGGCGGAACAGAAGCGAATAATTTGGCTATTCTAGGTCTCGCTGAAGCATACAGTACGCGGGGAAATCATATTATCACAACCCAAATTGAGCACCCGTCCATCATTAATGCTTGCCGCAAATTAGAGGAAATAGGATTCGAAGTGGATTATTTGGGAGTTGACGCCCAAGGACTTATCTCGTTGGAGGAATTAGAGAAAAAGCTGAGAAAAGACACGGTGCTTGTCAGCATCATGCACGTCAATAATGAAATCGGCACCATCCAACCGATTGGACAATGCGCCGAATTGGTCAAGAAAAACAGCCGCGCCATCTTTCACTCGGATTGTGTCCAAAGCTTCGGAAAGCTGCCTGTCAGCATGGAGTCAGCAGGAATGGATGCCATCACCATCTCTGCGCATAAAATAAACGGATTAAAAAACTCCGGTGCATTACTTTTGAAAAAAGGCGTAATGCCGCATGCAATTAATTTTGGCGGAGGCCAAGAAAACGGTTTAAGAAGTGGTACCGTTTCTGTTCCGAATGCAGTCGCGATGGCAAAGGCGATGAGAATCAGCTCTGTTCAGATAGAAAGGGCGGATTATCGGGAATGGCGGAGTTTACTAATGGAAGCATGCCGTTCATACGAAAACATTCGAATTCTTTCTCCGGAATGTGGTGCGCCGCATATTTTATCCTTGTCGTTCAAATCGATTAATGGAGAAGTGGCTGTGAACTACTTCCAAGAGCAAGGCATCATCATTTCAACTTCAAGCGCCTGCTCTTCAAAAAGTAAAAGTGCTGGACATGTCATCGAAGCAATCGGATTGGAGAAGAAATTTAAAAACGGTGTCATCCGCATCAGTTTCGGCAATACTACGACAAAAGACGAAATCGGCGAATTTATAAAAGTGCTTAAAAGCTTTATGGAATTGATTGAGAGGGGAATAAACTGATGGAATGGAAAGAAATTTTGATACGATACGGAGAATTGTCTTTAAAAGGCCGTAACCGCAACCACTTTGTGCGTAAATTGAGAAATAACATAAAAGCTGCAATGACTGATTTGAAATCTGTTCAACTTCGTGCTGAACGGGACCGCATGTTTCTAATCGCAGATGACGAGTCGGATATGCAAGAAGCAATTGAACGGCTGCCGCATATTTTCGGCATCCAGTCATTCAGTCCGGTCGCTATGTGTAATGCTGATCTAGACGCTATCAAAGCAAAGTCGCTCGAAGTGATTGGCATGGAAGAAACGGCAGGTAAAACATTCAAAGTAGAAATCAAACGCGCGAATAAAACATTCCCATACGTGACGGGTGAACTGCAACAGGCGATCGGTGGACATGTATTGCATCATTTCCCCGAACTTACCGTTCAAATGAAAAAGCCGGATATTCTATTGCTTGTCGATATCAGGAAAGAAGGCGCGTTTCTAACGTCCAAAGTTTATAAAGGTGCAGGCGGCATGCCAGTCGGTTCGAATGGGCATTCCTTGCTCATGCTTTCGGGAGGCATTGATAGCCCGGTCGCGGGATACCTCCTTATGAAGCGTGGCGTTTCGATCGACGCAATCCATTTCGCAAGTCCTCCGTATACGAGCGAATTGGCAAAAAGGAAAGTAATGGATTTAACTGAAAAACTGTGCTCATTCGGTGCACCGGTCCGTCTTCATGTCATTCCTTTTACAGAATTGCAACAAGCAGTCGTCCAACAAGTGCCGGATAATTTATCGATGACGACGACAAGAAGAATGATGCTACAAATCGCCGATCAAGTGAGAGAAGAGATCGGTGCCTTGGCGCTTGTCACAGGAGAAAGCCTTGGCCAAGTGGCGAGCCAAACACTTGAGAGCTTGACTGCCATTAACGAAGTGACAGCCACACCTATTCTCCGTCCGTTGATTGCAATGGATAAACTGGATATTATCGAGATATCCCAACAGATCGGGACGTACGAAACTTCAATTAGACCATATGAGGATTGTTGTACAATCTTTACCCCGAGCAACCCGAAAACAAAACCGAGACTTGAAAAAGTCCATCATTATGAAAGCTTCTTCGATTTTCAACCTTTGATTGATGAAGCGGTTAGCAATAGGGAAGTCATCGAAGTTTGGCAACAGCAAGAGAAGGATGAATTCGAGGATCTGCTTTGATATAAGGGGAATTATTACCATTGTTCCTCCTGCATGAATTTCCGGAAACGGTCCATTCTATATGCACAAGGAGGTGACAACGACATGGCCAACAACAACAGCGGCAACTCAAACCAACTTCTAGTTCCAGGGGTACAACAAGCTCTTGACCAAATGAAAAACGAAATCGCATCAGAATTTGGTGTACAACTTGGACCGGACTCCACATCGCGTGCCAACGGATCCGTCGGCGGAGAAATTACAAAGCGATTAGTGCGTCAAGCCCAACAACAAATGAAGGGTTTCCAACAATAACAAGTAGATGAAGGCTGTCCCGGGTTTCCGGGGCAGTTTTTTCTTTTTGCATCTATTTCATTACGTCCCAGTCTTCACTTTAAATGAGGAGTTTATTCAGATGTTCTGCAAGAAAAATGAATATGTTTTGAACTTTCTACATGACGTTTGTATAATTGAATCATACGAAAAGGGGGAAATCAGATGAATCGTGAGGAATTACGTGCACCGGAGAACTATAATTTAGTTTCTGAATTTGAAAAGTACGCTACAGGCAAGGGGAAGCGTGCATTAATCTATGTCGATTCGAATGGACAGGAAAAGGAAATTACATATGATGAATTAATGGCTTCAGCGAATAAGTGCGCGAATGTATTTATCGAAAACGGTTTGGGGAAAGGGGATGTCATCCTCGTCATGGTGCCAAGAACGATCGATGCGTACGTAACATATATTGGAGCATTGAAGGCGGGGATTGTTGTCATTCCAAGCTCTGAAATGCTTCGTTCCTCCGATATTGAGTATCGATTGGAACATAGCCAAGCCAAAGCGATTATCGCTTCTGAAGCATTTATGGATCAGTTTGAATCAGTGAAAAATCTAAAAGACGTTCAATTATTTGTAATCGGGGTAGCAGGAGAGGGGCAAAAATCTTTGACCGAGTTGATGGAATTCTCTTCCTCAACTTTCGAAGCTTCACCGACTAAAGCTGCAGATATGGCGTTTCTGTCGTATACATCAGGTACTACGGGCAAGCCGAAAGGAGTCGTTCATACGCATGCATGGGCTTATGCTCATTTACGGACGGCGGGACCAAACTGGCTCGGTATTGAGGAAGATGATGTCGTTTGGGCAACTGCAGCACCAGGATGGCAGAAGTGGATCTGGTCCCCTTTCCTATCCGTTTTGGGCAGCGGGGCGACCGGCCTAGTATATAATGGAAAATTCGATGTGAAAACCTATTTGGATGTCATTAAGAAATATGGTGTGAACGTACTCTGCTGTACACCTACAGAATACCGATTCATGGCGAAGGCTGAAGATTTACAGAACTATGACCTCTCTTCCATTCGCAGCGCCGTTTCCGCGGGCGAGCCATTGAACAGGGAAGTGATTGATATCTTTGAAAGAACATTCAATCTTGCTGTCAGGGATGGTTATGGCCAAACTGAAAATACACTTCTTGTAGGAACGATGTTAGGGATGGAAGCAAGACCGGGGTCGATGGGGAAACCTACGCCTGGCAACCGGGTGGATATTATCAATGAAGAAGGGATTCCGGTAAGTGCTGGAGAGGTAGGCGATATTGCCGTACACGTTTCCACGCCAGCTCTTTTCAAAGAGTATTTGAATGATCCTGAGCGGACAAAAATGCAATTCCGGGGAGAATATTATGTGACGGGGGATCGGGCGAGGTTGGATGAGGAGGGATACTTCTGGTTCGAAGGACGGGGCGATGACATTATCATCAGTTCCGGCTATACGATCGGGCCGTTTGAAGTTGAGGATGCGCTGACGAAGCATCCGGCCGTGCGGGAATGTGCAGTCGTCGGCAGTCCCGATGAAGTCCGAGGCAGTGTCGTCAAAGCATTCATCGTACTGCGCAATCCTGAATTGGAGCTAAATGATCATCTTGTAAAGGAATTGCAGGAACATGTGAAGACACTGACGGCACCCTATAAATATCCACGAAAAATCGAATTCGTGAAAGAGTTGCCGAAGACGGCCTCCGGTAAAATCATGCGGGTCGAGTTGAGGAAGCAAGAGCATAATAAATGAATCGCTGGAACCGTCCAACGCCGGAATGGCATGGGCGGTTTTTTCTCGCTGGGTTTACGAATGGTTTTGGAAGGACTATAATTGTCCTATTCGAAAGGAGGGTGCCTGAATGCAGTCTGAAAAAAGAGGTAGCCTATGGGTCGTCGGAGCCTTTCTCTTTTGGGGAATCATGCCGATTTATTGGAAGCATCTTGAACATGTACAAAGTGATGAAATTTTAACTGGACGGATCGTGTGGGCATTCGTATCGACAGTTATAGCAGTTTTAATCATGAAAAATGGAAGGCTGCTAATTGCTGACATCCGGGAGTTATGGAAAAGCCAGTCGCAATTTTGGAGCCTTTTCATCGCAACGGTATTGATAACGGCAAATTGGTTCACCTACATATGGGCGGTCAATCATGATTATATCGTGCAAACGAGTCTCGGCTATTATTTTAATCCTCTCGTTTCCGTTTTACTTGGCATCATCTTTCTGAAGGAGAAGCTTTCATCGTCGCAGAAGGTCGCTTTTTTACTTGCCTTTACAGGTGTCATCATCCTTACAGTTTCGTACGGAAGAATTCCTTGGATTGCTTTATGTCTTGCTATAACATTCGCGATTTACGGATTCATCAAGAAAAATATCAAATTGGATGCTCTTCGCGGTTTGGCAATCGAGACACTATTCATTACACCATTCGCAATCGGCTATTACATCTTTCTTTTCATGAAAGGGCAAGCTGTCTTTTGGCACGGAGATAGTAAAACGGATATCCTCCTTATCCTTACGGGAATTGCAACCGCACTTCCGCTTGTTATGTACGCGAAAGGAGTACAGATGATTCCGTTATATGTAGCGGGGTTCATTCAATATATAGCACCGACGTTGATGTTGTTCATAGGCGTAGTTGTCTATAAGGAATCGTTCGGTGGAATCGAGATGTTATCATTTTCATTCATATGGGCAGCACTTATCTTGTTCACGGTTTCAAAGGTATATGCATCAATCGCTGCAAAAAGGGGAGCGCATGAATCTTCCCAGTAAAATGAAACATTTGTCTGATGTGAAACGTATACAATGGTGGAAGAAAGAAAGGAGAATTACATAATGGCAATGAAACGATGGATTGCGATCATCGTAGCTGCTGTGCTTATTTTCATCTCGATAGGCATTAACTCACTTTCGTATTTATTTACGAGGGATTTCAGTAGCTTCATGGAAGAAATGGCAACAGGTAACGCGGGCTATAGCGAGGTGGTCATCGAGCAAGGAAGAGGCCGGGATCGAATTGCGGTACTTACATTGGATGGAGTCATCCAGGACGTCGGCAGTTCCTTGTTCGCATCAAGCGGTTATAATCACCAATTGTTCATGTCGCAGCTTCATGACGTTTTGAACGATCAAACGATAAAGGGTGTCGTCCTCTCGGTGAACACGCCAGGCGGTGGAGTGGTGGAGTCATCGGATATTTATGATGCCATCAAGTCGATCCAAATCGAAAGGGAAATCCCTATTTATGTAGCAATGGGCGGACTGGCTGCCTCCGGAGGTTATTATGTATCCGCGCCTGCAGAAAAGATATTCGTTCATCCTGAAACGATTACGGGATCAATCGGAGTCATCATGGAAAGCGTCAATTATGCCAAGCTAGCGGAAAAGTATGGAATTGATTTCAATACGATTAAAACTGGTCCTTACAAGGACATCATGAGCGGTTCCCGCGAAATGACACAAGAAGAGCATGATATGCTCCAGGAAATGATCAATGATTCATACGAGCGATTCGTGGCGATCGTTGCGGAAGGGCGAAATATGACGACGGATCAAGTGAAAAAGGTCGCAGATGGCCGCATTATGAATGGGAAGCAGGCAATCGAATCCGGTCTTGCTGATGGTTACGGCAAAATGGGCGACGTTATCGATGCGATGAAAGCAGATTACGAGCTGGAAAATGCTACAGTCTTTGAATATGCGCCAATGGAGAGCATTGGATCATTATTTGGAGTCGAAGTCGGGAATCTTTTCGGTCGCAATATGGAATCTGAGCTGATCGGTAAATTGTTATCGGATTATGATGCACCACGGATGATGTACTTATATGGTGAAAAATAAGGAGGGGATTAGGCATGACGGATCATATTGAACAGAGCCAGCCGATGAATGACAATCCCGAGCCGAATCGCCCCCCTGAATTCGAAATCATCCGGACGGAGCGGTTCAGGCCGAAATTTGCAGGTTTTTGGACACGGTTTTGGGCATACGTCATCGACTTGCTAATCGTTTCATCGATTAGCGGAATATTTATCAAACCGATATTTAGAGTGTTGGATATTAAAATATCCAATCCATCATTCCTGTTATTTAGCCCGTACAAGGTCACTCTTCTCATTCTTTTTCTCGGCTATTTTGCATTTATGACGAAAATGGCTGGCCAGACAGTCGGAAAAATGATTTTAGGAATAAAAGTCGTCAGGCAAGATGGCGGAAAACTGACATGGGGAACAATCCTGTTCAGGGAAGTAATCGGCAGATTCATTTCAAAACTCCTTACAATCCCTTATTTGCTTGTAATTTTTATGCCGAAAAAGGAAGCGTTACATGACCTGTTTGCAGACACGTACGTAGTTCATGAACAAGCATTTGAAAAAGAAGTTATTGAGTCTAAGCAGGAACGCAAGGGCGAAGAGTTGCATGCGGGAACAATTGTTTAGTAGAATGAATTGAAATGAGAAGGAGGCGTCTTCATGGTAAATGTCACTTTTAAACAAAATCCGGTCACATTGCTCGGAAAAGAAGTAACAGTAGGCGACAAAGCTCCAGATTTCACAGTACTATCCAATGATTTACAACCGGTCACGCTGAATGATTCGAAAGGGAAAATCCGTTTGATCAGCGTCGTACCATCACTCGATACCGGCGTTTGTTCTCAACAGACACGTAAATTCAACGAAGAAGCAACTTCTTTCGGAGATGATGTTGTCGTGCTAACAATTTCCGTTGATCTACCTTTTGCACAAGCAAGATGGTGTGGAGCGGAAGGCGTCAACAATGTTCAAACATTGTCCGACCATCGAGACCTTTCATTCGGAGAAGCGTATGGTGTCGTCATGAAAGAACTACGGCTATTGGCACGTTCCATCTTCGTCGTCGACAAGGATGATACAGTCACTTATGTCGAGTATGTAAGTGAAGGCACGGATCACCCGGACTATGAAAAGGCGATTGCAGCAGTAAATGAATTGACGAAATAATTGGCTGGCCCACTCGGCAACGGGTGGGCCAGATTACCGTTATGGAATGTTGTTTTTAAAAGGCATATTTTGGATTTGAGGGATATTACATGGTGACAAATACTGAACAGATTTTTACATTTATAAATGAATACGCTGAATCTAATAAAGAGGACCTTTATTTGGAAGCTGTAATAGAGGCATGTCAGGAATGGCTGTCAGGGGAAAGTATGCCCCGGTTGACTCCTTCCGTAACAAAAGAGGAAATCCGGAGAGGAATCCAGCTCGCTGTCCTCAAGGGGATGAAAGAGCAGGCACAACCGAATCATCAGATGACGCCGGATGCACTCGGAATGCTCATCGGACACTTTGCAAACAAACTGATGCAGCATAAGGAGAAAGTGACTTTGCTTGACCCAGCAGCGGGAACAGGCAATTTGCTGTTTACTGTCATGAATACAATCGGCGATAAAGTTACAGCGACTTCCGTCGAAATTGATGAGCTATTAGTCAGATTGTCCGCTGTCACTGCAGAGCTTCTGGAACAGCCTGTCCGTTTTTTCGTCCAGGACGCACTGCGGCCGTTGCTAGTGGATCCTGTCGACTTGGTCGTTTGTGATCTTCCGGTCGGCTATTATCCCGATGATGACAATGCGATCAGCTTTGAAATGATGCCTGCGGATGGACATGCTTTCTCCCATCATCTTTTTATTGAACAATCGATGAACCACTTGAAGGAAGGCGGGTATGCAATATTCCTGACACCGGCATCCCTTTTCGAATCCGATCAATCGGCAGAGCTTCACCGCTATTTGAAAAAGAATGCGCTCATCAGGGCTGTCCTTCAACTCCCGGCTACCTTATTCCGCAGCGCTGCACACGAGAAGAGCATCTTCATTCTGCAAAAACCATTTGCTGAAATGAAGGCAAAGCCGGATGTGCTGCTGTCAAAAGTACCGAATATGTCCGAT
>NZ_LQYA01000149.1:13064-14179 GCF_001531445.1 Sporosarcina koreensis
CTGGCGATGTCACGCTTCCTTGAGCAAATTGATGACTGGGTCAGTGAAAAATCATAAATGGAATCATCAAGATAACCCCTTCTTATCCCTTTTTGGATTGGAAGGGGTTTTTGCGCGGCCATACACGTGGAAGACTTAGGTAACAAGCGATTTGCAGGAAGGTGTATTGTGTCTAGAAAAACTAAAGAATGGGTAAAGAAAATAGAGTTGAAGTAAACAGGAGGTCATCTTTAATGAAAAACCATGTCATCGGCGTATATGAAAATGAACAACAAGCTGCTGAAGTTGTTGAGGATTTAATAGAGAAAGGCTATTCAACTGAGGAAATTTCAGTAATTGCTAAAAATACAAAAGAACTATCTGAAATCACACAGGAAGTAAAACCGTCCACGAAGGATGGAGCCATTGCTGGAGCAGTGACCGGAGGAGCAATTGGCATAGCGGGTTTTATAGCAGGGTTATCCACTTTATTGATTCCTGGATTTGGCGCTGTGTTGGCTGCAGGTCCTATAATTTCAACGATCGGAGGGGCAGTCGTAGGGGCAAACTCTGGAGCTGGCGGATTGAAGCACGCTCTTATGGAAATCGGAGTCCCAGATGACGAAGCTGAACGTTATTCTAATGACGCTCAGGAAGGTAAATTCCTGGTATTTCTTCATCCGAAAGAGTGAGGATGGATTATATGGTCCCATGTAAGCATAAATAAGAACCTGCCCACTTCTGGCAGGTTCTCAGACTGTAGACAAACACCTTGAATTTTGGTGTTGCCTGCAGTCTTTTTCCTTTTAAAATAGAGATAAAGTTAGAAATGTTGATTTCCACTGCGATCGGACGCGTTCCGCGGGCACGGCTTCAGCCAATCGGACAACGTAGAGTTCGATTTGCCGTATTTCTGCGTTCTTTGCGGAAATTAAGGCAGCCTTGCTCTCAACGCTTCGCTTTTGTTCGCAAAAGCCGTTCTTCGTAACGGCTTTCGCTGCGCTCAGTCCAGGGTCTTCAGCTCGCGCTGTTCCCGCTGGAGTCGCCGCTCCATATACGTCAACTTAAGGTTTTGTTAGCGTGTTTTTAACAGTTCTCCAGTGACAAGTTTCAATATCTAAACGAGAATGGTTTCA
>NZ_LQYA01000150.1 GCF_001531445.1 Sporosarcina koreensis
TCAGTTGGGCACTCTAAGGTGACTGCCGGTGACAAACCGGAGGAAGGTGGGGATGACGTCAAATCATCATGCCCCTTATGACCTGGGCTACACACGTGCTACAATGGACGGTACAAAGGGCTGCAAACCCGCGAGGGGGAGCCAATCCCATAAAACTGTTCCCAGTTCGGATTGCAGGCTGCAACTCGCCTGCATGAAGCCGGAATCGCTAGTAATCGTGGATCAGCATGCCACGGTGAATAC
>NZ_LQYA01000151.1 GCF_001531445.1 Sporosarcina koreensis
TAATGAACGCGAACAGTTGGAAATGCTGACCATAGAACAGTTGGTTCCTCAAGACCATCTGGTGCGCAAACTGGATGCGGCTCTTGATTTCTCCTTTATCTATCCATTAGTTGAAGATCTTTACTCAACCATTGGAAGACCGAGCATAGATCCTGTGGTGCTGATCAAGATGACATTCATTCAGTATACCTTCGGCATCCGATCCATGCGCCAGACAATCAAGGAAATTGAAACGAACGTGGCATATCGCTGGTTCCTAGGCTACGGCTTTCATACAGAGGTTCCTCATTTCTCCACGTTCGGGAAGAACTATGTCCGTCGATTCGCAGATACTGATCT
>NZ_LQYA01000152.1:0-24927 GCF_001531445.1 Sporosarcina koreensis
CAATTATCCCACGGGGAGAAACGGAAGCTTGAAATCGCAATGCTGCTTGCGCTCGATACGGAAGTGCTGTTGCTCGATGAACCGACGGCTGGCATGTCCCTCGAGGAAGTACCAGCGATATTGGACGTCATCCGGAAAATTAAACAGACGGGTGATAAGACGATTTTGTTAATCGAACACAAAATGGATATGATTTTGGATTTATCGGATTCCATCATGGTGCTCTTCAACGGCAAGCTGCTGGCGGACGGAAGCCCGAAGGAAATTATGGACAATGAAACCGTACAAAATGCGTATTTGGGAGGCCTCTACGATGAAAACCTTGCTGAAAGTTGATGGCATCCATACGCATATCGGCCAGTACCATATCCTGCAAGGCATTTCATTCGAAGCGCGTGAAGGGGAAGTAAGCGTGCTGCTTGGTCGGAACGGCGCCGGAAAGACGACGACATTGAAGACGATTATGGGCTTGACCCCGGCTTCAAAAGGGGCCGTCCAATTCGATGGACAGGAGATTACAAAAAAGGCGACATACACGATCGCAAACGCTGGGATTGGCTATGTGCCTGAAGATCAAGGCATCTTCGGGGATTTGACTGTGGAAGAGAATATGAAAGTTGCCATGCGCAAGGAAGACGAAGCGGCGTTCGCGCGCCAGGATTATGTGCTGGGGCTTTTTCCGGATTTGAAGAAATTTTGGAAGAAGGACGGTGGTCATTTATCTGGCGGACAGAAGCAAATGCTTTCAATGGCGAGGGCGTTCGTCAATGACAGCAAGCTGCTCCTCATTGATGAACCGTCGAAAGGATTGGCGCCGATCGTCGTCGAGAAGGTGATGGAAGCAATTACTGAAATGAAGAAAAGCACGACAATTGTGCTAGTGGAACAGAATTTCATTATGGCAAGCCGGATCGGCGACAGGTATACGCTCATCGACGACGGGGAGACGGTCCATGCAGGGGATATGGCAGATTTAATCCGCAACGAAGAAATAAAACGCAAATACTTAGGAATCGGATGAAGGGGGCTGCACGATGGAATTACTTATCAATTTGACAGTGAACGGTTTGGCGACGGGCATGCTCATCTTCCTTCTCGCTTCCGGCTTGACGCTCATTTTCGGACTCATGAGTGTGCTGAATTTCGCGCATGGCGGGCTGTTCGCATGGGGGGCGTTTTCGGGTGTATGGTTCTATACAATATCAGGAAGCTTCATCATCGGCATTCTCGGCGCCATCCTTACAGGAATCATTCTAGGTTTCATCACCGAAAAACTGATCATCACGCCGGTGTACGGCAATCACGTCCAGCAGATCCTCATTACGCTCGGCTTCATGCTTGTGCTTGCTGAAATGCTGAAAGTCGTTTGGGGACCGAATCAAATCGCGGCAAAAGTGCCGTCGTATTTGGCGGGGAGCTGGGAATTCGGGGACGTCCTCATCATTAAATATCGGCTGTTCATCATCATCGTCGGCTTCGTCGTGTTTGGCATTTTCCAATACATGCTGCAGAAGACGAAAATCGGTTTGATTGTCCGGGCGGGTGTCATGGATAAAGACATGGTGCAGTCGCTCGGCATCAATATTAAGCGCGTTTTCTTGTACGTCTTCATGGCGGGGGCTGCGCTTGCGGCGTTGAGCGGTGTTCTGTTTGCGCCGTATTCAGGTGTCATCTATGCGGAAATGGGCTTTGAATTTGCGATTTTGGCGTTCATCGTCGTTGTTATCGGCGGGATGGGCAGCTTTCCGGGCTCGTTGTTTGCCGCCATTTTGGTCGGCCTCGCGGGAAGTTATATGGCGTATTACGTTCCCGCTCTATCACTAGCGGTCAATATGTTGCTTATGGCAATCGTATTAATATTCCGTCCGCAAGGGCTTTTCACGGCAAAGGGGTGACGGCATGAAAAACAAATTTCAATGGAACAACTTGTTTCTCGCAATCATTGTGATTGTGCTAGCCGTTTTCCCGCTCGTTTCGGATTCCAGGACATGGACGATTCTTTTGACACAGATATTCATCTTTTCGATTTTGGCGATGAGCTATGATATTTTGCTTGGCTATACGGGTATCGTCTCATTCGGGCATGCGATGTTCTTCGGGATGGGGGCGTATACGACCGCCGTCATGCTAAAACGAATGGAGCCGACAATCGGCGTTTTCATCCTGTCGATTGTGTGCGGGATGCTGCTCGCGGCCTTGATCAGTTTCTTCATCGGACTGATGACGCTGCGGCTGAAAAGCCATTTCTTCGCAATGCTCACATTGGCCGTTTCGGGACTGTTTCTAGTGCTCGCGGAAAAATGGCGTACGGTGACGCACGGGAATGACGGCTTTACGTTCAAGGCACCCGAGTTTTTCAAAGACCGGATGATGTTTTATTTCGTAACGCTCATCTGTCTTGTGCTCGTCTATTTGCTATTGCGCAGGTTCGTCAACTCGCCATTCGGACGCGTCTTGGTCGCGATAAGGGAGAATGAACAGCGGACAAAGTCGCTCGGATTTAACACATTGCATTATAAAGTCATCGCGTCCGTTGTCGCTGGCGTCATTGCCAGCTTGGCGGGATCGCTCTACGCGGTTTCTCTGCGATTCGTCAACACAAGCGTACTGACGATGGATATTACGCTTGATGCGTTGCTCATGACGATCATCGGCGGCGTCGGAACGCTGATCGGCCCGATTGTCGGTGCAGGTGTCATCGAATTGGCCCAGCATTATTTATCCGGCCTTGCGAAAGAATATCCGATTTTTGAAAGATGGATCATTTTCTTCGGAATCGTCTATATCCTGGCAGTCATCTTCTTCCCACGAGGCATCGTCGGGACGGTACGCGAGAAGTTCTGGAAGCGTAAAACGAAAACGCGTCCGCTCGGGAAGGAGGAAGTCTCATGACGACTGTCGGGATTGTTAGTACGGGCACGTATATCCCATCGACTAAAATGACTGCTGGGGAAATCGCGGAGCGGTCCGGTTTGCCGATCGACGTCGTGAAGACGAAGATGGGGATTACGGAAAAACCGATTCCCGGTGAGCATGATCATACCGTCGCAATGGGTGTATGGGCGGCACGCGAGGCGCTTTGGAAAGGGCAGGTTGACCCGAAGGAAATTGACGTCATAATCTATATCGGGGAAGAGCATAAGGAATACCCGTTATGGACAGCCGCCATTAAAATGCAGGAGGAGCTCGGTGCCTATCACGCATGGGCATTCGATGTCGCGCTCCGCTGCGGAACGGCAATTATGGCGATGAAAGTGGCGAAAAGCTTGATGCTTGCTGATCCTGAAATCCGGACGGTCCTTCTCGCTGGTGGCTATCGGAACGGGGATTTCATTGATTATGAAAATGAAAGGACTCGCTTCATGTTCAACTTGGCGGCAGGGGGTGCCGCGATGATCTTACGGCGTGATCATCCTGAGAACATTGTCTTGGAGTCCGAACTCATTACGGACGGATCCTTCTCGGAGGATGTCGTGGTTCCTGTCGGTGGAACGAAAAAGCCGCTGACTGTGGAAGATCTCGACAACGGCCTTTACCGTCTGGATGTCTTGGACCCGATCGGCATGAAAGCGCGGCTTGAACAGAAGTCAATGGAAAATTTCTTGAAGGTCATCCGTAGTTCATTGGAAAAAAGCGGACTTACGGAGAAGGATATTGATTACCTCGCAATCTTGCATATGAAGAAGTCGGCGCATGATTTTGTTCTGCGGGAGCTCGGTCTGAATGAAGAGCAATCGGTTTATTTACATGAATACGGGCATATCGGGCAAATGGACCAAATTTTGTCTTTAGAGCTTGCTCAAAAGGAAAATAAATTGAATGATGGAGATATCACCGTTCTCGTCAGCGCAGGAATCGGTTACGCATGGGGGGCGATTACGGTGAAATGGGGAAGAAGTGAGGGGGAGAAGGAAAATGGCACTTCAAAAAGTGGGACTGAATAAAGTGACCTTGGCGAACAATGAACAGATTGCGTATCGGGAACGGGAAGGCGGCGAGCAAATCGTCATCCTCGTCCACGGTAATATGACGTCGTCGAAGCATTGGGACGTCCTAATTGACGCATTGGATCCAAAGTATAAGGTATTTGCGCCGGATCTGCGAGGTTTCGGGGAATCAACATATAACGAAAGAGTGACAGGCATCCGCGATTTTTCGGAAGACCTGCACGGATTCATCGAAGCGTTGGGCTTGAAAGATTTCCATTTAGTCGGCTGGTCGACGGGCGGCGCGATCTGCATGCAATACGTGGCAGATCATCCGGGCAAATGTGAAAAGCTTGTATTGCTCGCATCCGCTTCGACGCGTGGTTATCCGTTTTTCGGGACGAAGGAGGATGGCAGTCCGGATCTCGAACATCGTCTCCAAACGATCGAGGACGTCGAGCAGGATGCTGGCAAGACAATACCGATGCAAGGATTGTACGATACGAAAAACCGGGACGGGCTGAAAGCAGTCTGGAATGCAGTGATCTACACGCATAATCAACCGGATGCAGCGAAATACGATGAATATGTTGATGATATGCTGACGCAGCGAAATTTGGCAGATGTATATCATTCATTGAACACATTCAATATTAGTCCGCATCATAACGATGTCAATGAGGGAACGGACCAAGCGAAGGATATCGATATCCCAGTGCTCGTCTTGCGAGGGGACCGGGACTATGTCGTCACTGCACAAATGACAGAAGAAATTATGGAAGACCTGGGCGACAATGCGGCGTTCATTTCACTTAAAGATATGGGCCATTCGCCGTTGGTCGATAATTTGGATAAACTGACGAAAACAATTGAAAACTTTTTGGCGTAAGGGAGCTGACAGCGTGAGACTATCGGGGAAAGTGGCAATCATCACAGGAGGGGCGAACGGAATCGGCCTTGCTGCGTGCGAGCGCTTCGCGGAAGAAGGGGCTTCCATCGTGATGGCTGATTTTGATGAGAAAACAGGAAAAGAGCAGGAATCGGTTTTAAAGGAAAAAGGCTATGACGTTACATTTGTGCAAGTCGATGTCGTCGACCGTGAAAGCGTCGCAAGCCTAGTGGAACAAGCGCTTGAGCAATACGGAAAAATCGATGTGCTGATCAATAATGCTGGCATCACGAAAGACGCGACACTCCTGAAAATGGATCCCGCAGATTTTCAGCGTGTGCTTGACGTCAATCTGACAGGCGTCTTCAACTGTACACAAGCAATCGCACCTCATATGATTTCGGCAGGTGCAGGGAAAATCATCAATACGTCTTCCGTCAGCGGCGTGTATGGGAATTTCGGCCAGACGAATTACGCAGCGACAAAAGCGGCGGTTGTTGGGATGACAAAGACATGGGCAAAGGAACTTGGCCGGAAAGGCATCAATGTCAATGCTGTGGCGCCTGGTTTCACGGCGACGGCGATGGTGGCAAAAATGCCGGAAAACGTCGTCAAGCAGATGGCGTCGGCTGTTTCATTGCAGCGGCTTGGTAAGCCAGGGGACATCGCGAATGCGTATCTGTTCTTGGCAAGCGCAGAATCGGACTATGTCCATGGGCACGTTTTACAGGTAGACGGAGGCATAATGATGTAAGAGAAGGAGGGGTTCCGCGTGTTCCATGAGCATGGCTGGATATTGAAAAGGGCCGCACTGTCCGCGGAACGGCCTGCATTGATCGACGTCCATTCGGAAACGTGCTGGACGTACGTGGATTTGAAAAACAGGATCACGCGCTGGGCATCCTTTTTCCAGGCGCAAGGCTATGCGCGTGGGGAGCGCATAGCCGTCTACTCCCCGAATAGTCCGGAGCTCTTCGCCGTGCTGTTCGCTTGCGGATTGCAAGGACTCATCTACGTCCCTCTCAATTGGCGATTGAGCCAATTTGAATTGCAGAGTCTGCTCGATGACTCCGCGCCTGCCTTGCTTCTCTTTCATGATGACTATGAAGGTCGGATCGGCGGATTGAACGTGAAGGACTCAATTTCACTTTCCGTCATCGAGACGGTGTCCGCGTCTGCGAACTGGCAGCCGATTAATCAAGGCAACCGTTCCGACACGTGGATGATCATCTATACAGGCGGCACGACCGGGTTGCCGAAAGGGGTCATGCTTTCGCACGATGCGGTCAACTGGAACGCGTTGAACACGATTGCAAGCTGGGGATTGTCCGGTCGTGATACGACGATCAATTACATGCCGCTTTTCCACACAGGCGGGTTGAACGCGTTGTGCCTCCCATTGCTCATGGCGGGTGGAACAGTCGTCGTCGGCAATCAATTCGAACCGACGGAAGCGCTCAAGGCGACAGACAAATACGAAGCGACGATTTCCTTGTTCGTTCCGACGATGTACCAGTTGATGACCGGGACAGCGTACTTCCGGCAGTCCTCCTTCCCTTCAATGGATGTCTTCCTGTCCGGCGGCGCACCTTGTCCGCAGACGGTTTACCATTCCTTCCGCGAAAAAGGGCTGCGATTCAAGGAAGGGTATGGTTTAACGGAGGCGGGTCCGAATAACTTTTTCATTACTCCCGAAGTGGCGACGGGAAAAATCGGCTCAGTAGGGAAAAGTATGCTGTTCAATGAGGTGCAAGTGCTGGACGAAGAGGGGAATCACTGTGTTGCAGAGGAAATCGGCGAGTTGTACGTAAAAGGCCCGCATGTGTTCACGGGCTATTGGAATAAACCATCCGAAACAGGGGAGGCGCTTAGGGACGGATGGCTCCGGACGGGGGATTTGGCGAAGGTCGATCGGGATGGAGATGCTTATATTGTCGGCAGAAAGAAGGATATGATCATTACCGGCGGAGAAAATGTGTACCCGCAAGAAGTGGAGCAGTGTCTCATCACTTGTTCAGGGGTAAGGGAAGCTGCGGTCGTAGGCACGGAAGACGATGTATGGGGGGAGAAAGTCGTTGCATTTGTGACGATAGGGGAAGATTGCACTGTTGACGAAGAAATGCTGATTGCACATTGCAAGGGCTTTTTGGCTTCGTATAAAATCCCGAAGCAGTTCATCATCGTGTCCGAGCTTCCGAAAACGCACGTCGGAAAGGTCGATAAAAATGAATTGCTGCGATTGGCTTGAAAATTGGCGGGTGACCTTAACCGGTTGCTGCCTTTTTTTCATTTCCAATAATACGGTTATTTTACCCGAATCCACTCAACTTTCTTGGGCAGCGGCCGATATAAGGAGCAATGGGATTTTTACATATAGGGAGGTTGGGAGAATGGTTGGACGCATTGGAGGAGCGAACGGCACGCAGCAATTGAGCGCAAACATGGAAAGCGCAACGCCGGACAGGGGAGTCGCGGTAGCGGAAGTGCAGGCTGTCTCCGTACAAAACGAACAGCAAGCAGGAGAAGAACGTCAACTGCCCGTTGAAAAAGCGCAGCAGATGACCGATAGTATGAATAAGTTCTTGGAAAGCGTGAACACGCAACTACGATTTAAATTGCATAATGAATTAAAGGAATACTACGTGACAATCGTCGATTCGAAAACAGACGAAGTGGTCCGAGAGATTCCTTCGAAAAAACTGATGGATGTCTACGCAGCAATGAAGGAGTTTGTCGGATTGCTCATCGACCGAAAAATTTGAGGAGGTTACTAAAACATGCGAATTAGTGGATTAGCGACAGGAATGGATACGGAACAGATTATTAAGGACATGATGACAGCGAATCGGATTCCTTTGGACAAGATTACACAGAAGAAACAGTACTTGGAATGGCAATTGGCTGACTATCGGGCTGTGAACCGCAATTTGTTCGATTTTAGCCAGAGTACACTCAGCAATATGATCTTGTCAACGAATTTTACGGCGAAGACAGTGAGTGTTTCGTCACCTGATCATGTTGCTATTAAGAACCTGACATCAACAAGTGATTTTTCAGGCACAATTGAGATCCATCGATTGGCTAAGAATGCCACATTACAAGGCACCGAGGAAATTAAGTTTACAGCAGATCAATCGGAGAAGACGACATTAGATAAGTTGGGGATATCTGGCACTGAAATTAAGATTTACGCAATTGATAAAGAGGGAAAAATGCCCTCTGAACCAGTGACAATAAAATTTGATCCAACAAAAGATACTATTAAATCGGTAGTAGAGGAAATTAACAAGAAAACCGGGGTAAATGCTTTTTATGATTCTTTTACTGGGAAAATTGGTTTGACTGCCAAGAATAGCGGAAAATCCGATTCTGGTAATGAAATTGTCGTAGAAGGGGACTTAGCGACGTCTTTGGGTATAAGTGGGGACTCATCTAGTAAAGGTACTGCAGGTGTCAATTCCGAATTCACATTCAATGGCCTAAGAACTGAACGTTCTTCAAACACTTTCCAAATTAATGGTTTCGAAGTAAATCTAAAACAGGTTACCGAACCCGGAAAAACAATTTCATTTAACTCTGCTCCGGACACTGAAAAAATCTTCGAATCGGTCGTCAAATACGTCGACGAATATAACAAACTCATCGAAGACTTGAATAAGCAAATCCGGGAGCCTAAATATCGGGATTTCCAACCGCTATCTGCGGAACAGAAAAAGGACATGAAAGAGAAAGAAATTGAGCTTTGGGAAGAGAAAGCGAAAAGTGGTACGTTGCGCAATGATGCCGAAATCACCTCAATGCTTACAAAAATGCGGACTGCGTTGATGGGTTCGGTGAACGGAACATCTTTGAAAGATATCGGTATTACAACATCATCCGCATATTTAGATAATGGTAAATTGGTCATCAATGAGGAAGAGTTGAAAAAGGCAATTGCTGAAGATCCAAATAAAGTACATGAGCTATTTGCACGCGACGCTAGTAAAGATGCAGATCCGACCAAAAATATTGGGTTAGCCCGGCAATTACGTACTGCGGTTGATGAGGCACAAAAGTCCATCGCCAAGCGGGCAGGAAAAGTCGGCGATGTGAATGACACATTTACATTGGGTAAAAACTTGGATGCTATGAACAAGCAGATCGAACGTTTCGAAGAACGCTTGCGCATGACAGAAAACCGTCTTTGGAAGCAGTTCACAGCCATGGAGACGGCGATTCAGCGAGCGAACGCGCAATCTGCAAGTCTTATGAGTGCATTAGGTCAATAATCTTTAATTCATCAACCAGTAAGAAAATGATTCTATTTGCTTCGATAGAATCTCTAAAGGAGACATGCAATTAATGGCAATTAATAATCCATATGCAACGTATCAGAACAACTCTGTGAATACATCGACCCCTGGCGAATTGACGCTTATGCTGTATAATGGATGCTTGAAATTCATTCAACAGGCGAAGAAGGCAATGGAACAAGGCAACATCGAGGAAAAGAACACGGCGACACAAAAGGCGCAAGCCATCGTATCCGAGTTGATGGTCACATTGGATATGTCCGTTCCGGTTTCAGAGAACATGATGGTGCTTTATGATTTCGTCAACAACCGCCTTGTCGAAGGAAATATAAAAAACGACATCGCGCTTTACAACGAAGCCGCTGAAATCATTACGGAGTTTCGCGATACTTGGAAACAAGTGATTCAGATCAATCGTACGAAGCAGTACGCGAATACGGACGAAATATGATCCGGCCGGCGATGATCCGGTGGCAGGAAACGACGAAGCAGCTCCTGTCCGCAACAAGCCGCACCAAGGCAGAGCAGCGGGACGCCCTCATCGATGAAGTTAATCGGTTGCTTGATGAAAGGGATGCCTTGCAGACGGAAATAGCCGCTCCTTTCACACCGGAAGAAGAGACGTTGGGAAAGGACCTTGTCGCACTCGAAAAAGAGGTCTCTGCTGCCCTTAATTCTTACTTGAAATTGATACGTTCCGACATAACAGCTTCCCAGTCTAAGAAAGAACATGTTAAAAGCTATGTCAATCCATATGGTAAGGTGGCCCGGGACGGGACTTTCTATGATACGAAACAATGATAATAGGATTTTTGATCGACGAAGGAAAGAATAATTTCTCCTTCGTCTTTTTTTGTGCGCAATTTGATTCCTAATCAACATAACTGCTTCCAAGACCTCAGCACCATTTTCATATGGAACAATTTTACTATTCGTGATACATTGAAAATAGAGACAAAAGATTACTTGAACCAATAAGGGGGAAAGAAAATGGGAGCAGCACATGTGGATAAATTAATGCAGGAGCAATTTGCAAAGAAGAATTTCATATTATTCATCACGCTCGGTGCGTCAAGCTTCATCGGTGCAA
This sequence comes from Sporosarcina koreensis, assembly GCF_001531445.1. Classification (GTDB taxonomy): domain Bacteria; phylum Bacillota; class Bacilli; order Bacillales_A; family Planococcaceae; genus Sporosarcina; species Sporosarcina koreensis_C. The sequence goes on from NZ_LQYA01000152.1 coordinate 10,198, forward strand.
TCTTTTATTTTATGACCGGCCAGGATGCGCTAAAGACGATCAGCATGACGATACCGATGACAACATCAATCGTCCTTTATCTGTTATCACGGAAATTCGTCTTTATTGAAAAGCTATTTCCATTGGTCATCATTGGAATTACAGCAGCGGCAGCCGTTTTCAACGGAATTGTCGGAGATCCTTCCATTGCGACGGCGGGCATTGCGTTTTTCATTGCAGGAATCGCTAGCGTCCACGTATCGATGTGGATCCTGTCTTATGGTTTTGTCATGTCCATGTTTGTCCTGATCGTGTTTTTGACGAACTACCCTTACCAGGAACAGATTGCGTCAAGCAAAGGGAGCATGATCTTGCCGCTCGTTCTCATGGCTGTCGGATTGCTTATCCAAATTAGGCAGACAAAGAAACTGGAAACACGTGTGAATCAATTCACGGCGGAGCAGGCCGAACTTGCAATGGAAGAGGAACGGAAACACCGCAGTTTGAATGAAAACGTCGAGCAAGTAGCGAAGGATCTAATGTCGATTGGCACGACTGCTGAGCAGCATCTTGCCTCCCAGCAGGAATTGCTTGGCATTATGAATACGATTGCAGTGGGCGTGGAGCAGGAAGCCGAGCAGATTGGCAGGATCGCTGAAAATGCCGAACGGACACAGACCGATGTGTTGGATATGCGGAATGAGACCCAATTGATGGTTGCGGAAGCCTCGGAATTGCGCAGTGAGTCTGATGAAGTTGTCGGCTTGATGCGCAATGTGCGAACCGGCATGGAGGAGGTCGAGCAGCTGTTGAATGAATTGAATAGTTCATTTGGCGCACTCACCCACAATATCGAACGGACAAATGCGCTTGCAAAATCGATTGCGACAATCACTGAGCAAACGAATCTTTTGGCTTTGAATGCATCAATCGAGGCGGCGCGCGCAGGAGGTCACGGAAAAGGGTTCGCAGTCGTGGCGGAGGAAATCCGAAAGCTTGCCAATCTGACAGCCGAAACGTTGGCGGAAATCAATGGCAACTTGAACGACGTCAATACGATGAACGGCCAGTCGCAAACTAATTTGGCAGCCAGCACCGGAAAGTTGAAGTCGCAAGGCATGATGACTGTTCAAGCGGAAGAGAAAATCGAGTTGATGCATCAAACGTTGGATCGGCTTCATCGGAAATTCGGGATGTTTGATTCCAAAATGAAGGTCGTTGCGGAAGAGACAGCAGATATCGGCGAAATGACAGGTGCATTCGCTGATCTTCTTGCGCAATCAAGCGCTTCCCTCGAAGAAGTGAATGCCACTGTCCATGCGACTGTCGCCGATAATGAACGGATCGTTAAGACTTTGGACGGGACGATGAGAAGGACGAAGGAATTGGCTGAAGTTCGATAATTCTCCCCAGATTTGGTATACTGAATATAGGGAATAGATAAGGAACGGAGTGGTGAAATGCTGTATAAGCGCCATGAGTATTTCAGGCATTCATTCGGGATTCCGCTGGATGCGACATTTCGGATTGTTGTCGGGGAAGGTGCGACGAAGTCCAATCCGGGAAACTGCATATTGCTCGATATCAGCCCGGGTGGCACGAAAATCGCAACGGATTTCAATTTGCCTTCGGAGATGGGACCGGTTTCTTTGCGGCTCAACTTCATCCTTTTCGAAACGCCGATCGAGATCGAAGGAAAGGTTGCTTGGAAAAAGCAATCCGTCGGCGGTTTCCAATACGGTATCGATTTTGTTGAAGACCCTTCCATCGCAAAGTTGATCGTCGATGAGCTGAAGCTGCGTAGGCGGACGGAAGTCGGATCGGCCGACGGGAAGAAAAGCTGAAAAACTCCCAACGTGATGAATTCGTCACAATTCGACAAGATTTTAATTTTCCTTCGAATAAAAGAAGGAGATTAGAATATAGATGTAGAAGTATACATTAACGGTTAATTAAAGGAGGAGTTCATATGCTAGACTTTAACATCCGAGGGGAAAACCTTGAGGTAACTCCGGCAATTCGTGAGTACGTCGAGAAGAAAGTATTGAAGCTCGAAAGATACTTCACAGAGGGCGCGAACGCAACAGCCCACGTAAACCTGAAAGTGTATAACGACAAACAGACTAAAGTGGAAATTACAATTCCTATGAAGAATTTGACTCTTCGGGCAGAGGAGCGCCATGACGATATGTACGCGGCAATCGACTTGATCGTCGACAAGCTCGAACGTCAAATCCGGAAATATAAAACTAGAGTAAACCGCAAATTCCGTGAACGCGAAGGCGTCGCAGCTTTCCTGCAATCCGTGGAGAAGGAAAGGAACGGCAATGAAGAACAGGTGAGCGAGGACTCTGAATTTGAAGTCGTCCGCACAAAGCAATTCGATTTGAAACCGATGGACCAAGAGGAAGCCATCCTTCAAATGAACATGCTCGGCCACAGCTTCTTCATCTTCACAGACGCTGAATCGGACGGAACACACATCGTCTACAAGCGTAAAGACGGAAGATACGGTTTGATTGAAACAAATTAAATTGACCCGCATTTCCCCCCGGAGAAATCCGGGGGTTTTATTATGGATAGAAACATGCCGTCATGCATCTTTTGCGGTGTTTATGCGTCTTATTTAAAGGTTTATGAGAGTTTCATCGAATTTATGCGTACTTCATTGGCATTATGCGTAATGAAAAGCGTTTATGAACATATATGGGACTTTATGCGTTTTTGGTGTTCAGCAACGCCATAGAAAAACGATTTTTCAAAAAACCTGTACGAATCTACCTCGACTATTTGCACGGTGCTTTTCAGAGTGTTAAAATGAGGGGTGAACTTAATGAGGATGTGACCTAAATGCTTGGCGTATTGAATAAAATGTTTGATCCGAATAAAAGAGATTTGAAACGTCTAGACAAGATTGCAGATAAAGTTGAAGAGCATGCAGCTGAAATGGAGCGGATTTCCGACGAACAACTGAAAGCGAAAACGGCAGAATTCCAAGAGCGTGTTGCGAATGGCGAGGCGCTTGAAGACATACAGCCGGAAGCGTTCGCGGTCGTCCGTGAAGCTGCCCGCCGCGTGCTTGGCATGTATCCGTTCCGTGTACAGATCATGGGTGCGGCTGCTTTGAATGAAGGGAATATCGCGGAAATGAAGACCGGGGAAGGGAAAACGTTAACGTCGACTCTTTCGGTTTATTTGAACGCGCTTGAAGGCAAGGGCGTCCATGTCGTGACGGTGAACGAATACCTCGCGAGCCGTGACGCGACGGAGATGGGCGAGCTATTCGAATTCCTTGGCATGACAGTCGGCTTGAACTTGAATAGCCTGTCGAAAGAAGAAAAGCGCGAGGCGTATGCGGCGGACATTACGTATACGACGAATAACGAACTCGGGTTCGACTATTTGCGCGACAACATGGTTTTGTATGATGAGCATAAAGTGCAGCGGCCGCTTCATTATGCGGTCATTGACGAAGTCGACTCCATTTTGATCGATGAGGCGCGTACGCCGTTGATCATTTCTGGGCAAGCGTCGAAGTCGGCAGAGCTATACCGCTTGGCGAACCGTTTCGTCATTACGTTGAAAAAGGAAGAAGATTATTCCTATGACGAGTCGACAAAAGGTGTCGTTTTGACAGAATCGGGTATCGAAAAGGCGGAGAAAGCTTTCGGCATCGAGAACTTGTTCGACTTGAAGCATGTTACGTTGAACCATGCCATCAACCAATCGTTGAAAGCGCATGCGAGCATGCATATCGACGTCGATTACGTCGTTCAAGAGGGCGAAGTGGTCATCGTCGATTCATTTACGGGACGTTTGATGAGCGGTCGTCGTTACAGCGATGGCTTGCATCAGGCAATCGAGGCGAAGGAAGGCCTTGAAGTCCAGAATGAAACGATGACACTCGCGACGATTACGTTCCAGAACTTCTTTCGGATGTATGATAAGCTGTCCGGAATGACGGGTACTGCGAAAACGGAAGAGGAAGAATTCCGTAATATTTACAATATGAATGTCATCGCCATTCCGACGAACCGCCCAATTGCGCGGGATGACCGACCGGATTTAATTTACGCATCATTGGATGGGAAATATAAGGCGGTTGCCGAGGATATTAAGGACCGCCATAAAAAAGGACAGCCGGTTCTCGTCGGGACAGTTGCAATTGAAACATCAGAAATCATATCGAATTTCTTGAAAAAATACGGCATTCCGCATAATGTATTGAATGCGAAAAACCATGGCAGTGAAGCGGAAATCATTTTGGAAGCGGGGCAAAAAGGCGCCGTCACCATTGCGACGAACATGGCAGGCCGTGGTACGGACATCAAGCTTGGTGAAGGTGTTCAAGAAGTCGGCGGGTTAGCGGTCATCGGTACGGAGCGGCACGAATCACGCCGTATCGACAACCAGCTGCGTGGACGTTCAGGTCGTCAAGGGGATCCGGGTGTGACACAGTTCTACTTGTCCCTTGAAGATGAATTGATGCGCCGTTTCGGTTCCGAGCAAATGAAGGGCATGATGACGAAGCTAGGTATGGACGACACGACGCCGATCCAATCGAAAATGGTGTCGCGTTCCGTTGAATCTGCACAGAAACGCGTTGAGGGGAATAACTTTGATTCCCGGAAACGTTTGCTGCAATATGACGATGTGCTCCGTCAACAGCGTGAAATTATTTATAAGGAACGTAATGAAGTGCTTGCGTCCGAAAATATCCGTGAAGTCCTTGAGGGCATGTTGACGAATGTCATCGATCGTGCTGTTGCAATGCATGCACCTGATGAGAAAGAGACGGAATGGAAATTGAAAGGCCTTGAAGATTTCCTAGGCGCGAACCTCCTTCCGGAAGGCCGGTTGACGGTGAAGGACATGGAAGAAAAATCCGAAGAGGAATTAAAATCAATGATTCACGATGCGGTCATTGAACGCTATAATGAGAAGGAAGCCGAAATGTCAGAGGACCGGATGCGGGAATTTGAAAAAGTCGTCCTTCTACGTGCGATTGATTCGAAATGGACTGACCATATCGACGCGATGGATCAGCTGCGTCACGGCATCCATTTACGTGCATATGGCCAGACCGATCCACTACGTGCCTATCAATCGGAAGGTTTCGCCATGTTTGAGGAAATGGTGGAGGCCATCGAAAATGACGCTGCGAAATATGTCATGAAGGCAGAAATCCGCAACAACCTCGAACGCGAGGAAGTAGCGAAAGGGCAAGCCGTCAACCCGAAAGAGGACGGAGAAAAAGTGACGAAAAAGCCGGTGCGCCGCGCTGTCAACATCGGCCGGAATGATCCGTGCCCTTGCGGAAGCGGCAAGAAGTACAAAAACTGCCACGGCAAATGATTGCCTGGCACAACACGCAACAACTTGACTTCCCATCAGCGAGCAGGATTATCCATGCTTGCTGATGGAAGTTTCATTTATGTCACTTCAAATTTTGAAGTAACCTGGATTGAAGCGAAAGGCGGCGACTCCAGCGGGAACAGCACGGGATGAAGACCCTGGACTGAGCGCAGCGAGGGAAGCGGCTGAGGCCGTGCCCGTGGAAAGCGTCCGCCTGTAGCGGAAATACTATTCGACACATTTTTTTATTTCAGGAGGAACAACTATGATAGAATTATCCGATGTACGGAACGAGCTTGACAAAACAGCTAAGAAATTAGCGGACTTCAGGGGGTCTCTTTGACTTAGAAAACAAAGAGGCACGTATGCAGGAATTGGATGAAGTGATGCTGGAGCCAGGCTTCTGGGATAACCAGGACAGCGCGCAAAAAGTCATTTCAGAATCAAATGCACTGAAAGCGTCAGTCGGTTCATTCCATGAATTGAACGACACGCAGGAAAACTTGGAAATGACGCTTGAATTGCTTCGCGAAGAAGCCGATGAAGAACTTCAAGAAGAACTGGTTTCCGAGTTGAAAGAGTTCAAGAAGAAAATGGAAGACTTCGACTTACAAATGCTATTGAGTGACGAGTTCGACAGCAGCAATGCCGTTCTTGAAATCCATTCTGGCGCAGGCGGAACGGAGTCCCAAGACTGGGCTTCCATGCTACTCCGCATGTACCAACGTTGGGCTGAAGATCAAGGCTATAAAGTGGAGACGCTTGACTATCAAGCCGGGGATGAAGCAGGCGTGAAGTCCGTGACGCTATCCATCAAAGGCCATAATGCATACGGCTATTTAAAAGCGGAGAAAGGCGTCCACCGTCTCGTCCGCATTTCACCATTCGATTCTTCGGGCCGTCGTCACACATCCTTCTCTTCTGTGGAAGTGATGCCTGAATTCGATGGTGATATCGACATCGAAATCCGTACGGAAGACTTGAAAATCGACACGTACCGTTCAAGCGGTGCAGGCGGTCAGCACGTCAATACGACGGATTCCGCAGTACGGATTACGCATATTCCGACTGGCGCAATCGTGACGTGTCAAACGGAACGTTCACAGATCAAAAACCGTGAGCGTGCGATGAACCTCTTGAAAGCGAAGCTCTACCAAATTAAGGTGGAAGAGGAAGAGGCGCGTTTAGCTGAAATCCGGGGTGAGCAGAAGGAAATCGGCTGGGGAAGCCAGATCCGTTCCTACGTGTTCCATCCATACTCCATGGTGAAGGATCACCGTACGAATGAGGAGTCAGGTAACGTCGGCGCCGTCATGGACGGGGAAATCGATATGTTCATCAACGCCTATTTACGCTCGAAAATTTCATAGTGAAACGTAAAAAGTGCACTTCGGTGCGCTTTTTTGTTTTATTCACAAGTGTTCACATGCTGTGTCGGCGATATCGATCATTTCCCGGCGGATATCGTTCATTTCCCAATAGTTATCGATCAATTGAGCCGACTTATCGTTTATTTCCCGACAGTTATCGATCATTTCCCAGTATATATGATCATTTCGGGACTAATGACTCATCGAATCCGCTCTCCACTACCGACCAAAAAGGTTTGAAAATCCGATTTACGGCAATAGTAAAAGGTAAAGGTCAATGAGATACATCCGCTTGGTGAAAAACTTTCCAATTTGTCATCAATTTGATAAAAATGGGTGCCTGCCCTTGCGGTGTATAATCCTGATCCTTTGGTATACTAGGGACTGTAGGATACATTTTATGACGGGAGGAAACAATATGAAGAACAAGCTAGTAGCAGTCATGTTTGGCGCGGCTCTTGTACTTGGTGCATGCGGCGGCGGCAACGACAATGCCGGTGAAGGAGATACGGCTGCAGTTGACGCGGATAAGGTTTTCCAGAATAGCTGCGCAAGTTGTCATGGCGGTAATCTTGAAGGACGTGGATCTGCTCCGGCATTGGCGAACATTGGCTCCGAGCTTTCCGAAAGTGAAATCCACGATATTATCGAAAACGGCACATCGAACGGCATGCCTGGCGGATTAATTCAAGGTGAAGACCTGGATGCAGTCGCAAAATGGCTTGCTGAAAAAAAATAAGTGTTGTGAAAAATGCAATGGGTCATAACTGGCCTGTTGCATTTTTTTGTTGAATAAAAAGTGGGAATTCATTGCCAAACTATTGCATGGACATTACAAAGGAAAGCGGTTCAAACGCAAAAATGAATGCTTTAAATCAAATAAACTATAGATATTTTTATAGTGAAAAAGGGAAGAGGGCGCATAATGTCGATTCACCGTCTTTCGAAAAAACAGCTGTTGAATTGTGTCAGACCAAATGAAACATATCTGTAATACTAAGCAAGCCTATACATGTTATAATAAATTTGTCGGCAAAAAATGTGGAAGACAATACGATTCAGGTGGTTTTAACATGATTATGATGAAAGATGTTTATAAGAAATACCCGAACGGGGTCGTTGCTGCAAATGGCATCAACGTCGAAATTGCTCGAGGCGAGTTCGTTTATGTCGTTGGGCCGAGCGGAGCGGGGAAATCGACGTTCATTAAAATGATGTATCGCGAGGAATCCCCGACAAAAGGCGACATCATTATAAACGGCATTAATCTAGCAACGTTAAGGAATAAGAGAGTTCCTTATTTAAGAAGACAGATCGGCGTCGTCTTCCAAGACTTCAAACTGCTTCCTAAATTGAATGTTTACGAGAATGTCGCGTTCGCGCTTGAAGTGATCGAGGAATCGCCGAAGCAGATCCGCAAAAAAGTGAATGATGTATTGGCACTGGTCGGATTGACACAAAAGGCGAGGATGTTCCCGAACGAACTGTCGGGTGGGGAACAGCAACGGGTTTCCATTGCGAGATCGATTGTCAATGTCCCGAAGGTCGTCATTGCGGACGAGCCGACAGGTAACTTGGATCCTGATACATCTTGGGAAATCATGAAGATATTTGAACAGATAAATGCACGCGGCACGACAATCGTCATGGCCACGCATAATAAAGAGATTGTAAATACAATCAGACATCGGGTCATCGTCGTCGATGGCGGAATGATCACGAGAGATGAATATGAAGGGGTATACGATTATGAAGGCTAGGACGATGGGGCGGCATCTCAGAGAGAGTCTGAAAAGCCTCGGCCGGAACAGCTGGATGACGTTCGCCTCTGTCAGTGCGGTTACCGTCACGCTCCTGCTCGTCGGTGTGTTCATCGTTATTATGATGAACTTGAACCAATTGGCGGATAATCTAGAGAATGACGTGGAAATCAAAGTCATCACGGAACCGGCGGCAGATGCCGAGGCTGTGAAAATATTGGAAAAGCAAGTCCGGGAAACATCCGGTGTAAGTGAAGTCATCCATGCGACAAAGGATGAAGAATTAGATAAGATGATCAAATCCTTCGGGGATGAATTGAACCTTTACAAGCAGAGCAATCCGTTAGGAGACGCTTTCTATGTAAAAGCGGCGGATCCCCAGAAGACAGCTGAAGTCGCCGAGGAAATTGCTACGTACGACAATACAGATCAAGTTGTCTACGGCGAAGGAAAAATCGAGAAATTGTTCAATGTGCTCAATATGAGCCGAAACATTGGAATGGTGCTCATTCTTGCCCTGCTATTCACTGCGATGTTCTTAATTTCAAATACGATCCGTCTCACAATTGTTGCGAGAGGACGAGAAATTGAGATTATGAAACTTGTAGGTGCAACTAATAGTTTCGTACGGATTCCGTTCGTACTGGAAGGTGTTTGGCTGGGCGTACTCGGAGCGATCATCCCGATGGTCGTCATTTCCGTTTCGTATTATGAGCTTTATTCGCAATGGCAGCCAAGATTGCAGAACGAATTATTCCAATTATTGAATGCAACACCTTTCATTCTTCAGGTGAATGGCCTTCTTCTTTTCATGGGCGTGTTTATCGGAGTATGGGGCAGTTTCATGTCTGTCCGCAAATTTCTTAGAGCCTAATAGGCTGTCACGAAAGTGGGGAATGCTGTAGTCCCCAGCGAGTCCGATAGTGAATGAAACAACCTGCAGCAGTAGCTTAAAGGGGGAAATAAGAAGTTGAACAAGCGTAGATGGATTATGGCGAGTTTTGTCATTGTCCTCCTGATGGCCTCGGTTGTAGGCGAATCAGGGGCTTTGGCGAGTACATTGAGCGATTTGAAGAAGGAACAAAAGCAAAACCAACAGAAAAAGCAAAATCTGAAAACCAGCATGGAGAATAAAGATAATGCAATCAAGGCGACAAAGAATGAAATCCAAAAGTTCTTAAACCAAATCAGTGCATTGAATAAGGAAATCGAAGAAACGAACGCGAACATCAACCGCGTCATCGATAAGATCAACAAAACGAATGAAGAAATCGAAGCTTTGAAGGAATCCATTGCAGATCTTGAAAAAAGAATCGCTGAACGCGATGTCGTTCTTCGGGAACGCGTACGTGCAATGCAAGTGAAGGGCAGCGATGTAAGCTACATAGACGTTCTGCTTGGAGCAAACAGTTTCGCTGATTTCATCGACCGTTTTTCCGCAGTTACAACACTGATGGATGCGGACCGTGATATTATGCGTAAGCAGCAGGAAGATATTGAGCAGCTTGAAGCTGAAAAGAAGCTCGTCGAAAAGAAACTGAAAGAGTTGGAAGAAAGCAAAGCGAAGCTTGATAAGCTGAAAGCGAATTTGAAAGCTAGAAAACAAGAAAAAGGTAAAGTGATTGATCAATTGGAAGCGGAGCAGGAAAGGCTTTCTGAAGAAAAGAACCAATTGGAAGAAGAACTTCATGAAGCAATTGAAGTAGATGCACAGTTGGAGAAAAAAGTAATTGCTGAACAGAAGCGTATCGCGGAAATCGCCCGTAAAGAGGCAGAACGCAAACGGAAAGAGCAAGAGGCGGCTGCGGCAGCTAAACCAGGCTCATTGCCACATGTATCCAATGGCTTCTGGACGAAACCTGCCAATGGCCGATATTCATCTTCATTCGGTTGGAGGATGCACCCGATCTATCATACAAAACGTCAACATCGTGGAGCGGACCTCGCCGCACCGATTGGAACACCGGTCGTAGCGGCTGGGGACGGAGTCGTTTCGTATGCCGGACAGATGGGCGGCTACGGGAATGTCATCATGATTACCCATTCAACGAACGGCAGTATTTTCACGACAGTTTACGCACATCTATCGAAAATCGGCGTCAGCAGTGGACAAGTTGTTGACAAAGGCACATATATCGGAGCTGTCGGCAATACGGGAGCATCCACGGGTCCTCACTTGCATTTTGAAATGCACATCGGGAACTGGACAGCATCCGGTCCGAGCGCTGTGAATCCATTACGATATGTTTCATTTTAACTAAAACCTGTAGGAACTGTACCCTGATTGGTCGTCAATCGGAGGTGCAGTTCCTTTTTTCGATAATGCGATACTTCACAAAGTCTTCCCATTTGTCCGCGATACTGGAGGCATTATGCTCGCAACGTCAATGTTTTTCCATTAGCATTATCCGTATAAGGATATCAAAGGGGTTTAAGCTCGAATGACTGTCACCAAACTGTTCTTAATCGGCAATTTAACAGTGCCTTCCACGTGGATTGCTTTCATTGCTGCCTGTATTCTTTCATATATTGCTATTCGGCTGAAATACGGGAAGAAGCCCGCGAATCGGTTCGGGGACGCGATTTTTTATCTCATCCTTATATGGAAATTATCAGTGATCATTACGGATTTCAAAATCGTCATCCATGCACCGTTCGCGCTTCTTTACTTCAATGGAGGACTTGTCGGATTCATCCTTGGATTGGCTTTCGTGTTGTTCCGTACATGGCTTGACTGGTGGAAGAAACGGATTGATAAGGATATGCTCGTTGCTTTATTCATCGGCGCAGTCTCCGTCCAAGCCGTCTTCCAAGTGGCGATGGTGCTGTTGAATAAAGGAAACTTGTTCGCATCTATCGGAACGGTTGTCGTCTTTCTAGTTCTATTACTTTTCAATTGGAAAAACGTAGGTCTAAACGGAAGTCATATCGTTCAGCTTTCAATGCTATTTATGGCAGCACATGTCTTTGTCGCTGCCATCCAGCCGAAAGGTTTGATGAATCCGCCGCTTCTCGTAACGATATTGATCGGGGTGTTTTTCATTATGCTGTTTTTGAAGGAATCAACATTTGAACGGGGGAAACAGGATGAATAAGAAAGTGATCGGTTACGTAATCGCTGCATTGCTCATTGGATCGATGGTAGCCATTATGATCAACCAAAATGTGAAGAAAGCGGATCCAATTGATAAATCCAGCGTCCTGATCCAATCGAAGGATGGAACGGAAGGAACTACTGCCGAAGGTGACGTCGGATTGGACTTTGGCAACCTCCCGCCTGACTTCGAATTGGCGACATTGGACGGCGAGATGCTCAAATTGTCCGAACTGAAAGGGAAAAAGGTTGTCCTAAATTTCTGGGCAACATGGTGCCCGCCATGCAAGGCGGAAATGCCGCATATGCAAAATTATTACCAGAATTCCGCAGAGGATGACAACGTGGAAATCGTCGCTGTCAATTTGACGAGCAGCGAAAACCGTGGCGTGAAAGTTGTCCAGGAATTCAGTGATTCCTACGGTTTGACGTTCAAAATTCCATTGGATGAAACGGGAATTGTCGGGGAAGAGTATCAAGTGTTTCAAATTCCGACGACGTATATGCTGAATACGGATGGAACCATTTCCCAAATTGTTAAAGGGCCGATGGATGAATCGACTTTGCAAATGCTTATCGACGATTTAGATTGAAGAAAGCCGGATTTCTGTTGTCGTAACATGCCCATTCCGTTCATATAGTGGACGGAGGAGGGATGTTATCGATGCGCAGAAGCCGGTTTTTCGTTTTTGCGATACTAGCGGTAATGGCGGCAAGCGTATTTCTACTGTTGGACGGTTGCTCCGCGGATAAAGGGAAAAGGGCGGATTCGGTGATGAAAGGGGCTTTCCCTGTCATTGACGAAGCGTATGGCATCATTCAGGAGAATGCGGTGTACCCGGTGGAAGGGGACAGGCTCATTGAAGGGGCTTTGCGCGGCATGGCAGATGTTATCGGTGATCCATATTCCACATATTTATCGGAAGAGGAAGCCGCGGCACACAGAGAATCGCTCGCCGGGGAAAAGGTCGGAATCGGTGCGGAAATCACGAGGTCTGGCGGAAGATATATCATTGTCTCGCCAATTAAAGGATCTCCAGCCGAGAAAGCGGGCTTGCAGCCTTATGACGAAATTGTCCGCATCAACGGGGAGGCGCTCGGGGGCTTAACGTTGCAGGAAGTCATCAAGAAAATCCGGGGCAAAGAAGGGACTGCCTTGGACATGACGATTTACAGGCCGGACTTGAATAAGCATCTTGAATTGAAAGTGATGCGTGAAGTCATTCCTGTAAAAACAGTGACAGCTGAATTGATGGAGGAAAGGGGCACGAAATTCGGTTACATAGCGTTGACGATGTTCGGTGATGAAACGGCGGCCGAATGGAAAAAGGCGACCGATGACATGATCAAAGGCGGAGCAGAGGCGCTCGTGATCGATGTGCGCGGCAATCCGGGCGGCTATTTGCGGGCTGTCGGAGAGGTTGCCGGAAGTTTATTGCAGGATGACACGGTCTTCGCATACATGCAAAACGCGAAAGGCCAATTGACACCGCTCGTTGTAGAGCCTTCAGAGAAATTCAATTTTGATGAAAAACTGAAAAAAATACCGATCGTCCTGCTTCAGGATAAAGGGAGCGCATCTGCTAGTGAAGTGTTGAGCGGCGCAATGAAGGACTTGCGAAGAGGGTTCATTATCGGGCAAGTTAGCTTCGGCAAAGGGACCGTCCAAGATACGATGGAGCTTTCGAATGGCGGTGAAATGAAGTTATCCACACATAAATGGCTGACACCGAAAGAGACATGGATTCACGGGAAGGGCGTAAATGTCGACTTGGAAACCGAGCAAAGCAAGCTGTTCACCGAGCATATCCGTTTCTCGACTGACGTCTATGCAACCGGCGACTATCACGAAGATATCGCCTACGGACAACGGCTTCTGTCCGGCCTCGGCTATAAGCTTGAACGGGATGATGGCTACTTTGACGAAGCGACCGCCCTTGCCGTCCATGAGTTCCGAGTCGATGCAAAAGTATCGCCAGAAAGCATCATGGACCGTAAATTCTTCGCGGCGATCCGCGAACACGTTGAGAACTACCGAAAAGATAAAGCAAACGACAAACAGCTGCAAGTCGCAATCGGCTACGTGCATCATTTGTTGAACGACTGAACTGAGAAGGGCTCAATAAATCGCTCAAGGGCCCCATTAACTTCCATCTTTCTATGCTCCCTGCTTATTGGCAGGGAGTTTTTTACTGCGCAATTAGGAGGAAGTGAGAGAATTTTTTCAGCCGTCTCACACGCGAGCCATTTCTTTTGATACAATAGGGAATAATCATGTTTTCGGGGATGGGATGGTGACGTTTGATGAGTGAACAAGTACTAGTGGATCTGTTACAAGCTATTGCACTATTTTTCCTGAATCCCGTTTGGTTGATTGCCATAGTGGCGGCGGTCGGGTTAGGGTATTTCCGGGTAAAGCGGGAACGGCGCAGCTTCCTCGTGCGACTTCACCCTGGCCTGACGGAAATGAAAAGGCTGCTCGCTGAATCATGGTTGCCTGCGTTGATCCTATCGATCCTCCTATCTGGAATCGGCTTGACTGTCGATATCGGCTGGATTGCACTGTTTTCTGCAGTCGCTATTTTATCGATGATTTCGTTCTATTATCAGATTGCATCGCCAATCTATTTTGCAGCAATCGCATTTTTCGGTTTGTATGCGTTTCAGCAATGGGGTCCCGACTTTGGGTATCGTGGGTGGACGCCGGGCGACATCGATCTGTTCGGCGGCATGGCGCTGACGGTCCCTGTCATCGCAGGACTTTTCCTCATTGTCGAAGGGCTTCTTGTCCGCCGGCATACTGCGGATTACGCCTCTCCGTTCTTGACGAAGACGAACCGCGGATTGCGGGCCGCTGCGTATAAATCCAAGCGGCTTTGGCTATTGCCGATCGTGTTTCTCGTGCCGGGAGATTTCCTGTCGGGAATCGCGCCCTATTGGCCACAATTTACGCTGGGAGCAACCGCGTTCAGCTTTCTCCCTGTTCCGATTGTAATCGGTTTTTCCCAAGTCGCGAGAGCAAGCTTTCCGGATATGTTATTCCCGAAAATTGGACAAGCGATTACCGTCATTGGTGTCATTGTCGTTGTAGTAGGGGCATTAGCTTGGTGGATGCCGATTCTTGGTTGGGCGGCGTTGCTCATCGGCGTTATCGGAAGGGCGATGCTGACGA
>NZ_LQYA01000152.1:24941-26222 GCF_001531445.1 Sporosarcina koreensis
AACCAACGGGAGTCATCATTGCGGGCATTTTACCGGAATCGCCAGGTGAAAAACTCGGTTTGATCCCGGGGGAATGTATCCGGACCGTAAACGGCATTCAAGTGTCGAATGAAAAGGAATTGTATGACGCGATTCAAGTGAATGCGGCCCATTGCCGTCTGCAAGTGATCGGCCGAGACGGGGAAGTGCGGCTTATGCAGCAAGTAATCTATCGTCATGATCATCACCGGTTGGGATTGCTGGTCGTTCGTTAATTCCATAGGGAAGGTTTGGTGGTAAATGGATATCGCTACTTTGGAAACGAAATTGATGCTCGCCTTGTTCTTGCCTGGGTTGCTCGTCGTCTTTTTCACGCGCGTCACGTTCCACCATTATGTCGGGCTCGCGTTGACGATTGCGCTCATCGCGGCGTCGGTTTATGCGGGTTACACACATAACTGGATCCTGTACGCAGCAGATGCACTTTCGCTGACGGTCGGTTTCTGGTATGCGACGCTGATGGTGAAAAAGGCGAGAAGGCAAGGCAAACAGGTGGATGAATGAATATTAAACGGCCGCTCCGGTAATGGGGCGGCCTTTTTCTGCAATCGCACGGTTAAGGATCATTGGGGAAGATCTTTATGATCACTTGAGGAGATTTTAGATCACTTGTCGTGGTTTAAGATCACTCGCAGTGATTTATGATCACTTACCAGGATTTTCATTACATAAAAAAGCTATAGACGGCAAGTACACCGATTGTACCGAGGACGACGGGCATGACCCCACCGCCGAGAAATGCGATAAGGAAGGCGGTTGCTGCACCGATGACGCCGAATAGGATGTTGCCTTCCTGGACGAAGATGATCGCCGGGAAGATGAGTGCTCCAAGTACGGCGTACGGGATGTTGCTCAGGACGCCACTGACGATCGGGGGCAGTTCCTTGCCGTCAAGGAATGTAAGGGGCACCATGCGCGGGATGTAGGTGACGAGCGCCATTCCGAAGAGCATCCACCAATAGGTCGGTCCCATTAGGATTCCTCCTTTTCCGAATGCAAAGCCTGTGAGTTTTTGCCATGCCTTGCATAGATGATTTCAATGAGTATAGCGGACCCGAGAGTTGAGACAAGGATTGCCCAGCCGGTGGAAAGCAACTCGCCGATGTAGATGATGCAATGGATGACTGCGGCGAGTGCTGCGAGCATGACGACTTTTCGGTTCCCTTTCATGGCGGGCACGAGGAGGCCGATGAACATGGCGTAAAGGGCAATCGACATGGCGACTTGCAGGAAGTCGGGCAG
>NZ_LQYA01000152.1:26257-29860 GCF_001531445.1 Sporosarcina koreensis
TTGTCACGCCGAATGCGTATGCTGTCGGGATTTTGCTTTCCTTCCCAGTTGCCAGGACGGAGAACGATTCGTCCGTGATGCCGAATGAATAGATCGCTTTTACCCATTTGGGTGCGCGATGCATCTTTTCATTCAGTGAAGCCGTCATAAGGAAGTGACGGATGTTGACGACGAATGTATTGATGACGATGGTGAACGGGTCGACCCCGAATGAGATTAGGTTGAGTGATATGTATTGGGCTGCCCCAGCGTAGACGAATATGCTCATGGCGGTCGCTTCGATGAGGGGGAGGCCTGTTGTTTTTGCGAGTAATCCGAAAGTGAGGGCGATCGGGAAGTAGCCGATGGCGATACTTAGTCCTGCTTTTAGGCCGGCAATGAATTGATTTTTCACCATGTTGTCACGTCTTTCATTTATGTATGATTGAAATTATACTATATTTTGATGTTTTGGTGTTATTCTTTAAAGGAAAAGGGAATATTCGATAGTAAATTGATGGAATCGGTTAGGTCGATTGTTGACAGGCGAGGGTGTTGCAGATGGATGAATGGCTAGATGTAGATAAGATTACGGAGTTGGCGGAGCGTTATAAGGCGTTGGGTCCGTTTATTGGCCTTTTGCTGCCTTTTATAGAATCGTTTTTACCTTTTTTACCGTTATTTGCATTTGTTATTGCGAATACGGTTGCTTATGGAATATGGTATGGGTTCATATTATCGTGGGCGGGGACGGTAGTGGGTTCGTATGCAGTGTTTTTGATTATTAGAAAGTATGGAAGGAATCGCTTTTTGCGTTTTTTAACAAAACATGAGCGGGTTCAACGATTGATCGGCTGGGTCGAGCGGAATGGGTTTGGTCCGTTGTTCTTGTTCATTTGCTTTCCTTTTACGCCATCTGCCTTGGTGAATCTGGTGGCGGGCTTGTCGAATATGAAGAAGAAAAACTATTTGTTCATTTTGATGGCTGGAAAGTTAGTCATGATTTTCACGATGAGCTTTATCGGGTATGATTTGAAGGCGCTATTGACACAGCCTTTGCGGACGGGGATCGTCGTTGGAATCATCGTGCTTCTCTGGGCGGTAGGCAAGTGGCTTGAGAAGCGGCTTGATCGGAAGGTGGAAGAGGAATCGAGCACGATTTTTCAAGGGGAAGATGAAGAGAATTGAAGAGTTATACGTGAGAATCACTTTTTATGCGCAAAGATATGGATTTATGCGTCATTCTAGTGAATTATGCGTACAAAGACGGTTTTATACGTGGATAAAACGATTTATGGACTTTGGGGATGGATTATGCGCGAGTTAGCGAATTTATGCGTATTATATGGGCCGTTGGGATTTTTATTTCCGTGTTCTACTTATCGCGCTGTACGCATTTGTCGAATCAAAACTTCCACTGTTAATAGTTCCTGTCTTCCTTAACTTTCGGTACAATGAAAGAAAGGAAGATAGGTTCTTTTGATTTACAGAAAGGGGGAGAGGGCCATGACATTGCGGTTTGTGACTGGGAGAGCCGGGACGGGGAAGACGACGGTTATTGAGCGGGAGATTGCCGAGGAGCTTGAACGGAATCCGTTGGGTCCAGCAGTCATTCTGATCGTGCCGGATCAGATGTCGTATTCGATGGAGCTTAGCTTGTCGGTGAATTTCGGTCTGAATGGCTTGATCCGCGCTCAAGTTTCCACGTTTAAACGACTCGCATGGCGGGTGCTGCAGGAAACGGGCGGCATTACGCGGAAGGAAGTCGACGGATTCGGTTACAGGATGCTTGTGCGAAGTGTGCTGGAGGAGAATCGGGAAGAGCTGAAGTTGTTCAAACAGGCTGCGAATAAGAGAGGGTTTACGGAGAAAATCGGCGATCTCATGAAGGAGTTCAGCCGTTATTGCCTTGACCGGGAAACATTAGCCGAGTTCCGGGAGCAACTGGCTACAGCCGATGCTCCACGGACGTTGCAGGACAAGGTGAGCGATCTTTCATTGCTTGTATCGAAAATCGAGGAACGGCTCGGTACTACTTACGTCGATAGCGAGGGGCATTTGGCTTTGCTCGCGTCGCAGATCAAACACTCGGAACTTATGAAGAGCGCAGAGATTTATATAGATGGGTTTGAAAGTTTCACAGCGAGGGAGTATGAAATCATTACGGAACTGATGAAGCATGGCAACCGCGTGACAGTCGTCTTGCCGATGGAATCCGATTTGTCGGGACATGCGGATCATGAACTGTTCTTCAATCCTGTCCGCACGTCGATGAAGCTCCGGGAGATCGCCCGCAATGAAGCGGTGGATATCGAAGAGGGGATCCATATGGGACAGCCTCTCCGGTTTAAGAATGACGAGCTGCGCCACTTCGAGAACGAATTCGAGAAATATCCACCGAAGGAAAGGCCATCTGAGGGATCGGTTTCTCTCATCGAGGCGACGGATCGGCGGGCGGAAATCCATGCGGTCGCAAGGAAAATCCGGGAACTTATCATGAAGGGCGAGCGGTATAAGGAAATATCGATTCTGTACCGGCAGCCGGACAAATACGATGAACTCATTGAAACGATATTTTCGCAATATGACATTCCGGTATTCATTAGCCGGAAAAAGCCGATGCTCCACCATCCGCTCATCGAGTTTTCAAGGTCGGTTCTTGAAGCCGTCACGTCAGGCTGGACGTATGAATCGGTATTCCGCGCGGTGAAGACGGATTTGTTTTTCCCGCATCGAGAAGATAAGCTTCTGTGGCGGGAGCGTGCGGACCGTCTGGAAAATTACGTGCTTGCCAATGGACTATACGGCAATCGGTGGTTCGATGAGACGCGCTGGAAAGTGAAGCGGTATCGTGGGCTGGAATTGCATACGACTGTGCAGACCGACGAGGAACTCCAGTTGGAACGGGAACTGCATAGCATTCGTGATTTGATCCGGGAGCCGCTTACACAGTTCGAAGGCAGGCTGAAGCGGTCGAAAAATGGCCGGGATGTCGCGGAGGCACTGTTTCTGTTCATGGAATCGCTGCAAGTGTACGATAAGATTATTGACTTGCGGGCGGATGAAGAACGCGCGGGCCGACTGTTGAACGCGACGGAACATGAACAGGCTTGGGAATCATGGATTAACGTCCTTGACCAGTTTGTCCTCATGTTCGGTGACAAGCAGCTGGAGCTGAAGGAAGCTGCGCGTATTTTAGATGAAGGATTCGATACGCTCGAATTCACGCGCATCCCGCCGTCCCTCGATCAAGTGACGGTGACGACGATCGAGCTGGCAAGCCTTATGGAGATCGAAACAGGCTTCGTTATCGGTGTCAATGACGGTGTGTTGCCGCAACGGATCGACGCGGAGGGGATCTTGTCCGATTCAGATCGTGAATGGTTCGCGATGAGCGGCTTGGAGCTCGCCCCGTCGTCGAAAATGAAGCTTATGGATGAATCGTATATGGCCTACCGGGCGTTTACATCGGCGAGGGAGAAGCTTTTCATTTCGTACCCGATTTCGGATGAGGAAGGGAAATCGCTGTTGCCCTCGCTTTATATCTCGCGCATTCAGCAGGTATTGCCGGGGATCGGACTGCAGTTGGCGGTTTCGGACCCGTCTGAATTGCTGAATGAAGAG
>NZ_LQYA01000153.1 GCF_001531445.1 Sporosarcina koreensis
GCGTCAGGACGACGACCGCCGGCGCTATCAGGTAGATGCTCCGGCCGCCTTCGATCAGGCTGTCGGACGCGGGTATCGGCAAATTGCTCATCGTTCGATCCACTGTGAGAAAGGGGGAGCGCCGCTGCTGATCGCGCGGAAGATCTGGCCCTCGCGGCGGACGAGCAGGATCTCGTCGCCTTCCGCGAAGCGCGTGTCGGGCATGTCGGGTTCGGCCATCACATAATGGTCCTGCCCGTGGAAATCGCGGACGCGGGTCCGCGCGGGATGGCCCCGACTTGCAGTGCCGACCACGATGTGGCCATGCAGGCCGACCAGCTGGTCCTGCAGGATCGCGGTTGTCTCGTCGCGAGGCATCACCTTGGCGAGGCCGCGCGCGAACAGCCCGGTGAGGGGCAGGGCGAGCAGACCAGCACCGGGTACCGCCGCCCAGCTGGGCAGAAGCGATCCCGACAGGTCACGCGCGATCTGCTGGCCGATCAGCCCGACGATGCCGAAGCATGCTAGAAAGAGGACGAGCAGCATGAGGAGCGGCAGGCGACCGAAGCCCAGCCAGCCGAGCCAGGCGCTGTCGGCGTCGATGT
>NZ_LQYA01000016.1 GCF_001531445.1 Sporosarcina koreensis
CCTGGACAATCCCTTCAATAAATTCTTATTCGTTTCCTTTTTTAACCCACTCTGCAACTGTAACTGTGCGTTTTGCTTGGTACTTAACAGCCGCTTGCACATCCTCGATCATTTTGCCGTCTTGGCCGACTGTTACACTTGTCCCGTAAGGATTTCCGCCTGCTCCAAATAAAACTGGATCAGTATAACCAGGAGTTGCAATAATAGCACCCCAGTGCATCATGGACGTGTATAGGGATAGCAATGTAGCTTCCTGGCCGCCATGTGGATTTTGTGCAGAAGTCATAGCACTTACTACTTTATTAATCGTCTTGCCGCTCGCCCATAGCCCGCCTTGGATATCAAGGAATTGCTTCATTTGTGATGGCATATTTCCAAATCGAGTCGGTACACTGAAGATGACCGCATCTGCCCATTCAAGATCCTCTGATGTAGCGACTGGAACGTCTTTTGTTGCGTTAACAGTGGATTTCCAAGCTTCGTTTCCATCGATTACTGATTGTGGAGCTAGCTCCTGTACTTTTAATACTCTTACTTCAGCACCTGCTTCTTTTGCTCCTTCAGCTGCCCATTTTGCCATTTGATAGTTTGTTCCGCCCATGCTATAAAAAACTACTGCTAATTTTACATTTGTCATTTTTTCTGTCTCCTTTGTTTTTCCAAATAGTTTAGATAAAAAACTCATTTTCACACCTGCTTCTTTTAATTTATAAACCTTATAAGAATCAGCTGCGAAATTTTTTCAGTACAGCACTATTCTTATAATTACCCTCTGGGAGAGATTTTATTCCCCTGTCGGCTTTACGATTTTCCTGAAGGGAAGAGTGACGATTACTCTAAGATTCCGGCGTAAACTCCCACATTCTCTTGTGGATGCCCGACAATCGCGGTGACGTAGTGGATGCCACTTGTTTTGTCGTTACTTCGTTTCACTCTTTGTTAAAGAGTTATCAACAAATCTTCATATCATACCCCATTTATGTCAAACTAATAAATGTTGAATTCGAGATATCGGATTAAAAAAATTTAAATGTTTTGTGCATGATAGCCTAATTTTTTCAGCTGTTCGATCAAAAGTTCTTTTTCTTGAGCATTCAATCCACCACAAATTTCTTTCATTGCCGCCTTATGCTTTGGAAAGACATCGCTCATCAATTCATATCCTTCTAGTGTTATAGCAGCATACGTGATACGACGATCTTTAGGACAGGGTTTTCTTTCGATCAGCTTTTTCTTTTCGAGTTTATCTACAACGTAAGTAATGCTGCTGCTTGCAATCAATACTTTTTCGCCGATTTTTTGTATCGGCTGGTCCCCTTTATTGTAGATCAGCTCTAGAACGGAAAACTCGGTCAGATTCAATCCCAAACATTTTACATCCTCTTCTGCACGCTTTTTTATTTCTTGCAACGCCCTGGATAGGACAATAAATATCTTTAGCGACAAATCTTCTTCGTAACATTCAATCGTTTGACGATCCATGCAACCATTCCTTTTTAATTATCTTGAATTCAAGATAATAATAGTATATCCTTTTGGACCTGTCAACTAATGCTGTCAGCTCGTACCAATGGAAAGCGGAAGTTTCTCTCGATTGATCTGATCCAATCGAATCCCTCCTTACTTATTTCGAATCAGCAAGTCTATCTATATAAAGAGATCGGTTACTTTTAGTAACAATCGAACTTCATAGTCGAATAATATACTCTAGGTTACTTTTAGTCAACACGAATGTGTCGAATTTGTTAAAACTTCTACAAACCTATACTTCTCAACTTGATAAAAGCCAATATCGTAACTTAGCCATTAAATTAAAGGAATTAAATCCGTGTACAACTCCTATTAATTGGGTTATACTAAATAATATATATAGAGAACAACGATGAACGGCTTGAATAGTTGGTTATTAAAAGTACTATGATAATAAATAACGTACAAACTAAGGGGTGAGAAATTTGGAAGAAACAAATCATCAACCACATCTATGTGACAAAGTGGAACATTCTTATCAATTAATCGGGAAGAAGTGGATAGGTCTTATTATCCACTCACTACTCGACGAACCGAAACGGTTTAGTGAGATTCATGCTTATATTCCCGATTTGAGTAAGCGCGTGCTTAACGAACGGATAAAAGAACTTGAGGAAAGCGGCATTATTCTCAGGAATGTCATTACAGACCGTCCTGTACGAGTCGAATATTCCTTAACAAGAAAAGGGAATGAATTGGGGAAAGCCCTTAAGGCTGTAGAGGCATGGGCCGAAAAATGGTTATAAGGTGCTAACATACAGAAGGGAACATGTCGCAATGACATGTTCCCTTCTGTATGTTAGTGCAATCAACTAGAACCGTAAGTCGTTACAGGATAAAGGGTTCCATTTAGAGCAAATGAGACCTTCCCCGTCTCCTCGGATACGACGAGTACAAGGGCATCACTTTGTTCAGATAAACCTAACGCCGCCCGATGCCGCATGCCAAGTTTTTTATCTCCAGCATTTCTGCCTGACAATGGAAGGACATTCGCCGCGGAAACAATAAGATTACGATTGATCAAAACTGCCCCGTCATGAAGTGGGCTCCCTGGGAAAAAAATTGATTCCAATAAAGTATGGGACACTTCTGCCTGTATAGGAATGCCCGATTTTATCAAGGGCTCAAGTGGATTTTCCCTCTGGATGACGATTAAGCCACCATGTCTCCTCTTCGACATGTTTTGTATGCAAATTGACAACTCCGGATATTTGTCCGTAAAAGGAGATAAATAGCAATTTAAATAAAATGTAGCGGCCTTCATCTCGACGTCCAAAAATTCTTCTTTAACTTTCTCGAAATCGCTAAGCAGACAATCATTTTCGTTACCGATTGCTTCTAAATTTTTCTGTAAGGTTGCTATGATTTCACGAATATCCTTTTTCAATATTTCTTTCATCGGTGAAAAATCACAATTTATTTGGTTCATTAGGATGCACCTCCTTAACCATTTATCAGCCACCGCTTGTTCTTCAGTTTGTATCAATCCATTGAATTTATTCATGCTGGACGAGCCCAAACGTCTTCAGGATTTCATCAACATCAAAAAAGACGTAGAAAAATCAATGACTTTTCTGCGCCTCTTCGGGAGATTACTACATATAAATTTTCATTCCATGTAAGCCAATGCATACAAGGAGCTCATCAATGCTTGAACACCCACTGCCAATTGTTCCGGGCTTGTATATTCCAAAGGATTATGACTGATTCCTTCACGACTCGGCACGAAGATCATCGCTGTCGGCACGACTGGCGCAATAATTTGTGAATCATGGCCTGCACCGCTATGCATCACTTTATAATTGAATCCATTTTCTTTCGCTTGTTTTTCAATGGTTTCAACGATTTGTTTATCCATAGGAATCGGATCCTCATCCATCCACATATCAATAGTCGTCTCTACACCTGAATCAGCCGCAATCCTCTTGATGATCGTTGTCAGTTCCTCCGTAAACTTTACGAGGACCTCTTTTTCCGTATGCCGAACGTCAAATGTAAATAACGCTTCCCCTGGAACAACGTTTACGGTATTCGGTTTTACTTCAATTTTGCCGACTGTCGCAACGAGTGGATCACCGTATTCTTTCGCCCTGTTGATGACCCCATTAATCATTTGGCTAGCGGCAAATAAAGCATCTTTACGATACCCCATCGGCGTAGTCCCTGCATGGTTTGCGACACCCGTCACTTCGATCGTAAAACGCCGTTGTCCGACAATGCTATGAACAACCCCTATGTCTTTTCCTTCCTTCTCCAACACATTTCCCTGTTCAATATGGATTTCAACAAATCCTTTCAAATCATTGCGAAATGTATTTGATTCATCTCTAAAATTAAAACCGGCTTTCCTCATAGCCTCCACAAAAGGAACATCGTTAAAATCCGTTATGTCTACAACATCTTCTTTCTTTGCGATACCAACGAAGTTTTTCGATCCCCAGAAAGCATAAGGGAAACGGCTTCCTTCTTCCTCTGCAAACGAAACGACCTCGAGATTACGGAGAGGCTGGCCATATTTTTCTTTTAAAAGACGGATGGCTAAAATGCCCGCCAAAATCCCAAATGCACCGTCCAATTTTCCCCCATTTTTAACGGTGTCAACATGTGACCCTGTTAAAATGGTTTCATCTTTATACGCACTGCCCTCTAAACGGCCGAATAAATTTCCGATTTCATCGAAACGCGTCGTCAATCCGTCCTCTTGCATTAACTTTTCCAGTGCTTTTTGCCCTTCAACCCACTCTTTTGTATAAAGTAAACGGGTAACGCCTCCCTCAGGATCTTTACCGTATTCCGCTAACCAACCTTCGAGGTGAGCAATTTCACGTGTTATAGTATCCACATTCATCCGCCCCTTTTGAATTTTTAATATAAATCATTTTACCTTTACATGTTTATGCATCCATCGCTGTTGCTTTAGGTCCTTCTTTAAAGAACATCATCAGAACGAACCCAATGGCAAGCACAATGACCGCCGAGTAAAATCCTGCAGTCATGCTGCCTGTTTTATCAGCAAGGTAGCCGACAAACCAAGGTGCGATAACCGACGAAATCATACCAATGAAATTATAAAGACTGAAGGCGATCCCATACGCCGATTGACGGACGTTTTCAGAAACAGATGCAATCAGCAACGGATCGAGCGCAATCTTGCCAAATAGTCCATAAACCAATAACGCTGTGATCAGCAAGGCCGTACTATGAACATACACGGTTGCCCATAATGCGAATGCCGCAATGGGAATGAGCACGAAAGCGAAAGGCTTCTTCCTGCCTAAGCGATCTGATATATAACTTGCTACAAGCGCCCCTGGTATGGAAGCCAATGGAACCAAGGCAGATATTAAACCGACCTGACTGCCGTGGAAACCTCTTTCTGTCTCCAAAAACTTCGGCAACCATGTGACCACGACCGTAAAGCCGTAAATGGAACAAAATAAGACGAGGAAAGTAATGAGCAGATTGCGGTTTTTGAGCAATGAAATCACAGAAATCTTTTCTCCATTATGAGCCGTCTTCTCTAATTGTTCCCTTTCTTTTACGGTATCCGGATTTTTTTCCTTAACTAATGCCGCAATGAGGAGTCCGACAAGAACCGTCAGCACCCCAAAGATATAAAAGGGAACAGTCCATTTCATTCCCATATCCAAAACTAATGTACTCGATAAAATAAATCCGAAGGCGATTCCGATTCCTGATCCGCTGTTAATAATGGCACTGCCGACAGTTCGATGCTTTTCCGGAATCGCTTCAGACGACAGGGCGAATTGCGGCCCATAATAGGTTGCGGAAGAGAGCCCCGCAAGCGCACGAGCTACCAAAAAGCCTGTGAAGCCGGCCATAAGACCACTGACGCCCGTTAAAATCCCATATAAAACGAACCCGATGACAAGTAATTTTTTCCTTCCGAATTTATCACTGAAAGCTCCGGCTGGGATTTGTGCAATCGTGTACGTCAAAAAGAATATACTGTTGACGAGCCCAAGCTGGGAGTTATTCAGGTTATATTCCAAACCGATATTATCTAAAATGGGATTTAAGAAATATTTATTAGCATTAATGAACATCCACCCTAGCGTGAATGCAAAAACTACTTTCCACCAATAGGGAATCATGAATTTCCCTTTCTGTTGCAATTGAGGTCGTGCTTCCTTTGACGCCACAGTAACAATTCCCCCTCCCCTTTAACAGGTATTAAAAAGCAATATCCCACCAATTTTTTATTTTTGTATTGGTTGTCCGTTTTCGAACACGATCTCTCCGCCTACAATTGTCGTCTTCACATTTCCTTTGAAAGTCCTGCCGACGTAAGGTGAATGCTGATGACGGTAAAACAGATCTTCCTTCTTCAGTTCAAAGCTTTCGTTCAAGTCAACAAGAGTCAAATCAGCGTCATAATCAGCTGCAATCGTCCCTTTCGTTGTCAGTCCGAATATCTTAGCAGGGTTTGTTACAGTTAGTTCCACAATTTTCTCCAATGGAAGATTCCGCTTGAAATGCCCTTCCGTCAAAAGAATATTCAGCATGGACTGAGCTCCCGAAATTCCTCCCCATCCATCAAAAATATTATCCGATATCACTTTCATCGACGCCGGCGCCGGGGAATGGTCGGAACCGATCGTGTCGATTTCTCCGTTCGCGACTGCTGTCCATAAATCATCCACTTCTTCTTGGTCTCTTAGTGGAGGGGCACATTTTGCGAGGACGCCTTGCTCTTCTAAATCTTTTATGGTCAATGACAAATAATGTGGGCATGTTTCAACTGTTATATCGACGCCTCTTTGTTTCGCATCATTGATCACTTCCACGACTTTCCGGCTGCTTGCATGCACGATATGAAGTTTACAGCCTGTCAATTCTGCATAAGAAAGAATTCTTCGTACCGCTTCAATTTCCGAAATGACCGGACGCGATTCGACATAATCTCTTGCCGTAACTCTGCCTTGACCGATTCTTTCCTCTGCAAGCTGTTCGCACATAACCGTACTTTCAGCGTGAACGGCTAAAAGGGAGCCCAAGGATGCAATCTCCCTCATTCCTTTATAGATTGTTTCATCATCTACATTGTGGAAGTCATCAATTCCACTCGGCGACATGAATGCCTTGAATCCGATAACGCCATTTTCATGAAGATCCTTTAAATCGGCCAAGTTTTCCGGCACAAGGCCGCCCCAGTAATATGGATTCACGATGGATTTTTCCTCTGCCAATGCACGCTTCATTTCTAAATTGGCTTTATTGATCGTCGGAGGCGTACTATTTAGCGGCATATCGAAAAATGATGTTGCTCCACCGGCAGCTAAGCTTCTGCTCCCCGTCTCTAAACCTTCCCACTCTGTTCTGCCTGGCTCGTTAAAATGGACATGAGAGTCAATGACACCCGGAAAAACATGAAGGCCTTCTGCATTTAACTCCTTGACCGCCGTTGCTTCGAGCGGCTTGCCGACAGCCACTTCAATAATCTTTCCGTTTTTGACGGCGATATCTCCTTTTTCTGTTGAATCTGCCGTCACAATCGTTCCATTTTTAATGATTAAATCGTAATTTTTCATGTAAAACCCCTCCAGATTTGAATTAATTTTGCTTCCCCAAAGGCAGAATAGCCACCATATAGCAGACATAAAGCCGATGTCATAAAAACCCTCTTGCAATGGATATGGATAAACCCTTATGTCCAGCTGCTTTTGCATTCATTCGATTGCTTTACTTCTTCGCAGATGCAGTATGCTATAAAGGATAAACGCTGATATGATACCAACAAACCACGACATATCATAAAGCGGCTTAAAGAACGGGACAAAATTACCGATCAGGCAAAGCAAACCTGCAATCACTAGTGTTATGATCGCATTTTGATTAAATCCGTTTTTAGAGTTGTATTTTCCATTCTTCGAATACAATTCACCCAAGTTTAGTTCAGTTTTTGAAACTACAAAATAATGGGCAAGCATCACACCCGTGATAGGGGCTAATAAACCACCAATGATATTCAAGAATGTAAAGATGCTTGTCGCATTCTCCATCAATTTCCAAGGTAGAACAAGCACCCCAATGACAGCAGCGATTGTTGCTCCCGATTTAAATGTAAGCTTTTTTGGGAACAGCGATGCCAATTGGTAACCAGCAGGGACAATATTCCCCGTCACGTTCACCGATAAAGTCGTTAAGCAAAGTGTGAGGACTGATATCGCAATTGCAAACGTACTGTCAAATCGGGCAACGACATCGAGCACATTCCAAATAGGTGTACCAAACGCAATTTCAGACCCTACGATAATCGAAATGCTGGCGACAGCAAACAATAAATATGTCACAACTAAACCGACTGTTTGTCCAATCGCCTGGCTCTTTGTGGATTTGGCTAATCTTGTGAAGTCAGCTACATTTACCATCGGAGCTGCCCAAGCAGCAATGACTGCAGTGATTGCCGCTATAAAGACGACGACTGGATTGCCACTGACGCCAGTACCTGTATAGGCCAAAATCGGGCCAATCCCTCCAGCTAATTTAATCGCCCAAATCGCCATGCCACCAAAAACAATGTACACAAGCGGGGAAAGAATATTTGTAAACTTCCCCAGAAAATTCATACCCCCATAAATTAACGCAACATTGAAGAGCCAAAACAGCAAAAATGAAATTAGCGCCGGCAACGACAACCCTAAAAGGTTCCAATCCTCGCCTAATGTCAAAAATGACGGCCAAAGCTTGGCGATTAGTATGGACAAGGCTTGGCTTCCTGCATATGTTTGAAAACCAAACCACATGATTGCAGCAATTACCCCTCTCAATACCCCTGGAACCATTGCACCTTTCGTTCCAAAAGATGCTCGGATCAGCATAGCAAAGGGCAGTCCGTATTTAGACCCCGCCTGCCCATTTAATACCATTACTACCGATATAATAATGGATGCACTCATAATTGCGGCGAAAACTTGCCCAACAGACAAACCTAAAGCAAATAGTCCACCGATAGCAATATAGTTGGGGATATTATGTACGGAACCCATCCATACTGTCGCAAAATTTCCGATGCTCCAATTTCGTTCTTCCGGCTTTGTCGGTAAAATATCGTCATTAAAGCCTTCCTTTTTTAATTGCTCTCGATTGAGTTCCTCCAATCGAATCTCCCCCCTGATCAGGTTGAATGAGCATTTTTGTTCCTTGAACAAGTCCATTTCGCCCTTGTATGTTCTACTGAATCGCTTTTATTATTCATCAACGTGCGAACTTGTTTTCTTTATTATGTGCCTCATCTTTCTTCTATATCCAATAACCTCGGCCTTGCAAACATACATAAACGATATTCGCCGACAATAGGAAGTTCGTATGATGAAAACACTCAAATTCTATACAAAGGGTAATGATTACGCTATGATGAGAGATACACAACTTCTATAAACGAAAAAACAACGGGAACAATCAAGGAATTCAACATTAACGGTTGCAGTTAATCTTGGATTGCTTGATTGTTCAAATTTATTCTTACATTGGACAATCAGCTCATAAATAAAGGAGGAATTATGATGGCAAGAAAAGCTTATGAAGTAAAGGGCTCCACAGCATCAGGTCCATATTCGGCTGCGGTAGATGCAGGCGATTTAGTTTATTTATCAGGGCAAACTGCAATGAATTCTGCTTCGGCGGAAAATATGGCAGGTGACATCGGCGCGCAAACAGAGCTGTGCTTCGATCTTTTATTTGAGGCGTTGGAAGCAGCTAATCTCACCCCTGATGATGTTGTAAAAGTGAACGTATATTTAACGGATATGAATAATTTCTCCGCAATGAATGAGGTATATGCAACGAAGTTTGCTAAACCATATCCTGCGAGGACATGTGTAGCCGTTTTAGCATTGCCACTGGGTGCAGACGTGGAAATCGAATTGATTGCAAAGAAACCTAACTAATAGATAAGGGTTGTCCATAAAGATAGGGAATCTATCTTTATGTGACACCCTTTTTATATTGCCATCAGGTCAATCAAGCATTTGTAGTTATACCAACTACAGTTTCTCTTTGCGCAATAGCAGCCCTCTAAAATATTCATGCTTTTCATGTCTTAAGGATTCCAAGTATGTGAATAACTATAGTCAAGGCCAGTTGGAATTACTAATTTCGAGGTGGTGTAATATGCCTTACGTGACTGTAGTTGGCGGAGATACATTTGAAGTTGAAATGGGGAAGAAGCTAGTTTTGGCATTGGAGGACAACGGTGTAAATATCCTTCATCGCTGCGGAGGGAATGCCATATGTACGACTTGCAGGGTAGAGGTTTTGGCAGGTGATTATTTAGAGGTGACTCATAAAGAAAAGAATGCCTTTGCGAATAAAGGGATCGACGACCTGTTAATTGATGATTGCTTGCGTTTATCTTGTCAAATACGTGTGGAAGGAGATATTACTGTCCGACCAATCATGACGGTCGAAAACAGTGGAAAACCCGCGGGTCCAAGGCCAGTTGACTAATTAGGAAATCATGAAGGTCCGCATAAACGTATTTTACCGAAACCTTCATGTTGTTCGTGCTCATTCACTGTTACACAAAATTATTGACGTAAAATAATGAGCATGTTATTATTATCTCGAATTAAAGATAATTTAATATAAACCGACTCAATGAGCCTAGCTAACGTTAGTTGAAGAACTAACAATTTTTTTAACTATGTATCTTGGATTCAAGACAATTTCAAGGAGGAAACTGATATGAATCAATTAAAAGGTATTCACCACGTAACAGCCATTACGAGCAGTGCAGAGAAGATCTATGATTTCTTCACATATACACTAGGTTTACGCCTAGTAAAGAAAACTGTGAACCAAGATGATATTCAAACATATCATCTGTTTTTCGCAGACGATGCAGGCAATCCAGGTACAGACATGACATTTTTTGATTTCCCCGGAATTCAAAAAGGAGTACACGGAACAAACGAGATTTCAAAAACATCTTTCCGTGTACCGAGTGATGCAGCATTAGCGTATTGGGTGAAACGCTTTGACAAGTTTGACGTGAAGCATAAAGGCATCCAGGAGCAATTCGGTAAAAAGATCCTGTCATTCGTGGACTTTGACGATCAGCAATACCAACTCATTTCTGATGAGTTCAATGAAGGAGTAGAATCAGGAACACCATGGCAAAAAGGGCCGATTCCTTTGGAGTTTGCGATTACAGGGCTCGGACCCATCCATATCCGTACTTCTTACTTCGATCACGTAAAAGAAACATTGGAGGAAGTATTTTTAATGAAGGAAATTGCACAAGAAGAATCATTCCACCTCTTTGAAATGGGCAAAGGCGGCAATGGTGCTCAAGTAGTCGTTGAATATAACACTATACTGCCAGATGCGCGACAAGGATTCGGCACTGTCCACCACACAGCATTCCGTGTAGAGGACCGCAACGAAATAGAGGCATGGCAAAAACGTCTGCAAAGCTTCCAAATGCCGAATTCAGGCTTCATTGACCGTTATTTCTTCGGCTCATTATATACAAGAGTCGCACCTTCGATTCTGTTCGAATTGGCAACGGATGGCCCTGGGTTCATGGGCGACGAGCCATATGAAACGCTTGGCGAAAAACTATCGTTGCCGCCATTCTTTGAAAACAAACGCGAGACAATCGAAGGCCTTGTACGACCGATCGACACAGTTCGCAGTACAAAGAACATTGAAAAAGAGTACTTGTAAAGATATGGAGTTTTAAGAGATGAAACTTTTTGATAAAATTTTTGGATCTAAACAACAGGAGGAACAACCAATGACAAATTTAAATATCGGTATTATTTTAGGATCAACTCGTGATGGACGTGTGAGCCCACAAGTTGGTGCTTGGGTAAAAGAATTGGCAGATCAACGCGGAGACGCTAACTATACAATAATTGATATCGCAGATTACAAATTGCCGCTGCTAGGCGAGCCGGGAAGCGACGCTTCAGGCGCGGCAGCATGGTCAGAAATCGTTGGAAAACAAGATGGATTCGTATTCATCGTTCAAGAATACAACCACTCCATTACCGGTGCTCTTAAAAACGCATTAGACTTCCTTCGTGAAGAATGGAACAACAAAGCAGCTGGCATCGTATCGTACGGTTCAGTCGGTGGCGCTCGTGCAGCAGAACATTTACGCGGCATCTTAGCTGAACTATCCATAGCGGACGTTCGTGTTCACCCAGCTTTATCCCTATTCACTGATTTTGAAAACATGACAGACTTCAAACCAGCAGAAATACAAGCTTCTTCAGTGAATCAAATGCTCGACCAAGTCACCCCTTGGGCTACAGCATTGAAAACCATTCGATAATCATTCTTACAATCGATCCAACATGTGCATTGTACTATGCACATTTTGGTTTTATTTTACCTAAAATGAAGAAACTATTCACTCTGCTTTTGGGAGTTTTACTTGTTTTCACAACAGTTTCGCCTTCTGTTTCCAATGCCGCTGGTAGTACCAATCTGAACAACAACAACGAAGTATTTCATGATGAACTTGGTAACAAAATAGAATTAGAGTATATTGACAACGAATTTGAATTACGTGTCAACACATATGTAAATGGCATGTTGACGGATTATTCAATCGCAAAGAAAACCAAAGATACCAATGCAACTAAAATAGTAAATTACATTTTGGAAAATCCAATTCCAAAAACATCTTTAAGCACTCTAAATCAGTCTAATTACAAGTTTGCAGATATTAAAACATACAATTTAGAAGAACTTATAGAAAAAGTAGAACCATCAATCACACCTGATAAGATAGAAACAAAAGCAGTTCCTGGGGGAATGACGTGGGTTAAATCTGGGAGAAATGGATACGATCCTTATGTCGGTCATTTGTATGTTGAAAGCACTATTGTGAAAACTACGAAATACATGTATGACTGGGCTACAGGAGTAGCGATATCAGTAATTGCTACCGCTATTACAATAGTGTGGGGAGCTCCAATTGTAGCAGTTGGTGTTTTATTAGGATCGTTAGGAGTCACCTTTGCATCGAGCAAGATAACTACTCCATTAAGTGGGTGGTATGATGCTTATCACCATAGTGATCAGTACCTTGTAATCGTTAATGATGTATGGGCGCTCTGGCATAAAAATGATTGGTATGATGTAGTTTACTACAACGATAGGAATGGTAAACGAGAATCAAGATTTTCACCTCAATCAAATTGGAAACACCCGGATGATATCATTTTGTATGGAATACAAAGATACAAAATGGGAGGAAACAATTAAACTATTTTAATGATCTTCGTAAAAAAAGGATGGCTTCTTTGGAAGTCATCCTTTTTATATCTTTTTATTTATTCGTGAACGTCGTTTTGAAAAAGTCTGATGTACTTTCCGGTAATTCATCGACGTTTAAAACCTTTAATTTTGTAGTTCCCGGAGTTGTTTCGATAAAGATAGATTCGGAACCATCCTCATATTCCAGTATGGTGAACTGTCTAATTTTTGACGGTTCTATTTTACTTTTAATATTTTCATATACTTCAATGTTAAATTGGTCTGCATATCCAGCGCTTGAAAGCTTTCTTGCCTGATTATAGTTCTGTGAATTATTGATGTACTGGTATAGTTCTATAGAGTTTTTTGGTTTATTAAAAGAAATATTATAAAGAATACCTAGTAAAATAATCAGCAGTAACAACGTAATTATTATTTTGTAATGTATAACGCCTAATTTAATAGGATACCCTCCTTTAAATTTCTATCGTTTAAAACTAACATACATACTCAGCTTACTTTTGTCAATATTTAAAAAATTATTCGTTTAGAGTGGAAAGAATTTAACAACCTCGTGTTGAATTATCCAGAGAAAAGTTTATTCGTCAAAGGAAGAGCATTTTCACAAATAAACATAGGGTACTTCCCAACTATCAAAGTTGATGAATCAACATGTATAAAGGAAGGGTTGAGTGATTACGGAAAATAAGAGCAGAGCCATTTTTGACCTTTTGGAAGATATATTAGTGGAGGTAGGGCAGGAAAACAGAAGTGAAAAAACACCGTAAGAGGAAAAGTAAATGTATCTAGTCAGGGTGTCCTGTTCCCATTTATTTATAGATTACTGAGGAAAGTTGTTTTCTTAAAGGTGACGAATTTACAGTCCCTCTAGTTTAATTCATGAGCTTTTTTGCTTTTAACCATATTCAAACATGATATATACTCGCCAAACCGCCACTGGCGTCGCCACAATCCCCATCAATCGAAAGAAGAATGAACGATCGACAA
>NZ_LQYA01000154.1 GCF_001531445.1 Sporosarcina koreensis
GCCATAGGCATCGCGCTGCGACTTCGAATAGTCGCCCGTGCCGAGACCCGGGAAGAACACGTCGAAGATCGTCCGGCGCTTCTGGTTCTGCACGACGTGGAACCAGGTCGGGCCGGTCAGGCGATAGTCGGCCTTGAAGGTCAGATCGAGCGTATCCGACACGGGCTGCTCGAGCTGCAGGCCGGCGTTGAGCGTGTAGTCGGCCGTGTAGGGCGACTTGTTGCCGACCGTGTCCGGCCGGACCGTGTTGCGCAATATCTTGCTGTCGAGCACGTTGCCGCCCACCGTCAGCGTCACGCCGCGTACCGGGCGATAGACCACGCCCAGCTCGGCGCCCTGCAGGCGGACCTTGTCGATGTTCGAGACCACGCGGAGCAGGCCGAAGGTGCCCGTGTAGAATTCGAAGAACTGCATGTCGCGCACGATGTTGCGGTAGACCGCACCGTCGATCTGGAGCTTGCCGTCCGCGAGCCGGAGCTTGAAGCCGGCCTCGATCGCGTTCGACTTCTCTTTCTTATAGTCGTCGGTCACCCCGAGATTGGAACCGAGCAGCTGGTTGAAGAACTGGTCGAT
>NZ_LQYA01000155.1 GCF_001531445.1 Sporosarcina koreensis
GCCTCATGCGCGGCGTCGCGCGCGACATTGCCCGCGCTCTGGCCATGCCGTACCAGCCACAGCCGATCGGGCCAGCGCTGCATCAGCGCAGCGCTCCGCCGAAGGTGTCGCACTGCGCGGGATCGCCGCTCGCAAGGCCCCGCTTGAGCCAGGCCTGCCGTTCGGCAGCGCTGCCATGGGTGAAGGCCTCGGGCACGACTTCGCCCTGCGACGCCTTTTGCAGTGTATCGTCGCCGACCGCCGCAGCCGCGCGCAGGCCAGCCTCGGCATCGCCGGGTTCGAGCAGGTTGCGGTCCTGCGCGGCCCAGACGCCGGCATAGCAATCGGCCTGCAACTCAACCTTCACCTGCAGCGCATTGCCTTCGCGCTCGCTCAGCTGCCGTTGCGCTCGCTGGACCTGGCCGAGCGTGCCTTCCAGCGCCTGGATATGGTGGCCGACTTCATGCGCGATGACATAGGCCTGCGCGAAGTCGCCCGGCGCGCCGAAGCGGTTGGCCATTTCGTCGAAGAAGGCGGTGTCGAGATAGATGCGGCTGTCCGCCGGGCAATAGAAAGGCCCCGCCGATGCGTTGGCGAAGCCGCAGCCGGCCTGGGTGCCGCCCGAATAGAAGACCAGAGTCGTCGGCCGATAGGTGGCGCCCTGCGCCTCGAACAGGCGGCCCCAGACGCGCTCGGTAGAGCCGAGGATCTTGAGCGACTGGCTCATCACCGGGGTCTTTTCGCCCGGCGCGGAGCCCGGCACGCTGCGCTCGCTCGTCGGCGCGAGCTGGCCCGATCCGCCCAACAGCGAGAGCGGGTTGATGCCCAGCACCATCGATATGATCAGGATGACGATCAGCGAGC
>NZ_LQYA01000156.1 GCF_001531445.1 Sporosarcina koreensis
GTATGCGGCGTGCCTTTGAATTCATGGAGAACGACAAGGGGCTGAAGCTCGACCTTGCGACCATCCCGGCCGAAGATCCCGCCACCTACGCGATGATCCGGCAGGCCGACACTTTGGGCGTCTTCCAGATCGAAAGCCGGGCGCAGATGGCGTCGATACCCTTGATGGCGCCGAAGACCTTCTACGATCTTGTCATTCAGGTCGCGATTGTCAGACCGGGGCCGATCCAGGGCGACATGGTCCACCCCTATCGCCGGCGCCGAAATGGCGAGGAGGAGGTGACCTATCCAACCGAGGAGCTACGCAGGGTGCTGGAGAAGACCCTCGGCGTGCCGCTCTTCCAGGAACAGGCCATGCGGGTCGCGATCGAATGCGCCGGCTTCACCCCGAGCGAGGCGGATTTGCTGCGGAGGGCGATGGCGACGTTCAAACTCACCGGCGGCGTCTCGCATTTTCGCGACAAGCTGATCGATGGCATGGTTGCGCGCGGCTATGACCAGGAGTTCGCTGAACGCACGTTCAAGCAAATCGAGGGCTTCGGCTCCTACGGTTTTCCTGAAAGCCACGCGGCCTCTTTCGCACTGATCGCTTATGCGAGCAGCTGGGTGAAATGCCACCATCCGGACGTGTTCTGCGCCTCACTCCTGAACGCACAGCCAATGGGCTTCTACGCGCCAGCGCAGATAGTCCGCGATGCGCGGCAGCATGGCGTGGAGGTCCGGCCGATCGATGTGAACCACAGCCGATGGGACTGCACGCTGGAGCCGAGCCAGGGACGCTTTTTAGCAGTGCGGCTTGGGCTCTGCATGGTTCGCGATCTCTCCAACGGAGATGGAGCGGCAATCGTCACCGCGCGCGCCGGCACACCCTATGAGACTGTCGAGGGCATCCAGCGCCGCGCCGGCGTCGGTCGGGGCGCTCTCGATCGGATCGGCGAAGCGGACGGGTTCGGCTCGTTGGGGAACACGCGCCGCGAAGGACTGTGGAACGTCAAGGGCCTGGGAAACAGCGCATTGCCGCTATTCGCCGCGGCGGACGAGCGCGAGGGAAAACTGAGGCAAGA
>NZ_LQYA01000157.1 GCF_001531445.1 Sporosarcina koreensis
GGTTGCTCCTAAGCTCGACGCGTCATGTTGTCATGGCAAGAAGCTGATAATCGCTATTCTGTGTCAGCAGCGCGCCGTAACGCCGATGTCCGGGGCGGATCGCAGCTCCGCTCGCGCGCCGCTACGGCACGGCGAATCCGATTCAGCACGAACCGGTGATCATAGGGTTTTGAGATCGAAGGCTGATCATCGCAGAGATCGCCCGCCTTCCGTGTCGCAGTTTCGATATTCCCGGCGAGGATGGCACCGATACCGGGTTGTTCCTGACGAACCAAGGATGCCAGGCCCGCGCCGCGCTCAGCGCGATCGAGCCAGCGCAGCGCTGCCATCACATCGTCGACCGGCACCGGGATGCTGGCGGGCGACGGAGGGCCGGTTGGCCCTCGACGGCGGAGCGATCGGACGCCCAGGATGCAAGGATGGCGGGCTTCACTTCGGGCTCAAGCTGCGGGTGCCGAGCAACGATGAAGGGATCAAGGAACGAGCGTGTGTGCGACATGACATATCCTCCTTTCCTGCCGCGACTTTCTCCGAAAGCGGAGTTCCCGGAAGATTGGTTCGGACTCGCTTAGGTTCAATGAATGGGAATGCGCCCGGCGTTTGCCGGGCGTTCGTTTTCATCGTGCATTGAGCATTGAGTACTGAAGAACTGACGCGCAGCGCACCGTTCAGATCCCGCGGCGAACGGACTCCGCAATCGCCGGCATCACGTCGATATCATTCGAAGTATGTGCAACAGCGTTCGTGCTGACGATCC
>NZ_LQYA01000158.1 GCF_001531445.1 Sporosarcina koreensis
GCCACCCAGCGCCGCGCAGGTCGCCGAAGGCTTCTCGATGCAGCTGGGCCTGCTCGGCCTCATCGCCGAGCGCGGCGGGTTCGACGAGGTGAGGGGCATTCCCGCCGACTTCGAATATTGGTCGCTGGCCAAGAACCGAACCGGCGGCTTCGGCTATGTCGCGAGCCCGGTGGGCGGGCGCAACGGGATAGACCCCGAAGGCTTCACCGCGCTGGCCGCACGCACGCTTACCGATGCGGCTCAGAACTGGCTGACCGGCGATGCTCCGTTCGAGGCCAAGATCGCGCCGGAATATGCGCCCTATGCCGATTATGACCAGCTGATGCGCCTCGACGAATGGTATGGGCGCGAGCCGGTCGGATCGGGGACGAGCAAAGCATGAGCGGACGCCTGAAACCGCTCGATCCGCTGCTCGATCAGCAACGGCTGG
>NZ_LQYA01000159.1:0-8049 GCF_001531445.1 Sporosarcina koreensis
GTGCTGATCAATTGCATGATCAATCCGTTGACAGCGGTTTTGCAAGTGAGAAATGGTGAATTACTGGAGAATCCGGATGCAAAAACCCTTTTTGATCAGTTGTATGAGGAAATAATGGTTGTTTTTCCCGAAATGGAAAAGGATTTGCCGAAAAGCGCTGTTGAAGAAATTTGTAGGAGAACGAAAAAAAATAGATCTTCCATGTTGACGGATCGGATGAACGAGAATCCAATGGAAATAGAGTCGATCATATCTTCTATTCTTCAAATGGGGGAACGACGCGGTGGAAGCTTGCCGTTATTGCAGACGCTTGAAAAAATGCTGCTTGCGATAGATCGGAGGTGATTGGCGATGGTAAATGGCTTCCTATCAATATTGACTGCAATTCTCGTATTATTTCCGTTTGTTATTACGATCGCCTTCCTGATCGTTATGAGAAAAATGGGGAAGGCGCCTGCTGCTGTCATCGGTAAAGCAGCAGATTTTACGACTCCTTTTTTATTTTTGTCTGTTTATATCACATCAATGACCATTTTTGGCAAAGGAACCGGTTTTTATATTATGTCTATCGCCATCCTCATCGCTATTTTTCTTGCAATTGTTGAAAGGACAAAGGAAAAGGAGTTTCAAATAAGCCGTGTGCTTCAGAAAACGTGGAGGGTGTATTTTTTACTGCTTTCCCTTTCTTATGTCATTCTTCTTGTCATCGGTGTCAGCTTTAAAATATCAGAATATGTAAAATGACGGGAATCGCAAGTAGTTCCAAGCGTATATTTTTCAATCTGATGAAAGGGAATGATATACTCTGTTCATATCAGTAAAAAGGGGCATCAATGATGGAAATCAAGTCAATGGCATTGAGTAATGTAAACAAAGTGATGCAAGCTTACAATCATGACGAACAATTCATACATACGTTTTTTGATTATAGAAATGAAAACCGGTCTTACCTTGAAAGGCTGACAGAGCTATCGGGCCGTCAATTTCTCAGGAAAGAACTTTCTTCTGTCATCCGTTCCTTTATGGAGCCTTTCGGTATATCCAAGAAAGCTTCAGCTCATCTCGAGGAACTATCGGAAAATGGAGTAGTTGTCATCGGTGGCCAGCAAGCTGGCATACTGACAGGTCCGCTCTATTCCGTGCATAAAGCGATTACGGTCATCCTTCTTGCTGAGGAAAAAAGGAAAGAGCTTGGCGTTCCTGTCATTCCTGTATTTTGGGTCGCTGGCGAGGATCATGATTTAAATGAAATCAATCATGTCTACACTGAGAATTCCCGCGGGACATTGAAACATAAGTATCCAGAGAAATTCATCCTGAAAGTAATGGCTTCCGACGCAACATATTCCGAAAAAGAAATGACTGCATTTGTGGAAGGTATTTTCCGTCAATTCGGCGAAACGGAGCATACGAGACCGTTGTTAGAAGAAGTGCTGACCGCAGTCGAAAAGGAAGAGACATTCACCGGATTTTTCGTCAGACTGATGAACGGACTTTTCCATGAACAAGGCCTGTTGTTCATTGATTCAGCGTTTAAGCCATTGCGTGAGATCGAAAAAAACCATTTCACTCAATTCATTTCGGAATCCGATAAACTCGCGGGATTGATTGTTGATAAAGAAGGTCAATTTTCAGCGTTAGGATTCGGTAAGCCAATCGAGGCTGAAAAGGAAGCGGCGCATTTGTTTTATGTGCATGAAACTGGACGGGTCCTTTTATCGAAAACGGATGGGGCTTTTGTGAATGAAAGTACTGGCATCCGTTTCAGTTATGAAGAAATGCTAAATATCGCTGCCGAAAAACCTTGGCTGTTAAGCAATAATGTTGCGACGCGTCCTATCATGCAAGACCTTGTATTCCCGGTGCTTGCTTTTGTGGGAGGTCCTGGTGAAATCGCTTATTGGGCTTTATTGAAAGACGCTTTCCATCATTTCGAAATCAAGATGCCGATCATCGTTCCACGTGTGTCGGTGACATTGGTTTCCAAGCGCGCGAAACAGGCAATGGCGTCTACTTCATTGACGCTGGAAGAAGTGCTAGACAGAAAAATCCCTGAAGTACGGGAGCGTTTCATTGGTTCATTGCAAAATGAACAATTTGAAAAACTGGTTGCTGAAATGGAAAAGCAGTTGAAAGAGAAGTATGAAGAACTGAGAGAAGGCTCGAGTACAGCGATGCAACAGGTACTCGAGAAAAACTTGAAATTCCACGAAAAGCAATTGGATTATATAAGAAGGAAGGCAGAAGAGGAGCTGTTGATCCAACACGAAACGGCTCTCCGCAAATACAGCATCCTGGAGAATGAGCTGTTCCCGGAAGGATCGCTGCAGGAGCGGATTTACACGCCTTATCTTTTCATGAATCAGTATGGCCCGGAATTGGTCCGGGACTTGCTTCGCCAACCGATCAAAATGGATGGCACCCATCAGATTGTCTATTTATAATAAATGAAAAACGCCGATGCAGGCATTCAATGTCTGCATCGGCGTTTTTTGTGTATTTATGCGATTATTATCGTATTTTTGCAAGTCACGAAACTTTGCTCGAATTATAGCAATATCTCAATGAAACAAGTACTATATACACATTTTACTATGAAAATAGAATTTGAGTGGAGGAATGTGGAGGGATGTGGTACATTAAAAACATATAGTGGGGTGAAGAGTATGTTCATGGGCGAATATCAGCACACTGTAGATGCAAAAGGCCGTTTGATAGTCCCTTCGAAATTCAGGGAATATCTGATGGATGGTTTTGTGCTGACTCGTGGATTGGATAACTGTCTCTTCGGTTACCCTATGGAGGAATGGAAACGGCTAGAGGAAAAATTGAAGGCGCTGCCGGTTACGAAGAAGGATGCCCGCGCGTTTGCCCGATTCTTTTTCTCAGGTGCCACGGAAGTTGAAATTGACAAGCAGGGCCGTGTCAATATTCCATCCTCATTACTGGATTACGCGAAAGTTGAAAAAGATTGCGTCGTTATCGGCGTTTCAAGCCGCATAGAAATTTGGTCAAAATCGTCTTGGGATTCTTATTACGACGAGTCGGAGCAATCATTCAATGAAATCGCGGAAAATATTATCGATTTTGATTTCTAAGGCAAAAGCGGAAGCGCCTTGGTCAGGGGCGACAGGCAAAGCCGTAACGCAGAACGGCTTTTGCGAGCAATGTTTTCTGCGACCTTAAGGGAGCAAAAGCGAAGCGTTGGGAGCAATAGTCTTTGCCACACAGTAGCTTTGCCTCGCAAGCCAAGCGGGCTTATGACCCCGAGCCAATCGAACTGCGAAGTGTTCGATTTGCCGTATTTCTGTGGTTTTTGCAGAAATTAAGGCATCCTTCCAACGCTGAAGCTAGATGTTAACACACTAACGAAAGTAGGCGGTTTCAATGTTCGATCACACAACAGTATTACTTCACGAAGCCGTCGATGGGCTCGATATTAAACCAGATGGCATTTATGTTGACTGCACACTTGGTGGTGCAGGTCATAGTTTAGAGATCGTGAAGAAGCTGACAGCAGGCGGCAGATTAATTTGCTTCGATCAGGATACGACAGCAATTGAAGCTGCCAAATTAAAATTGGTGGAGTATTTAGAGCAAGTTACATTCATCCACTCGAACTTCAGAAATTTGAAGGATGAACTGGCGAAGATTGATGTACATACAGTGGATGGCATCCTTTATGACCTTGGCGTCTCCTCGCCGCAGCTTGATACACCAGAACGCGGATTCAGCTATAACCATGATGCTTTGCTCGATATGCGTATGAATACCGAGGCAGATTTGACTGCATATGAAGTAGTAAATGAATGGCCGTATGAAGACTTGGTGCGGATCTTTTTCAGATATGGGGAAGAGAAGTTTTCCAAAGGGATTGCTCGGAAAATCGAGGAAGCCCGGAAAAACGCACCGATCAAAACAACCGGTGATCTCGTTGAATTGATTAAGGAAGGTATTCCTGCAGCAGCACGTAGAACCGGTGGACATCCTGCGAAGAGAGTGTTCCAGGCAATCCGGATTGCAGTGAACGATGAACTTGGGGCGGCGGAGGATTCATTGACCGATGCATTGACTACTATGAATCCGGGCGGACGTATTTGTGTCATCACTTTCCATTCACTCGAAGACAGATTATGTAAGACGATCTTCAAAGAAGCGTCATCCATGCCGGAGCTGCCACCGAATCTGCCCGTCATTCCTGAGGGGATGGAGCCGGACTTCAAATTGGTGACGAGGAAACCGACCCTTCCAAGTACAGACGAAATTGAAGTGAATAAAAGATCCCGATCTGCAAAATTGCGGATCGTAGAGAAAAAATAAAAGGGGGAACTTGTTAGATGGCATTGGAACAGAGAAGCTTTCAAATGAATACGATACATGAAGTGCATGCACCTCAATCACCGAAGACGAATGAGACACAAAAACCTGCGAAGCGTTCAAGAAAACTTTTCTCAACAGGGGAAAAATTCCTGTTCGTGCTGTTCGCGGCAGTTCTCGTGCTTTTCTCTACTATGATTTTGCATACACAATCTCAAATCAATGATACAAATAAGGAAGTGCAATTAATCAACAATGAAATTGAAGAAACTGTAAAACAAAATACAGAATTGTCCATACAAGTGAGCGAAAAATCTACATACGAAGTAATTTGGAATAAAGCGAAGGAGCTCGGCTTGAATCTTAACGAGAAAAACGTAAAGGTCGTGCCTGGACGATGAAAAAGAAGTTTCGATTTCAATGGGGAGCCTTCCTGATGTTCGTAGTTTTCGGAGGGCTCTTTTTTCTTTTGTTTGGACGATTATTGAGCATTCAAATTACAGGACAAGCCGAAGGAAGACAGATGGCAGCTATGGCGGAAGCAAAATATGCAAGAGAGTCCATCCTCAAAGCTGAGAGAGGCAAAATAGTTGACCGCAACGGTGAATTGGTCGCTTCGGATACGTTGAGCTATCGGCTGATCGCGATAATAAGTGAAAAAGCGACTGAAAAAGGTGCAAAAGAGCCGAGGCATGTGACTGACTTTGAGAAGGCTGCCGAATTGCTAAGTAGATTCATCCCGATGGAAAAAGAGAAAATGATTGAAATCAGGGATGCGGCGGTGAAAAGGAATACGGACACATACGAGACATACCAAATCGAGTTTGGGAAAGCGGGACGCGATATAAGCCATGAAACGATGCTAGCCATTAAAGAGGCTGCTGAAAAAGAAAATGTTACAGGACTGCAATTCATCGAGGATAAAAAGCGGTTTTATCCAAATGGAGATTTTGCATCGTATTTGGTCGGCTTCGCAATGCGAGAGGAAGACGAGAATGGAAAAGTTTCCACGGTCGGTAAAATGGGCCTTGAACAGACGTATAACAAGGAGCTTACCGGTACGGACGGTAAAGTGGA
The DNA here is from genome assembly GCF_001531445.1 of Sporosarcina koreensis. Taxonomy (GTDB): domain Bacteria; phylum Bacillota; class Bacilli; order Bacillales_A; family Planococcaceae; genus Sporosarcina; species Sporosarcina koreensis_C. The sequence continues at coordinate 5,395 of NZ_LQYA01000159.1, forward strand.
TTATAAAACCGATATATGGGGATTCCTTTTGCCGAAATCGGAGGAGAAAATCGTTGCCGCAAAAGATGGAATGACGATTCAATTGACGATCGATAAAACAATCCAGAACTTTGTAGAAGATGCGATGAATCAAGTCAATGAGAAATATTCTCCTAAAAAAATGCTCGTCATCGTCACAAACCCGAAAACTGGCGAAATCTATGCAATGAGCCAGCGTCCTTCCTTCCATCCTTCCACACGCGAGGGATTAACGGAAAACTGGCTGAATGAATCAATCCAAAACACGATCGAGCCTGGTTCTACGATGAAGATGTTTACGTTAGCGGCGGCGATTGAGGAGAAAAAATGGGATCCTCTTGCCAAGTATCAATCAGGACAATATACGATTTACGATAAAACCATTCGTGACGTCAAAAGGGGGGGCTGGGGAAGAATCACTTTCTTGGAAGGGTTCCAAAGATCATCGAACGTATCGATGGCCTATTTGCTGGAAAGAATGGGCGACCGGACATTTATCGAATACTTACGTGGATTTGGCTTCGGTGAAAAGGTCGGAATCGATTTGCCGAATGAAGTGCCTGGAATCATTTTGGACATCAATCCAAGTGAGAGGCTGACAACTTCATATGGACAAGGATCTACTGTGACACCTATCCAAATGATTCAAGCTGCGAATGCAATTGCGAATGATGGCAAGATGATGAAGCCCTATGTCATTGATAAAATTATTGATCCGAACACGGGGAAAGTAGTGGAGGACCATAAGGAAGAAGAACGGAAATCCCCTATTTCAGCGGAGACTGCAAAGCAAGTCCGAGAGGTTTTAGCTTCCACAGTCACCTCTGATGTCGGCACAGGTCGGAAATTCGCGCTTTCAGGATATTCCGTCGGTGGGAAGACGGGGACAGCGGAAATTCCGAAAAGTGATGGACCAGGCTATTTGTCCGGGGACGGTAATTATCTTTACTCTTTCCTAGGCATGGCTCCTATTGACGATCCACAGTTATTGACGTACGTTATCGTCCAGCAGCCGAAGCTTGAGCTGGGTCAATATGGATCGGATCCGGTCGCAGAGCTGTTCACTTCCATAATGGAAAGCAGCTTAAAATATATGAATATACTTCCTGAGAATAGTCAAACATCGTCAACCAAGTCTCTTTCAGACCATATTGGAGAAGATGCTGCGTCCTCGATGACGGCGCTTGAACAACAAGGATTTTCACCGGTGTTGATCGGGGAGGGAGGCAAGGTTGTAAGCCAATATCCTGAAGCGGGGACAAAATTGAGTGAAGGCTCACTAGTGCTTCTTGAAACGGCAGGGGATACAACTCTTCCAAATTTTTCCGGGTGGTCGAAAAAAATGGCGTTATCATTTAAAATGTTATCTGGGCTTGATATCCGATTGAACGGAGATGGATATGTGACTGAGCAAAGTCTATCCGCAGGGGCCGTCATCAGTAAAGAAGATCCCGTGGTGCTCCAGCTGAAATCGCCAGAAGACACGCATACCATAATTGAACAGAATGAAGAAGCAGAGAATGAGGAAGTGGAAGAGATAATTGGTGGATGATGTATAGCTGTCCCCGCCCATTCATAGGTTGATAGAAAAACGAAAGGTGTGGGGCTCTGCGTAAATATGCAGATTTGCAATCAAAGAAGCGATTGCGGGCAGTTTTCATCATTTTTCTCATATCGATTTCCATGGTTATAGCAAAGCTCTTCCACGTCCAAATCATTAAACATGAATGGTTGAAAGCGCGCGCGGAAGAGAACTGGGATCGGGAAATCCCTTTTGGCGCCATTCGTGGGGAAATCCAAGATCGCAACGGTCAATTGATCGTTGGGAACCAACTTGCTCCGACGCTTTATTTCATGCCTTCCCAAAACAAGGAACCTGAAAAGGCGGCAGCCTTGTTGGCAGACATATTACAAGTTGATAAGGGAAAACTACTCGAAAAGATGACGAAAAAAGCATATATGAACAAGTTGGCGCCTGAAGGAAAAAACATCACCCAAGAGCAAGCAACGGAAATTTCGAAATTGCAAATTGACGGCTTGTATACAGGCGTCGACTTTGTCAGGAACTATCCTTATGGAGAGTTGCTTTCCAGGCTGATCGGTTTTACAGGATATGACGGAACCGGCCTTGCTGGAATCGAATATGCATATGATGAGATTTTGCAAGGCACAGGGGATAAAATTCGCCTCTATACAGATGCGAAGGCTATACCGCTGCCACATGTCGATGATGGGTTCCAGACGGGAAAGAATGGAGCTACGCTTGAACTGACAATTGATATCGAAATGCAGAAAGTCATGGAACGGGAACTGCTTCAGGCGCTCGAAAAATACGATGCGACACAAGCAATCGGTATTGTAATGAATCCAAAGACAGGTGAAATTCTTGCGTTGGTTTCAATGCCGACTTTCGATCCTGCAGATTACCAAGATACGGATCAGTCGATTTATAATCGGAACTTGCCAGTTTGGATGACGTTTGAGCCGGGATCAACTTTCAAAATCGTCACCCTTGCGGCAGGACTTGAGGAAAAAGTGATCGACCTTCATAATGATTACTTTAATGACCCGGGTTATACGAAGGTTGCCAACGCAAAGTTACGATGCTGGAAGAGAGAAGGGCATGGTCACCAATCC
>NZ_LQYA01000159.1:8062-15955 GCF_001531445.1 Sporosarcina koreensis
AGTCGTGGAGAACTCCTGCAACCCGGGCTTCATTGAAATCGGCCGGCGTTTAGGCGGTGAAAAGCTCGACAGCTATATCCGGAATTTTGGCTTCGGTGAAACGACAGGGTCAGGGATAGCAGGGGAAGCGAAAGGGATCCTTTTTTCAAAAGATGCATTTGGCCCGGTTGAACAAGCAACAACCGCTTTTGGCCAAGGCATTTCCGTTACGCCGATCCAACAAGTGCAGGCTGTGGCAGCTGCAATAAACGGCGGATATTTGTATCGCCCGTATATTGTAAAGGAAATAAAGAATGATAAGGGAGAGACGCTGCAATCGTTTGAACCTGAAATGAAGCGCCGTGTCATCAGCGAGGAAACGTCCGCCCAAGTGAGAGAAGCATTGGAATCCGTTGTCGCGAACGGCTCTGGCCGTAACGCGTTCAATGATGGTCTCCGTGTAGGCGGTAAGACGGGAACTGCCCAGAAAGTCGTAGACGGCACCTATAGCGATGGCGATTATATCGTTTCTTTCATGGGATTCGCACCAGCGGACGATCCTGAATTACTTGTCTATGTGGCAGTAGATAGTCCGAAAAACTCGGTTCAATTCGGTGGTGTCATTGCGGCTCCGATTGTCGGCAGAATCATTGAGGAGATTGCACCTCTTGCCGGCATTGAAAAAAGAGAAGGGCAAATTGAAAAAGAGTATCGATGGGGAGATCCGATCACCCACCGTGTTCCGGATTTGACGGGTATGACAAAAGGAATGGTAGCCCGCCAACTTCACACGTATCGTATAGAGTGGCACGGTGAAGGCGACGTTATCAAATACCAAATGCCAGCCCCCGACTCATTAATGTCGGCAGACGATATCATCCACGTTTACACTGAAGAATAGAAAAGCTCCGTGCTCCTGCTTCTGGCGCACGGAGCTAGACAATAAACACAATTACAGTTTCAAAACAGGTAAGGAGAACATATTATGACACTCGTCACGACAATAACGGTTATTACCGTAGCATTTGTACTAACAGCATTAATCGGGACCGCTATCATACCGTTGCTCAGAAGGCTGAAATTTGGGCAGAGCATCAGGGAGGAGGGTCCCGAAGCCCATAAGAAAAAAGCAGGTACGCCTACGATGGGCGGCCTTATTTTCCTAGGCTCCATTATCATTACGATGATTGTCCTCTCATACATATATGAAGATGTACTGACTACACAGTCCATTGTACTGATGATTGTGCTTGCCGGTTTCGGTGTCATCGGATTTTTTGATGATTTTATTATTGTCGTCATGAAAAGGAATCTGGGATTGACCTCCATTCAAAAACTCATTGGTCAAATCATCATTGCGGTTATCGCCTATTTCCTATTGAAAATGGGTCCATTTGAAACGACGGTAGTCATACCTTTTACAAATTTCACGGTGGATCTCGGTATTTTCTACGTCGCATTCCTCATTTTTTGGCTCGTCGGTTTTTCGAATGCAGTCAACTTATCCGATGGGCTCGACGGGCTTGTTGCAGGCACTTCGACAATCGCCTTTGCGGCTTTTGGCGTACTTGGACTTGTGTATGAGCAATACGACATTGCAACGTTCGCATTCGTCGTTGCAGGTGCAATGCTAGGCTTCCTATTATTCAATATGAAACCAGCTAAAGTGTTTATGGGTGATACAGGTTCTTTAGCGCTCGGTGGAGCAATTGCGATGCTTTCTATATTGGTGAAGCAGGAACTTCTGCTCCTCGTCATCGGGATTGTCTATGTAATCGAAACATTATCTGTCATGATCCAAGTGACAAGCTTTAAATTAACTGGAAAAAGGGTATTTAAAATGAGTCCGATTCATCATCATTTTGAATTATCCGGTTGGTCCGAATGGAAAATCGTTCTTGTTTTTTGGGGAGTGGCATTTTTTGCCGCGATGATTCCCGTACTGTGGGAGGTGATGTAAATGGGAAAGCAGAATGAGTTCAAGGGCAAAAAAGTTCTTGTGCTTGGCCTTGCCAAAAGTGGCCATGCTGCGGCTGAACTGCTGCATTCGCTTGGGGCGGATGTTGTCGTCAATGATGCGTCTCCCGAAACCGGCAACACAGTAGCCCAAGAATTACGGGCCAAAGGGATACTGGTCATTTGCGGTGGACATCCGGACAACATATTGGATGAAGGCTTTGATATCATCATCAAAAATCCGGGTATCCCCTACCATAACCCAGTCCTTCAACAAGCGGAACAGAAAGGGATTCCGATCTGGACTGAAATAGAGCTTTCTTATCTAGTAAGTGAGGCACCGATTATTGCTATCACCGGATCGAATGGGAAGACGACAACTACGACGCTTCTGTACCATATTTTGAATATCGCTGGGAAAAAACCGCTGATTGCAGGAAATATCGGAACCGTTGCTTGCACGGTCGCACAGAATGCAGAACCTGATGAAGTGATTGTCATGGAAGTATCCTCTTTCCAGTTGGCGGGAACGGAAAGTTTCTGTCCGAAAATTGCTGTCTGGACAAATTTATATGATGCCCATCTCGATTATCATGGGACGTCTGAAGAATATGCCTTGGCGAAAGCGAAGGTGACAGCCAATCAGACCGAAGAGGACTTCTTTATATACAACGCCGATCAGCCAGAAATGCAACCGTATGTGAACCGATCGGCGGCCCGAAAAATTCCTTTTTCATTACGAGGGAAGCAGGCAGAAGGGATTTCAGTGGATGATGAACTGATTTACTGGCAAGGCGAACCGTTTGTGAAAAGATCAATTATCAAATTGCTCGGCCGTCATAATTTGGAAAACATTTTAGCTGCGACAGCATCAGCGATACTTATGGATTGCGATAAAGAAACGATAGAAAATGTGTTAAGTTCTTTCACGGGTGTCCGTCACCGTATGCAGTTTGTAAAGGAATTGAAAGGCAGGACATTTTATAACGATTCAAAAGCAACGAACGCCTTGGCGACAAAAAGCGCATTGTCCTCCTTCGATTCGCCTGTTGTGTTACTTGCTGGAGGATTGGATAGAGGCCATTCATTCGAAGAATTGAGGCCTCACATGAGCAGGGTGAAAGCTGTTCTTGCACTTGGTGAAACTGCCGACAGACTTATCGATTTTGCTGCTTCTTGCGGAATTGAACATGCTGTGAAAGTGGATACGATGGAAGAAGCGGTGCAAGAAGCATTTGCGGTCTCCCTCGAGGGGGACCAAATTCTGCTGTCGCCCGCTTGTGCAAGCTGGGACCAATATCCGAATTTTGAAGAACGTGGAGATGCATTTATTGAAGCTGTCATGAATCTGTAAGTCATTCGTGCACTTCTTGACCAAAAAGACGGAAGGATGCGTTCACTGGATCGAAAATTAAAAGCTGCCTTCGTCATTTCGGCAGTATCATTGTCATTGATAGGATTGGTTTTTGTCCATTCAGCAGGCTCGTATTGGGGGCAAGTGCACTATGCGGATTCGTCCCCATTCATCGTAAAGCAAGGGATTTACATGGCTGTTTCAATAGGTGTTGCACTTCTGTTGATGAAAGGGCCATGGACATCCAACCAATCTTTTTGGACCGCTTTTTATTACATAACGATCCTATTGTTGGTTGCAGTTATGATTCCGGGCATTGGTGCTGTAAGGAACGGGTCACAGAGCTGGATTGCCCTCGGTCCGTTTAGTATTCAGCCTGCGGAGTTCGTCAAGGTGGCGCTGATCGGCAAACTTGCTTGCAGTATGAAGCAATCGGCTGGAAAGAACCCGTTCAGGCTCAATCATTTTGTGCTCATTTTATTGCCTGCTGCTTTGATCATGCTTCAACCTGATCTTGGTTCAGCTGTGATTATGATCGTTTCAGCATTTGTCATTTTGTTTTTGGCGGGCTATCCTCTGTCATTTTTCGGGATACTCGGCTTTGCTGGAATCGGGGCGTTCGTTGCCCTCATCGCAGCGGCACCTTACCGTCTGGAGCGTATCAAATCGTATATCGATCCTTGGAATGATCCGCTTGGTGCAGGATTTCAAGGGATTCAGTCATTGTTTGCGATCGCGCCGGGAGGGTTGTTCGGTCATGGCTATGGCAATAGCAGGCAGAAATATTTGTATTTGCCCGAGCCGCAAAACGACTTCATATTTTCTATTATTGCTGAAGAGACGGGGTTTATCGGAGCGACATTCATTCTTGTCCTCTTTTCCGTACTCCTTCTTTCGGCCTGCGGAATTGCAATACGCGCGCATGATTACAAATCGTTTTTAATGACAGCTGGAATGGCTGCGATGATCATTTTTCAGACGTTCCTGAATGTCGGTGTCGTATCTGGCCTATTGCCGGTCACAGGGGTGACACTGCCTTTTATCAGTTACGGCGGCTCGTCATTGTTAACGACATGGATGGCAGCAGGTACGATTTTGCATTTTGCTTTTTATAAACACCGAAGTTGAGAGGAGGGCGGAACGTGGATAAAGTGATAGACATCGAAGAACGGATACCATCCATGAGGGAAAAACGAAGAAGGAAGACGAATAAGAAGTTTCTATTCATCATCGCCGTATTCTGTATCGCCCTCCTTGTCCTTTTGTACTTCCAATCTCCGCTCAGCAAGGTTGGTGAAGTGAAAATTCATGGGGCTGTGCTTCAGGATGACCAGTATTATTATAAAAAAAGCGGGATATTAGAAGGAGCCTCATTTTGGGGATTTACAACGAAAGATGTGGAAGAAGAACTTTTGAAACTAGAAGGCGTCAGTAGTGTTGCTGTCACAAGAAAATGGATACGGGATATCGATATTTCGATTGATGAATGGAAAACTGTGGCCTATATGGAAAGCGGTGGGGAATATGGTTTGTTGCTCGAAAATGGAGCGCTATTCCCTAGTGATGGAAATTATCCGAACGTACCGATCTTGAATCATGTGGACAACCCTGACCTTCGGAAAAGACTGACAAAACAATTGCTGAAAATGGATAAAAATGTTCTGCAATTGATTTCCGAAATCATCTATACTGGGACAGAGGAGAATCCTGATACGATTGTTGCTTATATGGATGACGGATATGAAGTCCATGCGACCCTTCAGACATTTGCGGAGAAGATGGAATATTATCCGGACATCATAGCCCAACTGGGTGGGCTTGAAAAAGGGATTGTCAATATGGAAGTGGGCATTTTCTTTACGCCGTTTAGCGAAGTTTACGGGAATACCGGTGTAGAGGAAGGGGAAGGTGATGAAGTTGGCGAAGAAAATGAGTGAGGAATACAAAAATAGAGGAAGATACATTTTGTACTCTTTTGTATTTCTCATTCTTGGATTCATCTTCGCGTTCTCCTATCGTACGTTAGGGAAGGATAGCGGAGAAACCGCCGAATCCCCAACATTTCAACAGGAAGAGCAGTATCGGGAAGAATTAATCGCTCAAAAAGAGCGAAACAAAGAACTCGCTGATGAAATCCAGACAAAGCAAGAAGAAATCCGGGACTTTGAAAAATCTTTTTCAGAGAACGAAGACAATCATACCGTCCTAGTCGAGGAAGCAAAAGACCTTCGTTTGCTCCTGGGCGTCATTCCGGCTTCCGGTCCGGGAGTGCGTATCACATTGAAGGACGGCGATTATGACCCTGTTGAGCAGAATCCCAATGACTATATCGTTCATGAAAGCCATGTGCTGCGAGTTGTAAATGAGTTGAAGATTTCCGGCGCGCAAGGGATCGCCATCAATGGACAGCGCATTTCGGAGAATTCATATATCAAATGCACAGGTCCGGTCATTACGATTGACGGGAGGACGCTTCCGGCTCCATTTGTCATCGAAGCGGTAGGAGATTCTGATGTCCTATCTTCAGCATTGAACTTGGGCGGCGGGGTGGTCGATGGATTGGTGCATGACAATATCGTCGTCACGTTGGAGCAGTTGAAGGAAATTAAGCTTCCCGCTTTAAGGGACGAGGCATGATAAGAGGGAGGGTGTTCGTTGAAGAAAGCTATCAATTGGAAATTCACGATTGTCCTCCTGCTCATCGGATTTATGATTGCTATCCAATATAATACGATGGAACATCCTAAGGAACGTGATACGAGGGATATTTGGGCAATTCGTCAAGAGTTGGCGGAAGAGAAAAAAATACATTCAGAGCTTCTTACAGAAATCCGTGATTTGGACAGAACGATTTCCTCATACAGAACGTTAAGCGAATCGAGCACGGGACAGGCTTTGAATGAGACAGTGGACAAGCTGCATAAAAAGGCGGGAACTACAGATATTTCGGGGCCGGGCTTTACAATCGAGGTTCGCCCATCGGTAGAAAGCATAGCGTATGGAATACCAATCACGAGTATTTCATCCGATTTACTAACCCGTTTCGTCAACGAGGTGAATCGTTTTAAAGGGATTCATATGGAAATTGACGGCAAACGGTATACGATGATGAGCTCGATACGGGTCATCAATGGTGTGACTACTGTAAATGGTTTGAATGTCTCTTCTCCGCCCTTTACGATAAAGATCATATCTCCTACAATGTCGGATAGTGAAAAGCTTTATAATTATTTATTGGCATCTCCCATCCACGACGATTTTTATCTTGATAATCTAGTGCTTGAAATCAATCAGCCGGAAAGGGACATGACCATCCGGGGGTATCCAGACAAATTTAAAAATCTTTATTTGAAAGAACTTCCGAAAGGGGAATGACAATGTGGTTGCCACTGCTCGGTTTATTACTAGGAGTTTCGCTGGGGCTGTTGTCGGATATACAGATCCCGCAAATTTACAGCAACTATTTGTCCATCGCCGTGTTAGCCGCATTGGATACGCTTTTCGGGGGAATCCGTGCTCATCTTCAACAGATTTATGATGATAAGGTGTTTATTTCCGGATTTTTCTTCAATATCGCACTTGCGGCAGGATTAGCATTTCTAGGTGTGCATCTTGGAGTGGATTTATATTTGGCTGCCGTATTCGCATTCGGGGTAAGGCTATTCCAGAATATCGCTGTCATCAGAAGGATTTTGCTGACGAAATGGTCGGAGAGAAGTAAAGTTTCTGACACGAAAGTTCAGGAATGAAAGGAATTGATCATCTGATGGAGAAAATATTTAGACAATACGACTCTAATACAATAGAATGTAAGATAAGGACTGTAATGGGAGGTGCCGGGAATTGAGTCAATCTACAATATATGTATCACTTGATATAGGATCTTCGTCAGTCAAAGTGCTGATCGGCGAAGTGGATGGCGGATCCCTCCACGTAATCGGAGTAGGTAACGTCCAATCTGCAGGCATTCGTAAAGGGACGATTATCGACATCGATGCGACTGTCCAATCCATTCGAAAAGCGGTGGAACAGGCTGAACGAATGACAGGCATGCAAATCCGGGATGTCATTCTTGGCATCCCTTCCAATGGCGTGATGTTGCAAGATGTCAAAGGTGTCGTAGCTGTCAATTCTGAGAACAGGGAAATCACCGATGACGACTTGGATCGGGTTATGAAATCCGCACAAGTTATGTCGGTTCCGCCTGAACGGGAAATCGTCAATATCATACCGAAACAATTCATAGTGGATGATTATGATGAAATAAAAGATCCAAGAGGAATGATTGGTGTTCGTCTTGAAATGGACGGAACACTTATAACGACCTCCAAAACGCTAGTGCACAATATTTTGCGATGCGTAGAACGGGCGGGTCTCGTAATCCGGGAGATTTATTTACAGCCGCTCGCAGCCGGACAGTTTGCTTTGACGGAGGATGAAATGAACCACGGTACGGCATTTATCGATATCGGCGGTGGTTCAACGACGATCGCTATTTTCGGGGATAATCGCTTTATTTCAACTGCTGTCATCCCGGTAGGCGGAGATCATATTACAAAAGATTTGTCGATCATTCTAAAGACACCTACAGAGCAGGCAAGAAA
>NZ_LQYA01000159.1:15972-23159 GCF_001531445.1 Sporosarcina koreensis
TACGATGACGCCTCGGATGATGAACTTTTTGAGGTTCCTGTCATTGGTGCGGATTCGAAAGATCAATATAGTCAAAGATACATATCGGAGATCATAGGTGTCCGATTGGAAGAATTGTTCGACTTGGTTCTCGAAGAGCTGTACCGTATGGGAATACATGATTTGCCGGGTGGCGTCGTCTTGACTGGCGGCACGACCAAGCTTGAAGGAATTTTGCAACTGGCAAGACATGTGTTAAGAACGAGGGTACGGATCCATACGCCAGAATATATCGGAGTGCGTGAACCGATGTATTCGACTGCTGTTGGTCTTATCCGTTATGCTAGTATGGAAGATAGCTATTTTGGAATCGCAGCTGAATCTCAAACGGCAGCCGCACATAGCGAGATGGATTATCCACCTGCCGGTAAAAAGAAGGTCGCTGTCCAACCAAAAGAGAAAAAGACAAGCTTTATGAGCAAAACTAAGAAATTTTTCGATGGATTTTTTGAATGACTAGTCTAATTTGGTCATATAGGGATTAGGAGGAGAGAGCATGCTGGATTTTGAAACGAATGTCGATGCACTCGCAGTCATCAAGGTGATTGGAGTAGGTGGCGGAGGAAATAACGCGGTTAACCGCATGATCGAACATGGAGTGCAAGGTGTGGAATTCATAGCTGTGAATACGGATGCGCAAGCACTTAAATTATCCGCAGCTGAAGTGAAATTGCAGATCGGGGCAAAATTGACTCGCGGACTTGGCGCGGGCGCCAATCCTGACGTCGGAAAAAAAGCGGCTGAAGAAAGCCGAGAACAAATAGAAGAAGCACTTCGCGGTGCTGATATGGTTTTCGTAACAGCTGGGATGGGCGGAGGAACTGGAACAGGTGCCGCACCTGTCATCGCACAAGTAGCGAAAGACCTTGGTGCACTGACAGTAGGCGTCGTTACGCGTCCATTCACTTTTGAAGGAAGAAAACGCCAAACACAAGCAATCGGTGGAATTGCATCGATGAAAGAATCGGTCGATACGCTTATCGTCATTCCAAATGATAAATTGTTGGAAATCGTAGATAAGAACACACCGATGCTTGAAGCATTCCGAGAAGCTGACAATGTACTCCGTCAAGGGGTGCAAGGCATCTCCGATTTGATCGCTGTCCCTGGACTTATCAACTTGGACTTTGCAGACGTGAAAACAATTATGTCCAACAAAGGTTCTGCACTTATGGGGATCGGTATGTCGACAGGTGAAAACCGTGCCGCAGAAGCTGCAAAGAAAGCAATTTCAAGTCCGCTATTGGAAACGTCGATTGACGGGGCTAAAGGTGTCTTAATGAATATTACCGGCGGATCTAACTTGAGCTTGTTTGAAGTTCAAGAAGCTGCGGATATCGTAGCTTCAGCTTCCGACGAAGATGTCAATATGATTTTCGGGTCTGTCATCAATGATGACTTGAAAGATGAAATTCTCGTTACAGTCATTGCTACGGGTTTCAGTGAAGAGCAATTGAGCACTTCAAAGCCTTCAAGGAATCCAGGTTTTGGCGCTACACGTCAACGTGAAACGCAGTCTGTGCAGCAGCCTTCTCATACTACTCGCCGAGAAGAGCCACAACAGCAACAATTCCAGCAGCCTGAACCGACACGTCAACAACAGAGCCATCAGCAAGAGGACGCGTTGGATATTCCGACATTCTTGCGCAATCGCAGAAGATAATAAAACTGAAGATAGAAGAAGCTCTCCGGCTGTCCGAATGGACAAGCCGGAGAGCTTTTTTTTGGAAAGCAGTAAGAAACACAATGAACTCTGCCCGCAACGCAATAAACGCGTCGCAACACAACGAAAGCAGTGTGCAACGCAATGAACTCCGTCGGCAATACAACGAAAGCGGGTCCGCTACACAAAGTACTTGCCGATGCGCAACGTCAACCTCCGCTATTATTGTCGAATATTTACTAAGTTTTTTCCCTTGTTCCGACAAACATTGCGGTCATGGAGTGTTATCCTTACGTACAAGGAGGGCGGGCTGATGTATGGAGAACTCATTGTTGGCATTAACATGGTCTTCAATTATGCGATTTTGTCCTTTGCGAACCGGATGGTCAAGGCACAAGCTACAACACGGCGTCTTATGCTCGCTTCGTTTGCTGGCGCATTGCCGGTTACGATTTTTCCCGATTCCCGAATCGTCATCTTCGTCGCCTTCAGTGTAATGATTGTTTGTGCCTTCGGGTTATCAATTGCCTCCATCGGTAACCCGGCAGTCATCGTATTGATCGGTGCGCTTTTTGCAGGTGGGGCGCTAACAGTTTTTACGGATAAGTTCATGTTTTCGGATTCGAAATTCACCGTTTTCATCAGTGCGCTTTTAGCTTATATTTTCCTGTATTTATTAAAGACCAAATGGCTGGATGTAAGAATGGCCCGCCAACTATCCTCTTACTCCGTCGCTTCGGTGTTGACTATTTGGAACGAAACGATTTCAATTCCAAGTTTCATCGATACTGGAAATCGATGTACAGAGCCACTTACCGGTGAACCAGTGCATTTCGTTTCATTCAAATCTGTGAAACGCTGTATACCTGAAGAGCTGAAAGAACCGTTGCTGGCATGGAAAACCGAAGAAGTACCACAGCTTTCAGCCTTTCCCAAGCGGTTCCAAAAAAGTCTACGGTTGATCCGGCTTCAAACTGTCCAAGGAGCCTCCTGGGCGGTCGGTTTTAAATTCGACAGGTGGATCATCGGGGAAGGGAGTGAGCTGCCAGCAGGCTATATTGTCTTTACAAAGCAGGATAACCGTTATCCGGAAGGGGCAGGCGCCATCATGCACGCCTCTGCATTGGAATCCATTACTACCGAAAGGGGAACCAGTCATGTTGCAAGGACTTAAAAAATGGTTGTCGATCGTCAAGAGCTTCTTCACTAGAAAAAAAGCTGGTATGTATTACATCGGTGGCCATGAATCGCTTCCAAAGCCGTTAACAAGAGAAGAAGAGGCGATTGCAATTCGGGCTTTCATGGAAGGGGACATGGATGCCAGGGATACGCTCATTGAAAAGAACCTTAGGCTCGTCGTTTACATTGCCCGCCGTTTTGATAACACGAACACGCATATTGAAGATTTGATTAGTATTGGGACCATCGGACTTATAAAAGCGATCGAAACTTTTAAAGCCGATCGCAATATTAAATTAGCGACTTATGCTTCAAGATGTATTGAAAATGAGATTCTTATGCATTTGAGAAAAACGAATCGGACCCGATCGGAAATTTCATTTGATGAGCCGTTGAATTCCGATGCGGATGGAAATGAGCTGCTGCTGTCTGATATTTTAGGGACTGATGAGCACATTATCATTGATGATGTTGAAAAAAAACTGGAAAGGCAACATATGATCGAAGCGATTAGCACATTGGATGATCGTGAGAAATATATAATGGAATGCCGCTTCGGATTGACGGGGCAATTGGAAATGACGCAGAAGGAAGTTGCAGAACTACTGGGCATTTCACAGTCCTATATTTCACGTCTGGAAAAGAAAATCATCTCCGAATTACGCGATCGATTGAACCATCCAATTGCTTGATGGTTGAAATTGGCGAATTGTATTTCGCATATTCCGCAAAACAGAGGACAAACTATTTTCTACAGTCATCTACAGAATGCGGAGGAAAAGCGAATGATGCGTACAAGAGTGGAAATTTGCGGGATCGATACGTCCAATTTGCCATTACTGACGAATGAAGTGATGAAAGAAACGTTTATCCGGCTTCAAAATGGTGACGAATCGGCAAGGGAAGAACTCGTAATAGGAAACTTGCGGTTGGTGTTAAGCCTTGTTCAAAGATTTGCTTATAGGGGGGAGCAAGCAGACGATCTTTTTCAAGTTGGCTGTATTGGATTATTGAAGTCCATTGACAATTTCGACTTGAAGCATAATGTTCGATTTTCAACATATGCAGTTCCGATGATTATCGGAGAGATCAAAAGACATTTGAGAGACCATCATGCCATTAGGGTATCCAGATCGCTAAGAGATATAGCTTATAAAGCAATCAGGGCAAAGGAACAATTTGTAAATGATCATCAAAAGGAACCAAGAATATCCGATCTAGCAGAAGCGACGGGCATTCCGGAGGACGATATCTTATTTGCTTTGGATGCAATACAAGATCCGATGTCCCTTCACGAACCAATGAACGGGGACGGCGGTGATCCCGTTTATATTATGGATCAATTGCAAGATAAAAAAGTGTCCGAAGAACGCTGGTTGACGTATGTGTCGGTGAAAGAGACAGTATCAGGAATGACGGAAAGGCAGCAGCTTATCCTTTCGAAACGTTTCTACTTAGGACAGACACAAACTGAAATCGCAAATGAACTAGGCATTTCTCAAGCTCAAATCTCAAGGCTGGAAAAAAATGCAATTCAAATTATTAGAGATGGCATGGAAAATAAATAATTAATGATCAAGGGACTGTCTGTCAGCGATATCTGACTATGACAGTCCCTTTTTACTGTTGATTTCCGCTCCAGGCGGACGCTTTCCTGGGGGCGTGGCTTGAGCCAATCGAACCACGAAGAGTTCGATTTGCCGTATTTCTGCGTTTTTTGCAGAAATTAAGGCATCCGTTTTGGTATGCCTGCTCGTAACGCTACGCTTTTACTCGTTCTTCGTTACGGCTTTCGCTGATCCCCAAGGAGTCGCCGCCTTGCGCTACAATCAACGGATTACTTGAAATTAATGATTATAGCTAATTAAACATTATCAAAAATATTGTAATGCATTAAAAATATATCCTTACATATGAAGTCAGTAAAACCAAGTATGAAAATCTACATCTTGCGTTTTTGTAGGCTATCTCGCATAAGCTGTATAAACATTAATTTTTTACCGATATCCATTAATCAGGGTTTTCAATAACTCTGCATCTGGTGCTTGGAGTGCAGGCGCGAGACTCCTGAGGCAACGCCCGCGGAAAGCGAGTGCCGGAACGGAAAGCAACAGCCAATATTCGAAGGAGGGAATCATGATGCGTTTTTCGGATTTGCAGAAAAAAGAAGTAATTGAAGTGAAGAAGGGCTCGTTTCTAGGATTTGTCCAGGACGCGACAATCGATATGAAAAACGGCAAGATTGACGTACTTCAAATTGGAGGAGCGGAAAGATCCTTATTTTTAGAATCGAAAATGAAGGATTTGAAACAAATCAAGTATGATGACGTCCTTACAATTGGGAAAGACATTGTATTAGTAGGCAAAAAGACTGATAAATGAAGACTTATCATTGATATGTGTCCTTCCAATTGATACAATAAAGCAAAGTAAGAAGAAAAGTAGTGATTTCATTGGACACACTTCAACAACGTATGCAAAAAATAGAAGAAGAAATTCAAGCAGCTTGTAACCATTCAGGAAGGGAACGTCAAGACGTGACAATCATTGCCGTCACGAAGCAAGTTTCCGCAAGCAGAACCCGCGAAGTCATCAAACACGGGATTACTCACATCGGAGAAAATCGGCCGGAAGGGCTTCTATCCAAACAGGAAAGCATTCAATCCGAAAATCTCGACTGGCATTTCATCGGAAATGTGCAAAGCAGAAAAGTGAAGGATATTATTGACCAAGTCGATTTTCTCCATTCATTGGACCGTCTGAGTCTTGCAAAAGAGATTCAAAAACGAGCGGCATCACCGGTTGATTGCTTCGTACAAGTGAATGTCTCCGGGGAAGAGTCCAAATCAGGGATAAAGCCTGAGAACTTGGAGGAGTTCATCCTTCAACTGGCCGATTATGATAAAGTTCGTGTTGTAGGTTTAATGACAATGGCTCCATTCACTCAAGATGAAGAGTGGATCCGTAAAATTTTCCGCTCATTGTGTAATCTTCGCGACCAAATAGCAGCAAAAAATTGGGAACAAGCACCGTGTAAACTATTATCGATGGGAATGTCGAATGATTATACGATCGCAATCGAAGAAGGTGCAACTCACGTAAGAATCGGAACCGCATTAGTCGGAACGGAGAGCGAGGGAGACGAATGAGCATAAAAAGGCGATTTGAAAAATGGTTCTATCTTGATGAAGAAGAGGAATTCCAGCAAGAACAGCCTGTCCGGGAACAACAGCCCATACAGGAGCAACAGCCAAGAAGAGCAGCGGTTTCACGAAAGCCGCAAGTTGCAGAAACACCACAGCAACCAGGAAATGTTGTCAGCTTGCAGAGCATACAAAAATCTTCGAAAGTTGTTCTTTTTGAACCGCGAGTTTACGCGGAAGCGCAGGACATTTCGGAGCATTTGAAAAATAAACGTGCCGTTGTCGTCAATCTACAAAGGATCGAGCGCGATCAAGGAATCCGCATTGTCGATTTCCTGAGTGGCACTGTCTACGCGCTTGGCGGCGATATCCAACGGATTGGCACGGATATTTTCCTATGTGTGCCAGAGAACGTAGAAGTGGCAGGGAACATTTCGGATTTTTTTGAAAGATAGAATTGGATGAGGTGTACAAATGGGAACAATAGAAATAGTTAGTTTGATTTTTTCGCTTCTACTCAGAGCGATAGATATATACATGATACTCCTCATTGTTTATATTTTAATGTCATGGGTGCCTGCATCACGGGAAACGAAGTTCGGCATTTTATTAGGGAAGATCACGGAACCTTATTTAGGATTTTTCCGCAAGTTCATCCCGCCTCTTGGCATGATCGATATTTCACCGATCGTTGCGATTTTTGTGCTGAATTTTTTGATCACCAGAGGAGTAGTTGAAGTATATCGATTAATCATCGCCTCACTTATGTGAGGTTTTTTCTATAAGGATCGCTAAGGAGTCGTTCATCATGGATTCGATCATACAACATTTCAGAAAAGACGAGCAGCCGTTCATTGAAACGGTGATCGGTTGGACGAGAGAAGTGGAAGATACTTATTCACCGAAGCTTACCGGCTTTCTCGATCCTCGGCAGATTTTCATTTTGAGTTCCATTGTCAAAAGTTCCGGTCTGCAATTCGGTGTCCATGGTGCATTCCAAGAGCCGGAAAGACAACGGGCATTGATTTACCCCGATTATTACGAACCGACAGAAGAAGATTTCCAAGTGACTGTTTTTGCGGTTAGGTACCCTGCAAAATTCATGACGCTTGAACATAGGGATATTTTAGGTTCACTTATGGCGCTTGGCATCGACCGTTCGA
>NZ_LQYA01000160.1 GCF_001531445.1 Sporosarcina koreensis
CTGCACGACCGCTGGGGCATGGATTCGGTAGGACATGCCCACTTCCAGTTTCTGGAAGCGACCCGCCTGGGCAAGATCGCCCGGGCGGATCTTTATCATGCGGTCTGGTCAGTGCTCCAGCACAGCCATAGCGTCACCGCGACCTACGGAACGGCGCACGCCTGAGTTCCCCTAAGGAGGACACACTTCAGGGCGCCGACGGATATCCTACGACCGCAGCATCTCGCGTAGTTCCGACGAGCGCAAATGGCGGCCATCTGCCGTCTGGATCATCAGGCGCCAGATTTCCTCCGGATCCTCCTCGGCAACCAGCGCCATCATCGCACACAGCGAGCCTTCCGCGATCTTCTGCGGCGCACGGCGACCGCCACGCATCGTATTGCCACCAATGGTGCGCCACAGGCTGGCAGCCTGGTCCCGTGCGGCGTTCATAGTGAAATGGCCATGAGATATGGGTCCTGACCAAGCGGCATTTCAGGCCGCGAGCAAGCCGCGAAAATGCGACACGCTATCGAAGCAGCGATCAGAGAAATACGCTCCGTCCCCCGCCACGCATGCCATTTCGCACATGATCGATGCGTTCGGCATAGAGCCTTGCCAGACCGAGATGCGCAGCACGCGCTTCACCGCATAGGGCAACGGAAGCCTTCATCAACGAGAGCTGATGGCGGGCGAACAGATAGTTGAGATCCATGGGGCCTCCCTGATTGCAGCGGGAGCACAGGGTCTCTCAGTCACCGGGTGCCGACGAACGTCACGGTGATGGCATAGCCTTAGCACGACCGGCTCTCGAGCGATACCCGCCGTCGCGGATCCCGCCGCCGATAATCCCCGCTTCGGCTAGGCCTCACCCAGAAAAGGCGCAATCAACTCGGAGAAGGCGTCGGGGCATTCGAGATTGGACAGATGCTCGGCATCGGGCAGTTCAATACGGGCTCCGGGATTCGCTGCAGCGATTGCGCCTGGTCTGACGCAGCGGGCGTCGCGGGATACCGGTTCTGCTGCGCCAAGCGGTGCTTGGGGGGCTATACTCTGGAACCGATCAACGCTCAGCGCTGTTCGAGCGCCTTCCGGGCT
>NZ_LQYA01000017.1 GCF_001531445.1 Sporosarcina koreensis
TTGCCGTACCATCATCCTTGCGAGTCTCCCCGAATTATGGACAATCAGCTTTGCCATGATTACGCCCTCCCCGCTCCTATATTCGAGGCCTTTCCCGCCCCTTCATAATGACGCATAAATAAATCTTCTAATGTAGGCGGCGAACTTTCCAATTTCACAATTCCATATGGACTGATATATTTCATGACATCGTCCAGTACGTCTGCATCCACTTGGAATGAAAGAGCTTGCTCCTTCATCTCGATATTATGAACCCCTTTCACCTCATGTAAAGAAGACATCGGTTGCTTCGTCTCGACAAGCAAGCTAGTTCTCGTTAAATGACGCAGTTCCGTTAACGTCCCTGTTTCAATAATTTTCCCTTGCCGAATAATCCCCACCCGATCGCACAACTTTTCCACCTCAGACAAAATATGACTTGAGAGCAATATACTCTTCCCTTGCCTTTTTGCATCCAGAACACATTCTTGAAAGACTCTTTCCATCAATGGATCGAGACCAGACGTTGGTTCATCGAGAATATAAAGATCCGCATCCGATGAAAAAGCCGCAATAAGCGCGACCTTCTGCCGGTTCCCTTTTGAATACGTCCGGCATTTTTTAGTAGGATCTAAATCGAACTTGTGAATCAGCTCTTCGCGTTTGCTTTTATGATTCACCCCACGCAGCTTCACAAAAAGATCGATCACTTCCCCACCCGTTAAGTTAGGCCATAAGTTGACGTCCCCCGGGACATACGCAATTCGTTTATGAATTTCAACAGCATCTCTCCATGCATCCATTCCAAAAATCTTTACTTCACCTTCCGATGCCTTTAAAATACCGAGCAATATACGGATTGTCGTTGACTTTCCGGCGCCGTTCGGTCCAATGAATCCAAACACCTCGCCCTCGTTCACTTCAATGTCCACTCCATTTAAAGCTGTGAACCTTCCAAACGTTTTCGTTACATTCACTGTCTTCACTACCGACATATTGTAGCCACCCCTTCCTTATCCAAATCCCGGCATTTTTCAAATTATGAAATATTTGATTCTATTAAGTTCATAATATACAAAAGAAGGACTCCTGACAATAGTTTATGAACTATCTATATTGTTTTATTACATAACTTTGTCTACACTAAAATTGGGGTGATCGTAATGGATGGATTTCAACGACGCAGGGAACTGAAAAAATCGGATATAGTAGAATCAGCCCTTTCATTATTCATGGAATTTGGTGTGAAAAAAATTTCGGTTTCTGCAATAGCCAAAAAGGCAAAGGTCTCTCAAGTCACAATCTATAATTACTTTGAGAGCAAACATAATTTAGCTCATGAAGTTTTTATCTATTATGTAGAAAAGGTATCAAATGAATTTGACAAAATCCTTACTAGTGACATCGCTTTTCCTGAAAAGGTTAAGCAGGTTATTTTCGCAAAAAATGAAGCTGCTAGAGAGATTCATGAAGACTTTTATCAATATATCATGAAGGAATATACGACTGGCGAAAGCTTTTCAGAACAATTATATGTAGAAAAGGTACTTCCCCGTATTATTGAGTTATTTAATGAGGGGAGAGAACAAGGGTATGTAGATCCGAATTTATCTAATGAAGCCATCCTCTTTTATATGCAGGCGGTTAATGAATATATAAAAAGAGAGGATGTTTATCAACATATACTTCCCTTGACTGAGGAAATCATGAATATATTGTTTTACGGGATTGTAGGAAAGAAATGAGGGGATCATATGCTGTGCGGATCAAAATGCTTTGTTGTGAAGATGGAACTGAATGGCACAAAGCAAGTCAAGCAAGTCACCGCAAGAAACTCTGTCGGTGCTAGGAAATTGATCCGAGCGCAATACGGCACTGACGTGGAGGTTTTGTCGGTGAAAGAGGGAAAACGGAATCCTTACTAAAAAAGACGATGACCACCAACAGTCTATGGGGGTCATCGTCTCTTATTACCGGTCTTCCACTTGTCCCTGCACTTCGTTCAATTGCCGCTTCATCAAATCCAACTGTTCCTTGTTTTGCTGAACTGTATCCATATGCTCATCGCGCTGCTCTGCATTATCGAGTGCATTTTCCGCACGTTCCAATGAATTGAACGCATGCTCAACTGCCATCTCTTCAGGATGTGACATCGCCTGCTTTACCGAACGATCAGCCTTTAGGACAGAGTTGCTGAGAAAGGTGCTCGGATGATCCTTTTTCCAACTCGGTTTTGAGTCTTTCGCCATTACTGTTTTCCCCTCCTGCAAATAAAATAAGTGACAGCGAACTTAGTATCGTAATTTATCGTGAAAGTATGCGCTGACCAGCATTTCGTTTGCTGGCCAATGTTTACAAATTGCTATGGAGGGTATACATAGAAGATAGGATCAAAGGTAGGTGAACATCATGACTAAACAATGGAACTTCATTATCGGAAATAAACTCATCACCATTTATGATACAGATAAGAATATAGCCGAAGAAAAGGCTCATGCTCTGTATGAGGAACTTCTAACTAATGATGATTAAAAACACCAGCCGGGTGAGGCTGGTGTTTTTATTATTTTATGCGCATCTCCATGCTGGCACTTTTTAATTCTCTTTAAAGATCTCCCCAGCAATTCCCATGGCCTGCACGGCTTTCGGGAATCCGACATACCCCGCACAATGGATAATGAGTTCGATAATCTCTTCTTTCGATAGCCCGGTGTTCAACGCTGCCTGCAGATGGACTCTCAACTGTTCAAACGCCCCTTGTGTGATAAGTGTCGTCAGTGTGATGATTTCCCTTTGAGCGAGGGAAAGTGTTTTTCTGGCGTAGAGGTCCCCGAAGCCGAAGGAAACAATCATGTTCCAAAGGTCGGGTGATATCTTTTTAATTTCTCCCATGCCTGTACGGACTTCTTTTGAAAATAGCTCTTCCATAACTTTTGCGCCGGCTTCATATCTTCTGCTGTTTTCCATTATCACTGCCTCCCCATCGTTGGTGGAATTTCATTTTCATCGACTAATGCTTCGATTACAATCGGCTTGTTCGTTTCTTTCATGATCTGCAAGGCTTCATGGATGCAATCCCTTACTTCAAACGGATTAAGACAAGTGTACGCTGACAACCCCATCGATTCCGCAAACTTCGCAGCATCCATCGGCGTCTCGTAAATGCCCCCAATAGATGTACCGATCATTTTTCGCATCCCTTTTTCCACCATGTCCAGCCGCCCATTATTGACGACAATAAAGAGGACAGGTGCGTCATAATTGAATGCAGTCGAAATTTCCGTGCCATGCATGAACATGCAACCATCCCCCACTAAGCAGACGATGGTCTTTTCAGGTGCAGCCAGTTGAGCACCAATGGAATAGCCGATTCCGTTCCCCATCGCACCAAAAATATCGTCAAAATAGTAGGTTCCTGGCTTATAAATGTCAAAATGCTGGATGCCATAGAAGGAGTGGCTTCCATCATCCCCGAATACGATAGCGTCCTCCGGAAGGGCATTGCGCATTGCCCGTATTACTTGTACTGCTGACATTCGCTCGCCTGGA
This sequence comes from Sporosarcina koreensis, assembly GCF_001531445.1. Lineage (GTDB taxonomy): Bacteria > Bacillota > Bacilli > Bacillales_A > Planococcaceae > Sporosarcina > Sporosarcina koreensis_C. Next base: position 3,529 of record NZ_LQYA01000017.1, read on the forward strand.
TCATTTTCATGAAGCAGAATCGGCTCAGGTTCCGATAAAAACGTTTCGTTGTTTGACTCTGGTATATCCGATAGAATCGTTCTCAAATTCGTTTTAATGTCACCAAGCACAGGCGTCGTTGGAACTTGGATGGATTTCCCGATGAATGTAGGATTATAATCGAAATGAATGACATGCCCAGGATACATCGCTTCGGATAAGCCTGCAGTCGACATATCACTTAAACTGGAACCGATGACGATTAACAAGTCAACCTTGTCATGGAAGTATTGGGCCGCTTCCGGGGTGCCACCTAATCCGAAAGCTCCTAACGAAAGTGAATGGTTGGACGGGAAAGTCCCCTTTCCACCCGGCGTTGTGATGACAGGAATCTTCCAGTGCTCAGCGAAACGTTGCACCTCTTCATATGCTCTGCTGGAATGTACACCCTTCCCTAGGAATAGGAGGGGACGAGCCGCATGATCCAATTTTTCAATCACATCCCCTATGTTCGGTGAGATCATATCGTATGTTTTCGGAAGGTCCAGTTCGAATGGCTCGATTTCTTCCAACAATACATCGAACGGGATGGACAGATGCACAGGTCCTTTTACGCCCGATAGCGCTTTCTCAAGGGCATGCTGCAAGTATGGCTGCAGCATATCACCACGCTCGACACGTTCACTGAACTTGGTTACGTGTTTAAACATATTCACTAAATCAGTGCCAAACGGACTGGAGTCTTGTCCCAATGCCTTTCCAGTCTCCTTCATGGAAGGGTGTCCGGTGATGATCAACAACGGCAAGTGCGAGGCTGACGCCTGACCGGCAGCCGTAATCAGATTTGTCCCGCCAGGTCCGGATGTGCCGATAGCGACTCCAATTTTATCGTTCAGTAACGCATAACCCGCAGCTTCGAAGCCTGCAGCTGCTTCGTGTTTGCTCAATACAAACTCAATATCCTCGTTTAATAACTCGAAAAGGATCGGTGATACCGCTTTTCCCGGAATGCCGAAAATATGACGAAGTCCCCAATGTTTAAAATTTGCAGCTAAGACGGAAGCGATTGTTTTCATTTTAGTAATCTCTCTCTCTGTCATTGTTCTTTTCTAAGTAGTTTCTCTCAATTTCATTTGCCGAAAGCGGTTTGCTGAAATAAAAACCTTGGACAAAATCACATTGTTGATCGATAAGAAAATCAAGCTGCTCTTTTGTTTCGACTCCTTCTGCAATGACTTGCATTTGAAGGTTATGGGCGAGTGTGATGATTGCTTTCACAATAAAGGCATTGGGATGATCATTCATGATTTCAGAGACAAATGATTTATCGATCTTGATAAAATCGATTGGAAAATTATTTAAATACGTCAGCGAGCTGTAACCTGTTCCGAAATCATCAATACTGATTCCGATTCCAATCTCTTTTAATTGTTTCAATACCTTCAGGGAGTACTCATACTCCATTGCCATATACTCAGTAATCTCGACTACTAGATATTCTGGATCAAGTCCGGTCCGCGCAAGCGTATCCTCCATAAATGTAACAAGGTCCTTCGTAAGGAATTGCTGTGTAGATAGGTTGACAGATACCTTGAGCGGATTGTATCCGGCATCTTGCCATTTTTTATTTTGAGAAGAAGCCTCGCTGATGACCCACTTGCCGATTTGATTAATCAAACCGTTATCTTCTGCCAACTTGATGAATTTACCCGATGGAAGAAGTCCAAGTGAAGGATGCTGCCAGCGGATCAACGCTTCCAATCCAACTATCTTACCAGTTTTAGGATGAATTTGCGGCTGATAATGGAGTACAAATTCATCATTCTCCACTGCTCTCCGTAAATCGGTCTCCAGTCTGTATTCATCCTCCATCCCTGCTAATAATCCGGAAGTATATACGCTATAACGGTTTTTCCCTTTTTCCTTTGCCTGGTACATCGCATTGTCCGCATAGATCATAAGCTTTTCCATTGAAATAGGGTGATCCGGGTAAAACGCTATTCCGATACTCGCCGATGTATGCAATTCATCATTACCTATGAAAATCGATTCATCAAAAAGCTTTAGAACCTCTTCAGCTTTCGCCGTTACATAATCGGGATTCTCAAAATCCTTTAGCAGGAAAATAAACTCATCTCCCCCCATGCGGGCGAGTACGTCGTTTTTCCCGAGACAGCTAGATAAACGTTCACTTACTTTCTTCAGAAACACATCTCCAGATGAATGGCTGAAATTATCATTAATAACTTTAAAACGATCTAAATCGATAAATAAAAGGGCCAACGACCTCTCATGACCGGCGTTTATTTCCTTGATGATGTTTTCAATCTCTTCATTGATATATCTCCGATTGGGAAGGTTCGTCAAATCATCATGATAGGCTAAATAATTATACTTCTCCTGAAGGAAGTGTCGATCCGAAATATCCCGGAACTGACCAAAGGCGCCTATCATTTTGTCGTCTTCATAAATTGGCTGCGCATCGAACAGGCACACTACGAGTTTTCCTTCTTGATCGATAAATTGAATCTCTTCATCTTTAACTATTTTCCCCTTCTCGAGAACTTCCTTAAAATATGTCCCGGTTATAGGGGATTCGTAAATATTTCTTCCAACCACTGCTTCCCTGCTGTTTTTCGAAAGTTGTTGGGCAAAATCATTAAATTCGGTAGTGATGCCCTTCTCATCCGTAATGACAATCGCATTTCTAGTTCGGCTCAGCATTATTTGGTTCATAATATTGAGCTTCTTATTCTGCTTCCGTAATAAGAGTTCGCGTTCAATCGAGTCTACAGCTTGCGTCAACATCGTTAGGAACAATGGATTCTGAAACTGGATGGGCATCATAATGGACACGCTGCCAAGCAGGCTGTTTTCATCTGTATAATGAAATGCAGTGCCATAGCAAGCAATCTCATAAAGAAATGAATGATAGTGCTGGGTGCCGATAATACTAATCGGATGCTTTTGCTGTAAAGCCAGACTAATCACATTCGTTCCTGTATCCTCCAACGTAAACAAGCTGCCTATTCGAATCCCGAATTGCTTGATCGTCTCTTTGATCGTCTCATCACCTTCTATTTCAAGAAGATACCCATTCGAATCCGATACGACAACAAGGATTGGAGTGCCTTTTAAGGAGGCCAATAGCTTATTGGAAAAAAAGCGGACCACGGATAATATTTCACTATACGAATTTCTCTTTGCCGTCAGTTCCTTATCCGTTAAAAAATGCTTTGGTCTGGACACAACATTCGGATCCATTCCTGCCTCTTCGCAAAACCGATTCGACTCTGTTATATAAAAATTATCATGACTACTCATGCTTTTCTCTCCAAATCTGTCAATCTATAGTGTTGAGAGCCAAAACCAAGGGATAAAAATATCTCAATTGCTTATTCAATGACCAAGGTGATTGTTAAAATATATTTGATAATTATAATGTTTACATAGTAGAAATTCAATGTTCACATCTTCAGATCCATTATTTATACACAAAAAACAAAAAAAACAGCCTGAAGACAGGCTATCGCATTCACTCAGGGCCATTTAGTTTTTCATAAATTCGTAACAGCTGTTCCCTTTCTTCATCAGTTAACTTTTCAAACATTTTTTTGCGAAGTTTTGCTCCCTCTTGATTTGCCCTCATAACCATATCATTACCTTCATCGGTAATAACTAAATGGATGATTCGCCGATCGGACTCATCTGGTATTCGAATGGCTAATTTTTTCCTTACAAGCTTCTCGGCTAAATGCGTTAACGTAGGAGGAGTCAGCCCTAAAACTTTTGCAATATCGGATGGTCGGCTTTTACCATGCGTCTTCAGATGGGCTAGCACAAGTATATGGGAGACACCTAGATCTTCATTGAATAGCTTGTTCCACTGAATAATTAAATTACTCGTGACATTGTCCATATTATGGATGATTTCAAAAATAGTCCGTTCTTTCATACATTCATTTCCCACTTTCTACAAGTAAGAGCCCCTAATAAGATTAGGAGCCCTGTTTAGCTTACCTATTATTGTGCTGAGAATCCACCGTCAATGATTAGTTCTGAACCTGTGATATAAGATGAGTCATCCGAAGCTAAGAACAATGCAGCATTGGCAATATCTGCAGGCTTCCCTAACCGTTGCAATGGAGTTGCTTGGATCAAGCGCCCAAGAAGCTCTTGGGATGTGCTTAACGATTCCGTCATCGGAGTTTCTATAATTCCAGGAAATAGTGTATTTACACGGACGCCTTGACGGCCAAACGTGGTGGCGGCCGCTTTAGAAATCGCACGTACTGCTCCTTTGGATGCCGAATAATGATTAAATCCTTGGCCAATCTGAGCTGTATAAGATGAAATATTAACAATCGAACCTTGGTTTTGTGCTGCCATATACGGAGCGACATGCTTCATGCCGGCAAAGGGACCAAAGCCGTTAATGGAAAGCATCTTTTGCCAATCGTCCAGATTGATATCTTGGTATGGTTTTTCAGATGAAATACCTGCGTTATTGACGAGGATATCAATTTTACCGAAACGGTCGTTCACTTCTTTTGCAAATGCCGCCCATCCTTCATCTGAAGCAACGTTTAATTTCATCCCATAGACATTTTCTTTTTCGCTTGCCTTTTCAAGCGCTTCATCATTAATATCTGCGGCGATGACAATCGCGCCTTCCTGACTGAATAAATCAACCATGTATGCGCCGATGCCCGATGCTCCACCAGTAATGATTGCCACTTTATTAGCTAATCTTCCCATGTAAAAACACTCCTTATTGTATATTTCTTAGCGTAATTTAATTGAACCACCGTCAACCATGATGGTTTGACCAGTAATATAATCCGAATCACTGCTTGCTAAAAACACAGCTACTTGCCCAATATCTTGTTCAGGATCTCCAAGCCGGCGCAGTGGAATTTTAGTAATCATCGCATCAAATAACTCGGGAGCACTTTCACGCCATTGCTCTACGCCCGGTGTTAAGGCAATTGGTGAGATCAAGTTGACGTTAATCCCTTCAGGGCCCCATTCATTTGCCGCGACACGCGAGATTGCCCGAATCGCTTCTTTTGCAGCAGCATAGGAAGTTTGTGTCATTTGTCCTTCAAGTCCAGCGCCTGATGCAAAGTTGATGACCTTGCCTTGTGTTTTCTTTAATTCCGGATATGCCGCTTGCATGAAATGGAATGTCGGATAAAAACCAGTCCCAAAAGATAAATCAAAATGTTCTTGAGTAGTTTCCACAAAAAGCGCCTGTCTCGATACATGCGCATTGTTAACTAGAAAATCGAGTTGGCCATATTTCTTTACGACTTCAGCCACAACTTCATAAACGTTTTCCTTATTCGTAATATCCTTAATGAAAAGTAGGCCATCTGTATAATGACTTACCTCAGCCAATGTTTCATTTCCTTTTTCCTCATTCACATCAACGATTGCTATATGGGCACCTTCCTTTGCCATAGCTAGAGCAATTCCTCTCCCGATACCTGAAGCACCGCCAGTTATTATTCCGACTTTACCTTGTAACCTCATGAGTATTCCTCTTTTCTTATATATATTTAGATGTCTAAATGTTTTACACCTAAATGTTATCAAAATTTTGACCGTTTTTCAATATGAATGTTTGGTTGGACTAAAAGAATGATGATAATAACAAATCCTATGTGCTGCTCTGTTAATCAATATATTTATTTTTCAATTGGTGACTGCCTATGCTATACACGAGCATTACTACTATGGTTTGTCTATACATGTAAATCCGGATTTGTTGATTGTAAACAGGCAAAACCAGTGATATAATTTTCAATGCCGGTATCTGGTATTCCAGATACCAATATTACTACTCACTAAAAATCTATCGAACGACTATTATGATAAAGGGTGATATTGATGAACTTCCTTAAGGCAGAGCAACCCCCATTATTTAAGGACCATGCCTATAACGAAATTAAGAAGGCCATTATTCAACACGAAATCGAACCAGGCTCCATGTTGAATGAACGTTCCCTTAGCGAAAGCCTTGGGATTAGCCGTACCCCTTTAAAATTGGCTTTGCAACAACTGGAGCTGGAAGGATGGATTACCTCTGTACCGAGGAAAGGAATTTTCATTAAAACCATCAATAAGCGCGATGTGGACGATATTTTTCAACTTCGAAAAGCGAATGAAGTATTGGTCATCGAACTACTCATTCCTCTTCTTGATAACGAAACAATTGCTACAATCGAGAAAGTTGATAATCAATTAGTAGTTCATAAGGAAAATCCTGTACAGTTTGTGTACTATGATTCTTCCTTTCATTTATTTTTAGCGGAATTAAGTCAAAATCTCCGGCTGTATCAATTAATTGAAAATCTTACAGACCATTTTAATTGGTATCGATTCGCTGCACTGAAGGCCGGAAAAAGCTTGGATGAAATTTATTACGAACATACGTTAATTATTGAAGGTCTAAAAGCAAGGAATATACGTCAAACGACGGATGCGGTTTTGAACCATATTGACAATGCATATGCCACAATAATTGCAAATCTCCAGGAGTGAAAGGAAAGGACAATTTTTTATTATATAAGTTGAAATAAACAACTTCTTCTAACCGTTGATTTCCGTTCCGAGCGGACGCTTTCCGCGGGCACGGCTTCAGCCTCCTTAGATGTGCTCCCAACGCTGCGCTTTTGGTCGCAAAAGCCGTTCTTCGTGACGGCTTTTCCTGCGGGGTCTTCAGCTCGCGCTGTTCCCGCTGGAGTCGCCGCTCTGCACTCCAATCAACTAAGTTAATAGGTAAAATATTAAGTTCAACTTATATAGAAAGAAGGGAAGTTGTTTTTCCAAAGAGGAGGGACAACATATTATGAGAATTCTAACTATCGTTTTTCAAATTTGTATTTTATATATCTTTTCATATATAGGAACCGTTATTCAAAACTTTTTTGATTTAATCATTCCCGGTAGTATCATAGGACTCCTATTACTTTTTACTTGCTTATGTCTCAAAATAGTTCCCGTAAAATGGATTGAAGATGGAGCGGTATTTCTACTACGTTTATTAATGTTGTTTTTCATTCCCACAACAGTCGGAGTCATGAATTATGCTTCGTTACTTTCTTTACACGGTGCGTTGTTCATTTTAGCCGTTCTAGCAAGTACAATCATTTCCATCGCCATTACAGGAACAGCGGGTCAATTTTTTGAGAAAAAAGCACAAAAAAGAAAGGATGAGAAAGAATGCAGCAAGTTCCACTCGCATTCGGCATGATTCTGTTGACCGTCTTTGCTTATCTTGCGATGGCTAGAATATATAAACGGTATTCGTACTCCGTTTTAATACCTGTCTTAACTGCGACTACTTTGATCATCATTGTTTTATCATTGTTTCAAATCCCTTATGAACGCTATATGATTGGGGGGCAATGGATCAGTTCCCTTTTGGGTCCATCCGTTGTTGCACTTGCTTACCCTTTGTATAAGCAACGCCATTTTTTACGTGATCACTTACTTCCAATATTAGGAGGCGTTTTCGTAGGTGCCAGTTCCGGAATGGTCACTGTTGCCCTCCTGGCAAAAGTCTTCGGGGTCAAGCAATCATTAGCCCTTTCAATTATTCCGAAATCCCTTACTACCCCGGTTGCAATTGAAGTCGCTAAAGGAATCGGTGGAAATGCCTCTCTGGCAGTTGTCGGGGTGATGATTGCAGGCATCTTTGGGGCAATCGCCGCGCCTTCTATTTTTAAATTATTGCGTGTGCATAGCCCCCTAGGCAGGGGCATCGCGCTCGGCAGTGCATCACATGCAATAGGGACTGCCAAAGCAGCCGAATACGGTGAACTCACCTTTTCGATGAGCTCTGTGACGATGGCATTAAGCGCAATTATTGGTTCCGTCCTTGGACCAATTGTTGTTTGGGTATTTCATATGTAAGCATTTCAGGGAATGTGAAATTATAAATGAAACAACCACTTGGAACGTCATCATATCAACGTTCCAAATGGTTGTGAGTTTGGTATGTTCATCATCTGCTTGCATGGAACCGGTGATGGAGTTGGCGAACCTGTTCCGCTAGTTCAGGAACCGGTCCATCTATTGTAGTATCGCGAATGACATCTTGAATAGGGAGATTCCGAACGCGCGATGGAGCAACCCCCATTTCACTCAACCATTGTACCAGCTGTTCGGATGAACTTGCATAAACAATCCGTCCTAAGCCAACCCACCCGTGAGCCGCAGCACACATAGGGCAATGTTCCCCAGAAGTATATACTGTCGCCTTGCTTCTCTCTTCAGGTGTCATGTTCGCAGCCGCCCATCGCGCCAAAGCGAATTCCGGATGTTGTGTATGATCACCGCCTGCAACGTGGTTATGGTCTTCTGCCAGCACTTCTCCGTTGGATGAGACAAGGACAGAACCAAATGGCTCATCACCTTTCTCCAGCGCAGCTTCTGCTAATTCAATACAACGTCGTAGGTACTTCAAATCTGAATCACTTATCATAATTGAATCCTCCTCGTTTGCATCTCCATTTCAGTCAACATATCGATTTACGAAGACTGCTAGTAGTAAAATAGCAAGTTTATATAACAACTATAACATAATTAACCAATCTGAAAGAGTGAACTCAGTTTGCTTGAGACGAAGGCAAATTGAGATCACCTACCTTCGGCAATGAACCCATAATTTTTTGGTAACGCTCTTGGGTATAATGAAAATATAGAAAACAAAAGGATGATGCTTATGGTGGGTATGGGATATCGGACAATTAAAACCGCAATCGGGGCAGGGTTAGCAATTTGGATTGCGAGTCTTTTCAACTTGGAGTTTGGATCATTTGCAGCGATAATCGTCATCATGTGTATTGAGAAGACTAAGAAAAAGACATTGCACTCCATCCAGAAAAAGTTTTTCGCGTCTATGTTATCTTTACTTCTTGGTTCCATATGTTTTGAACTATTAGGATATCATCCTATTATCTTAACTCTATTTATCTTATTGTTTGTACCAATCCTTGTAAGGTTACGTATTCAGGAAGGATTTATTACAAGCATCGTTGTCCTTTTGCATATTTATACCGTCAAAGAAGCCAATCTAGAGAACTTATTGAACGAACTCTATATTATTTTCATTGGCATTGGAATCGCAATACTTGTAAACAGCATAATGCCAAGCTTTAAGAAAGAAATTGAGAAGTATAAAACGGAAATCGAAAAAAAATTCAGCGTAATCCTATACCAGTTCTCTTTACTGTTAAAAGATAGTGAGCAAAAGTGGGATGGCAAAGAGTTAATCGAAGTAGAAAATATCCTGAACCAGGCTAAAAATATTGCTATACAGGATGTAGAAAATCATCTGTTACGAAAAGAAAATAAAGATTATTATTATCTGGAAATGCGGGAGGATCAACTGGAAATCCTAAAACAGATGGTAGGAATCATAAGTATTGTTTCCTCATCAGGGTTGGACATCAAACAAAGAGGCATGCTTGCTGGCATTTTTCTGAACATTAGTCAACATGTAGATTCGGGAGATACAACGATTGCATTAAAGCTATTAGAGGAATACGAAGAGTCCATGCGGGAAACAGAATTACCGAAGACAAGGGAAGAATTTGAAATCAGAGCGAATCTATTTTATTTGAATTTCGAGATCAAGAACTACTTAATTATTAAGAAGGACATTTTTAACAGAAGTAAATGTTAGCCTCGGAGGCTAGTCATTATCTTAGAAATAACCACGAGGGCAGGTTGCTTGGCTTACGAAGCTAAGGAGTCTGTCCCCGTGGTTTTTAAATTCCCACTTATTTATGATAGGGTCACCGTAATAATTCTAATTGATTTTCATCAACTTCTCTTTCAAGAACCAGATTTTTTTAAATTCATATTATACAAGAAAGCATATTCGTGCCCACATAACTGCGTTCAAGCAGTAACATTTGTACTTCTTTCCTTTTCAAAAACAAGTAAAGAAGGTGGTCATAATTCAGAATTCCAAGTATCTAGATTTTTTGTCTAAACTCGGTATTGGGGGTGCACACCCTGGCGGTATTAATCTAACAAAGGAAATTTTCAAGAGGGAGAACATTAACAGAAGTTCTCACATTCTAGATGTTGGGTGCGGTACTGGCCAAACTGCTGCCTATTTAGCTTATAGATATAGAGCAAAAGTAACTGGTATAGATATCAATCCCATAATGGTTGCAAAGGCTGAAATGAGAATGAAAAAAAATCGATTACCGGTAACAATTATGCAAGGCTCAGTAGAAAAAATCCCGTTACCGGATAATCATTTTGATTTTATTACTTCTGAATCTGTTCTTGCTTTTGTAAATAAGCCAAGGGCCCTTAAAGAAGTATTTCGTTTATTAAAAAATGGCGGTCGTTTCATTGCTATTGAACAAACGATTAACGAGCGTCTAAAGGAAAATGAGGAAAACGAAATCAAACAATTTTATGGGTTTAACTCCCTCTCTACGGAAAAAGATTGGGTGGCATCATTAAAACAAGCAGGTTTTGAACATATTCGTATAGAAGAAAATACATCCATCGAGTCAGTGCCTGATATACATGACTCAGATGCTATAGAAGCCGAGCTTTATGAAATTTTGGATAAACATTCTGATATGATGAGGAGGTATAAAGAAAAATTGGGCTATAGAATTTATTCATGTACAAAATAAGCTGAAATTTCATGGATGCTGTTATGTATTGATTTTTTTTACAATACGAGCTATTCTAAAGACAGCTTAGCGATAAGCAAGTTCCTGACACGAAGGGAGATGTTTTTAATGGCAACTACTTATATGGTGGTTTGGTCTTAAAACTGAATAGTAGGCATACGCGATAAAAGCGGGAAAACGCCCGTATTATTTGGTATGCCATCCAAAGTAACCTTTCGTGAATATTGCTGTTTGCAGGATACGATGAAGGTCGTATCTTTTTTGCGTCCTGATGCCGTGCGACAGCAGCTTCTTTAGAGGCTGCTTGTCCATGGCATTTTTGCGTCCAAAAACAACATTAAAGGAGCTAACAAAAAATGAATATGAAATTTGATTCGCTGATCTATGCCTTAAGCCGACATTTTAAAAAGGATATTATCTCGGCAGACTGTCAAACCATACCGTTACAGGGTGGAACTGTGGGAAATGTCTACTTGGTAACGGGGATTGCCGAAACTGCGGGTGGCGAGAAATTGTCGTACCGTATCGTGCTGAAAATCCAGAAGAAATGGGAGCGCTACGGCGATCCGGACTCATGGCGACGGGAATATGACCTCTATACGTCCGACTTGGGAGAGACGTTCTCTGATGCCTTTCGCTGGCCGAGATTGTTTCACGCCGAAATTAATGCCGAAGAAACTGAATTCCAACTATGGCTGGAATATATCGATGGCGTAACTGGTTTAGACTTGACCGGTGATATGTATGAACAGGCCGCACTGGAGTTGGGACGCTATCAAGGCAAGCTGTATGCGGAGCAACCCGATGTTCTGCGAAGTCTGACCAATCTGAGCCATGCGGATCTTATGAAGAATACGTATCTGCATTACCGGTCATGGCCGGTCGTTTACGATTATATACGCTCGGAGGACTGCGAATTCCCGCTGCACCTGCGGCAAATGCTCGTCGACATTGATGAGCAAGCTGACGAGATATTCGCCCGTATCGAAAAATTACCCCTCGTGTTAGGCCACCGGGACTTCTGGGTGACCAACTTGATCTATGCCGACGGGAAAATCGTGCTGATCGACTGGGATACATCCGGATGGGGCTATGTAGGCGAGGATCTCGCAAGCCTGATTGCGGATGAAGCAGATATCGATCACATGGTCGAATACTACGAGCGATGTGTCCCCGCGTATTATAAAGGCTTTTCGGAGTATGCGGATGTACCCCATATCGCTGGTCATTGCGTCTACGAGATGATCCTACTCGTATTCGGGTACAGGCTTGTGGAGGGGTATCTCCACACAAAGGACGATGACGAGAAGACAAAACATGTTCTTACTCTCCAAAAAATCTATGAAATGAAGAACATTCCTGTGCACGGTTGACTCTAAAAAGAAACTCCGAAAACCCTACAATGTAGTGGGTTTCGGAGTTTCTTTCGTTCCGTTCGATTGTCGGCGGCGGAATAGGACACTCACCTATCTTATCTATTATTCATTTAGAAGTTTCGGTAAATAAATCATCGCCTTGAATAAATCTCCATCGACTTGAACTAAAAATTTTCCATGCTGGATATGAATAAGGCTTTCAGCAATCGACAATCCTAATCCGCTACCTTGACTTGATCTAGATTCATCTCCCCGTGTAAAGCGTTCCATTAGCTCATCGACTGAAATATTTAATTCATAGGCTGAAATATTTTTAAATGTCACGAGTATTTCAGTCCCTACATTTTCAACATCTATATATACCCTTGATGCAGGCAGTGCGTATTTAAAAATATTCGAAAATAAGTTTTCGATGGCGCGCCATAGCAGTTTACCATCAGCCTTCACATACACCTTTTCTGTTGGATGAGCTAACTTGACATCTAATGCAGACGCTTCAATTTTTTCATCCATTTCTCCGATTCCTTGCGTTAGTAATGATATGATGTCAATCCGTTCTAACTGAACAGGCATACTTCCACTTGACGCTTTAGCCGCTTCGAATAAATCATCCGTTAAATGCTTGAGTCTTTTCGATTTTTGGTCTAATACGTCTATATATTCAACAATTTTTTCAGGGTCGTTTTCTATTTTTAATAAATCGACATAGGTAATGATTGACGTTAAAGGCGTTCTGATATCATGTGAAACATTCGTAATGAGCTCTGTTTTTAAACGCTCGCTCTTAATTTCACTATCTACTGATTTATTTAACCCCTCGGTAATACGATTAATGTTCTCCGCGAGTTGGCTAAACTCCCCTTTTCCGTCCATTTCAATTCGATGCTGAAGATCACCATTTTTAATTTGCTCTACACCCTCTTTAATACGGTTAAACGACTTTACCTTTTTTAGCGCAAGCCAGGCAGCTAGACCAATCGTAATCGGAAACATAAAAAACGTTGCCGCCACAACTATTGGATAGCCAATGACAAGCAGCACAGTTTTCACGGCTAAGCTACCGCTGTCAAATACATGTTTTATCGCAAGAAATACCTTTTTAAGAATTTGATAGATGAGTGTATGCGAAAGGATTGTTTTATTTTTAATATGCTTGACGAGCGATAAAATCAGCAGTAAGACAATGATAAAAATAGGTACCGTGAGAAGCAGGTAGATTTCACGGAACACTTCAACAATCATGACGAACCACATCGACAGTAAACAAACAACGATCGCCACATTCAGGTCATTATAGAGTTTGTCAATGACATGAAAATGAATGTCCTTATCTTTAAACGATGTTCTTCCAATCACAATCATTAAATAAATAAAAGATACAATAAATCCTACTAAAAATGCTATGGATTCATTTAGAAACCTTTTGGCTTCTGCTTTATCTGTTTCCCATTCTTGTATTTTTTTCTGTAGAAAAGCATCCGTAAATGCGACATATATCGCATCTGTTTGTGAATTCAACTGATCAACTGTAGGCGTAAAATAATCATAGTAGTGACTTTCCGCCACTTTATCTGGGTACATTTTTTGTTGATAATCCCCGAATAGCATATAGGCATCATAGGTTTCAAATTGCTCTTTCTTATTCATTTCACTATTGGAAAATACATGTTCACCATCACTCGCATAATAGATGACACCTTCATAGGTTTCTAGTCTATCGACTAACTGATAAAATTCCCTGACTTGCATTCGCATACGTTCTTCTTTTTTACGCTTGATCTTATCCGCATATTCTTCTTTGAAAATGCGCTTATTATCCGCTTCTTTCAGGTCGTAATCATATTCATTTGAATAATAATATTCATTGTATAACTCGTCTTCAATGACTCGGCTATCTTCTTTCGTCAGTGCCATACCACTTAAAATATATTCTTCACTTTTATATGTTCCGATTATTTCTGTTAAGGTGTGAAACAAGCCGTATTTTTCCTCGGCGAACGATTGGCTTTCAAAATAACTATCCGTATTTACATCGCTAAGATGAACCCTATTGTATTCCAAGTCAACCAGTGCCTTCGCTATACCTGTTAAGCAAACGATTGCCACGAGAAACACAATCACTTTCGTAATGCGTGCATGACTAATATTTTTCAACTTTATATCCAACTCCCCATACAACTTTTAAATACCTCGGTTCTTTCGGGTTAATTTCAATTTTCTCGCGAATTTTTCGTATATGAACGGAAACCGTGTTTTCTGGATTGACGGCTCTTTCATTCCATACCTTTTCGTAAATCTCTTCAATTGTGAATACTCTCCCGGCATTTGCTGTGAGAAGTTTTACAATTTTATACTGCACGGGCGTCAAATGGACCTCTTCTTTATCAACCGTAACGGCTTTCCGCTCATCATCAATCATGAGCCCACCCGATTGAAATACATGACTACTCACCTCAAGACTCCCAAATGTCGTATACCTTCGCAGCTGCGATTTCACTCTGGCCATAAGTTCTAACGGATTAAACGGCTTGGCCATATAATCATCTGCTCCGATATTTAATCCGAGTATTTTGTCATGGTCCTCCGACTTAGCAGAAAGCATAATTAACGGAATCATATTATCTTGCCGAATCTTCATCGTCGCCGTAATTCCATCCATTTTCGGCATCATAATATCCATAATAATTAGGTGAATTACGTTATCTCTAATAAGATCGATTGCCTCTATCCCATTGTAAGCTTTGAATACTTGATAGCCCTCATTTTCCAAATAAATACTAATCGCCCTTACAATTTCTTTATCATCATCACAAATCAAAATGTTCAACGGCAATCGCTCCTCCATCCCTTAGGCTCATGTGATCACCCCTATAAATTTCGTATAAGAGTATGATACTAATTAAATCTTAACAAACACACACACCAATTCTTAATAGTTTCTTAGTGTTTTTCCTAAGTATATAAAAACCGATTTCCTGTTTGATCAGAAAATCGGCTTTCGTTTTGTTTTCATACCTAATTTAACGCAAAAATACTACTTACTTATGGTACGGTTCTCCGCACTATCTCTATATGCGGTTTTTATTTATCCTTAATTCCACATATTACACCATATACTTCTTCAATTTTTTAACTCTCTTAATATTGTTCCATCATAACGAGAATAAATGAA
Source organism: Sporosarcina koreensis (assembly GCF_001531445.1). Classification (GTDB taxonomy): domain Bacteria; phylum Bacillota; class Bacilli; order Bacillales_A; family Planococcaceae; genus Sporosarcina; species Sporosarcina koreensis_C. The sequence continues at coordinate 18,726 of NZ_LQYA01000017.1, forward strand.
GTAATTGACTTCTATTTTTTAAAAAATTTTTATTTGCGAAAACTGTCTGTTTCTTAACGATATATAAAGTGTAAAAGCTTTTACACAATCGTTCCAAGGAAAGGAGATTCTGATGAAAATTAACGAGCAAAATTTTATAGCTCTTCTTCAAGCCGGCAAAGAAGAGGCTCTTGATTATGTAATTGATCATTATTTACCACTTATTAAAGGGGTGGTCGTAAAAACATTAGGACCACTTAATAAAAATGATCTGTCTAAGGAATGCTGTAACGAAATTTTATTGTCGATTTGGAAAAATGCCAAAAAGTTTACGGGTGAGCCTACGGATTTTCAAAAATGGGTTTGTGTCATCGCAAAATATAAGGCAGTCAATTATATCCGTACCGAAATGCGAAAAAAAGAGAGCCTTTCTCTTAATTTAGACTTCATAGCAGACGAATTAACGTACCAAAAAAATATGCTACTCGAAGAGCAGCAAAATATTTACGCCATTATCTCAAAACTAAGACCAGTCGATCAAAAAATATTTATTATGAAATACTTACTAGACTTTGACACAGAGGAAATCGCACGTCAGCTTCAACTGACAAAGTCTGCTGTCTATAATCGACTTTATCACGGAAAAAAGAAGCTTAAAAATTCATTGGGAGGTTTTCAAATTGAAGAAACTATTTAATCACTTTAATGAAATTGATATAAGTGTCCATGAATTTGACAAGGTGGAGGTATCAGAGTTTGAAAAGGCACAATATAAAAAGGATTTGCGAGAACAAATCAAGAAAAATAGCTCTCAAAAATGGACGAAAGGAATTGCAGCTGCATGCCTAGCTATTGGTATTGGTGCCACTTCATTGGTAGGACTTTCATACACAACATTTGCACAGGAAATTCCGTTCATAAATAGTATTTTTAAGCTGTTCTCTGAAAAAGAATATGGCACAACATTAGTTGGCTATGACAGATTTGCAGAAGCTGAAAATATGACGGTTGAAAGTAATGGTACGACAATTACAATTACCGAAACATTATTAGACAGTAAAAAGCTTTTCGTTAGCTACTCAATTGATACAGAAAAAGATTTAGGGCCAATCGCTTTAATCGATGGAAGCTTCACATTAAATGGTGAGCAAAACTCCTTGTTCCATGCAGAGCATGACATTTATAAAATCGCTCACAATAAATATGTAGGTATGACAACCGCTATTTTACCTTTATCACACTCCATTGATGAAGGTACGTTCCAATTCAATATCCGTGAATTATCTAATCCTGAAAACGGTGATGTCGTTCAAGGCGAATGGGATTTCGAAATTTATGCAGAAGCCTCTGATACAATTGTTCAAACAGTTGAAGTTCCTAAATCAGAAAAGAACGATCTAAACGTAGAAATCAACAAAATTACGTATACATCATACTCATCCATCGTTAATTACAAAGAAGGCATACACAATGAAATGCTAAATAATAAATATAACGTAATTTATTCAGAATTACTGTTAAAGGATGACTTAGGAAATACGTATAAATCCAAGTTTAACGGTGGTCAAGGTACTTTAGGTGTAACTAATTATATGATTACTTTTGGCCAGCTACATCCTGATGCAAAAACGCTAATTTTCACACCAGTATTCCACTTTAAAAATTTAGATAACATTTATGAGTCGGTTGAAACAATGCAACTAGATGATATCATTGTAGAAATTGAGCGATAACAAATACAAATGCTCAATAATGAAATGAGGATAAAATCAAACCACTCAAAGCATTATGAAAATACTTTGAGTGGTTTATTAATTATTCTTTATTACTTGTGCTCTTACATACAGCTTCTGCCACTAATTTCCCTTAATCTAGTAGCTCAAATACATCATTTATTTTTCTACTAAAAGCATCATTCATATTCTCATTTGCCGTGAATAGTTACTTATAAAAAACCGTCTTTACTTATGATACGGTTCATTTTTAATAATCCTAAACCCCCGATACACTTGCTCCAACAATACCAATTTCATTAACTGATGCGGGAACGTCATTTTTGAAAACGACAGCAGTTCATCTGCCCGATTGAGTACGTCTTCATGTAAGCCAAGCGATCCCCCGATGACAAAGACGACTTTGCTTCGGCCGTACGTCATTAATGACTCCATTCCAGCCGCCAATTCCTCGCTCGTTTTCATTTTCCCTTCAATCGCAAGTGCAATCACGTAGGCATCCTGACCAATTTTGGCGAGGATCCGATCCGCTTCTTTCTTTTTGACGATTTCCATGTCTGCGTCGCTCAATGACTCGGGTGCTTTTTCATCCGCCACTTCGACAAGATCGATTTTGGCATAGGCGCCGAGTCGTTTGGCGTATTCCTCGATGCCCATTTTCAAATATTTTTCTTTTAGTTTGCCAACTGACACAATTGTAATATTCACAGGGTTGTCCACCTTTGCTGAAATGTTATACACAGAACTTATTCACATATCCACAGGAAAAACTATATATTGTGCCCGATTATTCGTTCGCCACAATATACGTTGCGGGCGTGTCACAGTAGGCACACTTTGTGGATAACTTTTCGTCATCTATGATTTTTTCCATGATCGGAAACGTTTCCTCTTTCGCGACAAAAACGTCAAGTGCATGATTGATATGAGTTTCACAGCTATATAATTTCATTATCCACGCTTCTTTCATCATTTATTTTTTACACAATGTTATGCACAATTTCATTTTGTTATCCACATATCCATAACTTTCACAGAAAAACAGGCAGTATAGCCGATGTTCTGCTATGCTGCCTGTTGTGGATAAATAATATTACATCCTTGTAAAAAGTGTAACATTCTATTTGGTTTTTAGCCCGCTTTTATATAAAATCCATTAGAACGTATTACCATCTCTCAGTTCCATTTCAATCTCAATTGTTTTTCCTTCACGGTACACTTTCATCTTCATCGTGTCGCCGACTTTTTTGTCATTGTATAGATGCTTGCGCAAGCCGACCATATCTTCGATTTTCTTTCCATCCATCTCTACAATGACATCATATTGTTGAACACCCGCCTTCTCAGCTGGTGTATTCCGGAATACTTGGGTGACGATAACGCCGTTTGCAATGTCCTTCGGCAGTTTTAATACTCTTTGCTGTTCCGTTGAAGGGACATCTCGCAAATCGAGGAGGCTTACCCCCATTGTCGGTCGCTGAACCGTTCCGGTCATTTCCAAGTCCTTGATAATAGGCACTGCGATATTTATTGGAATAGCCAGGCCAATTCCTTCTACCGTCGCTTCGGAAATCTTCATCGAATTGATGCCGACCAGCTGGCCCGCCATATTAATAAGAGCGCCTCCCGAGTTTCCGGGGTTGATTGCGGCATCCGTTTGGAGAACGTCGGCTTGCCAATCGGCTGTTCCGTTTTGATCGAAATCGATTGGAATCGATCTGTCCTTTCCAGACACGATACCCATCGTGACGGATCCTGCAAAACCGAGGCCGAGCGGATTGCCAATCGCGAGAACTGTTTCGCCCCGCTTTAGCGCGTCAGAATCGCCGAAAGAGATCACTGTTTTCACAGGTGCCGCGTCGATTTCCACTACAGCCAAGTCTGTCCACATGTCACTGCCGACAAGCCTTCCATCTACCTTTGTCCCATCGTCGAATGTGATTTCAAGCCCTTGAGCATTTTCAACGACGTGATGATTTGTAACGATATATGCTTTGTCGCCTTCTTTTTTATAGATGACGCCAGATCCGCTGCCTGTCTCCCTTGTCGTTTCAGATGTCGACCAGAAATCGCGTACGGTTTGCAAATTAGTAATTCCAACGACCGTATCCGTGACTTCGGAGACGACATCGGTGATGTCCGTATTGATATCAACGGAGATCCGCTCGCTCTTTAGATTCTTTTCACCGGTCGTCTCGCTTCCGACTTGCGGCGGCCCTTTCTCCTTGTTAAAAGTGGAACTCATCAGGAACCAGACGATGAGTCCTCCGAGAATTGCTCCGATAAGAGCTGGCAGAAATCCGCCCCGTCGCTTTGGCTTGGATGGTCTGTCACTATATCTAGGCGGTTCTTCACGTCGTTCCGGTTCTTGGATATCCGGCCTTTCTTCTTCATTGCGCGGACCTTGATTGAATTCGTCCATTCTCCTCTCCCTTTCTGTAGACAGTTACACTCACTTTACCCTAATCCAGTAGTTTAAAATCAAAAAACCTCACCCAAAGGCAAGGCTTTTGCAATTTATTAGACAGTGACAAGCTCTGTTGGTTTGTCCGCGTCGGTGTCATACAGATGCACGAATTCCCCCGTGCGGATCCCGCATGATTCCAATGTTTGCGATACACTCATCCTTGCGAGGTCTTTCATATTATTATCCTTGCTTAGATGCGATAAATAAATTCTCGTCTCTTTTTGATCGACGACTTCACTCATCGCAACTGCGGCATCTTCATTGGAAACATGCCCGACGTCGCTTAAGATCCGTCGTTTTACGGACCATGGATAACGTCCCATTTGCAGCATACTTACGTCATGATTGCTTTCGAACACGAACGCATCGGAACCATGGATATGTCCTTTCATCCGGTCGCTCACATACCCCGTATCCGTGATGATTGCCAGCTTGCGGTCATTTTCATGGAAAACGTAGAACATCGGATCCGCGGAATCATGAGAAACGGCGAACGACTGGACATCGAGCGAGCCGAATGACATATGCGTCTCCATGTCGAAATGGAAGCGCTGCTCTGTCGGAATCTCACCAACGAGGCCATTCATCGCCAGCCATGTCTTTTCATTCGCATAAATGGGCACTTTGTATCTTCGCGCAAGCACACCAATCCCTTTTATGTGATCGCTATGCTCATGGGTGACAAAAATGCCGTCTACATTCGTCATGGAGCGGCCGATATTTTCAAGCTGCTGTTCCATCCTTTTTGCACTAAGTCCTGCATCGACCAGAAAAGCATGCTGTTCGGACTCTATATATATGGAATTGCCCGTACTACCACTCGCGAGCACACTGAAACGCATATGAAAAACTCCTTATTCTTTTTCATCTTCAACTTCATCAAGACTTTCCTCTTCCAACTTGTCCAGTTTGAACTCTATCACTTTACCTTCAATGGCATTGATGAAGTGATCTTCGATGGTGCCATCTTTCAATTCTACACGAATATTCCATGTCGGGGCAAATACTTGCTTTCCAGTCAATTGGACGAGCGACGAGTATCCTGGCGTCACTTTCAATACTTTGGAATCCGGCCTCAAAAACCCTCGCGTTGCAAGTGATCCGACCGCTTCATCTTGTGTCAACACTTCTTTTTTATGGTTGTCGCTTGAAAATTCCTCTAGCATCCGTTGCTCATAATGGGTTACTTCATAGTCCTCGTCCCAATAGATCGTCAACGTCGCATTCGAGCTGTAAAAAATCGGTTCCCCATTCACTTTTTGAAAGAAGATGGCTTTCCGTGATTCCTCATCCACTTGCCAGAACTCATATTCGGCTCCATTCAAGACATACTTCGTGAGGAAATCCTTGAAATAATACTCTTCTTTTGTATTCAAAATAGATACAGGAGTGCGCATTTCGGATTCAATCGTTGTATTGTCGATGATATCGATGGACTGATCCTCAAGCGACTCCAATTCCTCCTGCGAGAAGGACTTCATGTTTGCAGAGATATAGGAAAAGTCACTTTTCACCACTTGCGGCACATTGTACGTTATATTCTCCTGCTTCATCAAATCCTCAATCGACGTTTTCCCCGCGACCTGCACATTTTGCGCCTCGGTTCGCTGATTAATATATAAGGAATACAGGAAGATATTCAATATCGAAAAAACGACGATGAAGATTGTTTTCGTTTTATTCCAATCCAATCTGCTCACCCCCGCCTTGTTCAGGTGTATAGGGAACCCAGTCTCCTTTGGCATAATAAAACCAGGTCGGCTCCATAATATAAATCCTTTGTTCCAAGTCATGTTTCATCATATAGCCGGTGGTGATTTCCTCGACCGTTCCGAAATCGAAGTTCTCAATTCCCATTAGTTCATTAACAATTGTCGTCCCTGAAGGAAGCTCCTCCTCTTCATCATTCAGCGACACATCCAGCGTGTAGTACGGGCGGATATATCGGAAAACCCGATTCTCTCCATAATACTGTGCAATTTCCGTCGTGCCTGAACGCGGGGACTCGCTGAAGACCGGATATCCATGAATATACAGTTGGAATTTCACATACCTGTAAGAAGGATTTATATACGAGAACCTGTATGAATCTGTCCATCCGCCATGCTCATTTATTGATTCGATGACATCAATCAATAAATCGGAAGGGGTTTCTGCAGGCTCCCTGCTTAACGCAGCGGGATGGGCAAAATTCAAAATTTTCGTTTCTGTATTCACGCTTAGCAGCGCATGGTCGTCACCGAATTCTTCATGTGTCGCATCCACTTGGCTGCGCCGCACTGCATTCGGGTCATTGAATAATGCATCCCGGAAGCGGGTCGGACTGATTTCTTCCTGGTAATATGTGCTTTGAAGCATCCTGACCGGTTCGGTCGGCACCGCCAAATAGACCGGCTCTTGGGCATTCACTTCCGCGTAGTAAGGCAGGTTTTCCCCTTCCAGAACGATTTGACGATACGACTTCATTGTATCCGTGGCTGCTATTTTTCCATGATAATGGATTCCTGTTGCACGGTTGATGAAATGTGCTTCAAAAGCGATTTCCTTCGGATTCCATCTCACGACAAGACGGTCAAAGCTGAATTCCGGAATTTGAATATCATCCTCAATCGGAAAGATCTCATCATATACGGGCAACGGCACTTCCCCTTGAAAAAACAAAGTGAACTGATTCGCCTGTTCGAAAAAGGACTTCATCTGTCCCTTGTTCATCTCGTTTGGTTCCCGTACCAATTGGGAGACTTTCCAAGTGCCCATTTCCCTCACAATATGATCAATCCGCTCCTGCTCGGTCGTCCCGTTAAGCGTCTCCTCATATTTAATGAGAAACTTATAGGGCTTGATGACATCCTCCTCTTGCTTCCGTTCACCAATGGAAATATCAACAGTCGGCGATTGTTCAATCGTGTCCAACTGTGGGGAATACGTCCAAATGGAGAAAGTGAATGTGACGCTCAACAAGACGAGCAATAGTAAGATGATCGATTTAATCGGCTCGATATACTTCAATCCCATTCACCTTCCTCTTGTTGTTCAAAAGGCAATGTAAAAAATATTGTTGTCCCCTTGCCTTCTTCACTTTCCGCCCATATTTCCCCGCCATGTGCGATGATCATTTCTTTTGCGATTGCGAGTCCGAGACCCGTCCCCCCCATCGCCCTTGATCTCGCTCGGTCCGCCCTATAGAACCTGTCGAAAATACGTTTTTCATTCGATTTAGGAATTCCCATGCCATCGTCGGAAATCATCACTTTGATGTATGTCCCTGACGTCGTCACTCCGAAACGTACATCTCCACCATCCGGAGAATATTTCAGCGCATTCGAAATGATATTATCGATGACCTGCGTCATCTTATCAGTATCAATTTCAACGAAGAGATCCGCGGAAGGCAATAACCGCTTGAAATGCACATTCTGAGACTTAGAAAACTCGAACCGCTCAATGATCGAGTTGAAGAAATGATTGAATTCCACCCATTCGGTGTTCAACTCATATTCTTTGCTGTCCATTCTTGAGAGCTTCAACAGGTCATTGACAAGCCGGATCATCCGCTCTGTCTCCGTCTGCGTCACCCGTAGGAAGGAAGGAGCGATCTCCTCGTTCTTCCAAGCGCCTTCCGCCAATGCATCCAAATAGCTGCGCATCGTCGTCAGCGGCGTACGGAGCTCGTGAGAAACATTGGAAACGAATTCCCGCCTCTCCATGTCGATCTTTTCCTGTTCTGTATTGTCATGAAGGACAACAATGAGGCCATTCACAAATCCCGTCTCCCGCTGCGTCACTGAAAAAGTCGCCCGCAGGATGTAAGGTTCCTTCTCCGTACTGAAGTCAAGTGCGATTGAATCCTTCACTTGAATGAGATCTTCGAATGTATACTCTTGCTCCATGCCCAAAATGCTTGCAATCGGGCGGTTCAGTACAAGGTCGCGCGTCATCCGCAGCATCATGAGCGCGGAGTCGTTAATGAGGCTCACCCTGCCTTTGCGGTCCGTTGAAATGACGCCATCCGTCATATTTTCTAGAACCGAGGCGAGTTTCCTTTGCTCGCTTTCCGTCGTAGACTGCGACTCTTGGAGCTGATTCGTCAGATGGTTGAAAGCGATCGCCAGTTGGCCCATTTCATCATTTCCGTACACGTGGACCTTCCTTGAGAAGTTCCCCTGCGCCATCGCTTGTGCCTGGCGCCTCATATCTGAGATCGGTCTCGTGAAAGTCCGGGCTATGAAGATGCCGATAATAATCGTAAATGATAAGGAAACCGCCACTCCACCCGCGAGTATTTGATTGATTTCATTGATCTGCTTGTACACTTTTTCAATATTGGCCGTAACGTATAACGCGCCGACAACTTCCATATTATTATCCATGATCGGCGTCACACGAACCATGACGCGTTCGCGTTTTGCCGGGTCATAGTTAATATTCTCATAGAACGTTTCGGTGGAGATGGACCTTCTTACACTGTCTTCCATCGATCGTTGGCCGACCAATGATTGATTGCCCAATTCTGATGTGGCCAAGATGCGGTAATTTGATTTGATGACCCGTATTTCATTTATATCTTCCGAAGTAAAGCCCGAAAGGACGGTCCGCAAGCTCTGTTCGGGCGTCGGATCGTCCGGAGACCGGTCTTTTATCATCTCTTCACGCACACTGAATTCGACAAGGTTCACCCTGTCTCTGACCGATGTCGTGAAGTTCGTCTTCAACGTGTCTTCAAGCTTACTTGCAAAATACAAGCCGATGATCTGCATCGCCACAAGGATAAGCATGATGTATATGAGGACAAATTTTACATGGATGGATCGAAAAAAACCGACTTTCTGCATTGTCCTTACTCCTGTTCCGGATCACGCAAATAGTAGCCGACTCCACGTCTTGTCACAATCCACGTCGGATGGCTTGGAGTGTCCTCGATTTTTTCGCGAAGACGGCGAATCGTTACGTCGACTGTCCGCACATCTCCGAAATAATCATAGCCCCATACTGTTTGCAATAAATGCTCCCTCGTCATGACCTGTCCGATATGCTTCGCCAAATAATGCAGCAACTCGAACTCGCGGTGCGTCAGTTCAATTGACTCCCCACGCTTTTGGACCAAATAAGCATCTGGCTGGATGACGAGAACGCCGACTGTAATTTCGTTTGTCGCTTCATCCTGTTCCTCTGACAACGTTTTCGAATGTCTGCGTAAATTGGCCTTGACCCTTGCAATTAATTCACGTGTGCCAAATGGTTTCGTCACATAGTCATCCGCGCCTAATTCCAATCCCAACACTTTATCGATTTCCGAATCTTTCGCCGTCAGCATGATGATCGGGAAATCATACTTCTTCCTAACCTCCCTGCATACTTCCATGCCATCGCGCTTCGGAAGCATGATATCGAGCAGCATAATATCCGGCTGCACCTCTTCCACTTTTTCAAGCGCTTCTTCGCCATCATAGGCGCAGTGAACGGTAAAGCCTTCCTTTTTTAAATTGAACTCTAATATATCCGCTATTGGTTTTTCATCATCTACGACTAAGATCGTTTTATTTTGCATCATTCATTCCCTTTCCCGCCAGATTGGCGCCTGCTTATTATCTTATATATTCCTCTTACATGCTTAGCTTGCAACTATTCTCATTTCAATTTTATCGCCTTTATTATATATTCTATTTCTTTCGCGATAAACCTTCCATTCTGAACCTATACCCAATTAGAAAAAGAGACGGCAACAGAATACTGTAGCGTCTCCATTCCTTCTCTTTATCTTAACACACTCAACGGATTGATATTGGAACCGTTCTTGAATACTTCAAAATGCAAGTGCATGCCTGTTGAGCGTCCCGTGGAGCCCATGACACCAATTTTCGAACCTTGAGGAACTGTTTGTCCCACTTTGACTTCGATGGATGCCAGATGGGCGTATAGCGTCTTATACCCATTGTTATGCGTAATGACAATGCGATTTCCATATGTCCCATGATATCCGACGTCCGTCACGACTCCATTATCTGAAGCGACAATCGAACGTGATGATGGTCGAGCGATGTCAATGCCTTGGTGTACTCTGCCCCATCGTTTCCCCATTTGGCTCGAAACATATCCACCGTCTGCCGGCCACTTGAAGTTGCCCGTCCCGCGCGAAGGGATGACCTTTGTACCGACGACCGTCACTTCATGGACCGGCTCTTCCAATACATGTTCCTCCGCCACGGACTTGCCGATCACTTCCCCATTCTTTTTGCGAATCAAATGGGTGACCGATTTCTTGCCGTCTATTCCTTTTTGCTTAACTCTCTCTTCACCTTTGAATGTCGATGCATCCTTTTCGGTCAGCTTCTTGAACTGGATCGGGGCAATCTCTTTTGACTCATAGTGTGCTTCCACTTCTATGTAGGGTTCAAGCGCCGTCACATTCAGCTCCTGACCAATTTGAAGAACCGTATCTTCCGTAATGCCCGGATTGATATCCATCAGTTTTGCTGTCTTCATATTATGGGCACTGGCGATCTTTCCTAATACGTCCCCTGCCTGTATGGCGTATTTCTTCTCTTCCAATGTGCCTTTATTCAATAAGGTCATTGCCTCTTCCACGCTTCGTACCTCTTCGGGTGCTATCTGTCCTTCCGTCGCCTCGATAGTAGCACTGAATTGAATATCCGCTAATCTTGTTTCATTTTCTTGTAACGGTGGTATAGGTTCAGTAGATTGTTGGCGGGCTTCGAATGCTGCAAGCTCCTGCTCTGTGACTGTTTGTAATGTCAGTTCCTGGATCACTTCTTCATAGTCGGCCATGTCTTTGACGTAAAACGCTGTTTCTTCGTCAACTTGGACACCGATCGCTTCCGCCTCCACGGTAAGCATGTCCTCAAGTTTTCCAAGGACCTGTTCATCGTCTGTTCCGACCGAAAATACTTTTTCCGGCACGACAGACAATTCAGTCCCGATTGTCAATGGGAGACCTTCGAATTCGGAAGCCGCCTTCTTTAATTCCTCTTGTTTGAGTTGTTCGATCTTTTTGTCGTCGGATAGCATTCCGACATACTCGCTGTCCGAATATACATGGTAGACGGTATGGATAGAGGAATCTCCCTCTTTTTCGAGTGCATACCCCGAGCTGATGCCGATTCCTGCAAAGAGGACCGTTATGATGCCTACCTTTTGAACTTTTTTATATAGGGTGGTTCTATTCTGTTGTCCGTTCATGTTTTGTTTCTTGAAAAACATCGTTTATTACTCCTTCCGACTGGCAACTGCTACTAGACGCCTATCATACTGAAAGATTTTCACGCTTCTCCAATTTATCATATCTAGTAAGTCGCTTGTTGCTTTGTGATCATTTGTAATGAACTTGTAGTATTGCAACCAATTATTCCTTATTATCTTCCATATGTTAGTTGTAAATGAGGAGAACATCGGCTGTGAAAATAGTCTTATGGCAAAAAGCCTTGATAGACCTGTTTGACAGGCCATCAAGGCTTTTCTCTATCTATCCATTATTCATAAGACGGAGCTTGGTGTTGGCTCCAGTCGATATTCAGGAACTTGTTATATTCCTTTGCGAAAGCGAGAGTGACGGTGCCGGTTGGGCCGTTCCGCTGCTTCGCGATGATGATTTCAATCATGTTCTGATTCTCTGTTTCTTTATCATAGTAATCTTCCCGGTACAGGAAGGAAACGATATCAGCATCTTGCTCAATACTTCCCGATTCCCTCAAGTCGGACATCATCGGACGTTTGTCCTGCCGTTGCTCAACGCCCCGGGAAAGCTGGGAGAGCGCGATGACTGGGATTTTCAATTCCCGCGCAAGCGCCTTTAAGGAACGGGAGATCTCGGAAACTTCCTGTTGCCGGTTCTCGCCTGATCGACCACTTCCCATGATGAGCTGCAAATAATCGATCATGATCATGCCAAGTCCGTGTTCCTGCTGAAGTCGTCGGCATTTGGAACGGATTTCATTAATCCGGATTCCCGGGGAATCGTCGATGAAGATTCCCGCGTTGGACAAGCTTCCCATCGCCATCGTCAACTTACGCCAATCTTCCGCTTCCAAATTCCCTGTCCGCATGACTTGTGCGTCAATATTCCCTTCCGCGCAAAGCATACGCATGACGAGTTGTTCCGCCCCCATCTCCAAACTGAAAATCGCGACGTTTTCATCCGTTTTGGTTGCCACGTTTTGCGCCACGTTCAAGGCGAACGCCGTTTTACCGACAGATGGACGGGCTGCAACGATGATCAAGTCATTCCGCTGAAAACCGGCCGTAATCTTATCGAGATCACGGAAACCGGTCGGAATGCCTGTCACTTCACCTTTTCTAGTATGAAGGAGCTCGATATTGTCGTACGTCTCTACAAGCACATCTTTAATATGCTTGAAGTCGCCGGCATTTTTTCGATTGGAAACTTCCATGATCCTTTTTTCCGCTTCGGAAAGGACCGCTTCCACCTCATCCTCTTTCGTGAAACCTTCCTCGACGATATTGGTCGCTACCCGGATAAGCCGTCTTAAGATGGATTTCTCTTCAACTATCTTGGCATAATACTCGATATTCGCAGCAGTCGGGACAGCATTTGCAACTTCGGTCAAATACGAAATGCCGCCGACGTCTTCCAATTCCTTCTTCGCTGAAAGCTCTTCTGTTACCGTGACGACGTCAATCGCTTGTCCTTTATCACTCAGGATTAGCATCGTGTCGAAGATTTTCTCATGCGCCGTCCTGTAAAAGTCATCCGGGCGAAGAACTTCGGAAGCCGTGATCAATGCTTCCGGCTGAAGGAAGATCGCCCCAATGACAGATTGTTCGGCTTCGTTATTATGCGGGGGGACGCGATCATACATCTGGTCCATCATTATCGCTCCCTATCATTCTTCGGTTACATGGACTTTAAGCGTAGCTGTAACTTCCGGGTGCAGTTTGATCGGCACATTTGTATAACCGAGAGCCCGAATAGCGTCAGGCAGTTCCATCTTACGGCGATCCACTTTGATTTTATAATTTTTTTCAAGGGCATCGGCAATTTGCTTTGTTGTAATGGAGCCGAAGAGACGTCCGCCTTCTCCGGATTTCGCTTTCATTTCCACCGTCTTCTCATCGATAAGCTCTTTTAGTTTTTCCGCTTCAGCCAAATCCGCTGCCGCGTCTTTTTCAGCACGCTTCTTCTGGCCTTCAAGTTGGCTCAAGTTTGCGGGTGTCGCTTCAATCGCCAATTTGTTTTTCAACAGGAAGTTTTGCGCATAACCGACTGATACTTCTTTCACTTCGCCCTTTTTACCTTTTCCTTTAACATCTTTCAAAAAAATAACTTTCATTTTCATTTTCCCCTTTCCAATTTATCTTCTATTGCAGATTTCAATAAATGAACCGCTTCTTCTATCGTTTCCACTTCAAGCTGGCAAGCGGCATTCGTCAAATGTCCACCGCCGCCCAGCTCCTCCATGACAAGCTGTACATTCAGCTCTCCAAGGGACCTGGCACTGATTCCGATTTTCCCGTCTGCGCGGGATGCGATGACAAACGAGGCGATAACCCCTTGCATCGTCAGAAGGATATCAGCAGTCTGTGCAATCAGCACCGAATTATAGACGACGCCTTCTTCTCCTTTTGCTATCGCAATGCCGGCAGAGGTAAGCTCTACCGTTTCAATTAATTTGGACCGTTGGATATACGTCTCGATGTCTTCCTTCAACAGCCGCTGTACGAGGACGGTGTCTGCTCCATTTGTCCGTAAATAGGATGCCGCCTCGAACGTTCTTGATCCCGTTCGCAAGGTGAAGCTTTTCGTATCGACGACAATTCCCGCGAGCAATGCAGTCGATTCAAGCATCGTCAACTTTTCATTCTTCGGCTGATATTCCACAAGCTCCGTCACCAGCTCGGCCGTCGAGGATGCGTATGGTTCCATATAGACGAGCATCGTATTATTGATGAATTCCTCGCCGCGTCGATGATGGTCGATGACGACAACCTTTTCGGCCTTCTCAATCAGCCGCTCATCGATGACCATGCTCGGCTTATGCGTATCGACAATAACAAGAAGGGATCTTTCGGTCAGCATAGATAATGCGGTTTCCGGATCGACAAATTGTGAAAATAACCCGTCGTCCTTTTTGATTTCATCCATCAGTCGGGTCACGCTTCCATCCAACTCGTCAAAATTAAGGACGACATGGCCTTCCACGTTGTTCATTCTCGCCATCTTCCGGACACCGATGGAAGCTCCGATCGCGTCCATATCGGGCATTTTATGACCCATAATCAGCACTTTATCGCTTCCTTGGATCAAATCCCGTAAAGCGTGTGAAATGACCCTTGCGCGTACACGGGTCCTCTTTTCCACCGGATTCGTCTTGCCGCCGAAAAACTTGAGCTTGCCATCCTTATGCTTAATGGCGACCTGATCGCCGCCACGCCCAAGGACAAGATCCAAACTGGATTGCGCCAGCTCTCCCAGCTCTGTCAGCGAGGCGGAGCCGGTTCCGACTCCTATGCTCAGCGTCAGACTTGCATTCTGCTTAGCGGTCTTCTCCCGAATATCATCCAATATCGTAAACTTCACCGTTTCCAACTTGGAGAGAATCGCTTCATTGAAAACCGCTAAGAAACGATCAGATGCAATCCTTTTCACAAAAATACCGTTATCCAACGCCCATTGATTCACAAGTGAGGTGACAAGCGAGTTAAGATTGCTTCTCGTCTGGTCGTCCATCGTTTGTGCAAGTTCATCATAATTGTCGATAAGCATAACCCCGAGGACAGTACGGTCCTGATGATAAAGGGATTCGATCTCCACTTTTTCAGTGATGTCGAATAAATAAATCAGTTTTTCCTCAGCCCTGTAAATGACTTGATAGGTAGATCCGCCGACTTTCAAAATCGTCTTCTGCCCATCATTTTTAAGAATGGATTGGAATGTTTCAGATAGCTGGAACAATTCTTCCCCAATCAACGTCTCTTTATCAAAGATATTGACGGCAAAGGGGTTCGCCCATTCGATAATATTTTTTTCATTAAAAAGGATGATGGCGATCGGCAGCTCAAGCAGCGCCTCTTCGCCGACCTTTTTCATCCGATAGGAGAGGGATTCGATATGCTTCTCCGTTTCGATGTACGTCTGTTCCTCCAGCTTCCAAGCGACTCCTACCGCTACCGTGAAAGGAATTGTGAATAAAAGACCCTCCCAGAAATTCGACAGGAACAATAGGACAGCTGCTATCAATCCAAGGAGAGATATGACAGTCAATGGATAACGGACAGCTCTTCTTCTAAAAAATGACCTCATTGTCTCATCCCCTTACTTCAAGTTGTCTTTTCCGATCCAAGCACGGATATTCACGCCTATATCAAGTATGCCAAGAAGTGTGGTTATTGGACTGAAAAGCAATGCGAAAATGGTGGAGAGCACCGTGACAACAGTAGGCAATTTCATTTTGTACATAAAATAGTGGACTAATGCCACCCCTTGCAATAGCAAGAGGAATCGTAAAATTAATGTCGCATTGACATATAGCAAATAAGCCGATGAGTCAGGCTTCATTTCCATCATCCAAGGAAGTATAATGATTAGCCCGTAAATGAAAATAGTGATCACAGGCAGCCTCATCTCCCGGAATGGCGGAAACTTTGGCACTTCATGGCCAAGTCTTCGCAGCAACTCGAAATTGGGAATGACCATGATGAATGTAAACACATACACCGACATGATGAACAGTGCCGGAATGGCAGAACGGTACATCGTGAATGCCTCTTCCACAATTTTTTCATAGCTTTCCGGCAATGCCCCCAAGCTTTCAAGCGATGCCTTAAATTGCGTCTCCGATTCCTTTAGCATTGCCATCAGGCTGTCGATGGCATTGACCTCGAAAACAAGGGCGGCGATAAGGTAAACTAATACGCCTATCACGATGAAAAAAAGTCCCGATGCCATGAACGTGTATAGCTTTGATTTACCCAACATCACTGATTCGGCAATCAGGATGGCAAGTAATCCGAACATCACTGCAAAAGGCACTAACCAAATGCCCCCAACGATGAGGGAAAGGATGGTACCGGCAATCGCCACGAAAATCGTAGAGATTCTATCATAGCGCAGCCGATAAAGCATGATCGGCAACGGGATGAAGATCATAATGATATTTCCAAGGAAAGGGATAAAGAAAGCCCCCGCCAGAAGTATCATGAACAATGCGAGCATCATCGCACCGTATGTAATTTTTTGTGATTGGTCCTGCATCATTCAGTTCCTCCGTCCAGTCAATGGACTCTGTATTGTCTTTCTCCTCATTGAAAGTGAGTTCCTATAATTGTATCATGATTGTTGCCGATTAACCAAAGGACAGGATGGATCCTAACCAGTGGCTTTTTTTGCATGCAAATGATAAAACCGGCAAGCCCCTTTCGGCAAATACGCATAACTATTTCGAATCACGCATAAATATCCCCAGAAACGCATATTTCCCAGGAAACGTTCATAAATGATTACAAATCACGCATAAAAATGAAATTCAAAAAACCGCCTTGGACCGGGGAATGCCGGTATCACAAGGCGGTTAAAAAAGTATTTTTATCTTTCTTCCGAAACGAACGGAAGAAGTGCCATAATACGAGCACGTTTAATAGCAGACGTTAATTTACGTTGATATTTTGCGCTTGTACCAGTTACACGGCGAGGCAAGATCTTTCCACGTTCAGAAACGAATTTCTTAAGTAGATCAGTATCTTTATAATCGATATGTGTAATGTTGTTCGATGTAAAATAGCAAACTTTACGACGTCTGCGACCTCCACGGCGTGGTGCCATATCGCTTTCCCTCCTTACTTGACTACGTCACCTGGCAATCGACCATTAGAACGGCAGATCGTCATCCGATACTTCTATCGGACCACTGCTCGTCGAAAACGGATCATTGTCAGTACGTGTATAGTTTTGTTGAGCTGGTTGTTGATATTGCTGGTTCGGCTGCTGATTCTGATAATAAGGTTGTTCGTTCTGTGGTGCTCCACCATAAGCAGCTCCAGATCTCTCAGCATTTGCACTGCGCGGCTCAAGGAATTGCACGCTGTCTGCCACGACTTCTGTCATGAAGACGCGTTTGCCGTCTTGTCCATCGAAGCTGCTCGTTTGAATACGGCCTTCGATTCCGGCAAGACTTCCTTTACGTAAAAAGTTCGCAGTGTTTTCCGCTTGTTTCCTCCAAGTAACACAGTTGATGAAATCAGCTTCACGCTCGCCCGACTGGCTTGCGAATGTCCGATTCACCGCTAGCGTAAAGCGTGTTACCGCGATTCCGCTCTGTGTGTACTTGAGCTCGGGATCTTTTGTCAATCGGCCAACTAAAACGACACGGTTAATCATCAGAATGCAACCTCCCTCATCATTTTCAAGCTCCACCTTTTAACAAGGTATTGCATTTCGTTCTTATATGGATTAGTTGTCCAGACGAACAGCCATATGACGAATGATATCTTCATTGATGTTCGCAAGACGTGTAAATTCATCGATTGCTTCAATGCCTGCGTTTGCTGTTACCAATTGGTAGTAGCCTTCACGCAAGTCGTCGATTTCGTATGCAAGACGGCGCTTGCCCCACTCTTTCGACTCGATGATTTCCGCTCCGTTAGAAGTAAGGATGTCATCGAAACGAGTGATCAATGCTTTTTTCGCCTCATCTTCTACTGTTGGACGGATGATGTACATGATTTCGTACTTTCTCATCTTTAGTCACCTCCTTATGGACTTTGGCCCACTTGTTACGGCGGGCAAGGAGTAAGTAATGTTTATTACTCACATCATCATATTTTAACATGATGTCTTCGGACAATCAACTATTAAATATGAGTAAATCGAATTTCCGTTCCAGGCGGACGCTTTCCGTGGGGCGCGGGTAAGCCAATCGAACCACGAAGAGTTCGATTGGCCTTAATTCTGCGTTCTTTGCAGAAATTAAGGCATCCGCCTGACAATACCTGCTCGCAAAAGCCGTTCTTCGTGACGGCTTTCACAGGAGTCGCCGCCTTCCACTCCAATCCTAAGCAAGTCCTGCTTAATTTTATTTCGGTTTATCCAATTGTGTATACTTAATAAGAAGAGGTGATTTGTGATGGAGAATTCTACTCAACCGGATAAGATAATTGAGATTGATTTGCCTAAGGTAGCTAAGAATGGTTTGTGGATCACGATTGTGACGCTCATTGGATTGCTGGTCGTAGATGGGCTTATTAATCAGGGGCTTTCTTTCACGTTTTCCATTTGGAATGTGCTGTTATTTGTGGGGGGTTATGTGGTTTTGATTGTCCTTCATGAGCTTTTTCATTTGCTTGGTTTCCGGGTGTTTGGCAAGGTTCCTTGGAAAAAGATGATTGTTGGGATGAATCTTAAGCTGGGGATTGCTTATGCGACGACGGATGTGCCGATGACGAACAGGGCTATTCGGAAGGCTTTGTTGCTTCCTTTTTGGACGACAGGTGTAGTGCCCGCGATTATTGGATTGATGAACGGAAATGGCATATGGCTCGGCTTGGCTGCTTTTCTGATTGGTGGTGCCGCTGGTGACTTTGCGATGTATAAAGAGTTGAAAAAGCTTCCGGATGATTGGCTTGTGAAGGATGATCCCGAGCTGCCGAAGCTATATTTGTTTAAACCTGATCGAAATATACAGTAAACAACCGGAAAAGGACACCCCTTCTCCGGTTGTTTATTTTCACTTTATTATACGTTAAATCTAAATAACATGACGTCCCCGTCTTGGACGATGTATTCTTTTCCTTCTAGACGGACTTTGCCTGCTTCTTTTGCAGCTGCCATGGAGCCTGCTTCAACAAGTGCATCATAGGACACGGTTTCTGCACGGATAAAGCCGCGTTCGAAATCTGTATGGATGACGCCTGCGCATTGTGGTGCTTTCATCCCTTTACGGAATGTCCATGCGCGGACTTCTTGGACGCCTGCCGTGAAATATGTGGCTAAGCCCAGTAAATGATAAGCTGCTTTGATTAATTGGTCGAGACCGGATTCTTTGATGCCCAGTTCTTCAAGGAACAACGCTTTTTCCTCTTCATCCAACTCTGCCATCTCTTCCTCAATTTTCGCACAGACAACGATGACTTCAGCATTGTCCTTCTTGGCAAATTCTCGGACGATTTTCACATATTCGTTGTTTTCTGCATCTGCAATTTCATCTTCAGAGACGTTTGCGACATAAAGCATCGGCTTGATCGTCAACAAATGCATCCCTTTGATGAGCTGGAACTCTTCCGGTGACAATTCGACAGAGCGAGCAGGCTTTTCGTTCTCGAAAGCTTCCTTCAACTTCAATAGCACCGGCTCTTCAGCCATGGAATCTTTATCTTTTTGCTTCGCCATTTTGGATACACGTGTCAACCGCTTGTCCACACTTTCCATGTCAGCGAGGATCAATTCCAAGTTGATGACCTCTATATCATCAATTGGATTTATTTTTCCTGATACATGTGTAATATTTTCATCATCAAAACAACGGACAACTTGGCAAATTGCATCGACTTCGCGGATATGGGATAGAAATTTATTCCCTAACCCTTCCCCTTTGCTCGCCCCTTCGACAATTCCGGCTATATCTGTGAATTCAAATGCTGTCGGGACTGTCTTTTTTGGTACGACGAGCTCCGTCAATTTTTGGAGCCTTTCATCCGGCACTTCTACGATTCCGACGTTCGGATCGATTGTACAGAATGGATAGTTGGCAGCCTCCGCTCCCGCCTTCGTTATTGCGTTGAATAGTGTCGACTTTCCTACGTTCGGCAAACCGACGATACCTGCTGTTAACGCCATTTATTTCCCAACCTTTCATATAGGTCAATTTCATAATCATCTTTGCAACTCTTCTATTATAAGAATTGTTGGCGTTCCTGTCTAATTTTGCTCGGCTTCTGCCTTGACAAGCACCTTTTTCATCTTTTTTGCAAATTCGTTTCGTGGAATCATTACACTATGGCCACAGCCTTCGCATTTTATCCGGATATCAGCGCCCATCCTGATGATTTTCCATGCATTTGTTCCGCATGGATGCGGTTTTTTCATTTCCACTACGTCTTTTAAATGAAACTCCTTCTCCACCATTTCTCTCTTTCCTCCCTTATTTACCTACTGATTAATCAATTACGCCTTGGCGTAATTGCGTCCAGATTTTTTCGAGCTTGCTCGAAAATCTCCACTTAAAATTTGTGACATCCGCCGGAGGCTTAACTGATTCAGCCGGGGTTTGAACCCCGGCTGAATTCAGTTAAATGACTTCGACACAAGTGTTGGATAAGGAATTTCGATTCCTTCTTGTTCCAAATGTCTTTTTACTCCCATGCTAATGTTCCTCGCAATATCGAAATGACGCATCGGTCTCGTTTCCACAATGATGCGTTCAATAACGGAGTCCTCCGTGAAATCATGCGCGCCGATCAGTTTCGGTTTTCCCAGAAGTTCAGGGTTATCTCTGCCCATCGACTCAAGAAATAAATTAATAGACTTTTCGATTTTCTCGACGCCGAGTTCAAACGGAATGGTGACATCGACAATGGCCAATGAATTTTTCATTGAATAATTGACGACTTGTGAAATTGTTCCATTCGGTAAAATGAAAATTTCACCTGTAAAGTTTTTAATTTTCGTAGTCCGCAAACCGATTTCTTCAACGCTGCCTTCAGCGGTTCCGATTTTAACGTAATCGCCAACTGAAAATTGGTCTTCGAAAAGAATAAAGAATCCTGAAATGACATCCTTCACAAGGCTCTGTGCTCCAAAACCGACAGCGAGGCCCAGTACGCCTGCTCCTGCAAGAAGACCCTTCACGTCAATATTAAACTCTTGGAGGATGGCCAAGATTGCAGAGAAATAAACAACATAACTAAGCGCGTTTTCGAGCAGTTTAAGCAATGTCTGTTCCCTGCGCACTTCTTTTCGAATAGGACCTTTTAATTTGATCCTAAAGATCTTTCGAATAATATACTTGCCTACTTGTACAACAATAATAGAGATCGCGATGATAAAGGCAATCTTAATAGCGATAACTATTAAATGAACCCACGTTTCTTCGGAGAAGAGGAATTTGCCGATTTTTTCTGTTTCATCACCAAACAACTGTTCTTTAATAATTTCTGTTAACTTGCTCGTCATTCGCATCCTGCCTTTCCGTATAAATCAACTCGAAGCCGCGTATACTGCTACACAATCAATTCATTGTAGACTATGAACAAGAATGGAGTTTTGTCATGCACACAGTACTTTCCACAGATTATGATTTCCGGCTTCATTATAATGAAACGGGTGCTGTTTGGAAGCTCAGCACTTATTTCCTTGAACAAATCCCATTTCATGAGGAATCCTTGACATTTTTTTGCATCGGAACAGATCGATCGACGGGAGACGCATTAGGACCGTTAACAGGATCCCATTTAGCTGAGTCTTTGCTGTTTCCATTTCATGTCGTTGGGACATTGGAAAAGCCATTACATGCCCTTAATTTACAACAACATCTGGATGAAAGACTAGCGATGGACCCTTCCCCTTTTATCGTTGCAATCGA
Source organism: Sporosarcina koreensis (assembly GCF_001531445.1). Taxonomy (GTDB): domain Bacteria; phylum Bacillota; class Bacilli; order Bacillales_A; family Planococcaceae; genus Sporosarcina; species Sporosarcina koreensis_C. The sequence continues at coordinate 40,451 of NZ_LQYA01000017.1, forward strand.
TGCCTGCTTAGGGAAAAGCGATTCAATCGGTCACTTACTCTTCCAGCAAGGACCACTTTACCCAGGCAAAGCAGTCGGTAAGGAATTGCCGCCTGTCGGTAATTTATCCATAAAAGGGGTCGTCAACATTTCAGGTTTCATGGAACAAGCTGTTCTGCAAAGCACCCGGCTGCACCTTCCTTTTGAAATGAGCCGAATCATTTCCCGGTCCCTACAACTAGCCTACGGAAGATTCAAAACAGGAAATGAACGATTGTCACAATAACAGCGACGACAGCAATTCCCGGAATGAGATTCGCCACCCGTATTTTTGTAATACCAATCAAATTCAAACCGATGCCGACAATCATTAAACCACCTGTCGCAGTCATTTCAGAAATGAAAAATTGCAATAGATCATCCGGAACAAAGCGGCTAATTTGTGTTGAGAATATTGTAATGATGCCTTGATAGAGGAATACCGGTATTGCAGCAATCATGACACCGATGCCAAGCGTGGAACTGAGAATGACAGAGGTAAATCCATCTATGATCCCCTTCATGATCAATACATCATGATCATTCCGCAATCCACTGTCAATCGCTCCAATAATGGCCATTGAGCCCACCACGAAGATGAGTGTTGCAGTGACAAATCCTTGCGCAAGGCCAGGCCCTTCATTTTTCGAAGGAAGCTTCCGTTCAATCCATTTTCCCAATTTGTTTATTTTATCATCTAGGTTCATCCATTCCCCAATAATTGCTCCAATAACGATACTAATGATAACAATCAATATTTGTGTGCTTTCAAATGTCATTTGAACTCCGATTGCTGTAACCGCCAATCCGATTCCATACATGACGGTCTCTTTCATCCGCTCCGGTATATTATATAAAAATCGGCCAAGCATAGCTCCGACTACGATAAGAAGGGCATTTACAATCGAACCGAATAAAATCATCGTTTTTCACTTCCATCTGTAAAAATAATACCTATTTTGCATTAAGCAAAATAGGTACAGGCTTATTCATTCAATAGATCTAGGATTCTTTCAAGATCCTCTTCCGTGAAAAACTCTATTTCAATTCTACCTTTGTTCTTTGATTTCTTTATCGTCACGTTTGTTCCGAAGTATTCCCTCAAGTTTGACTCCTGCTCCTCTAGGAAGATGTTTTTCTTTTCTGGTTTTGTTTCACGTGGAACATTTTCGTTTATTCTATGAACTAGCTTTTCCAATTGGCGGACATTTAAGCCTTCACTAATTGTTTTTTCAGCAATCAACAGGATTTGTTCTTTCTTCCGGAGACCAAGCAATGTGCGACCATGCCCCATCGACAGCTTTCCATCTGTAATCATATTGCGCACTTTTTCAGGCAAGGTGAGCAATCGGATATGATTGGCAATATGTGGACGACTTTTTCCTAGTCTGAATGCAAGTTGTTCCTGCGTAAGACTAAGGTTATCCATAAGCTTTTGATAAGCTTCCGCTTCCTCAATCGGTGTTAAATCTTCACGTTGTAAGTTTTCAAGAATCGCCATTTCCATCGATTCTTCATCAGTGAGTTGACGGATGACTGCTGGAATCTCTGCCAGTCCCGCCAGTTTAGCAGCTCTGAATCGCCTTTCCCCTACTACAATTTCATATATCGTCCCTACTTTTCGGACGATGATCGGCTGTAATATTCCATGCTCCTTGATTGACTCACTCAACTCTTGGATGGCATTTTCGTCAAATAACTTCCTTGGCTGATACGGATTCACTGTAATACTTTTCAATCGGATACTTTCGATTGACTCCGCTTTTGTTAGAGACTCATCTGGAAATAAAGCGTTCAATCCTTTTCCAAGACCTTTAGCCATTGTGCACCACTTCCTTTGCCAGCTCTAAATATACTTCCGCGCCTCTCGATCTTGAATCATACATAATGATCGGCTCTCCATGGCTCGGCGCTTCACTCAATCGTACATTTCGAGGAATGATCGTTCCGTACACTTTATCTTGAAAATATTTTTTCACTTCTTCAATGACTTGAATTCCTAAATTTGTCCTCGCATCGAACATTGTCAATAACACACCATCAATCGTGAGACCTTCATTCAAATGCTTTTGGACAAGCCTAATGGTACTGAGCAATTGGCTTAATCCTTCCAAAGCGTAATACTCACATTGAACCGGAATAACGACTGAGTCTGCAGCAGTCAGAGAGTTGATCGTCAATAATCCTAGCGACGGTGGACAATCGATGATGATATAATCATACAATTCCTTTGCCTCTTGGATGGCGTGTTTCATACGAACTTCCCGAGAAATCGTTGAAACTAGTTCAATTTCCGCTCCGGCCAATGAAATGGTTGCCGGTACAATATCCAAGTTTTCCATCTTCGTTTGATGGATGACTTCTTTTATGTTGACATCATCGATTAACATATCATAAATGCATTGATGAACGTCTCCTTTATTGACCCCTACCCCACTCGTCGCATTTCCTTGTGGATCGGCATCTATCAAAAGAACTTTTTTGCCGATATGTGCAAGGCAAGCACTAAGATTTACCGAAGTGGTTGTCTTACCAACTCCTCCTTTTTGATTGGCAATGGCTAAAATTTTACCCACACTTGCACCTGCTTTCTCACTCATCTATCAAACAGTTATCGTTAATAATGAATAGATTCATTCTATTTCCGTTACTCTTTACTAGTTTATCAAAAAAACGTTGCCCGTGGTAATGTATAGCACAAAAAAACTCCTGCTTCAGTCAAGCAAGAGTCATCTCGCACATATTACGAGAATACTATGTTATTTTTCATTTCTTTTTCGGTATTTTAACAGTAATCGTGTAAAAATCCTCAGTATCTTCCTCTTCTGTTTTTACGTCGATACCGCTTTTCGTAACAAGCGCCAATGATTGCCGAATCGTATTCAAAGCAATTCGGACGTCTTTGCTGACCGATTTTCTTTTAATGACTTTCTTTTTTTCCTTCTCTTCTTCAACCGGGTTCAATGCTAGCTGGATTCGTTCTTCCAATTGCTTTACATTGAGCTGTTCGTCAATCGCTTCTTGAAACAACTTATGTTGCAATTCAACATCTTTAACAGAAATTAATGCCCTCGCATGTCTTTCGGATATTTCCTTTGTAAGGATTTTATTTTTAATTTCTTCCGGAAGTTTCAATAAACGCAGCTTATTGGCAACTGTGGATTGTCCTTTTCCCAGTCTCTGCGCTAAAGCTTCTTGGGTTAACCCATGTAGCTCCAACAACTTTTCATAAGCATATGCTTCCTCGATTGCTGTCAATTCCTCACGCTGCAAGTTTTCAATCAACGCAATAGACGCTGTTTCTTTATCGTCAAGATCACGAATAATCGCTGGTACTTCTTCCCAACCCAGCTTCTTCATTGCGCGAAATCTTCGTTCACCTGCAATGATTTCGTATCCATCGTCGCTTTTTCTAATGACGATTGGTTGAATCACGCCGTGTGTATGGATTGTACGCGCAAGCTCTTCAATCTTCTCTTCAGAAAAAATAGTACGAGGTTGATATTTATTCGGTTTAATCAAATCAATCTTTACTTGATCGACTTTTTCTTGTGGAGTACTATCTATGTTCTGTAAATCAGGTTCTTTTTCTCCACTACCAAAAAACCGTGAAAACGTGTTTTTCATCGCCGGCACCCACCTTTACAAAACTGCTCATCGTTAATAGCTATTTCGTCATATCTATTATATATCCTCTTTATTACTTATTAAAGAGTAGAATTCTATAAGATTACAAAACTATTACTAAGTATTACAAGTCCCTGTTCAAGAATATTGTTAATTCCCGTTCCAGGCGGACGCTTCCGTGGGCGGTCCGTGAGCCTCCTCGAAGCTTCGCTTCTTCGGGGTCTCACCCGGACACGCTTTTGCCACAGGAGTCGCCGCCTTACACTCCAATTAACGGAGCTACGAGAATTAAGCATTTAGAAGAACTTAACAAAGATATCTCTTTTATAAAAAGTACCTATTTTTATCTTCTTTTGAATCAGAATTCAGGATAAGTAGATATTTGTTTCACGTGAAACATTTTACTTGATTGGCGTTTTATTTGGGATGCCTGGCTTTCGAGGATATTTCTTAGGTGTTTTTTTGACTTTATTCAAGATGAATATATTTCTTTCACTTTCTTCCATCGGTAAACTGAAAGAAAATTTCTCGACGAGTTCCGCTCCCAGTACATTGATTGCTTTTTTTGCATCCACCAACTCTTCTTCCGCAGCTGCACCTTTCATGGATAGGAAGATTCCACCCTCTTTTACAAGGGGCAGGCATAATTCAGAAAGTACAGATAAACGAGCTACCGCTCGGGCAGTTACAATATCGAATTGCTCACGATATTTTGGATTTTGTCCAAAATCCTCAGCTCTATCATGGACAAATCTTACGTTATCAAGTTCAAGTTCTTTTGAAAGCTCGGTTAAGAATGTAATTCTTTTGTTTAACGAGTCTACGATCGTTACAGATAGATCAGGGAAACAGATTTTCAAAGGAATGCTCGGAAATCCTGCTCCAGCACCTACGTCACAAATAGTTTTATTTCCAGTCAAGTCTGTGTAGAATGCGGCGGTAATGGAATCATAAAAATGTTTCAGATAAACCGATGTGGCATCCGTTATTGCTGTTAAGTTCATCTTTTCATTCCATTCGACCAACATTTGGAAATATTTGTTAAATTGGAGGAGTTGCTGTTCCGAAAGGTCGATCCCCTTCTCTTTCAACGCCTCTATGAATTGTTCTTCGTTCAATTGAATCCTCCTTCTTTAAAAAAAGACTGATGCGGACTTATCCCCACATCAGTCACATGATGTTAACCAGTAATTTTTGCAATCTTCCCTTGTTCGATATAAACGAGCAGGATAGATATGTCTGCTGGATTCACACCGGATATCCTGGATGCTTGCGCAATGGATAACGGTCTGACAGCGGACAGATTCGCTTTCGCTTCTTTGGCAATGCCTGAAATTGCATTGTAATCAATGTTCTCAGGTATTCTTTTGTTCTCCATCTTCTTCATGCGTTCCACTTGTTGCATCGATTTTTCGATATATCCTTCATACTTGATGAAGATTTCGACTTGCTCCGCCACTTCTTCGGATTTTTCTTCCTCAGGTGGCATAACAGTGATGATTTGTTCGTATTTCATTTCCGGCCGTTTTAACAGATCTGCCGCTTTCATCGGTTCGCGAAGCTCTGTTCCGCCTGATTCACGAATGATCTCTTGGACTGCTTCACTCGGTTTAATCGTCACTTTTCGAAGTCGGTCAATTTCCTCTTCAATTTGCTGCTTTTTGAGGAGGAACTTCTCGTGCCGTTCTTCGCTGATCATCCCGAGCTTGTATCCAATTTCCGTCAGGCGCATATCCGCATTGTCATGGCGTAGCAAGAGACGGTATTCGGCTCTTGAAGTGAGAAGACGATATGGCTCGCTCGTTCCTTTCGTTACGAGGTCGTCGATTAGAACGCCGATATAAGCATCCGACCTTCCTAGAATGACTTCTTCCTTGCCAAGCACTTTGCTCGCAGCATTGATTCCCGCCATGATTCCTTGGGCAGCTGCTTCTTCATAGCCGGATGTGCCGTTGATTTGACCTGCTGTATACAGATTTTTGATTTTTTTCGTTTCAAGGGTTGGCCAAAGCTGTGTAGGAATAATTGAATCATACTCGATTGCATAACCGGCACGCATCATTTCCGCTTTTTCCAATCCTGGCACGCTTTCGATCAATCTGCGTTGAACGTGTTCAGGCAAACTTGTTGAAAGTCCTTGAACGTAATACTCTTTCGTATTTCGCCCTTCCGGCTCCAGGAAGATTTGATGGCGTGATTTATCCGCAAAACGGACGATTTTGTCTTCGATCGAAGGGCAATAGCTTGGCCCCTTCCCTTTGATCATTCCTGAATACATCGGGGAGAGGTGAAGGTTTTCATTGATAATTTCATGTGTTCGCGGTGTTGTATATGTCAACCAGCAAGGCAGTTGATCCATGATGAATTGAGTCGTTTCGTAACTGAATGCACGGGGCACGTCATCGCCTGGTTGAATTTCCGTTTTGCTGTAATCAATTGTTTTGCCGTTAATTCTCGGCGGTGTACCGGTTTTGAAACGGACCGTTTCCAGGCCAAGCGCTTGCAGATTTTCAGCAAGTTTAATGGCCGGCATTTGGTTGTTCGGACCACTAGAATATTTCAAGTCGCCGATAATGACTTCCCCACGAAGGAAAGTTCCTGTCGTAATGATGACCGTTTTAGCTCGGTAGATGGCGCCGATTTGTGTGATGAGCCCTTTCACTTCATTATCCTCGACGATCAATTCTTCAACTACTCCTTGATGAACCGTCAAATTCTCCTGTTCTTCAAGGACACGTTTCATTTCTTGTTGGTAAAGGACTTTGTCTGCTTGCGCACGGAGCGCACGAACTGCTGGCCCTTTCCCTGTGTTCAACATCCGCATTTGGATATGTGTTTTATCAATCACTTTCCCCATCGCTCCGCCAAGCGCGTCAATTTCCCGCACGACAATCCCTTTTGCGGGACCTCCGAGCGACGGATTGCATGGCATGAAAGCGATCATGTCAAGGTTCATTGTTAGCACCAATGTCGATGCACCCATCTTCGCAGATGCCAATGCGGCTTCGACGCCGGCATGCCCTGCTCCGATGACTATACAATCGAACGTGCCTGCTTCAAATTGTGGCATGTTCGTTCATCCTTCCTATTTTATGAATTATGTTTCTGTTTATATATGAATTGACCATAAAACCGGATTTACGCTCCAGGCGGACGCTTTCCGGGGGGCGGGCGGTAAGCCTCCTCGGTCGCTATGCGACACTGCGGGGTCTTACCTGTCCCGCTAATCCCCCAGGAGTCGCCGCCTTACGCTTCAATCCTAAGTGCCTACTTTAAATTTAAATGAATAAATATCATTTACCTAAACAGAACTGTGAAAATAGCTGGTTAATAAGGCTGTCTTGGACGGTGTCGCCGACAATTTCGCCTAGGAGCTCCCACGTGCGTGTTACGTCGATTTGAATCATGTCGACAGGCACTCCGCTCTCTGCAGCGAACAGGGCATCCTGGATAGATTTGTGTGCCTTGTGCAGCAAAGCGATATGCCGCGCATTGGACACGTACGTCAAATCGCCCGCTTCGAGTGTTCCTTCGAAGAATAACTTGGCGATTGCCTCTTCCAATTCATCGATGCCTTCTTCTTTCAAGATGGAGGTCGTGACAATCGAGCCTTTGCCAGCTAATTCGCTAACTTGTTGCATATCGATTTTCTGCGGCAAGTCCGTTTTGTTAATGACGACAATGAGATCCATCCCCTTAGTCGCTTCGAATAGTCGGATGTCTTCGTCCGTCAGCTCCTCGGAACTGTTCAAAACAAGCAAGATAAGATCCGCTTCCTTCAAGACTTGACGGGATCTTTCCACCCCGATCCGCTCGACGATATCCTCCGTCTCCCGGATGCCGGCCGTATCAACGAGACGTAGCGGCACACCTCTGACATTTACGTATTCCTCGATAATATCACGTGTTGTACCTGCAATGTCGGTGACAATCGCCTTATTTTCTTGAACGAGGCTATTCAACAAAGAAGACTTTCCGACGTTCGGCCTTCCGACGATGACGGTCGATAATCCTTCACGAAGGATTTTCCCTTGAGATGAAGTGCGTAGAAGCTTTTCGATCTCTTCTTTCACCCATGTCCCTTTTTCAATCATGAGCGGAATGGTTACCTCTTCGACATCGTCATATTCCGGGTAGTCAATATTCACTTCGACTTGTGCCAATGTTTCAAGAAGCGCCTGCCGCAGTTCGCCTATCAGCTTGGAAAGCTTTCCTTCCATCTGATTCAAAGCAACATTCATCGCTCGGTCCGTTTTTGCACGAATCAGGTCCATGACTGCTTCCGCCTGCGATAAATCGATGCGGCCATTCAGAAATGCACGCTTGGAAAATTCGCCCGGTTCCGCAAGGCGAGCCCCTTCTTTCAACACAAGGTTGAGGACACGGTTCACCGCCACCACGCCGCCGTGGCAATTTACTTCGACAACGTCTTCACGGGTGAATGTTTTCGGAGCTTTCATGATGGATACCATGACTTCCTCGACGATTTCCTCCGTGGATGGATCGGTCAAATGCCCGTAATGGATTGTATGTGATTGTTCATCCGCGAGTTTTTTCCCTGACGGAGAACGAAAAATTTTATCTGCAATGCCGATAGCCTCATCTCCACTAAGCCGGACGATGGCGATAGCCCCTTCCCCCATCGGAGTCGATATGGCGGCTATTGTATCAAAATGCAAACTCTTCACCTTCCTAACCCGGTTACCCACATGTGGATAACCCGTTTTGACTTGACTATCTGACAACATATAATAACATAAATCCAGCCGTTCTCATAGTTCCGGGGTTCAAAAATGTGGATAAGTTTTAATTTACCGCACACAAAAACCCCGTGATGGCTTCACGGGGTTCTGATTAACTAATCGGTTCGATTACGAGATAACGGTTCGGATCTGTTCCTTCCGAATATGTTTCGATATCCAATCGATTCGACAATGCGTTGTGAATGACTTTTCTTTCATAGGAAGGCATCGGTTCCAGTTGAACTTTCCTTCCATTCCGGACAGCTTGGTCGGCCATCCGTTCTGCGAATTGCTCAAGTGATTGTTCGCGTCGTTCGCGATAGTCACCTACGTCTAGACGCACGACTTTGAATTGCTCGGACGTTTTATTGGCGACGAGCTGGGCCAGCTGCTGTAAGGCGTTCAATGTTTGACCACGTTTGCCGATCAAGAATGCAGCTTTCTCGCTTTCCAATTGGAAGGAAAGATATTTCCCATCCATTTCGTGTTTAACGACTAAATCGTCGATTCCCATCGCTTTAGCGATTTCCGTCACATAGGCTTTCGTTTCATTAATTGCCTGTTCATCCGACATAGCTGGATTCTTACCTTCCAACTCGATTGTTTGCATCGCTAGTTCGACAGCCTCAGCAACCGTTTCTTCTACATTTGGCGGTAATAAGGGTTGGCCCGAAAGTGTGGGTTCAGTCGGTAATTCGGGAACTTCTTGGACTGATTCCCTTTTCTCAGAAGGCTCAATCGTTTCTTGCTTGACTGTTTCCTTTACGGTAACGGTAACTTCAGCCTCCCTTGCTCCAAATCCGAGAAACCCTTTCTTTCCGGCATCCACTATTTCGACTTCGACATCATCACGCGTAACATTGAGCTCTTGTAGAGCCGCCGCAAGTGCGGCATCCACTGACGCCCCTTTTCGCGTTATCTTTTTCATTTCCGTTTCCCTCCTACTTTTACAGGTGCCACTTCTTTTTTCTTAAATGGTTTGTAAATGAAGATATTCTGGATAATTGAAATGATATTACCGATAACCCAATAAAGTGCAAGTGCTGCAGGCAGGAATGTACCAAAAATCATGATCATGAAAGGCATGATATACATCATTACTTTCATTTGCGGATTATCCATTGCAGGGCCTGTCCGTAAAACAACGAATTGCATGAGTCCCGCGACGATGGCGAGCGTAATGCTTGGCGTTGCAAGTTCGAACCAAAGGAAGTTTCCAATTTCGATTTCTGGAGTGGCATTCATCCTGTTAATCGCATGATATAGTCCAATGATGATTGGCATTTGAATCAAAACCGGCAGACATCCTGCAGCAGGATTGATTTTTTGCTCCGTCATCACTCTTTGCATTTCTTCACGGTATTTTTGCTGCGTCACAGCATCCTTCGATTTGTATTTTTCTTTCAAGCCGGCAAGGATCGGCTGCATTTGCTGCATTCGCTTCGAATTTTGTGCTTGCTTGATCATTAACGGCAGCAAGATAAGTCGGATGATGATTGTTACGGCGATGATTCCTAGTCCGTATGTGCCTAACAGGTCTTTGAACGTGACGATCAAGGACACAATCGGCCAGACAATGTATTTATTCCAAAAACCTTCGCTCGTGTCATATATCGGTTGATTGAATTCCGAACACCCGGCAAGGAATACTGACAATACGGTCAGCATAAGTAATAACGCGGCTTTTTTCTTCAAATCGTTTCCCCCAAATCTGCTTCTATGAAATATCAATGATTTCAGTTTATCATGAACGTTTAGTACGTTCTACTTCTTACTCAATTACGGCTCTGTACTTATTTCATCTTGAACGCTTTCGCAATTCGTAAGACATGCTGCAAACTTTTTTTTGTTTCATGGAAATCAAGTGTGGCCGCCTGGTGTCTGGCGATAATAACATAGTCGCGGTCATTTTTCAGCTCTTCTTTCATTTCCAAGAAGGCTTGGCGGATGTACCGTTTAATACGGTTACGCGTCACCGCATTCCCTAATTTCTTGCCGACCGATAATCCGATTCTGAACTCTTGTTGGCCTTCTTTCCTATAGGAATAGACAACAAATTGCCGATTCGCGACGGACTTACCTTTTTTGAATACTTTTTGAAAGTCTTCGTTCTTTTTGACCCGCTGACGTTTCTTCAAACCCTTCACCTCCTAACGAAAAGCGGAAGGCGCTTGCTCAGATGCGACAGGCATAAGGCGAAAATGCGGAGTGGTGGTTTTTACCACGGAGCAATTTTGACATATGACCCGAGCATCTAGCGCCTGGAGCTGGACAAGAACTTGTACGATCCAGCCGCCGCCTTCCTCTCCAATCAACAAATGAGTATTCGCTGGTTACAATCCAAACGACCAACGGGATGCTCATATGACACAGAATATATTTCACTATAAATTAGTAAAAAAAAAGACCACTATTTTTAGTGGTCTTATGCTGAAAGCACTTTTCTTCCTTTGCGGCGACGAGCAGCGAGAATTTTACGACCGCTTTTTGAGCTCATTCTTACACGGAAGCCGTGAACTTTACTACGTTTACGTTTATTTGGTTGGAATGTACGTTTCATTTCAAAGACACCTCCTGCATTGTCCCTTTACAATCTGACAGTCTTGAACAGTATAAAGGGCATATCCAAAGATGTCAAATGTTTTTTCTGCATGCAGTTTTCTATGAGTACACCGTTTTACAAAATTCAACCCCCATCATTCGACAACAAGGTTATCCACATCTTCAAAAATCGACAAACGAATAATATGTTCATAGAAATTTTCCCCCGTTTTTTTATGCACAGGTCTTATCTACACCTTTTACACATACAAAAGGTTGTGGATAAAGTAATTTTCCACAAGTGTCGCTACTGTTAATAACTCATAGAATCCCTTGTCAATCTTATAGTTTCTTGATACAATATAGAGGATTTTGCTGTTAACAAATTTAAAAACTAGTTTTCTTATCCACAATTGTTGATATGTTGTGGATAATTTTTTCAACACTTTTGGATATTTCTTATCCACAGGAGCGAATTCTGTGTATAATACATATTCCTGTGTTTTTTTATTTTCTATGTAAAGGAGGCCCACGAGTGGATCAGCTTGAAAAATTATGGAACAATGTTTTGTCGAAAATTGAAGACAAAATTTCAAGGCCCAGTTTTGAAACTTGGCTTAAATCGACAAAATTGATGTCCTATGGCGACGAGAACGTTACAATTGCTGTTCCAAATTCGTTTGCGAAGGATTGGCTTGAGAATCATTATGTGCATTTGATTACAGGCATCCTCTCGGAATTGACCGGAGAAGATCGACTCATACATTTCGTCGTTCCAAAAGAAATGGAAGAAAACGATTTCCAAGTACCGAAACCTGCGGTAAAACAGGCAGACAAGTCAGCTATCCAATCAGCATCTGTCATGTTGAATCCAAAATATACATTCGATACATTCGTCATCGGCTCGGGGAACAGATTTGCCCACGCCGCATCGCTAGCTGTAGCCGAAGCACCGGCTAAATCATATAACCCGTTGTTCATCTATGGAGGCGTAGGACTCGGAAAGACCCACCTAATGCACGCTATCGGGCATTATATTTTGGAACAAGACCCGTCCAAAAAGGTCGTTTATTTATCATCGGAGAAGTTTACGAATGAATTCATCAATTCGATCATGAATAACAAGGCAGGCGATTTCAGAAACCAGTACCGGAACGTAGATGTCCTGCTAATTGACGATATTCAATTCATCGCTGGAAAAGAACAGACGCAAGAGGAATTTTTCCATACGTTTAATACGTTGCATGAGGAATCGAAGCAGATTATCATCTCCAGTGACCGTCCTCCGAAGGAAATCCCTACGTTGGAAGATCGTCTCAGATCACGTTTCGAATGGGGTTTGATCACTGATATTGCACCGCCTGATCTGGAGACCCGTATAGCCATATTGCGAAAGAAGGCGAAGGCGGATGGGCTGCTTGATATTTCGGACGAAGTAATGTTGTATATCGCCAATCAAATTGACACGAACATCCGGGAATTGGAAGGGGCTTTAATCCGCGTCGTTGCCTATTCATCTCTCGTCAATATGGATATAACGACTGATCTGGCAGCCGAAGCTTTGAAAGATATCATTCCCAATTCCCGTCCGCGCACTGTCAGCATATTAGATATCCAAAAAACAGTCGGCGAGCATTATAATATCCGACTGGAAGATTTCACAGCCAAAAAAAGAACGAGGGCGATTGCATTCCCTCGTCAAATCGCTATGTATCTTTCGCGTGAGCTAACGGATTCCTCTTTGCCGAAAATAGGATCCGAATTTGGAGGCAGAGACCACTCAACCGTCATCCATGCCCATGAAAAGATCTCTAATCAGCTGAAAGATGATCAAAATTTACAGCAGGATATTCAGGATATTAAGAGCATACTTGGTCGAGGATGAGTATCCACATGTGAATAACCTTCTAGAAACTGAACAAGCTGTGCACATATTATTCACATGTGAATCGTTTCCTAACATATAGGATTTTGGGGCTTATCCACATTTCCACAGCCCCTATTACTATTACTATCTTTATTACTTAACTAATAATTATATAAGCGAGGGTGCAAAATGAAATTTGAAATAATGAGAGATTGGTTACTCGAAGGATTGAATGACGTCATGAAAGCAATCAGTCAGAAAGTGGCCAACCCCATTTTGACCGGCGTAAAAATGGATGTGAATGAAAAAGGATTGACGATGACAGGAAGTGATTCGGATATTACGATCTGCACATTCATCCCTGTTGAACAAGATGGCGAACAGATCATCCGTGTCATTGAACCAGGTTCTATCATCCTTCAGGCAAAAGTCTTCAGTGAAATTGTCCGTAAACTGCCGACGAACGATGTCATCATCGAAGTTGAAAACATGCAAACCCATATCCAATCAGGAAAATCTGAATTCCATCTGATCGGTTCAAATTCAGATGAATACCCTGTTCTTCCAAATGTGAAAGACGAATACCGTTTCTCTTTGCCTTCCGATTTGATGAAATCGATTATCAAGGAAACTGTCTTTGCTGTATCCCAGCAGGAAACGCGCCCGATTTTAACGGGTGTGCATTGGGAAACGGACGAAGAAAAGCTTGTCTGTGTAGCAACCGATAGCCACCGTCTCGCCAGAAGGGAAATCGTCCCTGAAATGATGCCGGAAAGCCCATTCAGCGTAGTCATTCCAGGTAAAAGCCTTCAGGAGTTGAATAAAATCCTTCCGGATAACACAGATCTTGTCGAAATCGTCATTGCAGATCAGCAAGTCCTTTTCAAATCTAGGAACGTATTGTTTTATTCAAGACTCCTGGAAGGGAATTATCCAGATACATCAAGATTGATCCCTTCCGAATATAAAACGACTGTACAAGTGAACGGCCGTAAATTATTACAGGCGATCGATCGGGCTTCGTTGCTCGCCCGTGAAGACCGAAATAATATTGTACGATTCTCTGCAGAAGGCGGTAACACTATTGAAGTCTCATCCAATTCTCCGGAAATCGGAAAGGTTGAGGAATTGATCGAGGCGCTCGATGTAAATGGCGAGGACTTGAAAATTTCCTTCAGCGCCAAATATATGATGGATGCCTTAAAAGCCATCGAAGGCCAGGACATTGCGATCCATTTCACAGGTGCGATGAGGCCATTCATCTTGAAATCAATGGAAAGCGACGCAATTTTACAATTGATTTTACCTGTCAGGACATTTTAACAATCAGGAGACTGTCTATTTACAACAGGCAAAGGAATGCAAAACGTTTTCCTTCGCCTGTTTCTTTTTATTTCGTATACATCCTTTTCACTTACATTTTTACTTACAGCTGAAAGTTCGGTAAAATAGAGGGACAGACTAACTTATGAAGGACTGAAGCGGATGGAACTCATGAAAATAGATACTGAATTCATCACATTAGGCCAATTGCTGAAAATGTCGAATTGTATAAGCTCCGGCGGCATGGCCAAATGGTTTTTGGAGGAAAACACTGTCTACGTAAACGGGGAAGTCGATCGTAGACGGGGCAAAAAGCTATATGACGGAGATATCGTCACTATTCCCGGTGCAGGCAAATTCAAAATATCCACATCCTTAGACGGTCAATCGGATGTTCATTGAACGGCTTGCTCTAACGGATTACCGGAATTATTCTTCTCTTGAACTATCCTTTTCCCCGCATATCAACGTTTTAATTGGTGAAAATGCACAAGGAAAAACGAACATTATGGAGGCGATCTACGTATTATCGATGGCGAAATCGCATCGCACAGCAAATGATCGTGAACTTATACGTTGGGAACAAGAGTATGGTAAAATAGAAGGGGACATCCAGCGAAAATACGGACGTCTCCCGCTTGAATTGACGATATCGAAAAAAGGCAAAAAAGCGCGGGTCAACCATTTGGAACAAAACCGGCTTAGCCTCTATATTGGGCAACTCAATGTTGTCATGTTCGCTCCGGAGGACTTGAATCTTGTAAAGGGAAGTCCACAGGTCCGAAGAAGATTCTTAGACATGGAAATCGGACAAATCTCCCCCGTCTATCTCCATGACCTGCTGACTTTTCAAAAGGTCTTAAAACAACGGAACGCAATCCTCAAAGATCATCGCGGTAAATTGGATTTTACGGACGTCATGTTCGATATTTATACAGAACAATATATACAGCTCGCTGTTCAGATCATACGGAAACGATTTTATTTCATCGAACTGCTTCAAAAATGGGCGGAGCCGATCCATAAAGGGATTTCCAGGGGCCTTGAGCAGTTAAAAGTGACGTATGGGACATTAAAAGAGTTGGATTCTGGGCAGACTGCTGAACAGATGGAAGAAATACTCAGCCAAAAATTGCACGAAGTGAGACGTCGTGAGTTGGAACGCGGAATGACACTGATCGGACCGCACCGTGACGATCTCCATTTTTTTGTGAATGGCTATGATATCCAAACGTACGGTTCGCAAGGGCAGCAGCGGACAACGGCGCTGTCCCTTAAACTTGCGGAAATAGACCTTGTCAAACAGGAAGTCGGAGAGACGCCGGTCCTTCTTTTGGATGACGTGCTTTCCGAGCTCGATGATTATCGCCAGTCCCATCTGTTGAACACGATGCAAGGCCAAGTGCAGACATTCGTCACGACGACGAACATTGCAGGAATCGACCATGAGACGATACGCGACGCCGAACTGTATGAAGTATCGGCGGGCAAGGTCAGCGATAAAGGGAATTGAAGATCCATTCCTGTTTGAAAGTGATAGAAGGTTAGATTGATGTTCGGAAAGGAAAGGTGAACAGTTTGGCTATGGAAGAAAAAGAATTGCAGACGGCATATGATGCGAATCAGATACAGGTCTTAGAAGGCCTGGAAGCTGTCCGTAAACGTCCGGGCATGTACATCGGCACAACAAGTTCGCGAGGGCTTCACCATCTCGTATGGGAAATTGTCGACAACAGTATCGACGAGGCGCTTGCGGGCTATTGTGATCATATTGAAGTGACGATTGAAAAAGATAACTGGATCCGCGTCGACGACAATGGACGAGGCATTCCGGTAGGCATTCAGGAATCGACAGGCAGACCGGCTGTTGAAGTAATTATGACAGTCCTTCATGCCGGAGGTAAATTCGGAGGCGGAGGCTATAAGGTATCGGGCGGTTTGCACGGTGTCGGCGCCTCTGTTGTGAACGCACTTTCCGAGGAAACGGAAGTATATGTTCGACGGGATGGCAAGGTTCATTTCATCAAGTTTGAACGGGGTATCTTGTCACATGAATTGGAAGTTATCGGTGAAACAGACGAAACCGGAACACGCACACGATTCAAAGCCGACCCGGAAATTTTCACGGAAACGACAGTCTATGAATATGAAATATTGGCGCATCGTCTTCGTGAGCTCGCATACTTGAACAGAGGCTTGCGCATCAGCATTACAGATGAACGCGAGGAGGAAAACCGCACTGATACGTTTTACTACGAAGGCGGCATCAAATCCTACGTTGAACATTTGAATAAAAACAAAGAGCCTATCCACGAGGAACCGATTTTCATAGAAGGCGAGAAAGACGGCATTTCTATCGAAATTGCGATGCAATACAATAGCGGCTATGCGGAAAACCTGTTTTCGTTCGCGAATAACATCAATACGTATGAGGGCGGTACACATGAATCAGGATTCAAGACCGCATTGACACGTGTTGTCAACGATTATGCCAGGAAGAACGGAATGCTGAAAGAGGCGGATCCGAACCTTTCAGGCGATGATGTGCGGGAAGGATTGACGGCGATCATTTCAATCAAACACCCGGATCCCCAATTCGAAGGGCAGACAAAAACGAAATTGGGCAACTCCGAAGTGAGCACAATTACGAATGCTTTATTCTCGGAAGGCTTCCAACGTTTCCTTCTTGAAAACCCGGTGACCGCACGTATGGTAATCGATAAAAGTCTTATGGCGGCACGCGCTCGGATTGCTGCCAAAAATGCACGTGAACTGACACGCCGGAAATCTGCCTTGGAAGTATCAAGCCTTCCAGGAAAGCTTGCAGACTGCTCATCACGTAATCCTGCTATCAGTGAATTGTACATCGTTGAAGGGGACTCGGCGGGCGGTTCCGCAAAAAGCGGACGTGACCGTCACTTCCAGGCGATCTTGCCATTGCGGGGGAAAATCCTGAACGTTGAAAAAGCAAGATTGGACCGTATTTTAGGCAATGCGGAAATCAGGATGATGATCACGGCGCTCGGTACAGGCATCGGGGATGAATTTGATCTTTCGAAGGCACGCTACCATAAAATCGTCATCATGACGGATGCCGACGTCGATGGAGCACATATCCGGACGTTATTATTGACATTCTTCTTCCGTTTCATGCGACCGTTGATCGAAGCGGGCTATGTCTATATCGCACAACCGCCGCTATACCGGGTCAAGCAAGGCAAGCATGAGGAATATTGCTTCGACGAAGAAGAACTTCAGGAAATCCTGAACCGGCTATCTTCTGTGCCGAAGCCAGTCATTACACGCTATAAAGGTCTTGGTGAAATGGACGCCACCCAGTTATGGGAGACGACGATGGATCCGGATCAGCGTACACTACTCCAAGTGCACCTTGAAGACGCTTTTGATGCGGATGAGACATTTGAGCAATTGATGGGTGACGAAGTCGAACCGCGTCGCAGATTCATCGAGGAAAATGCGATGTATGTAAAAAATCTGGATGCGTAATTGAGTCAAAATATATATCAATATATGAACATGGAACATGGACCTGCAACAGACGGGGCTTTGTTCAGTTGACAGGCTGTGCGTGAAAAGCGCCTGAGTTGAAAGGAGTTTGACAATATGGCAGATATGCCAAAACGTGGTGTCCAAGGCATTAACATCAGTACGGAGATGAAGACATCCTTTCTCGACTATGCGATGAGTGTTATCGTTTCCCGGGCATTGCCTGACGTGAGGGATGGGTTGAAGCCCGTCCACCGCCGAATTCTTTATGCGATGCAGGATCTTGGAAACACCGCGGATAAACCACATAAGAAATCAGCCCGTATCGTCGGGGACGTAATTGGTAAGTATCACCCCCATGGCGACAGTGCCGTCTATGACACGATGGTTCGGATGGCACAGGATTTCAACTATCGCTATATGCTCGTTGATGGCCATGGGAATTTCGGTTCTGTTGATGGCGATGCAGCTGCGGCGATGCGTTACACAGAATCACGGATGTCACGGATCGCGATGGAATTGTTGCGAGACATCAATAAAGACACGATCGATTACCAAGATAACTACGACGGTCAAGAGAAAGAACCGATTGTCCTGCCGAGCCGTTTCCCAAATCTTCTTGTCAATGGAACATCGGGCATAGCGGTCGGAATGGCTACGAATATCCCGCCGCATCATTTAGGTGAAACAATTGACGGGGTACTTGCGATGGCAGACAATCCGGCAATCACTACCGAGGAGTTGATGGAAATCATCCCAGGTCCGGATTTCCCGACCGGGGGTATCATCCTTGGCAGAAGCGGTATCCGCAGAGCATATGAAACCGGGCGCGGTTCAATTATCATCAGAGGTAAAATTGAAATTGAACAGCAGTCTAACGGTAAAGAAACAATTATAGTAACAGAGCTTCCTTACCAGGTGAACAAAGCACGGCTCATCGAGAAGATCGCCGAGCTTGTCCGTGACAAGCGGATTGAAGGCATCACGCATTTGGCGGATGAATCCGACCGGACTGGGATGCGCATTGTCATCGAAGTCCGCAGGGATGCCAACGCACATGTATTGTTGAATAATCTTTACAAGCACACTGCCCTGCAATCGAGCTTCGGCATCAATATGCTTGCGCTCGTTGACGGACAGCCGAAAATCCTAGCGTTGAAAGAAATTCTTTATCATTATTTGGAACATCAGAAAGTGGTCATCCGAAGACGTACTCAATACGAGTTGAATAAAGCGGAAGACCGCGCACACATTTTGGAAGGTTTACGGATTGCACTCGATCATATCGATGAAATCATCGCTCTGATCCGTGGTTCAAAAACGACCGATGAAGCCAAAACGGGACTCATGGAACGTTTCAATTTGTCTGAACGACAATCCCAGGCCATTCTTGATATGCGCCTTCAACGTTTGACAGGATTGGAACGCGATAAAATCGAGAATGAATACCAAGAGCTCTTAGTCTTGATTTCCGAGTTGCGCGCCATTCTTGCAGACGAGGAAAAAGTGCTCGATATCATACGTGAAGAGCTGCTGGAAGTGAAGCAGCGTTTCGCCGATGATCGTAGGACTGAAATTGGAAGCGGCGGTGCGGAAATGCTCGAGGATGAGGACCTCATCCCTGTTGAGAACTCCGTATTGACATTGACGCATAACGGCTACATCAAAAGGCTCCCTGCCAGTACGTACCGGAGCCAGCGTCGCGGAGGCCGCGGTATTCAAGGAATGGGGACGAATGACGATGACTTTGTCGAGCATTTGTTGAACACCTCGACACATGATACGATCCTGTTCTTTACAAGCCGAGGAAGAGTATTCCGCAAGAAGGGCTATGAAGTGCCGGAATTCAGCAGGACGGCGAAAGGTCTGCCAATCATCAATCTGCTGGATGTCGACAAGGATGAAAAGGTCACAGCCATGATTCCTGTAGAGAAATTCGAGGAGGATAAATATCTTTTCTTCGCTACACGTGGTGGTGTCGTCAAGCGTACATCGGTTGCCGACTTTGCCAATATCCGCTCCAACGGCTTGATCGCTTTGACATTGCGCGGCGATGATGAATTGATCGGCGTGAAAATGACGAATGGCGATCAGAACATCGCAATCGGTACACGTGATGGCATGCTTATCAAATTCGACGAGCGAGATATCCGTTCCATGGGCCGTGTCGCAAGTGGCGTCCGTGGAATCCGTTTACGTGAAGGAGATATTGCTGTCGGCATGGACACTGTATCGGAAGGCGATGAAATTCTAGTCGTTACGGAAAAGGGCTTCGGAAAACGGACACCGGAAGACGAATACCGCATCCAAACACGTGGTGGATATGGATTAAAGACATTGAACGTCACCGATCGGAACGGTCAGCTCGTTGCAATGAAAACGGTCGACGGATCGGAAGATCTTATGCTGATTACAATCCATGGCATTCTCATCCGCATGGATATTGAAGACATTTCCTCAATCGGCCGCAGCACGCAAGGCGTCCGCCTGATCCGTCTTGGAGAAGATGAACTTGTCGCGACAGTCGCAAAAGTCGAGAAGGAAGACGAGCATGAAGAAATCGACGAAAATGGCGACAATGATGAACATCATACGGAAGTAGAGATGGATGGGTCCATCGAAGTGGATGATGTAGAAGACACAGAAGAATGATTTAAAAAAAGTTATTGAGACGGCAGAATTGCCGCTCAATAACTTTTTTTCTATCGTCTATTTTGAATATTTGCAGTATGATAGACCTTAAGAGACGATCGGAAAGTGGTGACACCTTACAGATGGAAGTATATAAAACGAGCAGTGAGCTGCGTGCAGGAATTTTACTGAAAGAAGACGTATATGGCAAGACGAAGTATCCGATTATGCGAAAGGACACAGAACTAACGCAGGAACATATACAAGTGTTGCAGGCTTTTGGCGTGAAGCGCGTCAAGGTGGAAGAGCGGGTCGTCCAAAAAGACATTCCAGAATCGGAGAAGGATTCTTCCATGAATGCTGAAGACATTCTGGATAATATTCCGGTAAGCATGTACCAGCTACGCAAAGAATATAACGAAGCGGTCCGTGTGTATAAGAAGGAATTCAACTATTGGAGGGCTGGTCAACGTCCTAATGTCCCGAAAGTCCGCGGATTCATCATTCCATTGCTTGAGAAATTCCTTAAGCAGAAACAAATGCTTACGATGTTGAACGAATTCTCAAACCCAGAAGAATACATTTATCATCATTCCGTCGCTGTCGGGATTCTTGCAGCAGCGATCAGCAATCAAATGGGATATGAAAAAGGAGACGCACTGCAATTAGGATTGGCGGGTGCATTAGCGGATTGCGGCATGGCGAAAATTGCGCCTTCCATACTGGAAAAGACCGCGTTCCTAACGAAAGAAGAATATAACGAAGTGAAAAAGCATACGTTGTTCAGCGTGAAAATGATACAGGACACACCCTTGCTCAGGCAGGAAATGAAACTGGCAATTCTTCAACATCATGAGCGTCTTGATGGAAGCGGCTACCCACGCGGAGAGAAGATGGAGACCATTTCGGTATTCTCCCAAATCCTCGCGGTGGCGGATGTCTTCCATGCGATGACGTCGGAAAGATTATACAGAGTAAAACATTCCCCTTACAAAGTGATCGAAATGATTAAAGAAGAGGAGTTCGGTAAATTCGATATAAAAGTCGTGGATGCGCTTCATAGACTTGTCGGCAATCTGTCTATCGGGACAAGGGTGAAGCTGACGGATGGGGAAGTCGGCGAAATCATGTTCATTCATCGCGATACACCATTAAGGCCGATGATCAAAAAGATAGCGGATGGAGTCATCATTGATTTGGCGACGCACAGAGGCATTGCAATCTCAAAGATTGTGGAATGAAGAGAATAAAGCCGCGCTACCGGTGCAGCGGCTTTATTCTTTGGGGAAAGAAAGTAAGTAAGTAATAGTATAGAAGGAAAGAAAAAAATGAAAAAGGTATTGCATTCAAAAAGACAAGATGGTATAGTAAATAACGTTGCGTTTCCGGTAAGTGAATAACTACTAAAAACAACTTAAAATTTTTTTTAGGAAAGTTGTTGACAAAGGAATTGCAAGCGTGGTATTATATAAGAGTTGCTTCTGACGGAGCGACACACAATGAACCTTGAAAACTGAACAGCAAAACGTCAACAAATAAAGTTCTCGAGCCGACCTTGTCGGTGAAAAGAACAAACGAATCTTCGGATTCAAAATTGACATCTTAAATGATGCCAGCAAGAAACTCGAGCTACTCGAATTTCTCTATTATGGAGAGTTTGATCCTGGCTCAGGACGAACGCTGGCGGCGTGCCTAATACATGCAAGTCGAGCGGATTGAAGGGAGCTTGCTCCTTGATATTAGCGGCGGACGGGTGAGTAACACGTGGGCAACCTGCCCTGCAGATGGGGATAACTCCGGGAAACCGGGGCTAATACCGA
>NZ_LQYA01000161.1 GCF_001531445.1 Sporosarcina koreensis
GGTCATGCCCGGGCCGAGCGTACCGCCCGCACCGCCATAGACGTCGCCCAAGACCGCCGCCATCGCATTGCCCGCGGCATAGAGGCCGGGGATGGCATTGCCCTGCCAGTCGACCACCTGCGCATCGGCATTGGTCTTCGGCCCGCCCGCCGTTCCCAGCGCCCCAGCCTCCATCTTTACCGCATAGAAAGGCGGCCGGTCGATGATGCCCAGCGTCCGGAAGGGCGGCTCGAAATCCATGTCGCCCCACATGTAGAAATTGTCGTAGCTATTGTCCCCGCGGTTGAACTCGTCGTCATGGCCGTTGCGGACCATCGCGTTGAAGCGATCGACCTGCGCGCGGAGTCCATCGCCGTCGATGCCGGCGATCTGGGCCAACTCCTCCAGCGTGTCGGCCTTCATCGCGAAGGCGGGCGCGGGGGCGCCGGGCGCCGCGTTGAACAGAGGATATTTGTCTTTGTAGCGCTGATCGATGATCAACCAGTAGGGCAGGTTCGCATAGCCATGCGTCCCGCCATCGAAGGCGTGCAGCGACTTTCCGAGGGCATTGTAGTTGGCCGCCTCGTTGACGAAGCGCTGCCCTTTGCGGTTCACCAGAATGGCGCCCGGCCGCGCGCGCTCGTCGGAGCCGAGAAGATAATTGGGCTTGGCCGAGCGATGTTGCGGCTTGAACTCCAATGTGCTCTGCATCCAGTAGGCGTTCTGCATATTGGCGATCTGCGCGCCCGCCTCGATCGCCATAAGCAAGCCATCGCCTTCATTTTCAGGCACGCTCACCGGCCCCGTCAGCGGACCGCGCAGAAAGCTCTTCACCAGCGTCTCGTTCCACTCGAAACCGCCGGTGGCGATGACCACGCCCCGCCGCGCCCGGACATGGACGGCCCGGCCGCTTGCGTCCTCGGCGATCACGCCGACGACCCGGTCGCTATCCTTGATCAGGCGGCGGGCGCGCGTTTCGAACTCCACGGGAATGTTCCGCTCGATCACCGCGAGGAACAGCGAGCCCGCCAG
>NZ_LQYA01000162.1 GCF_001531445.1 Sporosarcina koreensis
GTGCTATCCCGACTGAATGTCCGTCCTGCCGCCGTCGCGGCGCGGGGACGGGCCTATGGGGCATGCATGAAAGGAGGGTGACGGATAGATTGCGAAAGAGTGACGTGCGCAATTATGTCCGCATGCACATAATCTGGTGGGATCAGGCCGCTTGTGAGCATCCGCCGAGACAGCCCACGCCATAGGTCAGCCCATCGCGTTTCAGGCCGTTGCGTTATCACGGTCCGTCTGCTCCCCCGGCTTGAAAAATCGAGCCTTCTGTTGCCGCGCACTTTGTATTGATATGGAGCCGTGGTCGCAGGGCCGCAGTTGCTGGTCGGCGCGGAGGTTTGGCAGGCGCTCAGATGGACGAAGGTGTTGCGGTACTGACGACTCTCGTGCTGTTGTCGGCGGTGCTGTCGGTCGGGATCGCCGTGTCTGCCCGCTCGATTGGTCGGCTCCCCCATGCACAGTGTTGGAGCCGCGCCTTCGCACTCGCCGCCGCCGCCTGGGCGCTCAACATCGCGCATGGGCTGACCGGCTTTGGTGGAGCGTGGAGTATCGCGATCGTCAGCCTGGCGGCCATGGCGGTTCCCCTGCTTCTGTGGAAGGGGCTGAGCCAACGTAGCGACCGGTCGCCGCCGGGGCGATGCTGGGTGTTGGCCGCTTTGCTATTGACCATCATCATCTTCATCGCGGCGCTGCACCACGCCGACGGATTGTGGGCAGCGCTTTCTCAGTTCTTCCGGGCGCTCGTACTCTGTTCGGCACTCGGTCATGTCGCGATCTCGAACGGCCAGGCGCGCTCGGATGAGCAGATGATGAAGCTTCTATTGGCTCTCCTCGCCATAATCAGCCTTGTCGTCGGAGCTTTTGCACTGGCACGTCAGTTCGCGTTCGATCCATGGCTTGGGGATTTCGATCGCTGGCTTCTCCTTTTGGCGCTGCCCGCCGTGTTCACAGGAATAGGCATCACGGCGCTTGCTCTTATCGCTAATGATCTGGCGGCGGGTCTGCGAAGGCTCGCCAATACCGACCCGCTTACCGGCGTCTTGAACCGGCGCGGGTTCG
>NZ_LQYA01000018.1 GCF_001531445.1 Sporosarcina koreensis
TTGAAGTCGGAAATGGGCGACTTGAAATCTGATGTCGGGAGCTTGAAGTCGGAAATGGGCGACTTGAAATCTGATGTCGGGAGCTTGAAGTCGGAAATGGGCGACTTGAAATCTGAAATGGGTAGCATGAAATCTGAAATGCACAGTCGGTTTGATCAAGTCGATCATCTTTTAGAAGGAATCGGCGGTCAATTTGAGCACCAAACCAGCCAGCGTATCGCTGAAGGACAAGCTATCTCGAAAGAATTCATAAACATTAAATCACGAATCTTTGACTTGGAAACAAAAACCATGTAAATAGAACTCATATAAATATAGAGCAAAACCTACGGCAGCCGCCATAGGTTCTTTTTTTGTTTAATTTTATCGGTGCCTGTGCATGGTACATTTATGACAATTCACCAAAATGATTAATTATTCAATGTTTAGCAAACCAAACAGTAATGTAATTGACACCGCAATTTTCATTTATACAATTGTAATTAATAAACTGAATTGTACGCTGCACAGGCACCCCAACAAGCAATTAGGATTCCATTATGATTGTGATGATGATGCCCAGTACTATCCCGACAAAGACAGTTGCAGAATATAGAAGAACCCGCCTCAATTCCTCATCCTTTCGCCGCTCTTTTCACCACTATATTAATGAACAGGTCAAAACATGTAAGATACAGATCGACCAAGATCCATGCACAAGTTGCATCTCCCTTCAGCCTTAAGACGTATATGTAAATCAAACATGCGACTGGTAAGTTATTCAATTGAATAAGGTAGAATAGAAGAAAATGGAGCAGAAGGAGAATTGAATATGAATAAACTATTAGGGATAGCTCTACTGACGGGTTTTATCGTTGTGTTCGGCATCTACGGCTATAACAAGTGGTTTGCAAAGGCAAGCGGAAATGAGATTTCGATTGAAAAGGACAATGCAGAAGCTTTGGACGTCGATATTGACTTCGGAGTTGGCAACCTGTACATCCAGGGAAATTCCCAGGAATGGGTCAGTGGAGAGTTCTCTTATAATCACAAAAGACTGGAGCCGAAAGTGACGTATAAAAAACAGAAGGACGTCGGTCATGTCAAAATTAAGCAAGGATCGAAAACAATGTTCGGGTTCAATAAGCGCAAATTGGAAAACGAATGGGACCTTCAACTGACGAACGATATCCCTATCGACCTGGACGTTGACATGGGCGTTTCAACTTCGACATTGAATCTGAAAGGTCTTCAATTAAACAGCCTATCCATCGATAGCGGTGTCAGTGATTCTGTCATCGATCTGAGCGGTGAGTGGAAAAAAAGCTTTCGGGTTGATTTTGACCTGGGAGTTGGCGATGTAACCATCATCATTCCAAAACAGACGGGCATTAGAGTAAATGCCTCAAAAGGGATCGGCCGAGTTGACTTGAAAGGCTTTACTAAGCAAAACGACGGTGTTTATGTAAATGAAGCCTACGCAAGCGCAGACGTCATCATCGACATTTCCCTCGACATCGGAGTCGGCGACGTCAAATTTAAAACTGCCGAATAAATTGTGTCGGTGCCTGTGCATCATGCATTTATGACAATTCATCAGTTTGAATAGAAATACAATCGAAATGCTAATTTGATTGGTTTCCTGCTTCAATTATATGCAATCACATTGTATTATCTGAATAGTGCCGTGCACAGGCACCTTAATGGTCATCTTAAAAATGGGGATTGTAGCACAAATTGGGTTGAGAAATTTCGTCAATTCACTTTATTTTCATGTATCCCTTGCAATTTCACAGAGTTCCATGTAAAGTCATATGTAATTTAATATTATCTTATTTCGCAAGTTTTGAAGTAAGGATAGAGGCGCAAAGACCATCAGTACACAATCGGAGGACAATGAGGTCCCAAGATGATTGCGGAAAGGGGAATTTGCCGAAGTGGAGAGACACTCATTGATCTCGAAGCTGGTTCTGGGTTGAATAAGTCCAGGATTGTCATATAGGAAACTATATGGAGGGCTATCTTCTGCAAAGAAATAATTTATTTTATTATTTCAAGCAACAACGAGCCCTCGTTGTTGCTTTTTGTGTTCTTTTGCAATTGCCCTTCACCCTCTATTTTATTTACCAAAATAAAAGACAGGATGTGGAGAAAAATGAACTTTGGACAAATCGTTACAGCTATGGTAACTCCTTTTGATGGACACGGTGAAATTGACTTCCCAGCAACAAGACGCTTAATCAATCATTTAATCGCCAACGGATCTGACGGCCTCGTAGTGGCGGGAACAACAGGTGAATCCCCTACATTAACGAACGAAGAAAAGCTCGAACTGTTCAAGTTTACAGTTGAAGTCGTGGACGGAAGAGTCCCGGTCATTGCTGGTACAGGCTCAAATAATACACGGGAATCGATTGAACTGACGATGCAGGCGGAAGATGCAGGCGTCGACGGCATCATGCTCGTCACCCCGTACTATAACAAGCCTTGCCAAGAAGGATTATATCAACACTTCAAGACAATTGCGGCGGCCACTTCTTTACCGGTCATGTTGTACAATATTCCCGGACGCAGCGCCGTCAACATGTCTGTCGAAACAACCATCCGCCTTTCGGAAATCCCCAATATTGTCGCTACCAAAGAGGCAAGTGGTGATTTAGACGCGATGGCTGAAATTATCGAACGCACACGGGAAGGTTTTTCATTGTATAGCGGCGATGATGCGCTGACGCTTCCTGTATTATCAATTGGCGGAACAGGCGTCGTTTCCGTATCTGCACATGTGTTGGGGAATGAAATGCAAACGATGATCCGTAACTTCAAAATTGGCAACACGGTTGAAGCGGCTAGCAATCACCGCAGACTGCTGCCAATGATGAAAGCTCTTTTTGCGGCCCCTAACCCATCACCTGTCAAAGCGGCGTTGAACCTAAAAGGAATACATGTCGGCGGCGTACGTTTGCCGATGATTCCGTTGAATCAAGAGCAACAAAGATCGTTGCAACAGGCATTGGCTATATATGAAGAAAAAGTGAATGCAATTGCGTAACTCATATACATGAGGCTGTCCGGAAAGTCGATCAATCGGCTTTCTGGGGCAGTCTTTTTTCGTTGGAGTGGCGTTTATGAGCGCTTTGCCGAATTTATGAGACCTTGCCCAGTTTTATGAGCGTCTGCGTCCTTCAAATCCGCATTTACACGCAGACCCTTTCCTTCTGCATCGTCCTATACATAGGCTTCACATCAAACAACATGAACATATCCTTGAAATACATTTCCTCCACCAACTTACCCAACACACCTTTGAAATACCCAGGCAGGTTGCGGATTGCTTTCTTTTTCGTTGCCATTACAGTAATCAATAACGCACGATAGGCAAGATCCTCGAAGATCTCCTTGTCATCTTTATAGATCTCATACTTTAGCATTCTCTCGGAAATCGACTTATGAATGCCGAAGAATTCACGTGCCTTTTTACTATCCCCAATCGCCCCCGCAAGAAGGATTTTCATCCGACTGAATAGACTTGTGGATAACTTTGACGATTCTTGTAGAGACGTGTAGTTAAGATCTTTAGCTTTAAAAATAGATTTAGAAAGGGGAGCTTCATCCACTGGAATTTGCTCATTTTTCGCGTCATCTTGCGGTTTATCGTCATGGTCACGGTCGTTCATTTTCCCCTGGTCATCGAAGGGTAAAATGATGTAAATGTTGGCGCCGAGCCCGCTCATGACGGGACGGATATAGTGGACTTTCTGGATGATTTGCAACTCAACAAGTTTCCGGATGGCGCGTCGGACAGTTGCGTTTGATTTACCGATCGCTTCTTCAATCGTTCCGTGTTTCAAATGGGCAGCCCCGTATTTCACCGAATAACGTCGGATGACGTCGAGCACTTGGCGATCCGATTTGGTCAGCTCATCCCAGTGATGTGCGACATGCTGTTCCGCAGCTGCGTCCAATTCCGCGATAGTGGCAAAACGAGTGTATTCTTTCAAGTAGCGCATCATTTTACATTCCCCCTTTACCTCTATATAGATAGTAGGGGTCAAAAAGGATACTTTTCACAAAATTAATTTTCGGGGTGGTAAACATTACATCATTGCTTCGAATTAAAACCCCTCCTTCATTCCCTTAATTAAGGAATGTAGGAAGGGTATTTCATATCCCATCTCTCGAAAAGTATTTCTGCGTTTCCTCACGAACTTGTTTCGGTAAAACACGATCCAGCTCTTCATTCAACCACAAAAGTGTTTTACCACGTAAATAATCACGCATTTTTTCCTCCGCATCAAGCATGACTAAATTGATCGTGCAAAAGGAAGGAGCAGAGCAGCAGCCTTCTCTATACAAATAACCTTTATCTTTAATATTTTTACATTGAAAAATAGGCTTCGGGCCTTCAACTGCTTCCACTACATCCCAAAAAGAAATATCCTCCGGCGACTTTGCTAATCGATATCCTCCTTTAACACCAGGGACAGAACTTACAATACCCACCTTGGATAATTTACCGAAAACCTTTGAAAGAAATGACTCAGACAGCCCTTGAAATTCCGCCAAATCCTTTATCCCGACACTTTCGTCGGAAGGAACATCGATTAAATAAACGAGACAATGTAAAGCGTATTCAACACCGACACTATATTGCATATAACTCACCTACTTTTGATTAAGGACTTTGAATTGTATCTTCATTTGACATAAATAATTATAGCATATATATTATAGACAATAATAATCGTCGATTAACATAGTCTTTAATCAAAAACCCATGGGAGGGAATTAAATTGGAACAACGAATTGATTATTACAACGTGGCCTCAGAAGCACTTAACATTATGATGGAAATGGAGAAGTACACAAAAACTACGGGGATAGACCGTAAACTTCGTGAACTGATCAAAATTCGGGCTTCGCAAATAAACAGCTGTGCATATTGCATTAATATGCATACCGCTGACGCCAGAAAAATGGGTGAAACCGAACAGCGTTTATATTGTCTTAGCGCTTGGAGAGAGTGCACATTTTACACAGATGCAGAAAAAGTAGCCCTTGAATTGACCGAGCACGTGACCTTAATCCCGACAAAACGTGTGCCAGATGAGCTTTATCAACGAGTCCGCCAACATTATGATGAAAGACAATATGTTGACCTTATTTTGATCATCAATCAAATCAACAGCTGGAATCGGATTTCGATTGCAATGGGAAATACAGCAACTGAAAAGTAATAACTCACTCGACTTGAACAACTCGAATAGAATACGTATAATAGGGATAGAGAATGAATAAAGTAAAAAGGACCGCCCAAGTTGCACCTTGAACGGTCAATATAATAGCGTAGGTTCCCTAAGGGGATCGGCATGCAGATGAAATAATCCATCCTTCACGAGCGATCAACTCAAGGATGGATTATTTTTTGTCGTTTGATGACAATATAGCTATGATCAGCGCTGCAAAAGTAAATACCGGCAAATCGAACTACGAAGGGTTCGATTTGCCGTATTTCTGCGCACTTTGCAGAAATTAAGGCACCAGCACTCTTAAGAGGACGTCGCGAACTTAGATTGCCCTTCACGGGAAAATGGCCGATCATCCTTGAGTCACCTATTCTATTACTCTTCTATTTTACCACACATACGTTCCTGTTCATAGCTTTATCCTCGAACAATTAGGACAACTTAGCCGTTAAATCAAACCTAAATCCCCTTCATCCTCACATCTTCCGCCTTCCGAATATAATACTTCAAGTAATCCGCAGCATCAGGATTTCCATACACCTCTTCAGGCGTCATCCAATACACAGCCGCCACCTCATCGGCACTCACTGCATAAGGTTCACCACTGAATTCCTCACACAAAAAGATAACATTCACAACCGGCTCGCCTTTGTCCGTTACAAAACTTGTACTATGCACATATTGTGGACGCCCCTCAATGACAAGCCCCACTTCCTCCTCCACTTCCCGCACAATCGTACGCTCTAAAATGTCTGAAGAAGCCTCTTCCATCTCAACCTTCCCACCAACCAACGCCAATCCACCAGGCGCATGATCTTCCTTTTCACTTCGTTGGCATAGTAAATAGCAGCCGTCTTTATATATGGCTGCTTCTGTGTTTACGATGAACATGTTTGATCCGCTCCATTCTTTCTTCATTGTTATGTATCTTCCCGATTGAAGAGGGAAACTCCTTCAAGATTAATAAAAGCAGAGCTCCGATAAAAAAGCTCTGCCTCTCACCTATTTTTCCTTCTTAGTTCAATAAAACATTTTTATAAAACACTCTTATTCGCCGCTGGAATCAACCATGCAGGCATCCGCTCATGCAACCGCCACTCAAAACTAATCGGCTTATTCCCTTCATGCCTCACATAATCAGCAGTCCCAAGGAAAACAAACGGTGAAGTATAGCCATCTTTCTGTTTATATTCTCGAACAAACAGAGCAATTTTATTTCCCGTTTGTCGGTGGGTAATGTATCGCTTGCCAGTCGGACTCGTATCTGAAGTCTTATTCTGTGATTGCCAATGGAATAGTCGATCACTTATTGCATAGTCTTCATACTGTGTTGATGGTGAGAAATCTTTGTCAGATTTGTTTAATGTGATGAAGAAAATATCGGTTTGTTTGTCTTCAAAGTATTTGACTCCTTCTCGAAATGCTGGTTTGACCTCTTCATTGAAATAACCGAAAGCTGCCAGCACTTGATCAGAAGTATATTGCGCATGAACACGGAGTGAAGATGTATAGTCGAATGGCGATGGCTTCTCAACTAAACGAATTTTATCCATACATACATCTAGCACTTGCTGTATTTCAGTTTTGAGAACTTCATTTGATATGATTTCTTGTATACCATCATGCATTGACTTAAAATCTAAATCCCCTGGGGGTGCATTGAAGAACGAATAGTATAACATCCCTACCATCTGATGTTGTTCTTCATTTTCAATTAACCCGTCCACGAAGTATTTCTGATAAAACAAGATAAGATCAGCTGAGTCTATATGAAACAATGCATGAATCCGCTTTGTTACAACCTCCTCATATTTGCTATCAAAATCATCCGTGATCCCCGCTTCGACTTTAAGTCTTTCAAAGGACCTGTTTTTCCCCCTACCGTAGAATTCAGCTAGCGTAAGATGATGAAACTGAAGAAAGTTTGATAACGTCAGCTTCTCTCCTGTATCCCCTTCAAAGTATTTAATCTTCGCAATAAGATTTTGTTTAGTATTTTTCACTTCTTTTACATTCCGCAATATATATTCCTTCGCTTGCTTCTCCATTTGAATAACAGAGCCCTTCGGTAAGTGGAAGAAACTATTCTCAATGTAATGTCGAATGGAATGCTTCGTTCTTCCAACGAGCGCTCTGAACTTCTCTTCAAATGGATAATCCGCGTGTGCTTGTCCTACAAAATCTAAGACCGTTAAGCATTCTTTATCGTCTGCCAGCCGTAATCCTCGACCTAGTTGCTGTAAAAACACAGTTAGACTTTCAGTTGGTCTTAGAAATAAGACTGTATTAACCTCAGGAATATCAATCCCTTCATTATATAAATCCACAACGAATATGAATTTGATCTCCCCACTTATTAATTTTCGCTTTGCTGTATTCCGATCCTCATCCGACGAATCTCCATGCAAAGCGATTGCAGGAATCTTCTTTGAGTTAAAGTATTTAGCCATATATATTGCGTGTTCAACTGATACACAGAATCCCAAAGCCTTTACCTCATCTAAAGCAGTAACATACTTATTGATGCTTTGAATGATCAGATCACTTCGACGATCATTGGAGGTATAGACATTCGTAAGCTCGTCCGTATCGTAACCTCTCCTTGACCATTTAATAGCCGAGAGATCGACACTGTCTGTTACACAGAAATAATGAAATGGACTAAGCAATTTACGATCGATCGCTTCCGTTAAACGCATTTCTGATGCAATCCGATCATCAAAATAACTCAGCACGTTTTGATTGTCCATTCGTTCAGGAGTGGCTGTTAGACCTAATAAAATAGTTGGCTCATAATACTCTAATAAGGCACGGTACGTTGGAGCTGTGGCATGATGGAATTCATCCACAATGATAAAATCATAAAAATCAGCCGTTGTTTTTTCTCTTATCTTTTTACTATTCCAGCTTTGAATACTCATAAAGAGTTGATCGAATGAAGTGGGTTCGAAACGACCGACAAACATTTCTCCAAAGTTGGCGTCCTTTAAAACTGCTCGGAGAGTATACATACTCTGCTTAAGTATTTCTTCTCTATGGGCAATAAACAGTAATTTCGCATTCGGCTTCTGCTGCAAGAAACGCTTGAAATCAAAGGCGGATATAACAGTTTTACCAACTCCAGTTGCCGCAACTACTAGGTTTTTCATATGCCCGTGTACAGTACGCTCTACATCAAGTTCATCTAAAATTTCTTGCTGATAATGATACGGTCGAATATCAAGGAAGTACCGCTCTTTCGTTTCTGCCACTTGCTCTTTCGTCAAAGATTGGCGAACTTTAGACCAATTTTCTACTTCAGTAACCAATAGACTTTTAAACTCTTCATCATTCCAATAACCTTCGAATGTCGCTTCAAACTTCCGTATAATATCAAATGAATCTTTCTCTGTTACTTTTAAATTCCACTCAAGCCCTGAGGTTAGTGCTGGATTGGATAGGTTTGAGGAACCTATATACGCAGTACTAAATCCTGTTTTTCGTTTGAACAAATATGCTTTTGCGTGTAAACGTGTCCTCTCTTTATCCAAAGAAACGCGAATTTCCGTATTAGATAACTCGCTTAATTCTTGAAGTGCTTTGTAATCGGTTGCTTCCATATATGAAGTTGTGATAATTCTAAGACGGCCCCCACGTTCAGTAAAGTTACGAAGTTCTTCAATAATAATGCGCAAACCCGACCATTTAATAAAAGAAACTAGCCATTCAATTTCGTCCGAAGTGGCAATTTCCTTTTTCAACTCCTCCAACATATTAGGCTCTGCATGTGATCCGGTGAACAAAGAGCTTTGTGTTAATGGCGTAACGGGTCTAAGTACTTTTTTCTTTTTTAATGATTGAGCTGTATTAATTGTTTTATAAATCGAGGTCAGGATTTCTCCATGTTCATCTAATTTCAGCTTTGCAAAGTCATCATCATCTAGTTTTTGATGAAGCACATCGATAATTTCATTACATACTTCCATTTGTCTAAGGAGTGAATCTTCCTTATTTCCACCATCTCGAATATGTGATAAAGCATTTCTAGTTACATATGAAATATAACTTGATAAAAGTATTCTTGCTTCTGCTTCATCTATTTCTTCCTTTTCCACAGTAAATATATCTGGAAGATCGTCCAATTCAGCTTTGATTTTCTTGTTTATTAATTGCTCATAAATCCCTTCTTGCATTGCTGTATCACCCTTTCGACGGCTGGAATGTCTGCTGGTGCCCATTGCAGTGAATAAAGCTCTTTGAAGGGGACCCATTTTAATTCACTATGTTCATATGCAATTGGTGTTCCATTAATAATTTCAGCAAAATAAGTTACTAGCCGCACTGTAAATAAGTCGTATGTATATGTCGTATCTTCGATAAATTGCCCAACTTTAATATCGCAATGAAGTTCTTCTTTTATTTCTCTAATTAATGCTGTTTCGGATGACTCATTGCTTTCAACTTTTCCTCCTGGAAACTCCCAATACCCGGGTAAAGACATCTTTTCGGAACGGAGTGCACACAGTATCTGACCATTGTCGTTATGTATGATTGCTCCAACAACGTGAATAATTTCAGTCATTCCCCGTTAGCAACTCCCTCGCCTTCTTTTTGATCTCAGCCGTCACAGCAGGGTGTTTTGAATCAATAACTTCTTTTAACGCTTGGTTATCCCAACCATTTTTAAAAATTGTTATTGCAGCGCTAATTCTTGCATATTGTCCTGACAATTTTGATGCCTTCGGATTATTTTCAAGGAGTTTTTCGGCTAATCTTTTTCTCTCCTCAACTGTAATCCTATTTTTGTTTTCGGTTATGTTTTTATAATCATTAAAGTATTCTACGAAGCTGGTTTTACCTACTGATTTAAGGGCTCTATTCAAGTTACTCATATAACTCCTCCCAATCTGTTCGTTTCAGTTTTATGTAATGAGCTCCGTTCTCTAAACAATCTTTACAACTATCAAAACTGATTTCACGGCACCTATTGCAAACGTATAACTTTGTCATTAACCTTCATAAAATCGTCCTCTAATTATTCATTAAAATTTCAGACGAAACGTTATTTCCATTATAACACCAATTATCGAGAATGCATTCTCCATCTACCATCCAATTATCCTACTCAATTGTTCCTGAAAATACATTATTGTAAACTTCATATTTATTTGACAGTTTACAATATTATTGCTACCATGAAAGCGCATTCAAAGTCTATGATTGGGGGAATAGGAATGGCGAAAACGATGTATGCACTTGATTTGAGTAAGCCGATGGAAGAGCAAGCGCATCCGGGTCACAATCGGTGGCACCCGGATATTCCTGCTGCTTTTTCTGTAGATCCTGGTACTTCTTTTAGAATGGATTGTAAGGAATGGACGGATGGGCAAATTGGAAATAATGATAGTGCGGAGGATGTCCGGAAGGTGAATCTTTCGCGTGTTCATGTGTTGAGTGGCCCGGTATATGTGAATGGTGCGGAGCCTGGTGATTTGCTTGTTGTCGATATTTTAGATATTGGGGCGCATCAGGGGTATGAGTGGGGTTTTAATGGGATTTTCGCAAAGGAGAATGGCGGGAGCTTTTTGGTGGACGAGTTTCCGGAGGCGCAAAAGTCGATTTGGGATTTCGAAGGCATTTATACGACTTCGCGGCATATGCCTGGCGTGAAATTTGCAGGGTTGATTCATCCAGGGCTTATCGGCGTTGCCCCTTCTATGGAGCTTTTACAAAAGTGGAATGATCGAGAGCAAAAACTGATAGATACGGATCCGGACCGGGTGCCTGCGCTTGCGAATGCGCCTACTTCGGAAAGTGTTGTGCTAGGTACGTTATCGGGTGCTGAGTTTGATAGAGTTGCAAAGGAAGGCGCTCGGACTGTGCCGCCGCGGGAAAATGGCGGAAACTGTGATATTAAGAACTTATCCAAGGGATCAAGGATTTTCTTCCCGACATTTGTCGAAGGGGCGAAGCTATCGGTCGGCGATCTTCATTTCTCGCAAGGTGATGGAGAGATCACGTTCTGCGGCGGGATTGAGATGTCCGGCTGGATCGAGTTGAAGGTGGATATTATTAAGGGCGGCATGGAAAAGTACAAGATTCATGAAAACCCTGTGTTCCAACCTGGTCCGGTCGAGCCGAATTATAATGATTACCTCGTTTTCCAAGGGATTTCAGTAGATGATCGCAATGGGCAACAGACGTATTTGGATGCCAATATCGCATTCCGTAGAGCGTGCTTGAATGCAATCGAGTATTTGAAGACGCTCGGTTATACGGGCGAGCAGGCATATATGCTGTTGAGCACTGCACCGGTTGAGGGGCGCATTAACGGCATTGTCGATATTCCGAATGCTTGCTGTACAATCGCGATTCCTACTCAAATTTTTGATAAGGATATTATGCCGAAATAAGGAGGGTTCACCTTGCCTAGTTATACATTCCGTTGCAAGGACTGTGGCGAGTTTACGCTATTCTTCAAGTCGATGTCCGGCAATAAAGAGATAGCAGACTGCCCTGACTGTGGCCACGTGTCAACTAGAGTCTTTTTAGCACCTAATCTCTACTCTCTTTCAAGAGAAGTGAGTTCACGCATTGAAAAAGGGATGGAACCCCAGCGGATGACGCGAGCGGAATTAGGCGCTAAACAGCCAAAGAAAAAGGCGAAGGTCAATCGTCCTTGGCAAGTTGGATAAGTGAATAGGACAAGTTTACATCCACAGAGGCTCCTGAGGGCTTGTGTGGATTTTTTTGCGCAAAGTCAGCATTAGTATATCCCACTCTCGATTGGTTATCCTAACGGTAAATTTGAAAGGGAGTGTAGCCATTGATGCCCGAGCGCGCGCTGCTTGCGGAGTTGGATGAAGTACAGTTGAAGGCATTGAGTGCTTTGGAGGATGAACTCGGTGTGACGCTTGTTGCTTATGAAAGTCCGATGCATGATGAAAATGATCAAATTGTGGAGTCGGATGTTTGAGTTTTGGGTTTTTATTCGAAAGCAATAAAGGATAGGTCCAAGCGGCACTCTTTGCTTAGACCTATCTTATTTTGGATTATTTTACAAAGGTCTGATACATCCATTCATGGAACTTTTCTTTTTCTTCGTATTGCGGGTAGTGTGCTGATTTGTCGAATGGGATGAATTCCTTTGTGTCAGCTTCGATTTTATCAAAGTAATTTTTGGCTGCGTTGGAAGATGTCATGTAGTCATACTTGCCCATGAGAAAATAGAGCGGAATGTCAAGTTTTGTAATGGTCGCTGGCAATGGATTCTTTAATACGTCTGGCAACAAGATCTGTTGGGAATAAACAAGTCCGCGGTTATAGCGGATGACATCCATTAAATTATATTCGCTGCTGAGCAACATGCCGACATTATCGCCGTCAGGATTGTCAATGAGTCTGGTTGCACCCCCATATTTTATAACATAGTTTCGTGGAGTGACAGCGTCCCCGTTCTTAATTTTTCCGGTTAGTTTTTGCAGTTCCGCAACATCCTCTATGTTACCCGCTACTTGGGCTTGTTCAATACAGTAGCTGAGAATATCGGTTTCACTTTCGACTGTATCACTCATTTGTCCGACTCCAATATAAGCTTCATATTTTTCAGGAGCTTTTTGGGCTGCTTGGATTCCGATATATGTGCCAAAGGAATGACCCATTAAGATGACTTTTTCTTTGCCTAGCCGTTCCGATATGTAATCTGTCATCGCTAATAAATCATCGACCAATACTTCTGTTGAAAGATGGGAGTAGTCTTCAAAAAAATGATATGATTTTCCGCTTGCCCGTTGATCATAATGAACAACGGTGAAGTCTTCCTCCAATAGATTTTGGTATTTAACTGCATATGGGATTTCTGAAGTTCCCGGTCCTCCATGTATAACAAGTAAAACCGGATTTTCCTTGTCCTTGCCACGAATCATAATTTCATGCCCAGTACCGTTTATCTCTACTTGTTCCAAAGCTTGAATACTGTTATCCCCTTTTATCCCTGGAGTCCAAGTGGGGAAAAAGAGTGCGATGAGAAAGAGCGCTATAACTGTTAACCCTGCTAATATTGTTATTCTTTTAATCTTTTTCATAGTAATCCCTTTCTAAGTCTTCTTTTTCCTTTTATATTTTACCTGATAGTACAAAGAAATGGTAATATGTGACGAATTACTTTATACAAAGTATTCAGGCAAATAATGTGTTAAAATAAAGAAAATGGTTGGATATGACGCCTGCTCCTTCTACAGCACCCCAACGGATTGTCGGTGAGTTGTTTTTCGCCTTACGCACCCATTTGGGAAAGAGTGGTTGTTCTGTTTTTGTGGCACCATTTGATGTGCAACTCAATGAGGACGATCAATATACGATTGTGCAACCGGACATTTCAGTTTTTTGCAAGGAGCAAACCATCCATCCGAATCGGGCCATTGGACCAGCTGATTTAATAGTGGAAGTTCTATCTCCTTCAACTGCACTGAAGGATCGAAATGAGAAATTTACATTATATGAGCGGTCGAATGTTAAAGAGTACTGGCTTGTCGATCCGTTAAATCATACAATTGAAATTTATGGAGTTGAGGATGGCCGTTATAGCAGGCGGCGGGTGTTTGGCGTGGATGATACGTTATCTTCATTCACTTTTCCGGAGCTATCGATTGAGATGAAAAGCATATTACAAGGCTGACGGGTGGCTATCTTCGGGTAGTCCTTTTTTGATGGATGAAAAGGTTATCACCGACATTTGGCCGTTTATCACCGCTTTAGCTGACTTTTCCACCGACTTGGGGTACTTTATCACCGACTCTCATGAATTTATCACCGTTTAACTACAATTCAGTGGTCGCGGGAAGCTATTATTGCCCGTACACTCCAGATCGTGCCAAATGAATTTGACAAATAAACGATTTTCAATCTGGTAAGCAACTGAAGATGAGCTATTTTACCGAATTTCGGCGGGTTTATGCGTGTTTTTAGAAATTTATGCGCGTAAAAATCGATTTATGCGTTTCTAGTCGGATTTATGAGCTTTTAAATGGATTTATGCGTTTTTCTGGCAGGTTATGCGTGAATATCGTGATTTATGCGGGCTTGGGGTTCATTCCACTAAAAAACCTCACTTCATGTGAGGTTTAGTCCCTTTCGAGCGGCATGGAGCAGCAGCGGAAGGAGCCGCCGGATTTGATGATTTCGGAGAAGTCGACTTCGATGACTTCGAATCCGTGGGCACGCATGGCGGTGTTCACTTGTTCATTTTGCGGCAGGCTGAATACTTTCCCGCCTCCGATTGATAATACATTTGTGCCCATCGTGAATTGCTCTTCCGGAGATACTTCGATCAGTTTGTATGTGTGCGAAAGCGTTTCGACCATGTCTGCTGACAGGGCTTCCGGGAAGATGAGACCGATATCGGGCGACAGGATATTGAATACACAATCGAGGTGTAAGTATTTCTCATTAAACGGTACGCGGATGATAGTGTGTTTTGGCAGATCGCGTTGCAAATTGCGTACAGCCGCGTCAGATGTTCGACTGCTGATACCAACATATAATTTGTCGCGATCGACGATGACGTCTCCGCCTTCGACCCGGTCGGTAGTCGTCTGGTATGGAATGTCTTCGTCTTCCAGAAACTCTTCGAGCGCTTCTTCCTCGCCTTTTCGAATATCGCTCGCCATTTCGGCGACGAATACTTCTTCACCGACCGTAAAGCCGATGTCTCGCGTAAAAACTTGCTCGGGAAATTTTTCAGACGAAGGCAGTTTGATCACTTCCACGCCATGTGCTAAGAGCAGCTTTTCGAATTCATTATGCTGTTTCATCGCTAATTCCACGTCGATGTTCTCGTCCGCGTATTCCTTTTGCGTATCGTTGATAATATCTTCAATTGCCATGAACTTCGGCTGGCAAAGAATGACGCGCTTCAATGAATCATATTCTGTATTGCACTTTGTTTTTGATTGATCGTCCACAGGGGAACCCATTCTTTCATCCTCCACATCTTTTTTCTCCATCTCGACTATTCCCTCTTTCATTCGAACTAAACACCTTGTTTTAGGCTCCCCTGATGAGGGAAATGAATAATTGTATATGGATGGGAGGAAAAGTGATTGATTGATGAAAAGACAAATACGTTATTGATAAAAGAGGATTTTGCAACTCGGTCTGATTTGCCGGAGTGGTTATTGGATAGCTATCGGACGTTCCGGGAAACAGTGACAGATAAGACATTTCCATGTTATTTCGGTATAGGCGGCGAATTGAAGGGTGAATTGCGGTATGCGTATGTGACCCAAAAGGATTGGTCGAATTTGCCATCCGCTCTGTATGCATTTTTAAAGTTATTCGAAGATCCGAAGCATAAGCGGCATGGTTTGTTTGTCTTCGTGGAACCTTTTGAGACGGAAAGCGACTTGGATTCGTACCGAAAGCAGTTTTGGGACATTCTACAATACTTGCATGATGTAGATAGGGTCGAGTGGCCAGCTGACAGCCCTCGCGATCCCAATCACTATTTGTGGGATTTCCATTTTGGCGGTGAGCCGATATTCGTATTCGGGAATGCACCTGCTTATAAGCAGCGCAAGACGAGGGACTTAGGGAAATCGATGGTACTAGGCTTCCAACCTAGACGTATTTTTGAAGGATTGAAGGGCACCGAAAAAGGCGGTATCATGTCGAGGGAAAAGGTGCGTGAACGTGTCGAAGTGTGGGACCGATTGCCGAAGCATCCGGATATAAGCCATTACGGCGACCCGACGCATAATGAATGGAAGCAGTTTTTCATCGGTGATGATGTCGAACCGATTGTCGGGAAATGTCCGTTTTCACATAAAGAGATGAAAATGGAATGAACGAGATAGAAGGGGCCGAATGATTATTTCTGCCCCTTTTTTATTTCCCGTATTCAATTTCCCGATAGATCCCCTTTAGATTCCCATCAAAAATGCCTTCACCGCAACTTTTCTTCTATCTAAGTTGACGAAATATTTCCCGAAGTTCGTCGATTTCCCGGGAAATAGCTCGATTATTTCCTGCCAATTCTCCCTCTTCCATAGTACATATCCATTTCGGTTTCCGGAACCATGCTGCCTCCTGTTGCCCAGACGAGATGAGTTACGGATGCCGAATCAGATTTTGGCACTTCATTTCGAATCACTTGGATTGGCCCTGTCATTCCCGCTAGAGCTGACGGCTCCAGTCGTATTTCCTCGGTATCCACAAGCATCGTCAACAGTTTGAACATCGTCTCATCGGCAATTGTGTAGCAGCCTTCAAGAAGCGTGTCCATCTTTTTACCGACGAATGCAGAAGGCGTTCCGACTGCGAGCCCGTCAGCCGCGGTTTGGTTGTCGAGTCCGAAGTCCGCGACCGATACTTCATCATGCAAGCCCGTCATCATGCCGATTGTCATACATGGGGAATGGGTCGGTTCCGCGAAGAAGCAATGGACATTGTCGCCGAATTGAAGCTTCAAGCCGAAAGCGACGCCCCCCGGTCCCCCGCCTACACCACATGGCAAGTAGACGAATAGCGGATTGTTTTCATCTACGTGGAGTCCACTTTCTTTTATTTGCGCAGCGACCCGCTCACCTGCGACGGCGTATCCAAGGAAGAGGTCGAGCGAGTTTTCATCATCGACGAAATGGCAAAGTGGATCGGCCTCCGCCTGGCGTCTGCCTTCCTCCACCGCTTTGCTGTAGTCGTCCGCATATTCGACGACTGTCACGCCTTTCTCACGTAGGAGGTTCTTCTTCCACTGCTTCGCATCTGCTGACATATGAACCGTGACATTGAAGCCAAGCTTTGCACTCATGATGCCAATGCTCAAACCGAGATTTCCCGTCGAACCGACAGCAATTTTATGCGTTGCGAATAAATTACGGAATTCCGGATCCGCAAATTTTACATAATCATCATCCTGTTTGATAAGCCCGTGCTCTAGGGCAAGCGTTTCGGCATGTTTCAATACTTCGTAGATGCCGCCACGCGCTTTGATGGATCCCGATATCGGAAGGGCATTATCTTGCTTCAACAGCAATTTCCCAGGGATTACAGTTTCATATGTAGCAGCTAATGCTTCTTTCATCTTCGGAATAGCAGTGATCGGTGATTCGATGATGCCATTTGCGGCTGCCGTTTCGGGAAACACTTTTGCAATGTACGAAGCAAAGCGCTTCAACCGGTCACTTGCGTCCTTCACATCGGCTGCGGTGATGCCTGATCGGGCAATTCCTGTAGCACTGTCGGCATTCAACGGGTTTTGCCAAAGCACTTCCTTTTTTTCGATAATCTTTTGTAGTAATGGCAATTTTTCGACCCATTCAGCCTTGTTGGTTTCATTCACGTTTATCGGCCCCCATTAAAAGAATTTTCACCATTATAGCATGCAGGGGACCTTTACTTATTCATTTAGCACATAGCGATCGATCAAGTCACGGGTCAATTCGAAACGAGGAGTGGACGTATCGTTTCCCTCTGCCTCGACGCCGATGACGACTGTGATGATCCGTTTTCCTTCATAGATGCCTGTGCTTGCAAAACAGGACCCGGCTTCCTCGGTATATCCCGTTTTCAATCCCTCCATGCCTGTCATTGCTTGTGGCATTCCGGGAAGCATGAGATTCGTGCTCCATAGTTTCGTTCCTTCGCTTGTAGTGAAATCCGTCATGCGGGTGAATTCCAGCACTTCTGGATACTGTGTGAGCAGTTCGTTTGCGATGGCGGCGACATCCCGGGCAGTTGCCCGATTCGTCTCGGCTTCATCCAATCCGGTTGCGTTGATGAAGTGGGTATTCTGCAAACCGAATCGTTCCGCTTTCCTATTCATTTCTTTCACGAATTTTTCTTCCGTGCCGCTTACCATTTCTGCGAGTGCGACAGCAGCATCGTTTGCGGAAGTGACGGTCATGGCGGTGAAAAGTTCGCGCACGTTATATGTCTTATGCTTGTCCATCCCTAAAATGACGGCGTGTCTCGATTGATTCAAAGCCGCTGTTGACGGAGTGTATTGGCTGTCCCATGCAAGTCGGCCATCGGTTATTGC
The DNA here is from genome assembly GCF_001531445.1 of Sporosarcina koreensis. Taxonomy (GTDB): domain Bacteria; phylum Bacillota; class Bacilli; order Bacillales_A; family Planococcaceae; genus Sporosarcina; species Sporosarcina koreensis_C. The sequence goes on from NZ_LQYA01000018.1 coordinate 18,238, forward strand.
CTCGAGGACGATATATTGGGTCATCAGCTTTGACATGCTGGCGATCGGGAGTGCCTCCTTGGCATTTTGCTCGAAGAGGATCTTGCCGGACTCCACTTCAAGGACGATAGCTGCTTTCGCTTCTCCGTAGAGGGGGTCCGCTTCTTTACGGGCATCCTTGTCTTTGATGAGGAAGAAAAACGCCAATGCGGCGACGAATAAGATTGCGAGAATTTTTTTCATTAAAAGACCACACCTTTCTGTAGTACTTCTATTGTCTACAAAGAAGATGAAGATTCATGCATGGAATTTCTGAAGAATTTCTGAAGATGGGATTTATTTGATAGAGTTGATGGACGGCAGGTTCCCCAAGTGAGCAAAACCAGTGAAAACTCGAGCAAAACTCCTCCAGATTGCGCCAAAACAACGCTGCACTCGAGCAAAACCGTCTGCTGCGGATGTGATCGATATGCGACATATCCGTGCTAAGGTCATCGCCCCTCGCACACACCACCATCAACCGAATTGAATACGCTACTAGTAATAACGTCAGTGATGGTGGTGATTTGCATGGAGAGTGCGGGGATTTTAGCAGGGCCGATGTTACGGCGGGGCGATACAGAATCTGTTGCCATTTGTGGGGCGATGGACTGTCCTGTCGAGGTGGACGCTGCCATTTATTTTCTTGACACGCTTATTCAGCTTGATACTGCCACGAAGACGACATCAATACGGGCAGGCCATCGTTTGTTTATTCACCTTGTGCAGGTGCGTGGGCAATTTCCAACGGAGACACTCCTTGGCTATGACCTGTTTTTTCGCGTTGGAAAAATCATAAATACGTTGGGAAGCCTGAGACTCTTTAACAAAAATGAAGATTCCATCACATACGATGGACGTCCCTATCCTTCGTTGTTCATCCCCGCTACTGCAGCTCCAACTTTTCTATATGCATCTTGTCGGAAATTCCACCGGAAGGGAGATGATGCTCTCATTGCGGAAGATGGGTTATTGAAAAGGAAAAAGAGGAATCTTGCAAATCAGCCTGCAACTATGCTTCTTACCGGTGACCAGTTTTACGCTGATGACATGGCCGATCCTTTATTTCCAGTCATCAGAACGATTGCTGAACACTATATTGGTAAGGAAGACCTTAGGCAGTTCGATTTGCGCTTGCGGGAGAAACCATTTCGTACTGCTGCTTGGCAAGTGAATGGCGGGCTGTTTATTTCGTAACGGTTTTGCGGGTACTGGGCGTTCCAAGGTTGGGGCAATGAGCCACAACGGTTCGGGGAGGGGTTCCTACAGTCGATGTGTAGTCATTTCGACAGGTTCATTGCTGACTCAACTGCTTATGAGGTTCGGTCGAATCGTCTTTGGTCATTTACTGACTGACTATTCGTGGGGCCCACTACACCTGCTGCGCTTTTTTTTAGATACGACGGCAATGCGTCATGATGAACGTGATTCGAAATCGGTTGGATGTATAAGGGGGCGATTGTCGAGAAGGACAACAGCTCCGCCGGATAAGACCCGCGGGGCTTTTATGCGTTTTTGCGAAGATTTATGCGTAAATTTCGGGGTTTATGCTTCTTTTGCCGGGTTTATGCGTGATTGGCGGAAATTATACGTTTCTGGACGGATTTATGCGTGTTTCGCGGAGCCATTTAAGTTAAGCCCTCGCCAACACCGAAGACGCGATTAAAAAAAGAGGCCATCCAATCGGATAGCCTCTCATCTCATTCAAAGTTTTGTGCGTACATCCCACAGTTCAGGGAAGAATTTATGGTCGAGGACGGATTTCAAATAGTCGACGCCTGATGAGCCGCCGGTTCCGGTTTTGAATCCGATGATCCGTTCCACCGTTTTCATATGGCGGAATCGCCATTGTTGGTGGCTGTCTTCAATATCGACGAGTTTTTCGGCGAGCTGGTACAAGTCCCAATAACGGTCGACATCACGGTATACTTCTAGCCATGCGGATGCCACGGTCGGATCGCCTGCATAGGTGACAGAGAAATCGCGTGTCAGCAAATCGGGATTGATCGGGAATCCTGCCCGTGCAAGCGCGCGAATGGCGACGTCGTAAATGCCCGGCGCTTCGTAGGCGGATTTTAAATCACGTGCCAGCTCGGGATCCTTCTCGTAGATTTTTAAAATATGCGGTTGCTTATAGCCAAGCGCAAACTCGATCAGACGATTTTGATACGACTGGAAGCCTGATGCGCGACCGAGGCTTTCGCGGAATTCCATATATTCCGCAGGTGTCATTGTTGAAAGGACGTCCCATGCCTGGATGATCTGCGTCTGCACCCTGGATACGCGCGCCAGCATTTTGAACGCTTCGGGCAGTTCGTCTTTTTCAATCAGCTCGATTGCCGTGTTCAATTCATGCAAGATGAGCTTCATCCACAGCTCGCTCACTTGGTGGATGATGATGAACAGCATTTCATCGTGATGGCCGGACAACCGTTCTTGGCTTGTGAGAACTTTATCGAGCCGCAAATACTCGCCGTACGTCATTTTGTCCCGGAAATCCGTATGAATCCCTTTATCATTCATGATTGCCACTTCCTTACGACTGCACGCACCGGACTTCCGTCTCCGCCCTCAATCGGCAGCGGCAAGGCAATCAGTTCATAATCTCCCGGCTCGATGTTCTCCAGAACGATATTTTCCAAAATAAGCACTCCATTATTATGCAGTGAATGGTGGGCATCGAGCGTCTTGCTAGGCTCTGGATCGACGGAAGGCGTATCGACTCCGATGAGTTTTACACCCCGTTCCTTCAATAAAGGGCCGATGTCCGGTCGTAAAACAGTAAAGTCTTTCGGGAATACATCTTGGTCTAGGCGGCTGGAAGTTTTCAATAAAACCCGTTCCACGCCCCCAAAATCGATTCCTTCCAAATCGGAGCGTCCGACGCTTTCCAGCCCAGAAACATCAATGACACGAGCCTTTCCGATATAGACATCGATCGGCAGCTCATGCACTTTCATTCCGTGATCGTCATAGTGGAAAGGCGCATCGATATGCGTCCCCATATGCATGCTCGTCGTCATTTTTCCGATATTGACAGAACCTGTATCCGCTTTCAGGAATCGGACTTCATAGGAAAACGGCGTATCCCCCGGCCATTCAGCGATTCCGTTATGAAGCCGCTGCGAAATATCGATCCATTTCCCCGTCATGCGACAACACCTCTTTTATTCTCATATTTTTCATACCGCTTTTCATCCATGATGACTTTCAACTTTTGTATTGTATGCCATACGTCTTCAAACGTATTGTAAAGTGCGACAGGGGCTAGCCTAATGCCATTCGGCGCTCGGAAATCCGGGATGACGCCGTCTTCCTTCAATGCCTTGCAAATGCGTGCCGCCTCTTCGTGCTCGAGCAATAAATGGCCGCCGCGTGTTCCGTCGACCGGATTGCCGATCGTGAATCTTGATTCCGACAGTTCCTGCTCAATCAACTCAAGCATATAGCCCGTCAATTCAAGTGATTTCGTACGGATTTCCGCGATTCCCACTTCCTCGAACATATCAAGCGAGCCGATGACAGGCGCCAAGCTCAGCACATGGGGCGTTCCTATCTGATAAGCGCCGGCGTCCGATGCGGGATCCATCGTGTGATCCATATCGAACTGCGACTCCTTTTTGGAGCCGAACCAACCGGCGAGCCCAGGCGTCTTGCCAAAATGCTTTTCATGGACAAACAAGCCGCCGACGGAACCCGGTCCACCGTTTAAATGCTTGTACGTGCACCAGAATGCGAAATCCACTCCCCATTCATGGAGTGCATGCTCGACTGCTCCAATCGAATGGCAAAGGTCGAAGCTGATTGGGATATTCCGTTCATTCGCTGCCTTCGTCAATTTCTCCATATCGAGCACTTGCCCACTTCTGTACAGAACCGCCGGCAAAACGATGAGGGCCACGTCGTCCGTCATCGCAGCGATGATATCGTCTTCTTTTAGGTAACGGCCATCTTGGCTTTTGACGCGGATGAGATGAGTGTCCGCATCATAGCCTTTCAACTGAAGCTGGCTTTTCAGTGCATAAATATCTGATGGGAAATTCAATTCATCGGCGAGAATTTTCGTTTTATTGCCTTCGGGCTTATAGAACGTCGCGACGAGCTGATGCAGATTCGTCGTCGTGGAGCCGGTCGCAATGACCTCACTCTTTGTTCCCCCGACAATCGGCGCCATTTTCTTCCCGACCCGCTCGGATAAATAAAACCACGGATGCTCCCCTTCCGTCCATCCGTCGATGCCAAGCATTTTCCACGATTCGAGCAGCTCGTGCAACGTGCGCTCTGCCCGTTTTGATAATAAACCGAGCGAGTTGCCGTCCATGTAGATCGTGTTAGCCGGTATGTAAAATTCGTCCCGATAGGAAGCGAGCGCGTCTTGCCGATCGCGGTCCTGTGCGTTTGATAAATTGTGTTGAGCCATACTGATCCCCCTTTTGTCTTGCTAAGAAAAGCATAGCATATTGGTGGAGGTGAGGACATTCTGAATTTGTGGACTTTTTTGGACGTGGAGGTACTTGCTTTGGACGTGGAACGACTCGCTTTGGACGCAGGACGACCTGCTTTGGACGCGGAACGACTCGCTTTGGACGCAGGATGAC
>NZ_LQYA01000163.1 GCF_001531445.1 Sporosarcina koreensis
GCTGGCTCGAACTGTGGCAAGAGGTCACGAAAAACCCATTCATTACACAAGTTGACGTGCGGAAAGTTCGCAATGGTCGAGATGATAAAGTTTATGAGATTGCGAAGTACTCTGCAAAAGACAGTGATTATTTAATTAGCCAAGAAGTTTTCGAGGTGTTTTATAAAGCCTTAAAAGGCAAACGATTAATTGTCTATTCTGGGCTATTTAAAGACGCTATGACCAAATTTAAAAATGGTGAGT
>NZ_LQYA01000164.1:0-11828 GCF_001531445.1 Sporosarcina koreensis
GTGTAATCCGACCAGTTCAATTCGATGTCCACGTCGTATAATTGTGCAATCGAATGGATTCCAGCAGCAATGCGTTCCTTCAATTCATTCAGCACTGAGTTCGACTGTGCCCGTGCATCGATAGCAAACAGTGCATTCCCCGGAATGATGTTCAAACTTTCGCCGCCCGCCTGGACTTTCGTCAGTTTAGCGGAATACGCTTCGTATGGAGAGAAATAAATCGTCTTCAGGAACTGTCCAATCGCGAATACTGGATCGAGCGCATTTTTCCCTTGCTGCGGCCTTGCACCATGGGCGTCGATCCCTTTCACTTTTCCCTCAAGAAAGATCGCGGCGCCATGATGAATCGCAGGTGAGATCTTGCCAAAAGGGATCTCTTCCTGAGGCCGAAGATGCACGCCAAATAAATGTGATACGCCATCGATGGCTCCCCTTTCGATCATTGATTTCGCACCATTCCCTTTTTCTTCAGCAGGCTGGAAAATGAAACGGATGCGGCTCCCTATTTGCTGTTCCTGCAAATAGGAGAGAGCGCCGAGCACCATCGACATATTGGCGTCATGCCCGCATGAATGGTTCGCTCGAAAAACACCGTCCACCTCTTGCCAAAGTGCATCGATATCGGCACGTACAGCGATAATCCGGTCTCCACTCCCGATTTCCGCCACTACACCGGTCACATCATCGAATGTATGATGCTGCACATTCATCTCTGTAAGAATTCCGGATATTTTTTTCGTCGTTTCGACTTCTTTCCAGCTGATTTCGGGGTTCTCATGAAAATGGGTGAACCATTCCCGTATTTGTTTTTCCGTAGACATGACAATCTCTCCTATTCTAGTATCTCCTTTTATTCAGAATAGCGTAAATCAGCATGGAACAACAGATAAAAATATCCCGCACGCAGTCGAACCGCGGCGGGATATGCGTATCGCTTACAGCTTCCATTTTACTCTGGCATAGATGACGAGCATGAGTAAGTTGATGGCTGAGCTGATGACCGTACCGTATGCAATCGCTGTAGCACCCATTGAATCGATCAGCCAATAGATGATTGCGATATTGATGCCGAGAACGCTGATCAAGCTGAAAATGACCGGCAACATCGACTTCCCTTTTGCATAATAAAAACGGGTCACGTATGTATTCGCAGCCAAGAAGAACATCGACAATGCAAACACTTTGAAAATCGGCACGGTAATCAATACCGATGCTTCGTCGAATTTCCCGCGCTCGAAAATAAGCCGGACGAGCGGATCTGCGAAGAAATAAGCGATTGCTGTTGCCGGGGCAATCATCCCCGCGAGTAATAGCATCCCTTTTTTATATAATTTGCGGATCGTCTCATGATCCCCTTCGCCTTCCTTCTTGCTCAACATCGGATAGATAACGGTCGTGACAGCTGTCATCATGATCGCTTGCGGGAAGTTGCTCAATTTGGATGCATAATTGACAGCCGAGATGGCTCCTTCGCTTAATCCTGCGGCAGCGATTCTATGAATGAATGCGTAGAATTGCATCGATGCGCCACCTAATAGGATCGGCAAGGCAATGATCCATACTCTTTTCACATCTTCAGACTTGCCTAATGTCGGCTTCAATGAATACAATTTGCTGCGTTTAATTCCAGCAAATAAGAAAATACCCATGAGCATCGCACTTAGCAATGCCCCGATTCCATATGCAGTTGGTCCATACCAAGGGACGAGCGGCGCGGAAATGATGACAAATGCAGCATTATAAACAAGGATTGCGATGCTCGACAGCTTAAATTTGTCGTTCAGATTCAATAAACCGCTTAGCCATGTCGATAGGACAAGAATAACTGTTGAAGGCATCATCCACAGGAATATGGGATACGCCAAATCGAATTGTTCCGGTGTCAGTTTATTTCGGAATGCTAGCTGTAGCAGTGGCTCAGCGAAAATAACAGCTAACACTGTAATCGTTGTTGCAGCCATCAGTACTGAAGTGAACATTCTCCGGACAAAAATAGCTTTATCGGTTTTCGCTGAATGATAGACGGAAATGAAAGCCGTCGTCAGCCCGCCCCCCAACACGAGATAAATGAAATTCGGTATCGTGTAAGCCGTCGCGATAGCATCAGCAGCCGCGCTCACGCCGAACTGTTTCCCAATGACCATTTCACGCAGGAAACCGAAAAGCCGCGCAACGATATTAATGATGGCTACTGTACCGATAATCTTCATCATTCTACTCATTTGTCATTCTTTCCTTTCGACACAGCGTCATAGATCGTCGTCAATCGTTCGGCAATGACATCATACGTATGTCCAGCAACTTTCTCGTCCGCTATTTTCCGCCTCGCTTCCGCTGGCTCTTCCAGCGCTCGTTTCAAACCATCCGCAAGAGACCCTGGATTTTTCGGGTCAACGAGAATACCGGCTTCATTGCCAAGCAGGAAGGATAGTCCTCCTACATCGCTTCCGACAACCTTTGTTCCGACTGCCATCGCTTCGAGCGCAACTAGACCGAATCCTTCATGATGGGAAGGCAAAACGAAAACGTCTGCCGCGGCAATCCATTTTGCGATTTTCTTCTGCGGCAGCGGTTCTTGATGAGAGATGCGAACATCTTTCGACAGCAACCGTTTTGCCAATGTATCCATAAACCGTTCATCTTTACTCGAGCCAATCAAATGAAGAGCAGCTTCGGGATGTTTTTTGCGGACAATATCGAATGCATCCACAAGATCGAGCACGCCTTTCGCCTCGATCATATTCCCGACAAATAATAGAAGCTTTTCGTTCGAAGGGATACCAAGCTCTTTACGTGCTTCCTCCTTCGGCATGGGATGGAAGATCTCCGTATTTACGCCCATGCTCATGACATGGACACGCTCCCCCTCTACTCCGAACGTTCCGACGACATCCTGCTTCAATCTTTCTCCTACTGTGATGACTTCATCCGCCCCCTGCAGGACTTTTCGTGTGTAGCCCGCTATCCGCTCGCTTTTCGTGGCCATTTTGTCGATATCGCCACCGTGCACGGTCACTACATAAGGAATGCCGAAGAGCTTCTTTCCTACTAATGAAAGGACTCCTGTCGGAAATGCGTAATGCGCATGCGTCAACGATACATGTTTTTTATTCCGAACTAAAAAGCCTAGCGACTTCAGGAACCAAACCAAATATTTTTTCAAAGTGGCGGCCTTCCCTTTTCCCGGCTCATCAATGGCAATGAGATCCACTTGAATTCCTTTTGAGCGCAATAGCTCCACTTGGTTTTTAACGAAAATACCGAATGTCGGATGCTTCTCCGAAGGGTACATATTGCTGAAAACAGCGATTCTGCGCATTTATATATCATCCAATCTACAGTAAGTCTTTACTACATACACATTAAACGATTATACCATAAGATTGTTCCTTACATTTTTGTAACACACCTGTCATATTTCGTTTTCTCCATTCAGAAAAAAGGGGTGAAATACCTAAATAATTGTCGTTTTTTGATGAAATGCAGTAGATTTTCATTACAAATAATGTTTCCTACAAAATTCACCCTTTAAGAAACGTTGATATGAGCGCGTTTTCGACATAAGTCTGTCGATGTAACGTTATTGTAATGTAACTGTAACCGAAATGGAGGTTTAGCTATGGTAGGATATTCTCAGATAAAAGCACACTGTATACAAACGTGCGAAAGGGGAATTTGGGAACCATATGAAGAAACTGTTTTTCTCGTTTTTGGCATGCTTTTTGTTAGCAACGTCCGTACCAGCCATGGCCTCAGCGAATTCACCGACTTCGCTCGTCAGTACAGCGCGGACCTACATGGGAACACCTTATGCCTATGGAGGCACAACCACTTCCGGATTCGACTGCTCAGGATATACGCAATTCGTCTTCAAAAAACAAGGAATCAACATTCCAAGATCGACTGGCGAACAGTTTGCTATGGGAACAGCTGTTAAGAAAAGCGATCTTAAAACCGGAGATCTCGTCTTCTTCAACACTTTCGGAAACAGAGTCTCTCACGTCGGAATCTATATCGGTTCCAGCAGATTCATCCATGCTTCGACATCCAAAGGTGTCATGATTTCTTCCGTCAACGATCCCGCGTACTGGGGCAAACGGTATTTGGGCGCCCGCCGCGTAGCGGATTTCAATCATGAAAAAACAGTCGCCTTCGAAGAATCGACGGCAGCTGAGAAGACTCCTGTCTATGTTTCTCGCGCCAAAATAGCAGAGACTCTCGTGACAGAGCTAGGACTTGAATCTGATGCGAACAAGGTAACATTTTCCGATGTCGCTGCGGATCATCCGCAATACGATTCCATCACAAAAGTTGCAAGCGCTGGACTATTTTCCGGCAATGAAGGAAAATTCAATCCCGATGAATCATTGACTCGTGCACAAATGGCAAAAATCATAGTGGAAGCGTTCGAACTTCAAGGTTCTGCATCAACTTCCTATACTGATGTACCGGCAGATCATTGGGCTAATGAATATATCAATATACTAGCCTATAACAATATTGCTAGCGGATATGAAGATGGATCATTCGGTCTTAATGACAAGTTGACTGAAAAGCAATTCCAGAAGATCCTTGATCGTCTCCATTAATAACCTAAAAAAACCAGGTGTTCCGTTTTATTGGACACCTGGTTTTTTTCGAAATAACTCTATGAAAATAGTAAATTTCTTATGGATTTACAAGATGAACACTGGTAAACTTAATCTACATCTATTATAGGAGGACATCATGAAAACGTTTAAATGGGCAGCTATTGCTTTACTGTTTTTCGCTCTTGTTTCCATCGTCCCTGGACATTCCTCGGCGCAGTTCAAATTCTCGGATATCTCACCTGACAAGGAATATTTTGATCAAGTACATTACATAGCGGAGCTTGGCATCGTCAATAAAGCCGATAAGTTCAATCCCGGCAACAATCTGACACGAGCACACGCAGCAAAAATGCTTGTCATCGCTTCCGGAAAAAAAGACATGCCTACACCAAACGTCCAATTCAAGGATTTGAAGCCCGGCACTGAGCAATATGAGTTTGCCAGCCGTGCAGTCGAACTCGGCTACTTCAAGAAAAAAGCCGATGGAAGTTTCGGGCCGAATGAAAAATTGAAACGGGATGAAATGGGCTACGCCCTGTCCGTCGCTTTCAATCTTTCTCAAAACATCACTGTCGACCGGCCGCTCATGCTCACCGATATGAAAGACCATCCATTTTCTAAGGAAATCAACGGTTTGTATTATGGTGGCGTTTCACAAGGTGATGCCGGCAAATTCCTGCCGAAAGATTACTTGACACGTTCGCAATTCGCATTGTTTGTTGCGCGTGCTTTGAATGATGAGTATAGGCTTACTGTCAAATTGCCTGAACAGACTTCGCGGACTTATTTCGCGAAAGTGTCAACTGGCGGCGACAATTTGAATGTCCGCACACATCCTGCAGTAACGGGTGATGTCGTAGATCGATTGAAAGATGGTGAAATCGTCGAAGTCATAGGACAAACAGGTGATTGGCTGCTCATCCTCATTAATGGCAATAACGGATACATCCATAGCCGTTATACGGTTGAAGTCGGTTCACAAGCACCATCTGATGATGATGATGTCGCTACAGAAGAACCGGAAGAGCCTGAAGTGTCCGAACCGGAAGACACTGAACCTGAGGAAGAGTCGGACAACCCCTCCCCTACAAACGGATTGGTTGGAAAAGTGACTGCAAATGTTTTGAACGTTAGAAAATCACCTGATGGTACATCTGCTGTCGTAGGAAAGCTCTCCCTCAACCAAAAGGTGGCAATCGAATCAATAAACGGGAACTGGGCTAAAATTAATTTGCAAAGCGGGTCCGGTTATGTTCATAAAAATTATTTGAAGCTCATCAACCAGACGGGCAATCCATTGAAAGACCGGATCATCGTTATTGATGCCGGCCACGGCGGAAAAGATCCTGGTACTTTGAAGAATAATTTGACTGAAAAAGAGATTGTATTGAAAGTATCAAAGCTCGTTGAAGGCAAGCTGAAAAACGCCGGTGCAAAAGTTTTGACGACACGCTCAAGTGATGCATATTTGACATTGGAACAGCGCACTGATTACGCCAAAAAACATTATGCAGAAGCATTCGTGTCCATCCATGTCAATTCGGCAGGCTCTACATCAGCGAAGGGATCGGAAGTTTACTATGATTCTTCCACTAATCCGAACGCAACGGAAAGCCGTTTACTAGCGAACAAAATCCAAGAAAACTTGGTAAAAGGCGCTAATATGTCCGATCGTGGAGTTAAGGACCAACGCTTTTATGTTATTCGGAATAACAATGTAGCTGCAGTACTCGTCGAGCTTGGTTTCATTACAAATCCTGATGATTTCAAGAAATTATCGAGCGAACAATATATGGAACTTTACGCTGAAGCAATCTATCAAGGGCTTGTACAATACTACGCAGCACAATAACAAATTATGCCGGAAAGAAGTGATTTCACTTCTTCCCGGCTTTTTCTATGAATTATAAATTTACAAAAAATTAATTTGTCCTTTAATAATGGTAGTGTTACAATTTATTAGAAGACGTTTTCGCCTTTATTCCAGCTATGCAAGTTAGGAGTATTGATGAAGAAAAAACCCATTAAAGGAAGGTGCATTATGTCAAAGAAGTATTTTAAAGGCGCGGCTGCGTCCATGTTGCTGTTCAGTATGGCGGGATTGACTCCTGCTGCCGTTTCTGCAGAAGAAGCGTCAAAAGATTTTTCAATGACGGTGTTCCACACGAATGACACCCATGCGCATTTGGAGAATATCCCTTACTTCGCTGCCCTATTGAAAGAGAAACGAGCAGAAGTTCCACACAACGTTCTTTTGCACGCTGGTGACGTGTTCTCCGGAACCCTTTATTTCAATGAATTCCAAGGACAAGCTGACCTTGCATTCATGAACTATTTCGGCTACGACGCCATGACATTCGGTAACCATGAGTTTGACCTTGGAACGTCTGTAGATGGTCATAAAGGGCTGGCTGACTTCGTTAAAGGAGCGGAATTCCCATTCGTTTCTGCTAACGTCAATTTCTCTGCGGACAGCCATTTTGACGGTCTGCAATCAAGGGAAGTGACTGCTGAGCCTGAAAATGGAAAAATCTTTAACGGAATCGTTAAGGAAGTGGACGGTGAGAAAGTCGGTATTTTCGGTTTGACGACTGAAGAAACGGTTGCCATTTCTAGCCCTGAACAAATTGAATTCACAAATTATATCACTGAGGCAAAAGCTGCAGTAGCGGCATTTGAAGAGATGGGTATTAATAAAATCATCGCATTGACGCATATCGGTTTCGACGATAACGCGGCAGTCGATAATGATCAAGAATTGGCTAAAAATGTCCCTGGCATCGATATTATCGTTGGTGGTCATACGCACTCTAAATTAGAGGAACCAAAAGTGATCGAGGGTGAATCAGGACCTGTTGTCATTGTACAAGCAGAACAATACCATAATTACTTAGGACAATTGGATGTCACGTTCGATGAGAATGGTGTCATTAAGGAATACAATGGTGTACTTCATGCGGTTGATACGAAAGAAGGCGAAAAAGACGCTGAAGCTGAAGAATTACTAAAGCCTTACTATGATCAAGTTGACTCTACGATGACTTCACCGACTGGCGGAGTCGCAGAGGTTTTCTTAAGCGGTCTACGCAACCTTGGCGGAGTTCGTGCTGGAGAAACCAATCTTGGTAATATCATTACAGACGGTATGCTTGGAAAAGCGAAAGAGATCGACCCTGACGTTTCTATCGCTTTCCAAAATGGCGGCGGTATCCGTGCTTCCATCGATAAAGGCGAAGTTACATACGGTGATGTCCTCACTGTTCTTCCATTCGGCAACAACCTCGCAATCATGGAATTGAGCGGAGCGGAACTTCGTGAGACATTCGAGCATTCTGTAAAAGAATATCCGAAAGAAAACGGTGGTTTCCTTCATGTTGCTGGCATGCAAGTCATCTTTGACGGTACTGCAGAGCCGGGCAAACGGATTGTTTCATTGAAAATTGCCGGTAAAGAAGTAGAAGCTGACAAAATGTACAAGGCAGCAACGAACGTTTTCACTGCTAGAGGCGGGGACGGCTTTGAAGCTCTTGGCAAAGCATATGAGGAAGGCCGTGCAAGCGAACCTGGTTTCAGTGACTGGGAAAACCTTGCGGATCATATTAAATCGTTAGGCAAGATTACAAATGGACTTGAAGGACGCATTATCGCAACAGTTCCTTACGATGACGTATCTCTTGGCCATTGGTCACATCCGTTCATTTCGGATTTGTATTACCGAGACATTTTGGCGGATAATTCCACTTTCAAACCAGGCGTGCAAATCACCCGCGCTGAAATGGTCTCTTGGATCGTCAAAGCGAACGGACTGAAAGCTGAAGGTAAAGCACCATTCTCTGACCTTGACGGACTTTCCGACGATTTGAAAGCTGACATTGCAGCTGCTTACGAGAATGGCATCATTAAAGGTACTGATGGTAAATTCAATCCGAATGATAAAGTGACTCGTGCACAATTCGCTTTGATTCTTGAGCGTGCGTTTGAAAACTACACTGGCGAGAAATATACGGCTTCTGCGAAAGCACCTTATTCCGATTTCGGCAACTACGCTGAAGATGCGGTAAATGCGATTTCCATGTTGCATGAGCTAGGAATTGCTACTGGCTATGATGGTAAATTCATGCCGGATCAATTCACAACACGTCAACAAGCTGCAAAAATCGTTTCAAACTATATTTATAATACGAAACAAGTGAAGAAAGCCGAATAATCACATGAAAATGCCCTCTGCACAATCCTGCGCGGAGGGCATTTTTTCATTCAGGCAGCAGGCCGACATGCTCCGCTACCCACGTTTCATCAAAACTGGTCTTACCACCAGCATCCTTTAATGGCACGACAACGAATCTTTTATTCTCATCACGGATGACAGCCGTCGGAAAAAATGTCGACTTCTCCATTTCCATAAATCTTCTTCCCGCCAATTCAATTGTCGATATATGGACTTTCGCAATGCCGCCAATATTCGTCGAATCGAATTGTTGCGCAGAGTAAAAGTTTCCGAGCGAATAAAAAACTTCCGTGTTTCCGATTTTCTCATAGCGTTGCAAAACATGTGGATGGTGACCGAAAATGATGTCAACGCCTTGTATTGACATCCACTCGGCGAGCTCTTCCTGCCGGGCGGAAGGCTGGAGCGCATACTCGTCACCCCAGTGGATGGAAACGACGAGTACATCTACTTCCCCTTTCATTTCCTGAATTTCCGCTTCCATCCGTTCTTGATTGATCAATGATACCAAGTGGCCCTTCCCTTTCGGAATTGCGGCACCGTTCAAGCTGTATGTATAAGCGAGAAAGCCGATGCGAATGTCTTTCACGTCAAAGATGCGCTTCGTCTCACGATCTTCCACGGACTCATACGCACCGATGTAGGACATTCCATATTCCTTCATATGTCCGATCGCCTTCAATAAGCCGATTTCCTTTTGATCGAGTGTATGGTTATTCGCTATGGACAGCAGATTGACTCCATTTGCTTTCAAGTCCCTGATGATATGCTTCGGACTGTTGAATTGCGGATAGCCTGACAACCCAAGCTCTGCTCCCCCCGGCAAGGATTCCTGGTTCGCAAGCAGAAAATCGGTGCCCGTCATCTGGTCTTTCACGGCACTGAATGAGGTGTCGTAGTTATCGTATGTATAGAGCGGGTAATGCAATAGGATGTCTCCTATCATTCCGATTGTAATGTCGGTTGATGTTCCGGTCAGGTCCACTTCTGCCTGATTGCTTTGGAGCATGGCAAAGTCATCGGGATGGATGATTTCTTCTCTATTATTTATACAGCCGGTTAATAAAAAACCGCATGCTATGGATGCTATAGCAAAACGTTTCAAGCAACTATCCCCAGTCATAAAGTAGTAGTTTCTTTTTCCACTATACGCTACCGTTGAAAAATATGGAAGATAGAAAAAACCTATGCATCGACGTTAGGATGCATAGGTCTCGTATTGTTTCACTTATTTATTATCCGACGGAATTTCTCTGCATTCCGTCGAATTCTGGAATTGCGTCACTTGCTTTTCCGCGTCTTGTTCGGGCTCGAAGTCCGGATAGTTGGCATTCGGCATTCCTGTGAACGCTTTGCCCTTTTCGTCATGAGGATTTGTTTGGAAACGGTTGTCTTTCATCATGAGCAACTCCTCCACTTTCATGTCTTACCAGTACGATACCCACAATCGTGGTTTTTAACCAGCGTTCGAAGGTCGTCTTGAATGTGGGATGGCTCGCTTTGGACGCGCGGAGGATCCATTTGGACGCGGAGCAGTTTGCTTTGGACGCGTGGGAGCTCCATTTGGACGCGGAGCAGTTTGCTTTGGACGCGTGGGAGCTCCATTTGGACGCGGAGCGGTTTGCTTTGGACGCGTGGGAGCTCCATTTGGACGCGGAGCGGTTTGCTTTGGACGCGTGGGGGATCCATTTGGACGCGGAGCGTAGGATAAAGAATGACGCGATTAAAATAAGCTTTTATCAAAGCGTTTCAGGAATCATCTAGTATAAAATGCACTTCTACGATTTCCATTTAGGACAAGGCCAGAATTCTTCAATAATCTCTTTGCAATAGGCTGATATTCAACGCCCGAAAACGAACGAAATTGACGATTGGTAATTCTGTTGTCCATTAAATAAAACCAATCATCAAGTAGAGGCAGATGACAATCTACATCACTGTGCAAACAGCCTGGACAATGCCATTTCTTCGAACGCCACTTCATTCCTTTACGATTGCACTCCGGGCAGATAACTCCTGTGATTATATCCTCTGTCGCTATGCTCAATGTCTTTGTTAATGGAAAAGGATTGTATTCTTGGTGCGAATCCACCATGATACGGCCGATTTCACGGATTCTGTTTCTACTCAATAAATTTTGGCCGATTATCATGTTATACAATCGAATCGGAATTTCGTGTGTAAAAAGGATTTCGATATTCGTCTCTTCTTCGATGAATAATTCGTTTGTATAGGCGAGTCCAACCATCCCTTTAATAGGAACATCAATTCCTTTATCCTTCAACCATCTGCCTATGAATATCATCTTCCTCTCCAGCTCTGTAATCGGACTTTGAATGACTTTCCGGTCTTCCTTGATTTCTTGAATGAATTGCGTCGGATTTGCTTTGACGGTGAGTTTCCCGCCAAGATTCTTAATTTCAAAGATGATAATTTCATCTGGCTGGATCAGTACGGAATCCATTTGGAAATAAATTCCATTATAGAGAAGGCAGATATCATGTAGTAGACCAAACGGATAAGTTGGGCGGAACTCATTAATATGCTTGTCAAAATTCAATTCGCCTCCGAATCCGGCCCTTCTTCTTCTGAGGTCTTCCTCGATTACCGCATATTTTTGGTGGCTGTTTGGCAGCCGGCTGATTAATGACTGCAATCCTAGTAAGGACAAGGGTTCACTCCGTTTTTTGAATAACATATTCTCACCTCACCTGCATTGTATCATTACGTAAATAATCTCAAATTGGGGGAATTTTGATTTTGCCCTGATATCCGGGATTTTATTTGATTTTTGGTACCGAAAGGGGGTATAAAATGTTTTTTTCAGGTTGGCTTTGGACGTGCGACGGATTCCTTTGGGTGCACGACAGCTTGCTTTGGACGCGAGACCGTTCGATTTGGACGCGCAGGAACTTCTTTTGGACGTGCGACGAATCACTTTGGACGCGCGGCAGATTCCTTTGGACGTGCGACGGATCACTTTGGACGTGCGGCAGATTCCTTTGGAC
>NZ_LQYA01000164.1:11928-14019 GCF_001531445.1 Sporosarcina koreensis
GTAAAAAAGAGCAGGGATTATCCTGCTCTTTTAGATGAAAATTCACTTCAATTCGATGGAGAAGTTCGCAAAACCGTCTTTTGTCGTTGCGACAAATTCGATTCCGCTATCTGCTGGAATGTAGTCTTTCGCTTTTGCAGATGTTTCGAATACGATTTTCACATCGCCTTCAACCGGAACAAACTTCCAGTTGCCGTCAGCCGATGGGTCGATCGTTTCTTCTGCAATCATATAATCCATGATTGCTTCACGGTTTTCGTACGCATATTCGATACTATCCGATGCATGGACGACACCCGGGAAGCTTCCGCTTGCGCGGTAATTGTTCGTTACAACGATGAATTTCTGTTCAGGATCAATTTCCTTGCCATCGTACTGCAAATTGACGATACGGTTAGCGTTCGCATCGATCGTTTTGCCGGAGTAGTCATATTTCGCCGGTTGTGTAACGTCGACTTCATATGTCACGCCATCAAGAACGTCGAAATTGTACGTACGAAATTCAGCATTGACTAAATCTTGCTGTTCTGTTGAAGCAGGGTCAATCTGATTAAATTGGCCTGCTGACATTTCAAGCCATTCCTTCACATCTGCGCCAGTCAAGACGATTGCAGTCACTGTATTGTCATACACATAAAGGTCTGCGACGTTCTTGATAGCGACTTCGCCTGCCGGAATGTCAGTGTAGTAGTTGGCGCCATTGCGTCCGCCCGCTTTGAATGGTGCCCCCGCGGAAAGGACTGGAAGACTTTCATACTCTGAACCTTTCAACTGCTCTTCTACATACCACTTTTGTGCATTTGTTACGATTTGAATCGATGGGTCATCTTTCACTAATGAGAAATAGCTCGTAATCGCAGATGTCGTTTTGCCGACAGGGCTGCGGACATACTCGATTGTCCCTTCATGAGCTTCCTTCACAGCTGCGATCACTTTTTCCGAAGCCGCGTCAGATTCGGAATCAATTTCACGAAGTGACCCTTTGCCGCTGACTACTTTCCAGCTGTCGCCGTCTTTTTCAAGAACTAGATCCATGACCCCTAAATGACTTCCGAATTTGCCCGGCATGACGATCGGTGTTCCATTGACAGTGCCATTTTCGCTGTCGACGTTTTTCAGATCTGCGTAATCACCAGGGAATACGGAATGGTTATGGCCTGTTAGAACTGCATCGACTCCATCGATTGCAGTAATTTGATAGGCAACATCATCTTCCCCTTTTGTATGGATCTCATCACCCATACCTGAGTGAGAAAGAACAATAACTACATCCGCTCCTGCTTCTTTCATTTCAGGGACAATCTTTTCAACAATATCCGCCGCATCTTCGGCAATTACTTTCCCTTCAAGATGGAAACGGTCCCAACGCATGATACCCGGAGCTACGACACCGATGACGCCTACTTTAAGTTCGTGCTTTGCCCCATTGCCGTCCACAACTTCCTTATCCAAGATGACATATGGCGTATAGCGGTTCTCGCCTGTTTCAGCATCATAGACGTTGGCGTTCAGCACCGGGAATGGCGCTTCCGCCAAAACAAGGTCTAAATATTCGAGTCCGTAGTTGAACTCATGATTCCCTAACGTACTTGCATCAAAATCCAGCGATTGCAATGCTGCTAATGCAGGATGAAGCTCTCCTTTTTCCAATGGATCGACGGACACTTTATATCCGCCAAGCGGTGTTCCTTGAATCAAGTCCCCGTTATCGAATAATAGGTTGTTTGGATTTTCTGCACGCGCATCATCAATAAGCAAAGCTGTTTTAGCCAATCCGAATTCATTTGTCGGCTTGTCCTGATAATAATCATAGTTGACAAAGTTCGTATGCAAATCGCTCGTGCCAAGGATGCGCAATGAGACAGCATCCGTGTTCGTTTCGTCCACTTCAGGTGCAGCATTATAGACTACGAGCAAACGGTCGATGATTTTCTTCACTTGTCCTTTTGTTACGATTTGCTGCGGTTTCGCAGTGCCGTCCTCATATCCTCTGAATAAATCCAGCCCGACACTTTTCGCCAGTTCTTCCGGTTCATCCGTTTGGAAGTCCGCTTTATCTTTGAAGCGATCTAAAAGAGTGGCAGGGGAGGC
>NZ_LQYA01000164.1:14091-19101 GCF_001531445.1 Sporosarcina koreensis
CCTTTTATAAGTCCGTTTTGTTTTGCCGCTTCAACGATAGGTGCCAATATTTCGTCGACATCCGTAAATTCCGTTGTGCTTCCATCTCCCAATTCCAGTTCAAGGGCTTTCACGACAGCTGTAATGAATTCACCGCGTGTCACGTCCTGAGCCCCTGCCGCCTTGGCGACAGACATTGAAAATCCGCTGAATGTCAATGCCATTACAGCAATCCACATTCCTGCTTTTCGAATAAAAGACATGGCTTCCATCTCCCCTACTTACAATTTATTTTAAGCGCAATCATGCACGTAAAACCCTCTAGTAATATATTATTCACAATAATATCATAATTAGAAATAAGTCATGCCCATCAATCACTAACTTTACAAACTATTTTCATTCCGAAAAAGCCGTCCGGCATTCATACGATTGCCAGACAGCCTATCTTCATTGTTTTGTCTTGTTCGCGATTTCCATCGCACGGTTTGTTCCTTCCGCAGCCTTATCAAGAACTTCTTGCGGATCTTTCCCTTGGTACAGTTCCTCCAAAGCAGTTACAATCTGCTGCCTTGATTCAGGGAAGACGGAAATGAGCGCACCTTGAGTCGCAAGGCCTGGAATTGTATCTTGAAGCTGATCCACTGTTACTTTGAATTGCGGGAATTCCGCCCACTTGTCTTTTACGTTCTGCTCGTCATACGCAGCAGGGTTAATAGCGAAATAGCCTGTGTCCAAATGCCATTTTGCTTGGACTTCAGGTGTTGTCATGTATTTCATGAACTCCCAAGCAGCTTCCTGTTCCTCTTCTGCAATCCCTTTGGACATCCATAACGAAGCGCCGCCGATAACGACACCGTTCCGTTGGACTTCATCCGCATGCGGGATATAAGCGACACCGACTTCGAATGGAGCGTTATTGATTGCACCCGCTACACCGGCGGACGAGTCCATGTACATAGCAACTTTGCCTGTTGCGAATGCAGACCGGATGTCATCCCAGTTCGTTCCGAAATTCCCGAAAGTCCCCGCTTTGTTCATCGTATCGAGGAAGCGGAAGACGTTCAGCCCTTCAGGACCGTTGAATAAAGATTCCGTTGCGTCTCCTGACCTGCCATTGTCTTCATTCACATACAAGCCGCCTTGCGTCGCAACAAGCTGCTCGAAGAACCAGCCGTATGTCAACATTGAAAAGCCATACATCTCATCCGTTTTCAGCTTTGCTGCCGCGTCAATCACTTCAGCGAATGTTTCAGGAGCCTTCTCCGGATCGAGCCCTGCTTCTTTGAAAGCATCTTTGTTGTAAATCATGACTGGTGTCGAGGAGTTGAACGGCATCGAATATAGCTCGCCGTCGACCCGGTAGTAGTTCAGGATGTTTTCTTCTAGCTGGGAAAGATCGTAATTGTCTTCATCGATAAATTTCTGCATCGGTTCTATATAGCCGCTGTCGATCATGTATTTCGTTCCGACTTCAAACACTTGCGTGATGGCAGGAGCATCCTTCGTTCCGCCGACACCCCGGAGCTTTGTCAATGATTCCTCATAGGATCCTTGGAATTCCGCCTTCACTTCGTATTTGTCTTGGGATTCATTGAACCCTTTGACAATGGCGTCAATCGACTCCTGTCCGGTACCTGACATTGCATGCCAGAATTCGATGGATACTTTTTCGCCTGTCGCGGCGCCGTCATCTTTCGTCCCTTCCGTTTCGGACGATGTATCATTCTTCGTCGGCTCATTCTTTTCTTTGCTGTCACTGTTCGTACAGGCTGTCAACACGGCAAAAGCCAATATTAGCACCCAAAACAAAGATGAAGTGAGTAGTTTCTTCAAATTTCATGCACTCCTTTTAATTGGTAGACTTGATTATTTCAACGCGCCTTGTGATAACCCTTTTTGCAGCTGCTTCTGTCCGAGGAACAGCAACAACAGCGTCGGTATGATAACTACGATGACTCCTGCCATGACCACCCCCCATTCGGTTGCGATTTCTTGGGACTGCAACTGCTTCAGACCGATTTGCACAGTACGCACAGATTGGTTCGTCGTTATGAGCAGCGGCCATAAGTACATATTCCATGTCGTCAGGAAACCGTAAGCGCCCAATGTGACAAGGCTTGTTTTGGATATTGGGAGAACGACCCGCCAGAAAAAGCGGAAACGGCTTAAGCCCGCAATTTGAGATGCTTCATGCAGTTCCTTCGGGATTGTGAGGAAATGCTGACGAAGCAGGAATGTGCCAAATGCAAGCGCGAAAAACGGCAACGTAAGCCCTTGGTACGTGTTAAACCAGTCAAGCTTGCGGATTGTGAATACGTTCGGGATCATCGTCGCTTCCCAAGGGATCATCATCGTCGAAATGAACAGGAAGAATATGAAATCCCTACCTTTGAATTTGAAAAAGACGAATGCATAAGCAGCCAGACTGCAGACGACAAGTTGGCCAAGCATGACACTGACCGAAACGATGAAACTGTTCAATAAATAGCTCAGCAATGGAAGCCGGCTGAACACTTTGCTGTAGTTCTCGAAACTGATCGATTCCGGAAAAAATTTACCTTGGATAATCTCCGGGCCCGTCATGAATGAAATCATGAATGCGTACAATACCGGGAAGAAGACGAATGCCGACGTTGCAATCAATAAGAAATAGATCCATATTTTCGAAGCGAGCCCCATTTTCATTGGTAATGCACCTTCCTTTCACCCAATTTGAATTGGAGGATGGTGACAATCAAGATGATCAGGAATAAAATGACGGCTTGCGCACTTGCAGTTCCGAACTGATAGTTGATAAATGCCTCCCGATAAATCGAGTAGACGATCAAGTTCGTCGACTGCGAAGGTCCGCCTTTCGTCAAAATATCAATCTGTCCGAACGTCTGAAACGCATTGATGAGAGAAATCGTGATGATGAAAAACAGCGTCGGCGAAAGCATCGGCAGTGTGATGCGCCTCAATCGATAGAAATAGCCAGCTCCGTCAATTCTCGAACTCTCATAAAGATGCTCGTCGATGTTTTGCAAACCACCCAATAGAATCAGGAAAGAAAAACCGATATTCATCCAAATCGTTGAAATCGACACGGATAGCAATGCCCATTCCGGATCGAGCAGCCATTGAATTTGCGGTAGATTCAAGACGCCCAATAACCGGTTGAACATTCCGATACTCGGATTGAACATGAAAAGCCAAATGACGGAAGAAGCAGCGACGGAGATACCCATCGTCGATGAATACATCGTTCGGAAAAAACCGATGCCCTTCAATTTCTCATTTGCGAGCAGCGCGAAGAACAGCGCCAGAATAATTGTGATCGGAACTGTATACAATACGAACAGCCCCGTCGCTTTCATACTGTTTTGGAATTCGGATGACCCGAGCAAGTAGACGAAGTTTTCGAATCCGACCATGATGGCGGCATTGCCTGTTTGATCCGTCAGGAAAAAGCTTAAATAGATTGTCCGGAACATCGGATAAAAGACGAATACGGAAAATAGAATAATAGATGGCAATAAATAAAGGGCTGCCGTCCGCCCGTCTACGGACTTCCGCCATACTCTTCCAATCCGGGTCATGGCGACACCTTTTGCTGCTTGACGTATTTGCCGTAGTCGATCGTCCCTTTAATCAGCTCACCGCTCTGTTCGTCAAAGATGGACAGTGACTCGAATTCCATTCGGACGGGCATTCGGTCGCCGATGTCGATATGCCATTGGCCGCTCCATTTCGCCATCCATTCCTCCCCGCCCAGTTTGAATGAAAAAACGGTTTCATTCCCAAGAATTTCGACGTTCGTCACTTCCACATGGAAAACATCCTCCGCCTTTGTTTCAGGGGTTATCGGATATAGGTTTTCAGGCCGAACTCCGACCGTCATGGATGTTCTTGGAAGCTTTCCAATTTCGTCAATCGGCACAGGCAACCGCAATTCATCAGCAATGACGAGCTCTGATGTCGAAGGATTGAATTCCGCTTTAGCCAAATTCATCGGCGGCGATCCTATGAACGTCGCGACGAATGGATTCGCAGGATAATTGTAAATATCGATCGGTTTGCCGATTTGCTGGATCTTCCCTTCATGGAGGATCATGATCCGATCGCCCATTGTCATCGCTTCCACTTGGTCATGGGTGACGTAGATCATTGTAATGCCAAGGCTCCTTTGAATCCTTCTGATTTCCGAACGCATATGGGCACGCAGTTTGGCATCGAGATTGGATAAAGGCTCATCCATCAGGCAAATCGGTGTCTCACTGACGATGGCTCTTGCGAGGGCGACGCGTTGCCGCTGCCCGCCGGAAAGTTCACGCGGCTTGCGGTCGAGGTATTCCGTCAAGCCGAGCATTTCCGCCACTTCGTTCGCCTTTTTTCGTTGTTCCTCCTTCTTCATCTTTTTTACATCAAGACCGAACGTTATGTTTTGCTGAACCGACAAATGCGGATACAATGCATAGTTTTGAAAGACCATGGAAAGGTCTCGTTTATCAGGGGAAAGATTATTGGCGACTTTCTCACCGATTTTCAATGTTCCGCCGGTAATTTCCTCAAGCCCCGCAATCATCCGGAGCATCGTACTCTTCCCGCAGCCGGAAGGGCCGACAAGGACAAAAAACTCGCCCGGCTCAATCGTTACGTTTATATTGGAGATAACGTCCACTTGTTTATCGTATGATTTGGAGACGTCTATCAGTTCAACCCTTTTCATTGATCAAATTCCTTTCTGTAAATACTTTTATAGTAATCTGAATATATGTGCTAGTAACACACTTCGATAAAAGAAGTCATAATTCCTTCCTTTTTTCTCATTCTTTACAATTACTTTACGTTCAAGGAGGATACATTCGTGAAAAAAGGGATTCTTCTAGGCCTGCTCATCCTTCTATCGGCATGTTCAACCGCCTCGGTGGCGGCATCTTTGCCTGCTGACAAGTTCCTGATCATTGCACATCGCGGGGCTTCCGCCTACGCGCCGGAACACTCATTGCTGTCCTATGGATTGGCGGTGCAGATGAAGGCGGATTATAT
>NZ_LQYA01000164.1:19136-34401 GCF_001531445.1 Sporosarcina koreensis
TGGATGTGCATATGACGAAAGATGGCGAGCTCGTTTCCATGCACGATCCTTTTGTTCATTTGCCGCATGGCAGAAAGACAATTGCGGAAGTGGATTTTCAGGAGTTGAAAAAAGTTCAACGAGAGTCCGACTACGACGGGAAGCTGCCGGTTTCATTGCCCGAAGGCATTGATCCGCTTCGCATCGTCAGTACGGAGGAGATTTTTTCGTATTTCCAAGATGATGTCAATTACTATATCGAACTGAAGACACCCGCTTCCTATCCGGGCATCGAGGAAGCGTTGCTCGGACAGCTGCGGGAATTCGGGCTGTTAGCAGATGAAGATGCAGAGCTGCCGAAAGTAATTCTGCAATCATTCAATGGCGCTTCCTTGAAGAAAATCCATGAGCAGGAACCCGCCATTCCGCTTATACAACTGTATTCGCTGAAAAATGAAACGATGCTAACGAAAAAGCGATTGGAAACAGTCGCAGAGTACGCGTCAGGCATTGGGGTCGATAAGACGGTCGTGACGGAGGAACTGGTGGAGCTTGCACACGATGAGGATTTGCATATCCATCCATTCACGGTGAATGAAGAAAAAGAAATTCGGCGTATGATCGAAATCGGTGCGGATGGAATTTTTACGGATGTGCCAGATGTGGCGGTCAAGGTGTTGGAGGAGATTCAGGGAGAGTGATGGATTCCGCCGGAGCGTCTACCAGGGTAGGGTCAAAAGTCCCGAAATGAGCATAACTATGTGAAACTCGCGCAAACTTGCGTCGAACTCGAGCAAAATGATGCGTAACTCGCGCAAAACTCCCTTGAACTCGAACATAACTCCCGCAAACTCGCGCAAAAATAAAACACCCCGGAAGCTAGATTTTGTCACTAGCTTCCGGGGTGTACTTTATTCAGTTCATTCAAACGAGTGTTTTGACTTCATCTTTAAAACGGTTGACGGCTTGCTCGATAGGCGCTTCATGGCCAGTTTCTTGCAATGCTTGACCGATCTTTTCAATTGCTGAAATGAGCATTTGGTCCGTCGTGTTGCCCATATGGCCCATGCGGAATGCTTTGCCTGCCAAATGTGCTAGCGAGCCTGCGACGATGAGTCCAACACCCGCCAAGGCGGCCCGGAACTCTGCGTCATTAACGCCCTCCGGATATTGGAAGCAGCTTAACGTCGATGCGGCAACCGCCTCTTCCGCCAATGGCTTCATGCCGTATTCCCGGAGTGCAGCGCGCACGCCTCGGCCAAATGCCGTATGTCTCGCGTATCGTTTTTCCAAGCCCTCTTCCAGGACGAGCTTCATGCCTTCATCATATGCATAAATCAAGTTCACCGGTGGCGTCGCGAAGTATTTGGAAGGATCGTGCATGATTGGAATCCAGTTTTCGATATCGCTATAGTAAGCCGGAATGGCTCCAAGTTGCTTGCGCGCTGCTAATGCAGTTTGATTGAACGCGACAATCGCGAGCCCCGGCGGTACACCGATCGCTTTTTGAGAGCCAGTCAACACGACGTCAAGCTTGTATCCTGCTTCGCCATACTCCTTGCTCATATCCTCTTCCATCGCAGCCGTTGCGCAAACTCCGTCCAAAATGACGAGCGCGCCGTGCTTTTTCACAATCGGAACGAGTGCCTCCAAATCGGCCGCCACACCTGTAGACGTATCTGCATGCGTGATCGTCACTGCCTTGTATGTATGCTCCGATAGCTGGCGCTCCACTTCTTCAAGTGCAACTTGTTGTCCCCACTCCGCCTGGAGGACATCGATTTCAATTCCGAATGCTTTCCCTAGTTGGATGAAGCGGTCCCCGAAATATCCATGGCTGATGACCAATAGCCGCTCCCCTGCACCTACGGTATTGACGAGTGCCATTTCCATGCCGATCGTTCCCGACCCGGCAACGACAAATACTTCCCCGTCGGTTTTGAACATCTCTCGTGTCCGCTCGATCGAACGTTTGTAAATTTCGACGAAGCGGGGATCGGTATGTCCTCTCGTTTCACTCGCCATCGCGTCGTAAATCGAATCGACGACAGGCGTCGGTCCTGGAATTAAAAGCATCTCTTCATTTCGCATAACAGCAGCCCCCTTCATGTTTTATGTTCACTTCTATCATATCATCATCATTCGCCAGAGAGGGAATGAAACCCTTTTACCAAAATGGCCCGCTCTCCTGCTGGGAGACCGGGCCAAGTCTTTATTCGTTATGTTTGCCGATGCAGCGTTCGCATTCATAGAGCAGGGATTCAACTTTCTCTACGATTTCACAACCGCATTCCCGGCAAACCTTTTTCGCCGACTTTGGCATTTCCTTCGTTTTTTGCATAATGAACCTCCTCCTTTTTCTATGATAAAGTTGTATATCCAGGTAGCGTCAGGAATTCCTCAAACTCATCTTGCAGTGTCAATTCGACGAATAGATCGGCTGCCTCATTGAATTTGCCGAAACGGAACTCTTTCTCCCCGACGGCTTCTTTCAATTTCATCATTTCCTCGGCAAATACATCTTTAAATAACTCAATATTGATTTCCCTGCCGTCCTCCAACCTGCCTTCAGGGTGGCGGATCCATTGCCATACTTGCGTGCGGGATATTTCGGC
Source organism: Sporosarcina koreensis (assembly GCF_001531445.1). GTDB lineage: Bacteria > Bacillota > Bacilli > Bacillales_A > Planococcaceae > Sporosarcina > Sporosarcina koreensis_C. The sequence goes on from NZ_LQYA01000164.1 coordinate 21,731, forward strand.
GGTGGCCGCATCTTCCATCAGATGATTGATCGGAGCCGCCCCATTCCCATTCAACCACGAAGCGATATACTGGACGCCGACGCTGCAATTCATCCGTAATCCTTCCTCCGTAATCGTCCCGGTCGGCACTTCCAGCAAATCATCCGCTGTCACTTGCACATCCTCCCGTTTCCGATGAACTTGATTCGGCGTTTCCATATGCTTATCGAATTCTGCCATTGCGATCGGGACGAGCCCCGGGTGAGCGACCCACGTTCCATCATGTCCGTCCGTCACTTCGCGCCGTTTATCTTCCGCGACCTTACGAAATGCTTCTTCATTCGCTTCAGGATTGTTGCGGATCGGAATCTGAGCGGCCATTCCGCCCATCGCAAAGGCGTTCCGTCGATGACACGTCTGGATGCAAAGCTGTGTATAAGCCCTCATGAAAGGCGACGTCATCGTTACTTGCCCTCGATCCGGCAAGATGACATCCGATTGGTTGCGAAGTCTTTTGATGAAGCTGAAAATATAATCCCAACGCCCGCAGTTCAATCCCACTATATGATTACGCAATTCGTACAGGATTTCATCCATCTCGAAGGCAGCAGGTATCGTTTCAATCAACACCGTCGCTTTGATTGTGCCGGATGGAACGCCAAGCTTTTCCTGTGCGAAAACGAAAACTTCATTCCACAGCCTCGCTTCCAAATGGCTTTCAAGCTTCGGCAAGTAGAAATACGGACCCGTTCCTCGCGCTATCAATTCCTTTGCATTATGAAAGAAATAAAGCCCGAAATCGAAGAAGCCCCCTGCCATCCGTTGCCCGTCAATGAGGATATGCTTTTCATCCAAATGCAACCCGCGTGCTCTCACCAGTAATACAGCCGTCTCTTCATTCAAAACATACTGCTTTCCATTGGAATGCTGCTCGTACGAAATCGTCCGTCTTACAGCATCTTTCAGATTAAGCTGTCCATCGATCACATTCGACCACGTCGGCGAAGTCGCATCTTCAAAATCCGCCATGAATGCTCTCGCACCGGAATTAAGTGCGTTGATGATCATTTTCCGATCAACAGGACCTGTTATTTCAACCCGTCGGTCCTGCAAATCGGACGGAACCGGCGCGACTGTCCAATCCCCTTCCCGAATATGCTTCGTTTTCTCAAGGAAGCCGGGCTTCTCGCCAGCATCGAATCGACGTTGCCTCGTTTTCCTCGCTACAAGCAATTCCTTCCGTCTGCCATTGAACTTTTCATGCAGGCAATAAAGGAATTCAAGCGCTTCCGGTGTCAGGATTTCCTCCGTACCCGCGGTCATCTCGCCGAGCACATCCATATTAAAACGCGTTTGTTGAATAGTCAGTTGAACCATCCTTTCATTTCATGAAATATGACTTGCATTAGACAAATTGCGCCTCCTCCGTAGACCCTTTCATGGCCGTCGTTGATGAAGTGCCTCCCGAAATGACCTGTGCCACTTCATCAAAATAACCTGTTCCGACTTCACGTTGGTGGCGGGTCGCCGTATACCCTTTCGATTCATTGGCGAATTCCGCTTCCTGCAACTTTGAATAAGCAGCCATCCCGTCAGTCTTATAGCCATGCGCCAATTCGAACATGCTGTGGTTCAATGAATGGAACCCTGCGAGTGTCACGAACTGGAATTTATAGCCCATCTTGCCGAGCTTCCGCTGAAATTCGGCAATCGTATCGTCATCCAAATTCGCTTTCCAGTTGAAGGATGGTGAACAGTTATAAGCGAGCATTTTGCCCGGAAACTTTTCATGGATAGCGTCCGCAAAACGTTTCGCTTCCGCCAAATCGGGTGTCGACGTTTCACACCATATGAGATCTGCGTATGGTGCGTATGCGAGACCGCGGGCAATCGCCTGATCGATGCCGGCTTTCGTCCGGTAAAATCCTTCCGGCGTGCGTTCTCCGGTAATGAATTCATGGTCGCGTGGGTCGATATCGCTCGTGATTAAATCCGCTGCATCGGCATCAGTCCTTGCAATGATGATCGTCGATACACCCGATACGTCAGCCGCAAGCCTTGCCGAAATTAAATTCCGGACGGCGTTTTGCGTCGGGAGAAGCACTTTCCCGCCAAGATGGCCGCATTTCTTTTCCGAAGCGAGCTGATCTTCGAAATGGACGCCGGCAGCTCCCGCTTCAATCATCGCTTTCATTAATTCGAACACATTCAAAGAACCTCCGAATCCGGCTTCAGCATCGGCGACAATCGGGGCGAACCAATCGAAATCATCGGGGCCGCCTTCTGCATGATCGATTTGATCTGCGCGCTGCAATGCTTGATTAATCCGTTTCACGACGTTCGGCACGCTATTGACCGGATACAAGCTTTGATCGGGATACATTTGCCCCGCCATATTTGCATCTGCCGCCACCTGCCAGCCGCTCAGGTAAATGGCTTGAAGTCCGGCCTTTACTTGCTGGACGGCTTGATTGCCCGTCAATGCCCCGAGAGCAGCGATGAAATCCTCTTCATGGAGCGACTTCCAAAGTCGTTCAGCCCCTCTTTTCGCCAATGTATGTTCAATTTGAACGGAGCCCCGTAATTTGATGACCTCCTCTGCACTGTAACCGCGCTCGATTCCTTCCCAACGAGAGTCCTCCTGCCAGCTTCTCTCCAACTGTTTTACCTGTTCGTTTTGCTTCATTTGATTCGACACCTTTCTCTTAATAGATTAATTGATACTTTCATACTGTTCCACAACAGTTAAAGTTGTTATACATTACTATATAACAGAATAATAGAACTGTCTGTGCATTCCGACAAAAGGATAGTTTTAGGGGATGAATGGGGAAATGGCTCGATGAAATCGAAAAGGGGTAGATGAATCGCATGGAGAGGAAAAGTTTACGAGAAGAAATTTTACAGCAATTAACTAGTCTACAAGGGGATTGGATGCCAATTGAAATAAACGGGGAACAAGCCGCACTTGTCGTCCTCCTTCCTTCTGATCAAATTACTCCATTGAGAATGCTTACCGGAAAGCTCGATGATGAATGGTATCCGGTGCCAATTGAACAGATCACCCATATCGAAAGTTATCAGAAAAAGACATTCTTTTATACAGAGGAAGGGCAATTCAGCGTGGCAAGCACGCTGAAGGAATTGGAAAAGCGGCTGCCTGATATCTTCTTGCGTATTCATCGTTCGTACATTGTCAATACGACTAGCATTTCGAGGATTTCGCGTGATTTCTCTTCGAATCTAGTCGTGACGTTAGTGGACGGGTCGGAATTGCCGGTGAGCCAGTCGTATGTGAATGATGTGAAATGCATGTTGGGGTTTTGATAGGGGGATTGAGCGAGTGGAATGGCACTTCGGATGTGGGAGTCTCCTCTTTGAGCGCGGGGGAACAGTTTATGAGCGCTTGATGGGATTTTTGAGCGCTTGACCTGTTTTATGATCACTTGATGAGATTTATGAGCGTTTATGAGCGCGGCACCGATATGATCACATAAAAAAACGCCGGATAAGCACTTATCCGGCGGTATTCTTTCATTTATTCAAAGCATTCGTAAATTGAACAGTTCCGTTCATTGCTTCGTCATATAACCTCTTTGATAGCTGTTCGGTCTGCTGCAATGTTCCCTTCCAGTCCGCATTCATTTCATTGAACGCACCGAGGAAATACTCGTCGTTTTCATGAAGCTCGTCGATCGGGAATGAAAAGCGGTTCAACTCTGCCAAGCTCATGAAGTCTTTCACTTTATGGTGGTATGAAATCGCCATGACCGGCGTTTCCGTGCAAGTCGCTAAAATCAATGAGTGCAGCCTTGTTCCGATGACGATATCCTGTTGCTCTGTCACTTCCATAATTTTGGACGGCAGCAAGTTTTCATTAATGATTGTCGTTTTCGCATGCTCAGTCATCAATTCTTGAATATCCTTCGTCACATTGGCGTCCTGCGGAAACTTCGTCGCAAAGAATGTAACTTCGACGTCTTGCACGGAAGCGAGCTTGTCCAGATTTTTCGCCATGCCTTCCACGTATTTCCGATAGAGATCGGGATTCCCTTCCGGCCAGTAATCAGCGTTGTAATATGGCACCGCGGTCACACCAATTTTCGACGGTGCATCGGATTTGGCAGAAGCGTCATCTTCCCGCAATGAAAATGCAGGGTCGCCGATGACGTCGACTTTTTCATTCACACCAATCGAACGCAATAATTCCGCAGATTCCGGGTCCCGGACAGATACGCTTTCCGCATGTTTGCACATATAGCGGATGAACCATTTTCCTAGAGATGTATGCAATGGGCCTGCCCCGCAGCCATAAATGACATATGGTGTGTTCGATTGCTTCGCCATCATCGCATACGAGCCGTATAAAGGCGCTTCGCGTCGGTACAAGTCCATCAGGATACCGCCCCCGCCGATGATGAGCAGATCCAACTTCTTCACGACTCTTTTATTTTGGCGGAATGTTTCAATGAACGTTTTGACGGCGTTCCCTTTTTTATAATAAAGCGGGTAGCTCTCCACTCCGTAGCGCTCGGCTGTCTGTTTCGGATTATTACTGAAAATGGTCAGCTGAGACGTACTGATATTGAAAGTGGACGTCACTTGTTTCACGAGGCTGAGCAGAATCGCTTCGTCCCCGTTATTATCGTTGCCATAATTCCCTACAATTCCTATTCTCATAATCCAACATCCTTCTACAAATAATGAGTTCATTATAACATGCTTCATTCACAAAGAAAAAAATGCCGCGGACCGAAATACTCGATCCGTCGGCAAATCTTTCATTAACGATTGATGCTGCGGTATAGGAATGCGCTGAATTGGGCGCGATTCACCGGTTTATTCGGTTCGAAATTGCCTTTTTCATTTCCTGTCGTAATCTTGTGGTTCGCCAGGATATGAACTTGTTTATATGCCCAATGGTCTGCAGCAACGTCCTTGAATTTCTTCTCGGATTCCCCTTGCAACTCGTAAGCTTTCACAAGAATGGCAGCCATTTGTGCACGTGTCAATTGACCTGCAGGGTCGAATGTGCCATCCCCTTTCCCTCCGACAAGGTTCGCTTCAGCAATCGCGTTGATTTCGTTGAAGTAGCGGTGGGTCGATGGAACGTCGGTAAATTTCTGAGCTCCAGCGCGTGAAGTATCCAAGTTGAATACGCGGCTAAGAATAACAGCTGCGTGTTCCCTTGATAATGTCTGGCCTGGATTGAACTTGCCGTCGATATCCCCTTTAATGTAGCCGAGATTCTTCAGGAAACTGATTTCCGTGTAATATGCATAATCGGACGGAATGTCAGTGAATGCAGGCGTACCATCCGACAAATCGATCGGAAGCGTCGCCGTTTTCGTTCCGAGCTTCACATTGACGGATCCTTTGCCAGGCACATTGGATGCCTTGAACGTACCCGATTGTGTGACAGTACCGACATTGCCGGTAACGCTCCACGTCAATTGTTCAGGTGAATAAATGACCGGTTTTCCTTGTGCATCGGTTGCTGTCGCTTTGAATGTCACTGTCGATCCCGGTTTGATTCCTGATGTGCTCGGTGAAATAGTCAACTTGGCCGGCGCATCGACAATCGTGATCGGGAAAGATTGCGTTGCTGTGCCGTATTGGACATTGATTCTATCTTCACCGGCTGATGTAGCTGTAAATGTTGTGCCTGAAACGGACGCTTTACCGTTAGCAGACGAAATCGCTAATTGGGAAGCATCCACTTTCAAAGGATTATAGTATGCATCCAATACATAATTGATCGTCAACGGGACGCTTGCACCAACGAGCATGTCGCCGACTTGTCCACGTGAAACGCTAATATGTGCAGGATCGCTGAGCGGTGCCGTGCTGATCGCTTCAATGATCGCGGACACTTTCCGTTGGCTTGAATCTGTCGTCCTGTTCGCTAAGACAACCGTGTTGCTGCCATGGTTCCGGATGCCCATTGTCGTCGAGCCTCCGCCGTCAAAGTTAATGGCGCGGTCGTATCCTTGGGCAGCCAAATAATTCGCGAACTGTGTCAGCGTCATACCGTTGCTGTATCCGCTCTTGCGATCTACTGTGACGAGTTCGACTTTCTTCTTGTCTTTGCTGATGGCGATCGCTGTGCGGGCAGTCATTGCTTTTGCGCGCCAATTTGATGTATCCATCGTAATGTACGGCTTACCGTCCTTTAACAACATCGGACCGCTTGCCAACATGAAAGAGGAATCCATCCACTTCGAATCTATGGAAAGGTTAAGAGAAACAGTTTCCCCAACTTTAATCCCTTTCAATCGCTCCAACGGCTTTCCACCGTGCGCGGAAATAACAAAGCCTGTTTTGGGAATCGTGATTTTTTCCTTTGATCCGTAGTCCCTTACTTGAACGACTTTTCCAGTCAATTGCTGTCCATAATATGTAGACGTGATCGGTTCACCTGTATCCACGACGATTTCGATGCCGAATTCATTCGACCCGGTCGTAGATGATATATGTTGTGGTGTAAATATGATCGTTTCATCTGCTTGCCTTTCACGGTTCAAACCTGTCATCTTGTAGTCCGTGCCTTGATGGTTAATGGACACGTTGAAATTGAACTCGTCAATTTCCGCACGGCCATCACTCATAACACCGAAAGCGATCGGTTTGCTGACATAATATTCACGTGAACTTGAGATGACGCCGCCATTGATAATTTCATTTCCTTGTGAAATCAAATACATTGGCAACCCGGATTTCATGTCGAAAAATGAAGCATTCACTGCACCGACTACACGGTTCCCATCACTTGTATCCCGATTTGCAAGAGTTGTCGTCGCTTCCCGTTTCGCGAGCGGGGACGGCAAACCGATATCCAGTTTCGTGTAAGGGTCATTCAAATCGACACTCACATGATTAATATGATTCGTGCCCGAATGCGTGTAATGCGTATACGTCACTCCGGATGAAACCGGATAACTATCCACTGTCTGTGTCTTTGCCGATGCTCCAGCTGGCACTGCCACTAAAAGTGAAACAGCAGCCGCTGTCATCGCGACCTTTTTCCCGAAACTTTTCAATGAATCTACTTTAGTAATGATAAGTCGACACCTTCCTTTCTATGAATCAAAGTCCAGCTTACCAGACGATTCGACAAAACACCATAATCCATAAGAAGGAAAAAGCGGATGAGGTACTGCCCTGCATAGATTTCGGGGTGTCTGAATTGGAAGATTTTATTTGATTCAGGAAGAAGTGACATAGTTTGTATGTGATAGTAGGAGGATGAATAGGCAAATATTGGAATGTGATTTCAATAGATTTTTTCATTACAACAAAAAACCATCCGGCGATGAGAGCCGGATGGCGTATGATTACAGATCTTTTACTTTAAATTTCGTGTATTGATTCGTCATGGAAGCGAAGACGCCGAACAGGATGAAGTAGAACATCGTGTAAAGCTTCAGTTCCCAAATATTATAGTAGAAGCCGGAGAAGCCTGTTGCAAACCAGAGCGCAATCATGAATTTGCCCATCGGTGTTTTCCGTTCCTTCCAGAACAGATACAACATGCCGAGCAGGAAGGCTGCGAAAAGAACGACGCCGATGACTCCTGTCTCCGTGATGATTTGAATGTATTGGTTATCCGAGTAGAAATACTTGCCTCCGTAAATATCGGAGCGGATTCCGTAATGGTCGTAAATCGGCGAACCGTACGATAATGTCGCGGAGCCTCCGAATGAACCGAATCCTGATCCGGCAATCGGATACTGTTTGAAGATTTCAAAGCCCTTATTGATATAGAAAAAACGTCCGCTTTCTGTCATGAGTGCTAAGTTTTGCTCATCGAACGTCTCTCCGAAACGACCCGCTATGCTGCCTATGTCCACTTCCTCCGGATCAAATCCGAATTTTGCCACCAACTTGACGCCCAAATTCACTGGATAATAAATGAGAATAAGTGATGCGACACCGGCGATGACGAGCCTTTTCAACAAATGCCAATTCCGTGTCGTTACAATGAAAATCGCTCCGAGGACGAAAGCTGAAATCCACGTACCGCGGGAATACGTTAAAATGAAAACCCCAACGAAAAGGACTAAATTGATATTCAAGAACCATTTATACTTTTCACCTTTGTAAATATGCTGAAGGAACAGCAATGACATAACCCCGAAAAGCAATAGAAGTGCCATTGAGTTCGGATTGCCCGGCAATCCATAAATGCGCACGAAGTTCGTTGCACTTAACGTTTTATATTTCCACTCTTCCGGCAATAACAGCTGACGCATCGAAAGCTTTTCGATAAGACCGTGGATGGATGAGATCATGCTCGTCCAAACCGTCACCCATGCAAGCCTCTTCAACCAATCATCAGGCAACGTCATTCTTGCGATGATGTAATACAGCAAGTACATGATGACGAATGTCCGGACTTGGAAAAGGACCGCTGCCGGCAGAACACCTTGGACCAATCCGCTGATCGAACCGGCAATAAGTATCGCAAAAAATGCCCACTCAAACCATTTGAATGAAAACAATGTCTTCCAATTACGTCCGCTTGACAGGACAATCTTGACGAACGCAATGAAAGTGATCAAATCCCCGATCAGCTTTAAGCCAGAATTCACTTCAACAAGCAATGGACGGATGCTTACATAAATGACGAGAAACAACAGGCTTTGCTGCGGCCTGAAAAATGCAAAGAGTACAAAGAACAATGATGTCGCGACGAGTGCAATAGAAGACGGAAGGAAAAGCGCGACCATGACGATCGCCAATGCGACTAAGAAATAAACTGTATCTTTTTCCTTCAATTTGTTTGTAAGTGTTGTCATTAACAATAAAACCCTTTCCACGAATGATCTCCAATAGATAATGGGCATGACCCTTAGTCATTATAGCATCTTATACGACGTTGCGGTTTACTGTTTAGTTGCATTTTCAAAAAAATCTCCAGGAACTTGTCGAAAATGTTGCCAATTCAGCTTTATTTTATTATCGGAACAATTTATTTCTTGCGGAACCGAAAATCACACCAAATTACACCTTATTATTTCAGAAAGAATCTGATAGTATAATAGATGATGTACAAAAGGAGGTTACTCGGTGAAAAAAATAATAACTTTTGCCTTGCTCATGCTATTGATGTTTACTCCTCTATTCCAGAATCCGGTGGAAGCGAGCACAGTCTCAGGACACCAAATGGAAACGGAGTTGAATTATTGGATCCAGAAAAACGTCATTCGGACAGATAGCAAGTTCAATCCGAACAAGGCGGTCACTCGAGGCGAATTCGCTTCCTATCTTGCCCGCGCTTTGGAATTGCCCGCTTCTACGAAATATACATTCAAAGATTTGAAAGCGAATTCCGGGTTGACGATTGAAATCCAAAACGCTGCGGGTGCTGGATTGCTTTCAGGCTATCCTGACGGAACGTTCAGACCAAATGACAAGATCACACGTCAACAGATGGCTGGAATGATATACAAAGCATTCCGTTATATGGATCTTCCTATTCAAAAAACGAATTTCACGTTCAAAGATACCCATAAGATTTCTCCTAATTTCCGAGATGCAGTCTCAGCTGCAGTCCACTTGGGCATTATCCGCGGAGATCATCAGAAGAACGGGGTTTATTTCAAACCGCAAGATAGCGCAACAATCGCGCATGCAGCCGCATTCCTGTTCAGAATGAATGCAGCGGCGGAACTTTTGAAGCCGACTGAACCAACAGATCCGACTGAGCCGGAGACACCTGAAGTAGATCCTGAAATCTATAAGGTGAGCTCGATTTCAAATGGACAGGTCGTTCCGACAATCGCATTATACAAAACGTACGAAGATGCATTGGCAGTCTACAATGCATCTTCATCCATTCGGGTTATTCAAAAAGGAAGCGATGTCATTAAGATGAAGGCGGGCCGTGTATTTGGCGCGCAAAACCCGAAACAATACACATCCCTGTACAGCGATAAGTCATTGCGGAATGAAGTGACGTATATTACGAAAGGCCGCGAGATAAAGTATATTGGCAGCGGAGCAGATTATGTAATCGTCGAATTCGCAGGATCGACTTACTATGCAAAACATAGTGAAGTCGACCTCGTCCCTACCGAGCTTGTCACTGGCTATGATTTCTATGAAGTGATCAATGGTATTTTGACTCACTCAACCTATGACAATATTAGCAAGACAAGAGGCGTTTATAACGTCGGGCCAGCCGCATCTGGCATGTCAAACGGCAAAAAATATACGAGTTTCGACGGTGTCTATTTCGAGGAAGTCGGAACGAAAAATGTGATCACTTATCACCCATATTTCCAATTCCAATCCGTACGGCAGCCAACGTCCTATTCTGCGGCGGAGCTTGATTCTTACATCAATTGGGCGCTGAAAGACCGGGAAAGCACTGGAATCGCCCGCTATAAAGATGCAACGGTAAACTCGAAGCTGATCGGCTTAGGTGAATATTTGAAATCGGTGGAAGAAACATATCGTGTCAACGCGATGTTCATCCTTGCGACGGCCATCCATGAAAGTGATTATGGCATAAGCGCAAATGCACAAACGAAGAATAATATTTTCGGAATCAAAGTCTTTGATTCTTCTCCGGAAATGGGAGAAGTTTACGTAACTCCCGAAAATAGCATCAACGCTTTCATCCAACGCTATATGAACTTGAATTATGTAAATCCGCTTGGCGCGCATACGAATGGCGCGGTTCCTGGTAATAAAGCGGTCGGCATCAACGTGAAATACGCATCCGACCCGAACTGGGGAAGCAAAATCGCGGGCCATATGTGGAAGATGGATACATTCCTCGGCGGGCGTGATTACAAACAGGCACAATTAGGCAGCATCAATTATATAGGTAAAGAAGGGGTTAACGTGAGAACGAGCCCTGAAGTACGTTCAGACAATAAGCTGTTTACATACAAACCGAAAGATCCCGGCTTTGAAGCTTCATTCGGCTATCCAGTCGTCATTGTCGAAGAAGTCGCAGGCAGCGACGGGTATGTATGGTACAAAGTGTTGGCGGATATCAACCCGCCGTCCGATTATGGATGGATCCGTTCCGACCTAGTGAATAAAATCAACTAAAAAAAGTCCCGTACTGAGGAAATTCTCAGTGCGGGACTTTTTCTTATTTATAGTCAATCCAGCTTCGGGCGCTGGAAGGATGCCTTAATTTCTGCAAAAACCTCAGAAATACGGCAAATCGAACCCTTCGCAGTTCGATTGGCTCGGGGTCATAAGTCAAATCCGCTCTGTGGCAAAAACCGCCACGACGCAGCTTCGCCTTATGCCTGTCGCCTCTAAGCAGGCGCCCTACGCTTTATAGTGCGTCCGTATGTTCCTCGCCTGCTGGTAATAATTCCGGCATGCCAATACGGTCGAGGCCTGATTTAATTTTCGTTGTATATCCTTTTTGGTTTTTATCCATATAGCCTGCCTTCGATCGGATCAACTTCTCCAAGACTGCTGTTTTGGATGGGTCGATATCGGACCACATTTCATAGGAATGGATCAGATCTTCCAATGTCAAATGCACATAATCTTCTCCGACAAATGTGTGATCCGGCGAGATTTTATACCAAATATCACCGTTCGGTCGAATCCATTTATTGACGTCCTTCTCAAGGGCGGATTGGATACTTTCCGCTGTTTGCAAGTACACAGGATCGCCAAGCTCTTTGTAGGCGAGCAACAGGATGTTCATTCCGCCTAGCAAGTGGTTCATCGAGCTGTGTGTCTTCACATTTTGCTTCGAAGGGAAATAATCCTGGATATAGAACGAATTTGCGTCAACTTTAATGATATTGCCCTTCCCTTTTTGAGAGACAAGCAGATCCGCGTAATTTTTCAAGCCGAGCGTATAATCGTCATGCCCGAACGCCTTTCCTCCATTATAAAGGAATAAGGCGATCTGCTCGTTGAAGCGCGTGTCTACGAAAGGAGCCGTGATGCCGAACAGATTTTTCAAATACGTGCTCGTCACTTCCGTTTCCCAATACGTTTGGTCTCCTCTGAAAATGTCGAGGTTCGCAAATGAATTGTATAGCAAGCTTTCAAAATAGCGTTCTTTCGTTTCATTATACATCGCCATCGTGCGATCCTCTTTTACGAGCAGCAAGTTGCGGCCATAGCCCCTGCCCGATTCAGGCATCGGTTCGATAGTTGTCGCCATTTTATTGTACGGACCATTCGCTGTATACCATTTATTTCGCTTCTTATAATAAGTGGCTGATTCAAGCATCCACCGATCCATGCTTTGGTGGCTGGAGAAGAGCAGTTCATCAGAAACGAGGAGCCAGTGGTCGACAATGTCGTAGCCTCGCGATTTTAATGTATAGACGGAAAGCTGCGTGTCCCCTAAAAGGATTCCGCTGAATGCTTCGCTTTCCTCTATCAATTCCCGTGTATGGCTACTCGCGCCGTTCGGGTACGATTTTGTCAGCTCTTTCGATTGGTACGCTTTCCCGATCATCTGCTGCGCCTTGTCACCGTCTGCCGATGTCTTTTCAAAGACGCCTGTCGGGTACGTCGTCAAATCAAAGCCAAATGTACCGTCCGTCTCTTTTTTAATCGGATAGCGGCTATACTCCCGTAAAATCCCTTTCGATACATCGTCTTCCGTCTGGATGACATCGATTGTGATCGGCATCCGCTGTGGATTTTTCAGTTCTGTGAAAATGAAGTAGTCCCCGTTTTCCAACATCCTTTTAGTA
>NZ_LQYA01000165.1 GCF_001531445.1 Sporosarcina koreensis
CCTTTTGTTTCAAACTACTTGAAACAATTGTAGATATAACTGTTTTGGTGAATGACAGCCCACCAAAAACAAAAACTAATATAATTGTCAGTAACCATGGTGTTACTTCTAAAAAAAAGGCAGCAATTAAAAAGCTAACGGAAAGAAATGTAACTCAAATGGTTAACACGTACAATGGACCTTTTCTATCAACAAGTAATCCACCAATGTAACCGAAGATAATAACGCTCATTGTTCCAGGGA
>NZ_LQYA01000166.1 GCF_001531445.1 Sporosarcina koreensis
TGCTCGGTCTTCCAATGGTTGAGTAAAGATCTTCAACTAATGGATAGATAAAGGAGAAATCAAGAGCCGCATCCAGTTTGCGCACCAGATGGTCTTGAGGAACCAACTGTTCTATGGTCAGCATTTCCAACTGTTCGCGTTCATTAATTTGATTCTTCGTCATCATATCCATCACCTCATTCATTTAATGGGAAACACTGTTGATTGGAGCGGAGAGCGGCGACTCCAGCGGGAACAGCGCGAGCTGAAGACCCTGGACTGAGCGCAGCGAAGGAAGCGGCTGAAGCCGTGCCCGCGGAACGCGTCCGATCGCAGTGGAAATCAACATTTCTAA
>NZ_LQYA01000019.1 GCF_001531445.1 Sporosarcina koreensis
ATAACGTAAAATAAATTACTATTCAAAGTGAGGGGTGAAAATATGGAAAAAGATAATCTTCGGTTGAATGTTTCGTTATTGAGGAGAAGAGTGCCGAATTTGACGAGCGCAGCCAAATCGGTCGGTCTTCGGCCGGCGACAGTTTCAAATTTATGTACAGGAAAAATTTCGGTTGGGAAATCAGAAGTGAGGACACTTGTAGCACTTGCAGATTTGGCGGGGTGTAGTTTGGATGAACTGATAATCCGGGGGGAGAAGATTGAGATGATCGAAACGAAGATTAAGGTATTGGATTTATTCGCACCATTGGCAAAAGGCGGGACAGTCGGTTTGGTCGCTCGGAAACAAATGGGCCAACTAGTCGTCATGAGTGAATTATTTTATCGCTTGAAGAATGAGGGCTATATAACATTCCTGTTAATGCCCGAAGGAAATCACCCTGAGCTGGAAGATATATTGGAAAATGTCGATATTATAACGAAAACCATTGACGAAACGTATGAGAAAATGGCAACACTTGGCCTTGAGAAGGACATTGCATTTGCGGCAGATAAAAGTCATGTAGTGACTGGTGGCATTTACGAGCTGCAAGAACGCTTACAGCAAATCGGAATGGACTCCGTCACGACGTTCTTATTGGATTTGACGGGAGAGGCAGTGGATGAGGAGCTTCCATACGGCCCGCTTGAGACGCTTTGGCAGTTCGACGCCGATTTGTCGGCAAGACACCGATATCCTGCGGTCAATCCTATTGCCTCCACTTCATCGGTATTGGAAGGCTCGCATATGGATCAAAATCATTTCTTCATTCAGCAAAGAGCGCAAAAGCTATTACGCCGTTACCGGGAATTGCGTTCACTTGTTACTGTAGGCGGAGAAGAGAAATTGCCGCCATCCGAAGCACAAACCTATAAACGCGGTGAACGTTTGGAAGCATATTTGACCCAGCCATTCTATGTTGCTGAAGAGTTCACCGGGCAAAAGGGCCAATCAGTAAGTCTCCAGGATACATTGAAAGATGTGCAGGCCATATTGGACGGCTCGTTTGACTCCCACGACATTAAAAGTTTAAGTTATGTCGGAAAGTTATAACAGGGGTTTGTAAGATTGGTAACGTTCAGATAAAATGATAGGTAATGCTTACAAGGAGTGACAGTGTCGCTCCTTTTTTTGCGTGAAGTGAATGAGGGGGAATTCAGATGATGCGTTCATGCCAAAAAGTGATGGACTGGATGGAAGTCTATGATCGACCATGGGGAATTGCAGGCGGTTGGGCGATTGATCTTTTCATTGGGAATCAAACACGGGAGCATTCGGACATCGAAGTCGCCATCTTTCGGGAGGACCAATATAGGATGAGAAATATATTAGCTAACTGGTCCTTTCAAAAAGCGGTGAAGGGGGAACTGGTTGAATGGGAATCGGAGATGTTGGAACTGCCGATCCACGAATTGCATGGCAGCGACCAAACGGGAGAGCGTTTGGAAGTGTTGTTAAATGAAGTGGAAAATGAGCAGTGGGTTTTTAGACGGGACCCGACAATCACTTTTCCAAGCTCGACATTATTTTTGATTTCCGAGGATGGCATTCCTTATTTGCATCCGGTGGTTGTCCTTTTATACAAAGCGAAAAATCCGAGGGAAAAGGACCATGCCGACTTTCTCGCTGTAAAGGACTTGCTAAGCACTGAAGATCGGCGGTGGCTTTGTAATGCCCTCAAAATTCATGTGCCTGGACATCCTTGGATTTCCGAGTTAGGAGTGATGAGATGAACCGAGTCATGGTAATTGGCGTTTCAGCAGGAGTCGGAAAGTCGACGTTTGCACGCACGTTAGGGAAGTTGGTAGGAATCGAGGTCACTCATCTCGATCGATTGTATTGGAAATCTGGCTGGGTAGAAGCACCAGCCGAGGAGTTTTCAGCTTCACAACGAGAAATTGTCGAACAGGAACGATGGATAATCGAAGGCAATTACACATCGACGATTGACATCCGTGAACCGCATGCCGACACAGTCATTTACTTGGAATTGCCGTTGCGTGTCTGTCTTTACCGGGTCGTCAAGCGGCGAATTCAATATCATGGAAAAACCCGGGAAGATTTGACGGAAGGCTGCCCTGAAAAAATTGATTGGGCATTTATAAAATTCATTGTCACAACGTACCGTCGCCGGAAGAAGAAAATGCTTAAACGGATGCGGCGGTATGCAATTGAAGGGAAGACTGTACATCATTTGAGATCTTCCGAACAAATTGAAGGGTTTTTAGCAACCTTTTCCAACGGCACATGAGAAACAAAGCGGCTGCGCGTCCGAAGTAGGCAGTTGCGCGTCCAAAGTAGACGTCCATGCGTCCAAAGCAGATATTTGTACGTCCATAGAGAACCCTCCCGCGTTCAAAGTAAGCATCAAAACGTCCAAAGATGCTCTTTCCGCGTCCAATGAAAACTCTCCAGCGCCCAAAGCAGCTGGTCGCGGTCCCGTATTCTATAAGAATAATTCCTTTTCATGAAGGCGGGAGGCTAATGCGTTGGATAGACATCTCCATCGGTAAACATGAATTGAAACTGTATGACGGAAAGAGATTGATAAAAAAATACCCGATCGCTGTAGGGAAAATGGTGACGGCTACCCCCGTTGGAACCTATAAAATCATCAATAAACAGCTGAATCCGGGCGGTCCATTCGGTGCATTCTGGATGGGGCTATCCAAACCCCATTATGGAATCCATGGGACAAATAATCCTTCATCCATCGGGAAGAACGTGTCGCACGGTTGCATCCGGATGCATAATAAAGATGTACTGGAGTTGTCCTCACTCGTTTCGATAGGGACGACGGTCAAAATTCATAGATGAAAAGCCGGTTGCATTTGCAGCCGGCTTTTTGCGCTCTATAAGTCGTTCTCCCCTTCGAAAGTCATCCTATTCTTCGACTGTGATCCATACCTTCGACCACTCTTCAATTTCTTTCATAATCGGCGTCAAAGACTTTCCTTTCTTCGTCAATGAATACTCGATGCGCACCGGGGTTTCGGGGTACACCTCACGAATGACGAACCCGCGCTGTTCCAAATCCTTCAACCGTTCTGTCAATGTTTTTCCGCTTACACCTAATTTATCGGTCATTGTACAAAAACGCTGCGGACCGGACATGAGCTGGTATAAAATCAATGCGGTCCATCGCTGGCTCAAAATGGAAACAGCCTTTTCAAAGCGTGGACAAAGCTCGAATTCATTCATATGCCAAAATCCTTTCAAAGTAAAAATCGTTTGTGTTTGACAATTCATATTGTAGCATATAAAGTTAGTTACATAAGGTAAGTAACTTACCAGGAGGAATAAAACATGACATTTCATCAACCACCACATATATATACAGGAGAAGTTGTTTTGAAAGTGACGGACCTTGGCAAATTGACAAGCTTTTATACGGAAACGATCGGATTCCGTGTACTGGAAAAAGGCGATAACCGAGTTGTATTGACTGCAGATGGTCAAAATCCATTGCTTGTCCTCGAACAACCGGAGCATATCCTTCCGAAAGAGCCGAGACGCACGGGCCTTTACCATTTTGCACTTTTATTACCGACGCGTGCGGATCTTGGAAAAGCAATCAAACACTTTTCAAGGAACGAAGTACGCTTGGGTGCTTCCGATCACCTCGTTAGCGAAGCGCTATACTTGTCGGACCCTGATGGAAACGGCATTGAAATTTACCGCGACCGGGAACCGGAAACCTGGACTTGGCAGGACGGTTTTGTTGGAATGAGCACAGATCCGATTGACGCACAAGGGGTTGTAATGGCAAGTGGAAACGAAGAATGGGATGGTCTGCCTGCAGGTACGATAATGGGGCACGTCCATTTGCATATCGCAAACCTCGCTGAGACACAAGCTTACTATGAAGCGCTTGGATTTGAAGTGGTCACACCTTACCCACAAGCTTTGTTCATGTCGACAGGTAAATACCATCATCATATTGGATTGAATACATGGAACGGAGCAGGGGCGCCTCGTCCGTCAAAAGAAAGTGCCGGACTCGAAGCGTTCACGCTTGTCTATCCTGACCAATCGACGTTGAATGCAGCAATCGAGAGAATCGAAGGGCTTAGTGCAGCTGTTACATCAACAGCAGAACATTTCGTGACGGAAGATCCGGCAGGAAATGGAATTATCTTGCGTATTCACCGATAACAGTTAAGGATTTCTATGAAATAGAACAAAAAAATCGATTCCCACGTCGCGGGGAGTCGATTTTTTATTTGGTAAACTAGAAAAAAGTGGTGTACATAGAGAGAAAAATTTTTTGGGGTCGTTGTATAGGGTGTAAAAGCTTTTACAACATATAAGGGGAACTGTAAATGAAGTCTACTAGTGAGAATTTTATTCGACGATTGCAGAAACAGAAAGAAGACGCATTGGAATTCATCATTGATACTTATTTGCCGTTAATCAAAGGCATCACGCACAAAGTGCTTTCTCCGCTTGGAAATGAAGGGCTTGTGGATGAATGTGTCAATGATATTTTCCTGTCCATTTGGGACAATGCGGACAAATTCCGCGGGGATCCGACGGATTTCAGGAAATGGATTTGCGCGATTGCGAAATACAAATCAATTGATTACTACCGCAAGGCAACGAAACGGATGGAGGTTTCCTCCGAATATATGGACATGAATACCGAAATGTCGGTCGAAGAGGAATTGATTCAAGCGGAAGATAAAACTGAATTGATTACGCTAATCAACCAACTGGAACCGCTCGATCGGGACATTTTTTTAATGAAATTTTTCTTAGGGTACAAGACGGCGGATATCTCCCGAAAAACCGGCTTAAGTATAACGGCAATTGACAATCGGGTGTTCAGAGGGAAAAAGAAATTGTTGAAAGAAGCATCGAATTTGAATGCAGGAGGTTATGCATTATGAAGGAAAAAGATATTTATCAACTGTTAAATGAACTGGATATTGAAGAAAATAGGGCAGAAGAAATGGAAGTTAGCGAGTTTGATAAGGCGAAAGTGAAGAAGGAAGTAAAAATGTCGCTACGTAAAAAGAGGAAAAGACCTAGCTGGAAAATGAAGGTTGCAGCAGCAGTCGTTATCGGTGGTCTATCAGTATCTGCACTTGGCATTGCCTTTCCGGCCTATGCGGGGAATGTACCTGTTATCGGTGATATTTTCAGATTTCTGGACAATGGGAGAACAGGAATCTACGATAATTATCAGGAATATTCAAGTACGGTGAATATGGCGAAGGAAAGTAATGGCGTAAAAATCACAATCAATGATGCGATTTACGATGGGAAGACCGTTTTATTGACTTATTCGATCGAAAGCGAGCAGGATTTGGGTGATCAACCGCGCATCGGCGGCTACTTGGATATTAAAGAAACGAGTGGCGGTTCGGGAAGCCAACACATTTCCAAAGTGGGAGAAAATCAATATGTGGGCTTAATTACGGGCAGCAGATTAGATGAGAAGGACGTGGATTCTGTGAATGTGAAATGGAAGGTGGGCAGCATTTCAATTGATGGCACAGAAGAAAAGGTTAAAGGGAACTGGAACTTCTCCCTTTCTTTGCAAGCCTCGGATAATGAAGTTCAATTCGTTGATCAAGGGATAGAACAAAATGGTGTGAATGTAACCATTGATAAAATTACGGTTACACCGATGTCTTTCATCGTGTATTATGATCAATTGGTCTCCAAGGAAGTGCTTGATAAATGGCATGGCATTGATGTTGAGATAACTATAAAAGATGACTTGGGCAACTATTACGCCGGCGATGGAAATGGCGGCTTCGGTCAGGAAAATTACATGAGCTGGAGTAAGACATTTAAAAAGTTGGATCCCGACGCAACAAAGCTTATCATAACGCCTTCGGTTACATTGGTCGAATATACGTCTGAGAATCATGGAGGCGTCGAAATTACAGCAGATGGAGAAACGAAGACCATCGCCATCCCAACGAAGGAAGGAAAGGGTAGAGAAGAGTTTGAAATGGATGACATTGTAGTCGACTTGGTGAAATGAAGTTTGGGAATAGACCGTACGGAAAAATGGACCTCGGCGCTTCACGAAGCCTAGGTCCGTTTTTCTATTCTTCAAATGACAAGTTCACTGGTTCATCCAGCAGCTCGGGCATGACTTCTAAATTTGTAGTAGAGCTAGTTTCCGGAGCTTCTTCGAATTGAAATTGATTTACCCATATTTTCCCTTTTCCTTGCAAGAGCACTCCGAATGAGATGGTTTTGCTTTCGGGTGGAACGTCTAGGACAAGAGAATAGTAATTCCAATCGAGAGTCCCCAGGAGAGGGCGATTGCTCATATTATCGAATTGCAGCACGTCCCCTAATTGATTGTCGATGCGCATCCACGCACCTGCAAATTGTTCTACATCTTCACATTTGAGAAAACAGGATAACTTGATCCGTTTGCCAATGAAGTTATTTGCTTTAAACTGTTGCATCATTGTTGCAAATTCTTCTGGTTCCGTCACAAATTCTGACCGGATGTATCCAGAAGCTTTTCCGGTATGAACGACTTGCCGGTCAATCCCCATCCTGAAATGATTCGGATGACTTCCGCTTAAAAACCAGCCTTTCATTTCCTGCATAAATAATTCCTCCTCTTGTTTGAATATAACGCTTCTCATAATCCTTCGGTATTCACCTGGCGCTAAATGGTATGTTTTCTTAAAGGCTCGGCTGAACGCTTCTTGGGAGCTGAATAAAGCATTAAGGGCAATATCAAGGATCCGTTCATCCGAATGGATTAATAAAACTGCTGAGGCCGCCAGTCGGCGTGTACGAATGTATTGATCCACACTCATATGCAAAACAGATTGAAACATCCGATGGAAATGAAATTTTGAATAGCCGGAAAAAGTAGATACGTCCGCCAGTTGGATGTCCTTATGTAGATTTTTTTCAATCCATTCAACAGTTCTTTGGATGATCTGTTCGTCTTCCATGAATCTTCCCCCCCTTTAGCTCAAGTATAGCGTAGGAAAGTATGCTGATTTTGATAATAATTGCGATTCGTTAATTTCCCCACCGCAAGTTTAATCAAAATAAGCATCATGAACGTTGGTATCGTGAAGGAAAGATAAATAAGGAGGAATACTTATGAGAAACGTCAACATCGTGATAGGCAGTGTTTTAATGGCTGCAATAGTTGTAGGGGCGCATAGTCTTGTCCAGTATATTTTCACAAAAGAAATGCCAAACTTTTTGGAGACGAGAAAAATCATTTTATTTGTAATCGTATTTATTAGCTGCATAGGATTATCAAAGAGGGAGGCAAGTAATGAGTAGTATATTTACTCATAACAAAATGATCATAGATAAATGAAACTTCTTTTCGACACCGCACGTATAAAACCGTATACTTATACTATCAGTAACTGAACGGTAAAGGACGTGGGATATTGACAAAGAAATTATGGTTCCAAGTGGGCGTTGGAATCCTGTTATCCATTTTAATCATTAAGTATTTCATGGAAATCAGCTTTATATTTGCGCCGGTCGTCATCATTATAAAAGCGATCATTTTACCGCTGTTGCTCGGTGGGGTGCTTTATTACATGACCGAGCCGATCCAGCGTTTTCTTGAAAACCGGAAAGTCCCGCGTTGGGGAAGTATTTTAATCATTTTGGCGGGTCTTGCCGTCGTCCTATGGATTTTCATCTCCATCATCGGACCACCGGTGACGAATCAGGTGAATAAACTCGTTGATAATGCACCGACATTGGCGAAAGAATTTGAGAAAATGAAAGATATCTTGCCTCAAAAAGAGGACTTGCCGGAGAGTCTACAAAAATCATTCGACAATGCTGCGGATTCACTCCAGGCAATTGCAGTGAATTTCGGAAAATGGGTCGTCCAATTTCTACAATCCTTCTTCCAGGCAATATTTCTGCTCGTATTGGTGCCATTCTTCTTCATCTTCATGCTGAAGGATCATGAAAAATTCGCGCCGATCATCTATAACCTGTTCAGCGGCGAACGCCGTGACTGGGTGAAGAAAACACTGGGCGACATCGACAATGTGCTGCGTTCTTATATCCAAGGGCAATTCCTTATCAGTGCCATCCTGGCAACGCTCATCTTCATCGGATATAAGTTCTTAGGACTGGAATACGCATTGCTTCTTGCCATCTTCGCGTTATTCATGAATCTTGTCCCGTTCATCGGACCATGGATTGCCGTTACTCCGGCATTGATTATCGCCTTTATACAAGAGCCTAAACTAGTCATCGGCGTCGCAATCGTCACGCTCATCGCCCAGCAGATCGACAGCAACCTCATCACGCCGAACGTCATGGGCAAATCACTCGACATCCACCCGCTCACTGTCATCACCATCATCCTTGCAGCGGGTAATATCGCCGGCTTCGTTGGCATCATCGTCGGCGTTCCTGTGTACGCAGTCGGAAAAGTGGTCGTGCGGAATATTTATCAACAGCGCAGAAATATCAAACAAGCCGCTACGAAGAATGTGTAGGGCTACTATAATTTGTAAAGCAGATGAAGGAATGCGATGCATTTTCTTTCATCTGCTTTTTTTTGTGGTACTGTATCGGGCGGTCACTGACTTTATCTCTATTAAAAAGCTCACCTCCGGAACTCTGAATAGTCGTTCATTTAATAATCCGTTATTCCATTTCTCTGAGCATTTAAAATTTAGAATGCTATAATAAGAGCAAATAGGCTGATGACTGGATGTGGCGTGATGCAACATGGCGGCTATACGTTGAAAAATATGCAATTTTGGAGAATTGTGCTCGGCTTAGGATTCGCTTCTGTTTTCATCTTTGCATCAATGTACGCGATGCAGCCGCTCTTGCCTTTATTCACTACAGAATTCGACATTTCGGTGTCGTATGCAAGTATGGCAATGTCGATGACAACGATTGGGCTTATTGTCGGGCTCATCGTACTCGGTTTCTTTTCGGATCGGAACGGGCGGAAAATATACATATTCCTTTCCTTGATTGGATCTGTCATTCCGTTTCTCATTATCGCAAACGCAGAATCGTTCCTTTTGATTGTTATTCTGCGTTTCGTGCAAGGCTTTGCGCTTGCCGGCGTACCTGCTGCCGCGCTCGCTTATATTAGCGAGGAAGTACATAAGAATTTTACGAACATCGCAACGGCGCTCTACATATCTTTTAACAGTTTAGGAGGCATGATCGGTCGTTTTATGACGGGATTCATTGCCGAACAGGCATCGTGGCAAATGTCCTTATATATCCTTTCTATTTTCGGAACAATGTTATTCGTACTCCTGCTATTGGTATTACCGAAATCAAGGAATTTTGTGCCGACTGACACGACCTTCGCAAAGGACATCGAAGGTATTGTATTTCATTTGAAAAATCCATCATTGCTTATCGTATTCGGATTAGGCATCGTCCTACAATTATCTTTCACTGGAGTGTGGACGTATTTACCGTTCCATCTGATCGATTCACCGTACTCATTATCTCTTGAAACGATTTCATACTTATATTTGGCGTATGGGTTCGGGGTCGTAGGGGCTCCTCTCGCAGGTTGGCTTTCAGGGAGATTCGGTCTTCGCAATGTGAGGTTTGTAGGGGTCGCATTACTCACCTTAGGTATTGGCCTGACTGCATTTTCTTCTCTTTTCGTCATTGTAATCGGTTTATGTATAGTCTGTTTAGGGTTCTTCACTGCTCATTCCTTGACGGCAGCATCTGTCAGCAAGGAAGCGACGCATCATAAGGGCAGCGCAGCAAGCCTGTACTTAGTTTCCTATTACATCGGCGTGGCGATGGGCAGTACATTGCTTAGCCCACTGTACGAGTCGTTAGGGTGGGGCGGGCTCATTGCATTTACGGCAGTGTTGCCGATTGTATATGTAGGATTGATTCGATATAGGCGTGCGAAAAAGTTATACGAATAAAAACAGGGTAGCCGGAGAAATGCGGGTACCCTGTTTTCGCTTATTTGAATGTTTCTGGAATCGTTGTCAGATCGATTCCCCAAAGTAATGGCAGCAAGAAATAAATGGATACTGTCACTAAAACGATTCCGATGATATTGAGTGCAAACCCGGCTTTCGCCATGTCAGGGATCCGTAAATAGCCGGAACCGAAGACAACGGCGTTCGGCGGTGTAGCGACCGGCAGCATGAATGCACAAGAAGCGGCCACACCTGCAGCAATCATCAACGCGTATGGGTGGAACCCTAATGCGACAGCCAGGGAAGCCATGATCGGATACATCATAGAAGCGGTTGCAGTGTTGGATGTAATTTCCGTCAGGAAGATGACGAGTGCCGTGACGATAATAATGACGACGAGAATATGCACGCCGTTCAATCCTGATAATTGTGACCCAATCCAAACGGACAGTTCTGAGCTGACAAATCCGGCAGCAATTGCAAGACCGCCTCCGAATAGTAAAAGAATACCCCAAGGCAATTTGACAGCCGTATTCCAATCCAATAAGTGGTCACCTTTTTTATTGACGGACGGGATGATAAATAAAATAATTGCAAATACCATCGCGATGACGCCGTCACTTAGTCCATCAATGAACTTGGAAAGTAGGAAAGTCCGAGTGATCCAAGAAAATGCGGCCAATATGAAGATGACCAAAACAATTTTTTCTTCCGTAGAAGCTCTGCCCAATTTCTTCTTCTCACTATCGATAATGCCGCGTCCGCCAGGCAACGTTTTGATTTTTGACGGATAAGCGAATTTCACAAGGTAGAACCAAGCGATGAATATAAAACTCCAAGCGAGCGGTACACCGAACAACATCCATTTTGCAAAGGATAGTTCGATGCCATACATTTTATCGATTGCACCTGCAAGCAATGTATTCGGGGGTGTCCCAATCAATGTCGCGATTCCGCCCAATGAAGCCGAATAAGCAATCCCCAACATGAGCGCCTTACCGAACCCGAAATTCTCTTTTGACGTATCAATGGAAGGGTTATCCTTTAGCGCATCCGAGATTTGATATATGATGGCAAGACCAATCGGAACCATCATCATTGCCGTCGCCGTATTGGATATCCACATCGACAAGAATCCGGTAGCGATCATGAAACCTAAAACGATGCGGTCCATATTTGTTCCAATGGCAGAAATGATCGTCAAAGCGATCCGGCGATGCAAATTCCATTTTTCCATGGCGAGGGCAATCATGAATCCTCCCATGAATAAAAAGATTGTTTCATCCCCATAAGCCGAAGCGGTCGATTTCACTTCCATGCCGCCCGACAAAGGGAACAGAACGAGCGGTAATAACGAAGTGACTGGAATCGGAATCGCTTCCGTAATCCACCACGTTGCAATCCACATCGTACTTGCCAAAATGGCGACGCCTTCGGGTGAAAGTCCTTCAGGCTTGAAAAAGAATAAAGTAAGAAAGAATAATAGCGGTCCTAACACCAATCCGATCAATTGTGCAGGTGAATAACTACGTGGATCCCGTCCACCGCCTGCATTTTCAACTCCGACTTTCTGTCCGCCCCCGCCGCCTGACGCCATTTCAGCTGTGTTTGGGCTGAAAAAGAATCGAAACAGGTCTTTCACTTGATCGTGCATGTCCCATAAACGGTTCCATGTCGATGAAAACATTGTTGAATTCCCCCTTTATGTAATTATTTAAATTTTTAATACATTATGATTATACTATTTAGTCACTTGTGGAACAAGACGATAAAAGGTAACAGTCAATTCTCGACGACCCGAAATTTTACCTACCTTTCTACAATGCATATTCAGTCAAAAGTATGGGGCGACTTGATTCATTGAGTGATATCATATGAACTATATAAGAGGGTGGAGGTGCTGCTATGCATCCAACAGAATTTTCGAATGTCCGATTGTTAAAGGAAATTGCAGAGTTGATAAATGAAGAAACTGAAATAGAGACGATGTTGTCGGGTGCTCTCCAAAGGTTTTTGCAAGGAACAAACTTTGAAACGGGTTGGATATTTTTCATTTCTGACAAGGGTAAGCAACAGCTAATTGTAAGTGAAAATCTGCCTGAAGCGCTTGCGCAAAATGGATGCAGCCAATTAAAAAACGGCGGCTGTTGGTGTGTATCCAAATATCGTGAAGGCAAGCTGGAGAAGGCATCTAATATTATTGAGTGCCAACGTATTGAAAATGTGCTTGCTGCAAAAATCGGTGACAATGGAGGGATTACACATCATGCAACGGTTCCCCTCCAATCGGGGCAAGAACGGTTTGGGCTAGTGAATGTCGCTTCTCCGAATACGATCATCTATTCAAAGGGAGAGCTTGCGTTGCTTGAATCACTGGCTTTCCAATTGGGTTCAGCAATTAAGCGGATACTCTTAACAAAACAAGAGCAGGAGATGGCACTATTACAAGAGCGGAATCGTTTAGCGAAGGACTTGCATGATTCAGTCAACCAGCTTTTATTTTCAGTAACATTGACTGCGAGGGGCGGAGCAGAAATGACTGCCCAAGCTGAAATCAAAGAGACATTCAAGGAAATACAGAACTTATCGCAGGAAGCATTAAACGAAATGAGGGCATTAATATGGCAGCTGCGTCCAAGTGGACTTGAAAGTGGGTTGCTTGACGCAATAAAAGGATATGGGGAAATGTTAGGTTTATCCGTCCATTCCACCATATCTGGAGTCATTAATGTACCGTCACATGTAGAAGAGGCGTTATTTCGCATTTCACAGGAAGCGTTGAATAATATCCGAAAGCATGCCGGCGTCAATTTCGCAGAAATATTTTTGACTGTAACACTAAGCGATGTATTGCTCGTTATAAAAGACGATGGTCAAGGATTTTTACTCAATGAAGGAACTCGGCTTTCTTCAATGGGTTTACAAAGCATGAAAGAGCGTGCAAAGAATGCAGGAGGTTCGATTGAATGGGATAGTGAAATTGGTAGAGGGACAGAAATATTAGTCCGGATACCCTATTGAGAGGTGAGCGGAATGATAAAGGTGTTAATCGCGGATGATCATCACGTCGTTCGAAGAGGACTCCTTTTTTTCTTGAAAACACAGAAAGACATACAGGTGATTGGCGAAGCGAAAAACGGAAAAGAAGCGATTGAATTAACGTCGGAACTTCAACCTGATATTGTACTCATGGATTTAATGATGCCTGAAATGGATGGAATTCAAGCAACAAAGCATATAAAAGATAGTTATCCGAAAGTTGAAGTACTCATATTAACAAGCTTTTCTGATCGAGATCATGTCATACCAGCGATTGAAGCAGGAGCTGCGGGATATCAATTGAAGGATATTGAGCCAGACGAACTTGTTACGTGTATTCGACAAATTATGCGCGGAGAAAATACGATTCATCCCTGTGCAACAACGCATCTTATGAAGATAAGGGCGCAAAAGGAAGTGCTGCCACATATTGTAAACCCATTGACTCCGCGTGAACAGGATGTGCTGGCAGAGCTGACGAAAGGAAAAAGTAATCGGGAAATTGCATCGGCTTTATTCGTATCAGAAAAAACCGTGAAAACGCATATATCCAATATTTTTCCGAAGCTGTTAGTGCAGGATCGAACACAAGCTGTACTTTATGCAGTGAAATATGGTTTAACTGAACCAAGTGGAGAGTAAATAGGAAGGAGCTTTCGGTAGGGTATCAATCGAAAGCTCTTTTTCTTTTTGAAGAAACGTGTTAGTTCATTCAAAAGTTGTATACATCTTTCCTCTTTTTTTCGTAGAAGTTTTCAGTCATCCTTCCGATGCTTCTTATGCCCTTTCTCCCTAAACTAAATGTAACAACAAAAAAGAAAGCGGGAGATTACATGAATGAAAAACCGGTTGTTATGATCACAGGAGCGTCTAAAGGCCTCGGCAGAGCATTGACATTGGCATTTGCAAAACAAGAAGCACGACTTGCTATTTGTGCAAGAGGAGAAGAGCTGCTGCACAAGGTGGAGTTGGAAGCACGGGACCTTGGGGCGGAAGTGGTCGCGGTCAATGCTGATATTTCTAATACGAAAGATGTCGAACGTTTCGTATCGATTGCAGAGGAAGCGTATGGAAGGGTTGATGTATTAATTAATAATGCTTCTGTATTTGGGCCAGGACCTACACTGTTAGTGGATTATCCTGACCACAACTTTGAGGAAGTGCTTCGGGTGAATACGATGAATCCATTCCTAGTGACAAAACGAGTTCTACCGGGCATGTTAACTAGAAATAAAGGAAGAATCCTTACTATAACGTCAGAAGCGGGAAAAACAGGATTTGCGGAGTGGGGGGCTTACGGTATTTCCAAGTTCGCAGTAGAGGGATTAACGCAAACATGGGCTGATGAGCTGAGTGAGACAGGGATTAGTGTCTGTATGGTTGACCCGGGGGAAATGGATACGGAGATGCATAGGATAGCCGTTCCGGATTGTGATTATGAATTAGGGGACCCGAATGATGTGGCGAACGTATTTGTATCCATTGCGCTGAATGAATCCATGGAAGTGAATGGAATGAGATTCGAGGCACAATCCTTGTTAAATGAAAAGAGGGACATTTGATGATGACAGAAACCCGTCCTTTCCAAGTGCCTGCATATTTAAATGCGAGTACTCCTGCTGAATATAGAGGAATTAGGCGGGACGATGTACGTTTAATGACGCTCGACAGAATTACAGGGGAGAGCTTTCATCGCCATTTTCATCAACTGGATTCCATTTTACGCGAAGGTGACTTGCTGGTGCTAAATAATAGTCGTACCCTTCCGGCTGTGTTGCAAGGAAGAAATGGAGAGCAATCGATAGAAATTCGGTTATCTCGTAAAGTAACTGACCAAGAATGGGAAGCGCTTATTGTAGGAGATGTATGTACAATAGGGGAAAAGATATACTTACCCGGCGAATTAACAGCAACTATTATTGGAAAAGGCAATGAGTCTCCTTTAGTTATTCTTTCTTTTTCAAAGGGCGGGTTGGAATTATACGATGCCTTTTATCGATACGGAGAGCCGCTGTATTATGAATATATTAAAACGCCGTGGCCGTTAGAGATGTATCAGACTGTATATGCTTCCGTCCCGGGTTCCGTGGAGATGCCTTCGGCGGGGAGAGCTATATCCTACAGGCTGCTACATAAATTAAAGCAAAAGGGAGTCGAAATTGCTTATCTGCAGCTGCACGCCGGATTAAGTTATTATGGGAATGATCGCTGGCCGAATCCAGCTAACCATGTTGAAGCATTTTGCATCCCAGCAGAAACCGCGGAATTAGTAAACAAAACGAAAAGAAAAAACGGACGTGTCATTGCAGTTGGAACGACGGTGGTTCGGGCACTTGAAACAGCGGCCAATAACGATGGAATTGTGGAAGCACAAGAAGGAGCAACACGTCTCTATATTCAAAGAGGATACCCCTTAAGAGCCGTAGATGGGCTATTAACAGGTTTTCATGAGCCAGAAGCAAGCCATCTGGATTTGCTTAGTGCGTTTATTGATGAAAAAATTCTTATGAAAGCTTATGAGGAAGTATTATCAGCTGGTTATCTTTGGCATGAGTTTGGTGATATGAATCTGATCCTGCCAATAGGAGAGAAATGATGAAGTGGCATCACGGCGGGATTGAAGTTGGCAGTGTAGAAAACTCCATTCAATTTTATGAAAGTATGTTTGACTTAAAGATTGAGCAATGTCTTACGTTAAACGGAGAGAAAATTACCTTTCTGAAAAACGAGGATATAAGAATAGAATTAATTGAAGCAGAGGACATCTCGGCCATATCTAATTCAGTCCATATAGCGTGGCAAGTCGATGATATAGAGGGGTGGATGGCCAAGCTGAGAGGAAAGGGTTTACTTCCTTCAGAAGGCCCTTACAAGCTGAAAAATGGGTGGATAGCTGTTTTTTACGAGGGGCTTGATGGTGAGGTGATTGAATTGGTTCAAGGTTAAATGAACATTTTTAAGCAATCTAAAACAAATAGGTTATCAGTATGAGAAAAGGGTTTTTACGATTGCTGTAGAATACAACAGTATCACTTGCCTGGAGATGATTGTATGAATAAGAATAGTAAATTCCTTCGAATGTATAAAGTGCTGTCATTGGCATTTGCTATTATCGTACAAATTTATTGGTATAAATGGACCCGCAAGTCTGAAGCTGAATGGGAAAGGTTATGGGAAAGCATCGGGAAAAGGTTTAGGAAAACGCTTTTTGAATTGGAGGGATTGCTTATAAAGGTAGGGCAATTCATCAGCATCCGTTCCGATTTACTTCCACATTCATTTATAAAGGAAATTCAAGACTTGACTGATAAGGTTCCGTCCTCTGAATGGCATGAAATCCAAAGGCTGTTGGAGGAGGAATGGGGGACAGAGGTCTCTAAAAAGATTTTGTCGATTGAAAAGAAAGCCGTTGCCTCAGCTTCCATAGGAGAGGTTTACAAAGGGATACTACGAGGCGGCTCGGCCGTTGCTATCAAAATACAGCGTCCGGAGATCCAGTCGATTGTGCAGACGGACTTCCGGACTTTGAAGATTCTCATTTGGTTTGTAGATCATTTTGTTCCGATCCCCAAAGGTTTTATCAATCTTAAGGTCCTGTTCAAAGAACTGAAACAAGTAATTGAGCGCGAGCTTGACTTTTCAAAGGAAAAAGAGACGCTCCTTTACTTCAGAGAACGTTATAAAGAGAGTGAAATCGTGAAGATCCCATCCGTTTTTCCTGAATTATGCACGCAAAAAGTGCTTGTGATGGAGTGGGTTGAAGGCAAGCGGCTCACGGATGTGGAAGCAATTCAAGAAATATCTGGAGAAGATGTCGCACGTCGCTTATTAAAAATTTTTCTGCCCCAATGGTTAGAACCGGGCATATTTCATGCAGATCCGCATCCCGGGAATGTCCTTCTATCGGAAGAGGGACAAATCATCTTACTTGATTTTGGAATGGCGGGGGAGCTATCGAAAAAGGACGCGGTAGCATTCCAAGAATTGATTGAAACCTTTCTTGCTAAAAATTACAGTAAAACTGTGGAGGTTTTGTCCCGTTTAGGATTTTTGCTTCCTGAAGCGGATACAAAAACGGTAGAGAAATTGCTGAGTGAATGGATGTCAATCGATCTTGCTCAACTCAAAGAAATGGATTTGATCAAACTGAAGTTGGAAATAAATGATCTGATTGCAGCTCTTCCAATTCAAGTGCCGACACGGTTTGTTTTCCTAGGACGTTCATTCATTACGGTTGAAGGAATCATCCGCAGCTTAGTACCGGAGGAAGAGCTGATGCAATTGGCGTCGTCTGTTTTTAAGGAATGGCTCAGTTCACACGATAGCAAGTGGTCATTTTACTGGAAGGTGATTCGATCCCAGCCGTTCTTCAAAATCTTTCATTCAGCAATTGAATTTCTTGACACGCCACGCAAAATAGAACAGCTCAAAGAAATTGAGCAGCGCAGGTCCTTTCAATTTGCCATCTATGAAAGCCGGAAAAAGCAGCTTTTCCAACTTATTATACTTGGATTCATCGGAGCGGGTGCTGGATACTATTTGGATAAAGATCCGATTTTACTAGTGTCCGCGGTTGTGTCCGGACTTGCGGCAGTCGGATACATGATGACTAGTTATAAACTGAGAAAGTGGCTAAAATATATGCCTGAAAAAAGACGTTAGGGGGACGGGCTGACATCGTCCACCTCAAAATAAAATTCCTTATGCAACCCACATCCAGGATTAAATTCTGCTTTGCATGAAGGACATTTGTAATGACATGTCAGATACTCATTTATCGTTAATTCGTGACCACAACATCCACAAAGGATGGCTTTTTCATCAAATTTCTCTTTCGGCCAAACTTTATGGCCGCCGCACCCTTCTTCCTCGTGGCAGGAGTGACAAGGAAAATATGTATCACAGCAATAAAATTTGATGGCAATAATGTCGAGCTCGGAATGATAGTGCGTACAACGTGTCTCGCTGTCGATGACATTACCCAATACATGTATCATTGATTCCCTCCTCAAAATGAATAAATTAGCCACTTACGGAAATCCTTTATTATAAAAAGGACTGATTTCATGTTTACCGAGTATCCGATCATCCACACAAATATGTGGGATGCAATTTGGGCGGTGCCTGTTGTTTTGTTGATTGTATTAGCAGCTAAATGGATGTTCGGCGTAAAGTCGAGCTGGCTGTCGACAATTGCTACGGTGGCAGCATTGCTTCTATCCATTTTTATCAGCCATCGCGGCAATTTGCCTGCAGGCATTTTTATGGGCTTTTTTTATTCGGGCGCAGCAATCGGCGTACTTTATTCCATTAAACAATCGTATCTAGCTTACCGGGCGGGCTAAAGCGTTATTTCAACGGACAAAATCCGCATTGCATTAAACCGGGAACGTCTTTGGAGAAGCAGCAGGTCGTCCGGACTGTTGTATTCAACAGTTCGGATGGCTCGTGACCTTTTAGGTATTTAGCGAATAAAGAGTGACGAGCAATCTCTTTCCATGTCTCGTCATTTTTTAATATATCCAGATCGTTTCGTGCTTCCACATTCATACTTGGGTCGTTCAGCATGACGTGATACTGCCACAGTAAAAAGCCGAAAATATTCTCCCAAAGAGTCAGTGGGGAGACGGAGGTAACTGTCCGGATTTGGCGGATGACTTTGTCTGCTTGCAGCAAGATTTTCCGGATGACTTCCCGATGTTCATTTTCATCGACCGCTTGCCAGTCGCTTTCATCGACAAACGTACTGACTGTCCGATTTCCATACTCTTCAACTGCCCCAAAATACATCTTCGTTGCATCGCCATCCCAAATTTCATCGTAGGCTGCCAAGTTATACAACTGCATGTTGATGAACATCCCAACACGCCGCATAAAGAAAGAAGCAGCGACCGTTTTACTTGGGCTGCCGCTGACGGCTTGCACGAGCTTCAAGCAGTCAGCCGTTTTCTCGGTATCCAATAAATGCTGCAGCGTAAACAGTCGATGGTTGGGAGTTCCGATGTACACACTATAGCTATTCAATTGTCTGATTTGATCGTTCGTTAATTTTGTCATATTTTTATTATAAGTATTCTCTCACTTTTCAACAAGTTGAGCAGGCTCTCCGTCTGTACTATACTGATTTCAATACATCAGCAGGGAAGTGTGACATATGACAAAGCGTTTACATCCATTGGAATTTATCGGATTGGTCGAAAAGAATGCAGATATCATTATTCCTCTTTCAAATGGCGAGCCTCATGGATTGTTGGATTTGCTTGAGACGCATTATGAAAAATTGGAGAACGTCAAAGTGCACCAAATGTTGGCATTGCGTGAACGTGATTATATAAATGGAAAAATGAAAGGCCATCTTTCTCATATTTCGTATTTTCTGAGTGGAGCGACGAGGAGGGCATATTGGGAAGGGCATGTCGAATTAATTCCAAATGTGTTTCAGGAAATGTATAGATTGCTGCAGAAAACGACGAAGAAGCCGATGGTGATGGCAGTTGCTTCACCGATGGATGAGCATGGCTATTTTTCGCTTGGAACGAATGCGGATTACTCTGCAGAATTTATCGGGAAGGTCCCTTTTGTCTTGGAAGTGAATAAGCATATGCCGCGCACTTTTGGGGCGAATCAAATCCATATGAGTCAAATTGCCGGGTTTATTGAAAATGATGTGCCTTTGACTGAAGAAATATCACCAGTCATTACGGAGAAGGACCAAAAAATTGCAGCGTACATTACTGAGGATATCCAAGACGGTGATACGCTGCAGATCGGTATCGGGGCGATTCCGAACGCTGTCATGAAAATGCTAAAGGACCGAAAGCATTTAGGCATCCATACGGAAATGCTGACGGATGGAATTGTCGATCTTGTTGAGGCAGGCGCTGTGGATGGGATGAAAAAATCGTCCCATAAAGGGAAAATTATTACGACTTTCGCTTTCGGCTCCCAACGTCTATATGATTTTCTGAATAACAATCCTTCCGTGGAGTTCCTCCCTGTAAGTGTCGTTAATGACGCGTATGAAATTGCAAAAGAAGAGCATATGGTGTCGATTAATGCGACGACAGAAGTCGATTTATATGGACAGTGTGCATCTGAAACCGTCGCGGGCCGTTATTACTCGTCTAGTGGCGGCCAGGCAGATTTCGCAAGAGGCGTCCGGCTGTCGAAATACGGCAAAGGGTATGTGTGTATGCATTCGACGGCGAAAAATGATACGATTTCGAGGATCAAACTGCATTTGGCGCCCGGCTCTGTCGTGACGACATCGAAAAACTATGTGGACAATATCGTGACGGAGTATGGGATTGCCAGGTTGCATGGCAAGTCGCTGTCCGAGCGGGCGAATGCATTGATTGACATCGCTCATCCGAAGTTTAGAGAAGAATTACGGATGGAAGCAAAAGAATTTGGATTGATCAAGTAGGAGAGGAGCCGATAGGGCTTCTCTTTTTTATGTTTCGTGCCCCATAGGGTAAATTCTTGTTGAACTGTCGTCAATCGGTGGTAAACTGCCCAGAGTCGGTGATAAAGTCTTTCAAGTCGGTGATAACACATCATGAGTCGGAGGTAAACTACATCAAGTCGGTGATAATTCTATCCAGCGAACGGAAGTTATTGGTTAAGCGGTGATAAACAAAATTGTTGCATTAACATACCCCTGGTGGTATATTGAGTTCACAGCAAAAATACATGGAGGGGTATATATGTATTTCAAATCATTTACAGATGAGAAGTTAGCGCAAAATGCTTATTTAATCGGATGTCAACGAACGGGTGAATCCATTATTATCGATGCACCCCGTAATTTTGAACATATATTGGGAGCGGCTGAAAAAGAAGGTCTGCGTGTCACAGCGGCGGCAGATACGCATATACACGCCGACTATGTCTCCGGCGCGCGGCAGTTGGCTGTTCAACATGGCGTGAAGCTATATTTGTCGGACGAAGGCGATGAAAATTGGAAGTATCGCTATACTGATGGAATCGATGTTGAATTCGTCAAGGAAGGCTCAAAGTTCTCGGTTGGAAATATCGATTTTGAAGTGTGGCATACGCCGGGTCATACGCCTGAGAGCATATCATTTCTGCTGACGGATCGGGGTGGCGGCGCGACGGGTCCAATGGGTATCTTCACAGGGGACTTCGTTTTCGTCGGTGATGTCGGTCGACCGGACTTGCTTGAAAAAGCGGCAGGCATCGGAGGAACTGCTGACAGTGGCGCACGGGATATGTACCGGTCCATTCAGCGCTTTAAAACTTTGCCCGATCATCTCGTCGTTTGGCCAGGACACGGTGCAGGTTCGGCTTGTGGGAAATCACTTGGAGCGGTTCCGATTTCAACAGTCGGCTACGAAAAGCAATCCAACTGGGCGTTGCAAATAAACGAAGAAGAAAAATTCGTTACAGAACTTTTGAAAGACCAGCCAGAGGCACCGGTTTATTTTGCGGAAATGAAGAAGCTAAATAAGGAAGGTCCTTCCATTTTGGGTGATGAAAAAGTGAAGGTGCTCAAAACGAGCGAGGAACTTAAAAAACTGGCAGCCGAAGAACAAGTTTTTGTCTTGGATACGCGGCCTGCCAAAGTAGCGGAGAAAGGCCTTTTGAAAGGATCCATAAATATTCCATTCAATAAATCATTCACCAACTGGGCTGGATGGTTGGTAAAATATGATGAAAAAATTGTCGTCATCGCAGAGATTGGTGAACAAGAAGAAGTGCAAAAAACATTACAATCCATCGGGCTCGATACGATCATCGCATTCGCCGATCCGGCTATGCTTAATGGCGAGGAACTCGTGACATATGAAACGTTACCCGTTTCGACTTTCCTTAAAGAGATGGAAGACGAAGATGCGTTTGTCATCGATGTGCGTAATGACAATGAATGGAATAATGGTCATTTGAACGAAGCGGAGCATTTATTCCTCGGCAAATTGCGTGAAGCTGACATTCTGGAAAACAAGAAAGTGCTCGTTCATTGCCAAAGTGGGGCGCGATCAGCAATCGCGTCCAGCATTTTGAAAGCGCGCGGCTTTGAAACCGTAAAACATATGGAGGGTGGGTATAATGCCTACTCTGCTGCACAATCCACAAACTGAAGGGGAGAGTATCCATGGAATGGATCATCATCATAGCAATTGTCGCGTTTTTCGCATGGCGTATGATGCCGTCAAAAGGCGTCAAAACAATATCGACTGAACAGTTGAAAGATATTCTGAAAGACAAATCAAAGCAGTTCATCGACGTTCGAACACCTGCGGAATATAAAGGTCGTCATATTCATGAATTTAAGAATATCCCTTTGAACTTATTAAAGTCCAAGTTGGATAAACTCGATAAGCATAAAGAAGTTGTCGTCATATGTCAAAGCGGCATGCGCAGTTCACAAGCTGCAAACGTCTTGAAAAAATCAGGCTTCACGAATGTTATCAACGTTAGAGGCGGAATGAGCGCCTGGCGCGGTTAATTGAATAAAGCAAGAAAGCATCTAGCTGAAAATGGCGGCGGGATGCTTTTTTGTTGTGTTTTATATACTCGTGCTTACATAAGCTGTTCCGCGTCTATTCGCTAAAATCCCCCTCATCTGCCCAAACAAACCTATAGGCATACACATATTATTGTTATGAAGAGGTGGTGAACGTTGAATAAAGACAAAGCGACTCTTGAACGCGATCCGTATGAAATCGAACAACGGGAATGGAAGCAACGACAGTCGAAGGAACGATACAAGCAGCTATTGACGATCGCTTCGCCAATCTTCCTTTTGCTGTTGTGGGAAGTGATGTCGAGGACGGGGATAATGGATATCCGATTTTTCCCGCCGCCATCCGCCATTTTAGGCACATTCATCAAAATGATAGCGAATGGGGTAATGGCCGATCATATCGGGGTGTCCTTATACCGGATATTTGCAGGGTTCCTCGCTGGCGTCATACCCGGGGTGGTCATCGGTTTGCTGATGGGGCTTTATTCTCCAATCCGGCATTTTGTTCAGCCGATTGTCATGGCGCTTATGCCGATTCCGACGCTCGCATTACTTCCAATCATCATCATCCTATTTGGAATTGGTGACTTGTCGAAAGTTATCACGATTGCGGGAAGCGTGTTTTTTCCGGTCGTCATCAATACGGCGGCCGGCGTCTTGAACATCGATCGAATTTATTTGGACGTTGCGAATAATTATGGGGCTGGCAAAATGCAGTTCTTTTTCAAAATCGCATTGCCTGGCGCATTGCCGGTCATGCTGGAAGGGATCCAGATGGGGCAGGCGATCGCCTTGTTGACGATTGTCGCTGCAGAAATGATGGGGGCGACTTCGGGAATCGGTTATCTGATCTGGACGTCATATAAGGCATTTTTGTTAAAGGAAATGTTTGTCGGACTCATCCTCATTTCATTTTTCGGCTATCTCTTTTCCTTGATGCTTCGCGGTCTTCAGAAAAAGTTGTTACCTTGGAGGTGATTGGATGAGAAAGAATGCGAAAATCGAAATTAGGAATCTGACGAAGGCATTTTACAAGAAACAATTGAGTGTGACCGCTCTCGACGACATTTCCCTCTCGATAGGAGAAGGGGAATTTGTCTGCATTGTCGGGCCGAGCGGTTGTGGCAAAACTACATTATTGCGGATACTAGCGGGACTTGAACAGCCAAGTATCGGTGAATTCGAAATTCGCTCTGAGCAGGAAGGACGTCCTCTCCAATCGATGGTATTTCAGGAAAGGGGTGTCATCCCTTGGTTGACTGTAAAGGAGAATGTCGCCTTTGGGCTGAAAATGCGAAAATTGTCGAAAGATGTCATCCAGGAGAGGACGGATTATTACTTACAAAAAACAGGGCTTGACCGGTTTGCACATCTTTACCCAAAGGAACTATCCGGGGGAATGAAGCAGCGGGTGAGCATTGCCCGTGCGTTTGCAAATGACCCGGAAATCTTGTTGATGGATGAGCCGTTCGCTGCGTTGGATGAACAGAATAAGTTCATCCTTCAAGAAGAGTTGCTTTCCATCTGGTCAGAAACAAGAAAAACAGTGATTTTCATAACACATAGCATAGATGAAGCCATATTGCTGAGCGATCGGATTTTGCTCATGAGTGCGCAACCGGGGAAGATCATCCAGCAAGTCCAGATCGACACACCGCGGCCGAGGACGATGGAAGATATTCGGAAAGATCCAAAGCTTGCAGAGCAGTTTGTCGATATTTGGAAGCATTTGCAAGATGAAGTGCAACGGTCCAGGAAAGAGAACAAATGAAATGGGGAGAAAAGGTGAAAGGGTTCAAGTATGGTTGGATAATGATGTTGGCTGCGATGCTCTTACTTGTCGGAGCATGCGCCAAACAAGAACCCGCGCCAGAAACGAAAGTGGAAAAACCGGCTGGCGGCGATACAGTCGTTGAGACGCCATCCGGGGATTTGGCGCCTCTTGATAAGCGGGTGAAGGTGTTGATTGCCGAGGACGGTGCGGCTTCAGGGGCAGGGTTCTATATCGCAAAGGAAAAAGGATATTTTGAGGATTACAATATTGAAGTGGAATTTGCTGATTTCGCTAATAGCGACGACATGCTGCCTGCACTTGCTGCTGGTGAAGTCGATATTGCGGGCGGCGTCTCAACCGCATCATTTTTCAACGCCATTGCACAAGGCATTGACGTTCGAATCATTGCGGATAAAGGGCATAATATGCCGGGCAAATCGTATTTCACCTTCGTCATCGGCAACCATATGGTAGATGAAATAAAAGATTATCCTGATTTCCGCGGGAAGAAGATTGCCGTGTCTTCCAGAAACTCGATTGATGGATATATTTACGAGGAAATGTTGAAACATGCGGGGTTAACTGAGGAAGATGTCGAATACGTCCATATCGCAGATTTTGGCGCAATGCTTGGCGCCATTGACGCAGGTACAATTGACGCAGCTCTTAGCATCGAGCCGTTGATTGCACAAGGAGTCGCGAATGGTTTCCACGTCCGGTTTAAAGATGCAACTGATTATGCACCTGAATCGCAGATCGCCATGGTTTTGGCCTCTCCGAAATTCATGGGTGAAGAAGACGTTTCATTACGCTTTATGGCAGCTTATTTGAAAGGTGTCCGGGATTACAACGATGCGTTCTTCAAAGGTGAGGGCAAAGATGAGATCGTTGACATCATGGTGCAACATACCGCTTTGAAAGATCCAGAGCTATGGGATAAAGTAAATGTCACCGGGCTTGATCCGGACGGTGAAATGTTCGTGGATGATATCAAGAAGCAATACGAAACGTATAAAGCGAACGGGGCGATCTTGGGTGATATTGATTTTGATAAAGCCGTCGATACTTCATTAGCAGAGGAAGCAGTGGAGATTATTGGGGAGTATGAATGAATCAAAGATAGGTAATTCCGCTATCAAAAGAAAAAAATAATAACTGGTGTTGGTATTGGGTTTCCAAGAATCTGTAAACTTGGAAACCTTTTTGTGTTGTGAGGCGTATGATTAGTAGTGGGAAATATATAGAATTGGAAAAACCATTATTGAGTTTTGGAGTCAATAATACTAATTAAGCATTTGGGGGAGTTCATTATATGCCCTTAACGTTCGCTCATCCTGCAGCAGTCTTGCCTTTTTCGAGAAACAGCAAGTATGTTAATTTCTTAGCATTGGTTTTAGGAAGTATGTCGCCTGACTTTGAGTACTTTCTCAGAGGAAAACCATCTGGTGAGATTGGTCACACATTTATAGGGTTTGTAACTTTTAATCTTCCAGTTGTCGCGGTTGTTTATTTAATTTATCAAGCATATATACATAGAACTTTGTTTAATCATTTGCCGTTTCTCCTGCAAGATACGCATTCTGAAAAGCGAGATGCATCTAAATCGTTAAAAGCTATTGTCTTTCTCTACTCGGCGCTTTTTGGCATGCTGACCCATGTAGTCTGGGATTCGTTTACACACATAAATGGTTTTATGGTGAATAAGTTGTCGGTGCTTTCTTATACCTTTCAAGTTTTCGATAGGGATATCCCTGTTTACAAAATCCTTCAACATGGAAGCACATTTGCCGGTATATGTGCCATTGGTACATATATGTACTATCGAACAGCAAAGTATAATGGTGATAAGGAATTGGGGATAAGACTGGTACAAAAATCGATGTATTGGGGCTGTATTACTTTACTATCTCTATTTTTGTTTGGGGCATGGTCTTTCATTTATCCAATCCCATTTGAATTGTATGGAAGCATTATTGTGCGGATTATAGATTCTGCATTAGTCAGTTTGTTGATTGTTTCGTTGTACTTCGATTATTTTCCTAGACGCAAAAACCGCTCAGTAATTTGAGCGGTTTTTGCGTCTAGGGAATAATAAAACTTATTCATATCCGCCTTCAGCATCAGGCAGTTCCTTATAGCTATCTTTCTCTTTAATTAAATCTAAAATAGTATCCCGTAACTCAATCAGCTGTTTCGCGTCGTTCGTCGGGTTGCAATAGGCTCCGGGAACAGTATGGCTTATTGTTTCTCCGTTGATAAGGACCTCCCATTTATCTTCTTCATAGGGTTCTACAGAACAATCGATGATTTCGGGTATTAATTGTTTGGCGTCCGCAATGTTAATCTCTTTCATTTTCCCATAAATAAAATTCATTTCCTCTTCAGTAAATGTTACATCAGTTGTCACAGTTCCCGCCTCAATTAAATCTTTCGTGAAGGTGCCTTCAAATGTATTAATTTCATTACTGCTCCAATAACCGAATTGGGTAGAAAAATTGAAATCATCGGGTTTGCTTTCTGGCATAGTTATAGAATCTGTTTCTTTTAAACCGGAAGCTCCGGATTCGACTTCATTTATGTTTGCAGTGGGTCGATTGCAAGCGCCCAATAGGAAAATAAGTAGTAAAAAAGAAAAAAGTCTTCTCAACTATAATTCCTCCTTTTCTTCCTAATTATAGCTCCGCACTTACGGACATTTTCCTCTTCGCAACAGACGTTTGATAACTATGCAAACCCATGCCGACAATAATCACCAAAATGCCAACGAGTGAAAGCGGACCGGGCAGAGCGATATGTAAAATGAGCATTTCCCCGATCATCGCGAAAATGAGCTCTGTCGATTGCGTCGCTTCGACCGCTGCAAGCTTGCCTTGGTCATGCTGGACAAGGTCTGTCGCCAAGAAGAATAGTGTCGTCGCAATGACGCCTGAGCTGACTGCAACAATCAATGATTGGGTCACTTGATTCATAGACGGAGGCCCGACAGTGAACATTGCGTAGACAGCAAAACCGATCCAAACCGGAATCGTCATCAACGTCATCGCTAGCACCCTCTGAAACGTATCGAGTCTTCCTTGCAATAAATCCATCATCTTTCGGTTGCCTAATGGGTAGGCGATAGCCGCAACGATGACGGGGAGGATGCCAAGCCATAATGTGTGTGTATCGACACTGTTCGCATTCGGAATTTGAATCAACACGACGCCGGCAAAAATAATCAATGTAATGAGCAGTGATACGATGGGAACTCTTTGCCGAATTCTCTTTTCCCCTTCATCTGTCTTCACGACAATGAAGAACAATGGTGCCAATAAAACGCCCGCCACAATAGTCAGTTGCCATGTGCCCGCAAGCAGCCACCCTGGGCTGTACGCGGCGGAAAAAGTGAGAGGAGCATAAAAAAGGACGAATGCAACGATGCTCCAAATGAAGAAGGGGAGGGGCTTCGCGGCCATTGTCTTGCCGGTTTCCCGTAGCCCTTTCCGATAAGCCACGATGGCAATCAAAAACGGAACCATGAAGAAATAACGGAGGGAGGCGCTCCACAACCAGCTGCCTCCCGAAATTTCCATCGACCTATTCAACACGAATGTCACTGCGAAAAATAGAGATGACAGAATACCGATCCAAATAGCCTTCACAGTGACACCTCCCTATCCGCGTTCTTCGAAGAGTTTTACAGCTTCAATGATGACGTTTGTCGCCTTCTCCATATTGTCGACCGATATATATTCATATTTCCCATGGTAATTCTCACCGCCCGTGAAAATATTCGGCGTCGGCATGCCCATATAAGAAAGCTGGGATCCGTCCGTACCGCCGCGCACCGGCACAATATCAGGCTGGATGTCGAGTACTTTGAATGCATCGGAAATAATATCAACGATTTCCATGACGGGTTCGATCTTCTCACCCATATTGAAATATTGGTCAGTCAGTTCAAGCTCTACAGCATATTCACCATGCTCTTTTTTCAGTTGAGCAGCCGTGTCGACAAACAATCGCTTTCGCGCTTTAAACGTTTCACGATCAAAATAGCGAATAATATAATGCAACTCGGTCTTCTCGACAGATCCACTCACATCCGTCAAATGGACGAACCCTTCATAGCCGTCTGTTACTTGCGGAATTTCACTCGCAGGCATCGCCGCTTGGAAATGGTTCGCAATTAGAATGGAGTTCACCATTTTGTCCTTTGCGGATCCCGGATGGACGTTTGTTCCGTGGAACGTCACTTTTGCGCCAGCTGCATTGAAGCTTTCATATTGCAACTCACCAAGTGGTCCGCCATCCATTGTGTAGGCGTACTTCGCGCCGAATGCTTCCACATCGAATTTCTGCGGACCACTGCCGATTTCTTCGTCAGGCGTAAAACCAATGCGAAGCTTTCCATGTTTGATTTCTGGATTCTGAATCAAATACTCCATCGCTGTCATGATTTCTGCGATTCCGGCTTTATTGTCAGCGCCTAACAACGTCGTACCGTCTGTCGTAATAAGCGTATGGCCTACATAGTTTTTCAACTCAGGGAATGTGGAAACGGACATCGTTGTTTCCGCATTCAACTGAATATCATTGCCGTCATAATCGTCTACTCGCTGTGGGTTGACGTTTTTGCCTGTATAATCAGGTGCAGTGTCGACGTGCGCTAAAAAGCCGATTGTCGGAACCTCTTTATCCGTATTGGCAGGGAGAGTCGCGAATAGATAGCCGTTCTCATCCAATGTGATCTCTTCCAGTCCAATATCGGCAAGTTCTTTTTCAAGCACATGCAATAGATCCCATTGTCCTGGCGTGGATGGGGTGGACGTGCTGTTTTCATCCGATTGTGTATCAATTTTTACATAACGTGTCAGGCGTTCAATCAGTTTTTCTTTCATTTCAAATTCCTCCAGTTGATGAAAAGCGTAGTTTCCCTTATCTTATCAGATTGTTTCGGTTCACGGAATACTTGACGACCCGGCTGCCAATGCTTGCTGCGATGAACACTTGTGCAGCATAGTATGTCACCATGACGAAAGCGTCACGATAAGGGATTTCAAGGACGAATCGGTCAATCGCTAATACGGAATCCGAGAGCATGAACAGCAACGCACCTGTAATGGCAAGTGGCATTCTCGTACGGATCGCCATCCAACCCATCGTTAAAATGACTGCGATATAGGCAATGATAGCCGCGCCAAGAATCGACTCACCAACAGCGAATTGGGACCCGGCAATCCAGATGGCCATTGCGGCACCGTAAAGCACGAGAAGGACCGCAGCCCATATCGGAACGCGTTTACGGCTCGCAGACTTGAAAGCGAGGATGTAAAAAAGATGTCCAATGAAAAAAGTGATAAGGCCGGCCATGAACCAGTAGATAACCCCATCTGCAATCATACAGACGAATAATCCGGCAATGATAAGTCTTTTATACTCCTGTGAAACAAGTGGCGGCGTCATTGCAGCGAACATGAGAATGAGTGCCATCGGAATAAGCTTCATGAAGATCTTGAGACCGACCGGATCGGGTGGAATAAAAAAGATATAAATGGCACCCATTATGATGATAGCTGACAATAAAATATTCCTCACTGCTTGAACAGCTCCTCTCCTCCTTTCCATTTCGATAGGCAGAGGTGGAATTCCTTCTATTTCAGTGTCGTCAATAATTTATTTGTCCGCAAGATATCAATGAAAACCTCGAGTGCCTTTGTTTGGAAAGGGGTGTTTGTCACAATCGAAAATTGACGGCGGTAGGGGAGCCCTTTCACGTCCAGCACTAGCAAATCACCGTTTTTCAATTCTTTTTTAATCGACCAATGGGAA
Organism: Sporosarcina koreensis; assembly: GCF_001531445.1. Lineage (GTDB taxonomy): Bacteria > Bacillota > Bacilli > Bacillales_A > Planococcaceae > Sporosarcina > Sporosarcina koreensis_C. The sequence goes on from NZ_LQYA01000019.1 coordinate 30,041, forward strand.
AGTAAGCTTATGCCGAGACCTGCTTCGACCGACTCCTTGATCGGCTGGGTGCTGCTGAAATCCATAAGTTTTGTCGGTGCAATTTTGTGCAGTTCGAATAAATTATCCATCGCCTCTCGTGTACCGGAACCATGCTCACGAACAATCCAAGTCTCCTGTTCCAACTCGGTCATTTCAAGTAGTTCTTTCCGGAATGCAAGCGGATGGTCAACGGGACAGACAATCACCATAGCATCTTCTGCAAAATCCTCGACGATGAGTCGTGCTGCATTGAATTTCCCCTCCACGATACCAATATCAAGCTGATGGCTTGCGACAAGATCGGCAACGGTCGCCGTATTGCCGATTTTTACAGTTGGTTGGACATCGGGATAAGTCTGTTGTAAATTGGCGATAATGCGTGGCAGCACGTATTCGCCGAATGTATAACTCGCGCCGATCGACAGCGGACCGCTCGCCTTATTCGCCAAATCATCGACAAGGTTTTGCATTTTCGTATACAAAGCAAGGATTTCCTTCGCATGATGATAGACGATCTCACCGGCTTTGTTGAGGCGGACGTATTTATTCGTCCGTTCGAGTAACCTTGCCCCGATCTGATCCTCAAACTGCCGGATATATTGGCTCACTGCAGGCTGGGTCATATGATGCTCCTCAGCGGCACGTGAAAAGCTCTTTTTTTCTGCCACTGTGACGAATATTTGAAGCTGTAGATCCATTTCCGATCCCTCCTTGAATTAATTATACAGTTTTACTTATCATGAGGATTATTATAATTTATTTTACTTATATAATACCGCGTATTAGGCTTACAGAGAGGAGGTAATGCAGATGACTGAAAAAAAGAGTGCTAACGAAAGAGGCTTATGGATTGCAGGGATCGCTTTCACATTTTTTATTGCATTAGTAGGTTTTTTATTAGCGAAAGTGCCTGGATTCAACCATATCGGACAGTTGGCGAGCGCCATTATTATTGCTGTTGCGTATCGACAAGTTTTCGGCTATCCGGAAATGCTTCGTGCAGGAATTACATTTTCCTCGAAAAAGTTGCTGAGGCTAGCCATTATTTTATACGGTTTGAAATTAAACATTGATGTCGTGTTCCGTGACGGATTGGGATTGCTGGCACGTGATGCACTTATCATTGCATTTGCCATTACGGCGACTGTCATGTTAGCGAAATGGCTGAAAGCGGACAAAGAAATTTCGTTTCTGCTAGGGGTAGGGACGGGGGTATGTGGAGCTGCGGCCATCGCGGCAGTCGCGCCGATTGTCAAAGCGAAGGATGAAGACACCGCAATCGGCGTCGGGATCATCGCCATGATGGGCACCGTGTTTGCGATTGGTTATACATTACTGCGGCCCATATTACCATTGCTCCCAACGGAGTATGGCATTTGGTCGGGGATGAGCCTTCATGAACTTGCACATGTCGCCATTGCTGCCGCTCCAGCGGGGGAAGACGCGCTCGCCATTGCATTATTGGCGAAACTCGGCAGGGTATTTTTATTAGTCCCTTTATGCTTCATTTTCATCTACTTCATGAAGCGGAAAAGCAAAGGGGAAGAAGATGGTCAGAACAAAATCGAATTTCCATGGTTCCTTGTCGGATTCATTTTACTAAGCCTGTTCGGAAGTTATGTATTGGGTCATTCAATCCCGGTATCTGATAATGTAATGGCGGGCATCAGCACAGCAACGACATGGCTATTGACAGCCGCCATGGTTGGTCTTGGGTTGAACGTCAGCTTGAAGGACTTGCGCGAACGCGCTATGAAGCCATTGATTGCAATGACAATCACATCAATCTGCCTATCTGTTTTGGCGTACTTCATTATATAAGTAAAAAAGGGCACTCCGGCGGTGGCGGAGATGCCCTTTTTCCATATAAAATTAATCTACTGAGTAGTTCTTGTGTGAAACAACGGTGAGGTTCGATGCGACGCCAATAAGGTCGGCATCTTCCTCTGAAATTTTAACAATGACCGAGTTTTCAAGGATCTTGTGGATTGTCCCATTCACCTCATGGTCATTGCGAACGAATGAAATCTCCTCATCGATTTGACGGGCTGCGACAAAATCTGAAACAGGTTTCTCCTTACGTGGAAAAGCCAAACGAATCACTCCTACTGTTTATTCTCATAATGAAAAAATTGCTTGGGCATGCCCTAAGCAATCAAATCATGATGGAAAACAACTAGTTGAAACCGATCCCTATCAAGTTGTCTATTACTAGTATACCATAAATTGTCGAACTTTGCAGAATCCTGAATCGAAGAAGATCGGTTGCTTGACATTATACCTTACGGGGTATATAATCGGTATTGTACTCCATGAGAAAGGAGCTGATCACAATTGGAATACGATGACAAAGTCGTGAATCGCTTAAAACGAATCGAAGGCCAAATCAAAGGGATTTTACGGATGATCGAAGAAGGAAAAGATTGTAAAGAGGTCGTTACGCAATTGTCGGCTTCCCGTTCGGCGATTGACCGTACGATTGGCGTCATTGTCAGCTCGAACATTATTTCATGCATGCAGAACGTTGATGAAAATAACCCGATGAATCAAGAGGAGATCGTAAAGCAAGCGGTAGACCTTCTTGTAAAGAGTCGCTAAACAGTTGACTCTTTTCTTTTATCGGTTTAATATACCCATAGGGGTAACGGTACTATAAGAGAAGGGATGATTGTATTGTCGGAAACGAAAAAGACGACCATTGTTTTGTTCAGTGGAGATTACGATAAAGCGATGGCTGCCTATATCATTGCAAACGGAGCTGCGGCTTATGATCATGAAGTGACGATCTTCCATACGTTTTGGGGATTGAATGCACTCCGAAAAGAAGAGCAGGTGCCCGTGAATAAAGGGTTCCTTGAAAAGATGTTTGGGAAAATGATGCCGCGCGGTGCTGATAAGATGGGCATTTCAAAAATGAATATGGCTGGAATGGGCCCTAAAATGATTAAGCATGTCATTAAAAAGCATAATGCGATGACGCTTCCATCATTAATTGATATGGCAAAAGAACAAGACATCAAACTTGTCGCATGTACGATGACAATGGACTTGTTAGGTCTCGATCAAGCGGAGTTGCTGGACGGCATTGAATATGCGGGTGTAGCCGCTTATTTGGCGGATGCGCAAGACGGCAATGTGAATTTATTTATCTAACACAAGGAGGAAGTACCATGAACGAAGTGACTGCAAAAGAAATCGAAGTAAAATTGTCCGCGGAGCAATCGCTGAATATTATTGATGTCCGTGAAGTGGACGAAGTTGCGGAAGGTAAAATTCCCGGCGCCATCAATATCCCTCTTGGGCTGTTGGAATTCCGAATGAACGAGTTGGATAAACACGCGGAGTACACAATGGTTTGTCGTTCGGGCGGTCGCAGCGGACAGGCAACGAAATTCCTAGAAAGTTACGGATATAATGTTGTGAATATGGCAGGCGGCATGTTGGCTTGGGAAGGTCCGACCGAATAATTTTTTATGCAGAAAAATATACCCCCATGGGCATTAGGAGTGACGAAATGATAAAAGCGGATCACATAGTCGACGCGGAAGGCTTGGCATGCCCAATGCCGATCGTCAAAACAAGAAAAGCGATGAAAGAGTTGGAAAATGGCGGTGTCATGGAAGTGCGGGCAACCGATAAAGGCTCTACAGCCGACTTAAAAGCTTGGGCGGAAAGTTCCGGTCATCACTATTTAGGAACAACTGAAAAAGACGGAACGCTTACACATTATTTACGGAAGTCGGACGATCAGGAAAAAGTGGAAATGAGTCATCCCCATATAGCTTCTAATGAAGAATTGGAAACAGCTCTTTCAAATCGGGAAGAAATCATCGTTTTGGATGTTCGGGAGGTCGCGGAATTTGCTTTCGGTCATATTCCCGGCGCTCAATCACTGCCGCTCGGCGATGTTGAGAGTGCTTTGAGCGATTTGGATAAAGAAGCATCCATTTATGTTGTTTGCCGAACGGGAAATCGAAGCGACCTGGCAGCACAAAAACTTGCAGCCGCAGGATTCACGGACGTGAAAAACGTAACACCCGGCATGAGCGGATGGAACGGTCCCATTGAAAAATCCGTTCAATAACATATGTGATAGGAGGAAACAGGAATGACGGTTACACCGATACTTGCTGGCGAAATCGCTAAAAAAGTAATCTCAAAAGAGGCGTTCTTCATTTTGGATGTCCGTAACGAAGATGCTTTTTCAGATTGGAAAATTGAAGGGGAGAACATTCAATACTTGAATATCCCTTATTTTGATGTACTGGATGGAGTGGAGGGAATTCTCGATCAAATTCCAACAGATCAGGACGTTGTCGTCGTCTGTGCAAAGGAAGGCTCTTCTATTTTTGTCGCGGAAATGCTTGCTGAAGCTGGACGTGATGTCCGCTATTTACAAGGCGGCATGAAAGCATGGAGCGAACATTTGGAGCCTGTGAAGGTGGGTGACTTAAAGGATGGCGGCGCAATCTATCAATTCGTGCGCATCGGAAAAGGATGCCTCTCTTATATGATCGTGTCGAATGGCGAAGCGGCGATTGTGGATGCAACAAGAATGACGGATGTGTTCATTGATTTTGCAAAACAATTGGACGTGAAGATTACGAATGTACTCGACACGCATCTGCACGCAGATCATATTTCCGGCGGACGCGAAATTGCCGAAGCCGTGAACGGAACATACTGGCTGCCGCCGAAAGATGCAACAGAAGTGACGTTTGCATACGAACCGTTGGAAGATGGTCGAGTTATAACGGTGGGGACGTCGAAAATCGATATTCAAGCGCTGTATTCACCGGGCCATACAATCGGCTCCACTTCATTCATTGTAGATGATGCTTATCTATTATCCGGAGATATTTTATTCATCGATTCCATCGGTCGCCCAGACCTCGCTGGCTTGGCGGAAGATTGGGTCGGCGATCTACGGGACACTTTGTATAGCCGTTACCGTGAGTTAGCGGAAGGTCTACTCGTCCTACCAGCGCATTTCATGATTATCGAAGAATTGAATGATGATGGAAGCGTTTCGGAAACGTTAGGAAAGCTGTTCGCGAATAACCACGGTTTGAACATCGAGGACGAACAGGAATTCCGTCAACTGGTGACAGGAAATTTGCCTCCTCAGCCCAATGCATACCAAGAGATCCGCCAAACGAACATGGGTAAAATCACACCTGACGAAGAAACACAGCGTGAAATGGAAATTGGACCAAACCGTTGTGCGGTCCGATAATAAAGAATTTGATTAAAAGGAGAAGATGATAAATGAACGTAGCAAAAGTATTAGACGCAAAAGGGTTGGCATGCCCAATGCCGGTTGTACGTGCAAGAAAGACAATAAAGGAAATGGAGACAGGAGAAATCCTTGAAATCCATGCGACTGATAAAGGCTCCATGGCTGACTTGACTGCATGGGCGAAAGCCAGCGGACATGAAATGGTTGACCAAAAAGAAGATGCAGGCGTCTTCACGTTTTATATTAAAAAGGGCTAATTGTAGGGGAGGGGGTATCTAGATAGATACCCTTTTCCTGATTATGCATCTAGCTTCGTGCGCCAGGGGATAGGGTCATAAGTCCAAGTTAATGTGGCAAAAAACGCTACGTCGCATCTTCGCCTTATGCCCGATGCCCCTATTCTGGCGCCCTGTGCTTATAAATTAGGGAGGTTGAATTTATGGATATGACATTTCTCATCACCATTTTCCTCATCGGATTTGTAGGTTCCTTCGTTTCCGGCATGGTCGGAATCGGCGGATCGATCATCAAATATCCGATGCTGTTATACATTCCGCCATTGCTCGGAATTGCCGCATTCTCCGCGCATGAAGTTTCGGGGATTAGTGCAATCCAAGTGTTTTTCGCTACAATTTCCGGTGTGTGGGCTTACCGGAAGGGTGGATATCTAAATAAGACATTGATCATTTATATGGGAAGCGCGATTTTGATCGGAAGCTTCATCGGGGGCTACGGCTCCAATTTAATTTCAGAAGGAAGCATCAATCTGGTGTACGGCATTCTGGCTACGATTGCAGCCATCATGATGTTCATTCCGAAAAAAGGATTGGATGATATTCCTGCTGATCAGGTCGTTTTCAATAAATGGCTTGCAGCGGTGCTTGCTTTCATCGTAGGGATTGCGGCTGGAATCGTCGGAGCTGCGGGAGCATTCATTTTAGTGCCCATCATGCTTGTCGTCTTGAAAATCCCGACACGCATGACGATTGCAACATCCCTCGCCATCACATTCATTTCCTCAATCGGTTCGACTGTAGGAAAGATTGTGACGGATCAAGTGCTTTACGGGCCAGCTGCCGTCATGATTGTAGCAAGCGTCCTTGCCGCGCCATTAGGGGCAAAAGCGGGTCAAAAGATGAATACGAAAGTATTGCAGGGAATCTTGGCTGTGTTGATTCTCGGGACGGCCGTGAAAATTTGGTTGGATTCTTAATGAAATGAAAGAGGCGCTTGAACAGGTCAACTGTTGAAGTGCCTCTTTAGCTTGTCATCCATTCGGTTAAGCCATGAAGTTAAAAGGGGGAAATAACTGTGTATGTTTGTGTGGATCTTGATGGCTAGTTCCTCGTTATACGTATGAGCCGTTAGATTTCGGTCATTCACCATTTGCAATGCTTGAATTGTTTCTTCATCGCTGAACAAATCAACTTCACGGAAACTCCGAATAACGCCTTTAGGCGATCCTATATCAATACCTTCAATGTCAAACAGGTACTGTTTCGCAGCTTTCCAGGTTGCCTCGAATGTGATTTCAAATCTTTGGATTGTGGCGTCACGTTCGACATTATTCGGATTTTCAATTACCACAAGTTCACCTAATGAAGCTAAAGCTTTCCTGGCGGTTGTTATACGCTCTTGAAGTCGTTCAACAAAATTCCCTCCCTTTTCACGTTTTGAATTAAAGGTTTGCTTGCATCGTTCAAATTAACAAGATCTATATGATAGGGGATAGTTGATTCTTCCAGTCGGTCTTGTAAATCAATCCAACTCGCAGGAGAAAGAGGTCGGTTAGGCTCAACAGAAATGTCAATGTCCGAACTTTGTTTTTCAACTCCTCTTGCCCAGGAACCAAAAAGATAAACATTCACATCCTCTTTTGAGAGAGATTCAGCAAGAATACATTTCAAGTCAGCAAGTATTTTTTCTCTTAATACCACCTGTCAAACCCCCTTTCCCTCAGTGTATCACTGAGAAGTCAAACATTTCGATTTACAGCAATAAAAGCATCAATTCGAGGATGTTTTCTTTTTTTTCTTGAATGACGCCCGTATCCGTGGTTCATTCCCTTGGCGAATCCGCTTGAAGTTTTCGATATGCTTCCAGATCGCCATTAAGAAAAGCAATACGGCAATCAATATCGGCCAATAGCCATCGAGCCAAATGGCCATTGCCAAGAGAGTGAGATATAGCATGATGACGCCAATGACGAGAATATCCGTCACGAGCGCTACAAGAATGAACAGAAGCAACCCCGTAAGCCCAAATCGCCAATCAATGGCGAATAAAACCCCGATTACAGTTGCAGTACCTTTCCCGCCATTAAACTTCATATGGAACGGAAAATTATGGCCAAATATGACAGCGGCTCCAACAACGAATAAAAGCAAAGTGATGGACTCTGCGGGAAGCCCGAAGTGTCCGGCAAGCAGCCTTGCTGCAATGACTGCAGCAATTCCTTTTCCTATATCAATCAAAGCGACAAGCGCGCCATACCGTTTCCCAAGAACGATCATCGCATTCGACGCTCCGGCATTTTTCACGCCAGCCTCTTTCAAATTAACTCCTGAAATCCAATGTGCAACTGTCGAGCCATGCAAGCAGCCAACTACATATCCACACACTATGGTAACTATAATCCATAAAGTCATAAGAATCCCCCAAAATTAATATATTCATATGCAACGTGCAAAGTTTGTTGAATCGCGTCCAAAGCAAGCAGTTGCGAGTCCAAAGAAGGCCGTCCCGCGTCTAAAGTGAGTGTCTGCGAGTCCAAAGAAGGCCGTCCCGCGTCCAAA
>NZ_LQYA01000167.1 GCF_001531445.1 Sporosarcina koreensis
GCCGCTGGATCGCGCCGAGCGCGATTGCCCCGCAGGCGATCAGCAAGAGGATCGCGTTGAACAGCGCAGCCAGAATCGATGAACCGCGCAGACCATAGGTGTAGCGCGCGCTCGCCGGACGCTTGGACAGCGCATAGGCCGCCCAGGCCATCAGAAGCCCCAGCACGTCCGACAGATTATGCCCGGCATCGGCGACGAGTGCGATCGACCCCGAGGCGAGACCGGCCACACCCTCGACGATCACGAAGGCCAAGTTCAGCGAAACACCGATCGCGAAAGCCCGGCCGAACTCCTTGGGCGCATGGCTGTGACCATGCGCGCCATGCCCATGCCCATGGCCGCCATGGTCGTGGTCGCTGTGAACGGTGCTGTGCGCGCGTGTCATGCCGTCCACCTAAAGGCTTTTCTCGAGCAAGAGGAAATGAAGATCGTTGCGCGCATCGGTACCCACTGTGTCTTCCAGGCCCGGAAAGGGCCGCGTCTCGCCGGTCGGCCGGTAGCCGCGTCGCCCATACCAGGCCAGCAGTTCCGGACGCCGATGGACGACATAGAGC
>NZ_LQYA01000168.1 GCF_001531445.1 Sporosarcina koreensis
AAAAGAAATTGATTTTCTAGAAAAGGATCTTACTAGCAAAAAAGATGAATTGACTGGATATAGCGAAAGAGTGGAGTCTGATTTAATAGTTCCAGTGAGACGACAAATGAAAAATATTGAAGTGCCGACTGGCGAGAAAGCTCTGTTTGGTTTAGGAAAGGAAATAACAAAGACAGAAAGAAAGCCAACTGAAAATGTAATCATTTTAAGAACAGATTATAAAAAGTTGGTTACTGCTGCTCA
>NZ_LQYA01000169.1 GCF_001531445.1 Sporosarcina koreensis
CTCGCGGGAGACGAGCTGATCATCACCGTCGCCCGTCGCCTCGTTTCCACGCTGCGCGCCGGTGACGTGCTGGCCCGGCTCGTTGGCGATGAGTTCGCCGTGCTCCTGAGCGTAGCCGACGATCCGTCCGAGGCGATGCGCGCCGCACGCCGGATCCAGGCTTCGCTTGCAACCCCGATCCGGCTCGGAGAACTCGAGATCAAGATCGACTGCGCGGTCGGCGTGGCGATGATGGCACCCGCAGTCGACGACGCCGAAGACCTGATTCGCAACGCCCAGTTCGCGATGAAGCGGGCCAAGGTCTCAGGCCACGCCGAACTCTACCAGGCCTGCGACAGCACAGCCGCGCGGCAGCGCTTCAGCCTGGAAACCGAGTTGCGGCGGGCGATCGAGCGCGACCAACTGACGCTCGCCTTTCAGCCGCTGATCGAGCTCGCGACGGGCAAGGTGGTCGGATATGAGGCGCTCGCCCGCTGGGACCATGCGGAGAAGGGGCCGATATCGCCCGCCGAGTTCATTCCGGTCGCCGAGGAGTCCGGCCTGATAGTGCAGCTTGGGCGCTGGGCGTTGCGCGCCGCCACGCGGACGCTGGCCGAGTGGGACCGGCTGGCCGGGATGCAATTGCCCGTCCACATGTCGGTTAACGTGTCGGCGGTCCAGTTCCAGCGTGACGATGTCGTGTCTGCGGTCCAGGCTGCGCTCGCCGAAAGCGGTATCTCGGGAAGCCGGCTCAAGATCGAGCTTACCGAAAGCTGCATCGTCAGCGATCCCTCCGGCATCGC
>NZ_LQYA01000170.1 GCF_001531445.1 Sporosarcina koreensis
AACGCGAGCAAACTGATCGTGTTGAGCGTGAAGCCCATCAGGCTCATGAACCAGAAGGTCGGGATGGCCGAGAGCGGGATTGCGATCGCCGAGATCAGCGTCGCACGCCAGTCGCGCAGAAAGAAGAACACGACCACGACCGCGAGCACCGAGCCCTCGATCATCGCGTCGATGGCGGAGTGATATTGCTCCTTGGTGTAGAGGACGCTCGTGTAGAGCTCCTTATATTCGACCTTGGGGTTTTCCTTGCGCAGCTCGTTGAGGACCTTGACGACATTGTCATAGACCTCGACGTCGGACGCGCCTTTTGCCTTCTGGATGCCGACCGACAGCACCTGACGGTCATTCATCTTGGAAATCTGGCGCTGCTCGCCGAAGGAGTCGCGCACAGTGGCGATGTCCGCCAGACGCACGGTGCGCCCGTCGCCGACCGAAATCTGCGTCTGGCCGAGTTCATAGGCCGAGGTC
>NZ_LQYA01000171.1:0-9151 GCF_001531445.1 Sporosarcina koreensis
GAATGTCCCCCTTTGTAAATTCAGGTTTATTCATTTCCGGCTCCCTCCTTGCCACGAATTCAAAATGTCCTGCAATTTCTCTATTTTGTTTTGACCGTTGAAAACTATACCATTAAGACCGAGCTGCTTCCAATGCTGCAATGTTTTTTCATCGATTTTCCCTGCCACATCCAGCATTATGCCCACAGGTAACTGTCCAAGAAGAGTTTCCAGGACAGCAGCTACAACTTCGTCTTTTCCGCAAACAATTGCGTACTCCGGCTTTTCTTTTTGCAGCCACTCGATCGCATGTTCAGCACTGTCGAACACAGGACTCCAATCGCTTTTAATTCCCCCCGCTGCCAGGAATCCGGATACGAAATCAGCTCGTGGCTTGAAGTCTTTCAGTTTTCCAAATGTCAGTAGTACAGTTTTCGGCTGCTTTTCACTGAATGAATGGCGGAGTCCTTCGAAAGGTTCAGCTAAGCGTGCTACAGGATGAAAACCACCCCAGTCCTCAAAGTTCACTGCTGCAAGCTCGGCATATATATTTGTGCCAATCAGCGATTTTCTACCGTTCGCTGTTTCTGCCTGAAGCTTCAAAGACAGTTCCTGTATTCGCTTCCCTTTTTGAAAATGCTCCATGCCGCCCATGCTATCAATTTCCAGAAACAGTTCCCATGACTTTTCAACAAGCTGTTCTGTCAGCTTTTCAATAAAATACGAGCCGCCTGCTGGATCAAGAACTTTTTCCACATGCGTTTCTTCTTTTAAAACGAGTTGCATATTGCGGCTATATCGGATTGAACTAGCATTCGGACCGGTCAGTATATTATGCGGGTGCGCTTGAATCATGTCGGCTCCGCCCAATACAGCGGCAAATGTTTCATTCCCTGCACGAAGCAGGTTGACATACGGATCCAGCTTTGAAAACGAACGTAGAGACGTTACTGCCAACACCGGTATGAATGGTGCTTCATCGAAATTATAGCCTTGCGCGAACGCTTGCCATAACACCCTAAATGCACGGAGTTTAGCGATCTCCATGAAGAAATGGGTATCGACCGGAAAACGGACAAAGTAGTTGTCAGCGAATGCTTGGAAGCTTTCGTAGTCTGCTGCGATGCGCGCTGCTTCCGCCAATGCAAAAGCCAGCTCAGTCACCGCGTCTGCACCCTCATGGTGTTCTTTCCATAAGTCGACCCCTGCAGTCCGAATGTTGTTATAACCGACTGGCATGACCCAATCCTCTACTTGGATGGTACCGGAGACAGCCTCTCGCACTTCATGATGAACAAAATCGAATGCCCTTAACAGTGGGTCATCATTACGTACGTTGAAAAGGAATACCGGATACTTCGAAATGAATGAAGATAATCGCAATAACTGATCGTCATTCCAGTCAAATTGGTGGGTTCCGTCATATACAATCGCTTCATTTCCTTTCTTAAGCGAGTCCTCCAATTGTTCGAGGAAATGAGCACTGCTGTCGGCAATCGTCTGTTGTGCAATGATCCAGCCAGGAGTCCTTTTCATTGAAAGGACTGTCGATGAGCTATCAAGTTCCGGTTTTTCAAAATAAAGCGGTTCGAGTTCAATGCCCTCCAGTGTCCGAGTCACCAATTTTTCATATGGTTTCCCTTTAAGGGAATTGACGGCAAGTTCTTTCCATTGTTCGAAACCTACTTTTTCAAAGGTCGTTTTTTTCATATTATCAATTGTCATCTAGGTTGCTCCTTTCGTCTTGAGCATTGGGTCGGCTTCACCGAGACTTCACCTTCCGAGCCAACCTGAAAATATGTAAAGTACATCAAATTATTCTACAACTACTTCTAGTTTACCTGAGTAGCCAATTGTTTGAAAGCGCAAAAGGGTGAATGAAAAGTTGGAAAAGCCGCCCCTCTTTTCAAGGGACGGCCTTCTGCTACTTAATAGACAGATGTATTGTCAGCTGAAATGTTTTCCAGAATTTCTTTAACACGTGCCAAGAAACGGCCAGCCACTAATCCATCAAGCACACGATGATCGAGCGATAGGCAGAGATTGACCATGTCGCGCACCGCAATCATGCCGCCGTTCATAACGACAGGACGCTTGACGATCGATTCGACTTGTAGGATTGCTGCTTGCGGGTAGTTAATGATTCCCATCGATTGAATCGATCCGAATGAACCTGTGTTGTTAACGGTGAATGTTCCGCCTTGCATTTCATCGGACTTCAACTTGCCCGAACGCACTTTGGATGCAAGCTCATTGATGTCGCGGCCGATTCCTTTGATCGTCTTCTCATCAGCATGTTTAATAACCGGCACATAGAGCGCATCCTCCGTAGCAACCGCGATGGAAATATTAATATCCTTCTTCTGAATGATCTTATCTCCTGCCCACATGGAGTTCATCATCGGGAATTCCTTCAAGGCTTGGGAGACTGCCTTCACGAAGAAAGCAAAGTATGTCAGGTTGAAGCCTTCCTTCTGCTTGAAATCATTTTTCAAGGAGTCACGGTACTGGACGAGATTCGTTACGTCCACTTCGATCATCGTCCACGCATGCGGTGCTTCGTGTTTGGAGCGGAGCATATTCGTCGCTATCGCACGACGTACTCCTGTAATCGGTATTTCGATATCACCTGCAGCAGTTGGTATCGGTGCAGGCTCTGCCGGTTTAGTAGCAGTTGCACTTTGAACAGGGGCTGCCGGGTGTTGTTCAACGCTTTTCGGTGACTGTTCGGTTTGCACTGCTTCGGCAGTTGGAACTTCACCGCTATCAATTATTTTTTGGATATCTTTCCGTGTAATACGGCCTTCTTTCCCAGAGCCTTGAACAAGTGTGAGATCTATATTGTTCTCTTGTGCCAATCTCATGACCGCTGGAGAAAAGCGTGCTGCTCCAGCTTCACGTTTGATCGGCGCGGCAGGTTTTTGGGAGCCTGCAGCAGGCATTTCATTTGCCGGCTCCTCTTTGGCAGGGACCGCTTCCACAGGAGCTTCTGCGCCCCCTTCCGTTTCAATCGTACATACAACGATTCCAACTTCTACGGTTTCGCCTTCTTGTACGATGATTTCTTTAATTGTTCCAGCAAAGGAAGAAGGAATCTCTGCAGTTACTTTATCTGTATTGACTTCCGCCAAAGGATCATACTTATTGACAGTGTCCCCTGGCTTTACCAGCCATTTTTCAATCGTCCCCTCTGTAACACTTTCTCCAAGTTTCGGCATTTCTATTTTTTCGATTGTCATATCAGTTACCTCCTTTCCGATTAAAATTCTGCGAGCTCACGCGCAGCTTTTTCGACTTTTTCCGGGTTGACCATAAAGAATTTCTCCATCGTCGGCGCATATGGCATTGCAGGAATATCAGGCCCTGCAAGGCGTTTGATCGGCGCGTCCAGGTCGAATAAGCAGTTTTCAGCTATGATTGCAGAAACCTCGCTCATGATGCTGCCTTCCAAATTGTCTTCAGTGACAAGCAATACTTTCCCTGTTTTAGATGCAGCTTCAATGATTGCTTCCTTATCTAATGGATACACCGTACGCAAATCGAGAATATGTGCGGAAATTCCATCTTCTGCGAGTCTTTCCGCCGCTTGTAATGCGAAATGTACACAGAGACCGTAAGTGATGATCGTAATATCTTCTCCCTCACGCTTTACATCCGCTTTTCCAATAGGAAGTACGTATTCCTCCTCAGGCACTTCGCCTTTGATTAGACGGTATGCGCGTTTATGTTCAAAGAAAAGGACAGGATCGTCATCTCGAATTGCCGCTTTCAGTAAACCTTTCGCATCATAAGGGGTTGAAGGGATGACAATTTTCAAGCCAGGCGTACTTGCGAACATCGATTCGACAGATTGGGAATGATATAGGGCACCATGAATCCCACCCCCGAAAGGTGCGCGGATTACGATTGGACAAGACCAATCATTATTGGACCGATAGCGGATTTTTGCCGCCTCGGAAACGATTTGGTTAACAGCCGGCATGATGAAATCCGCGAATTGCATTTCAGCAATTGGACGCATGCCATACATTGCAGCTCCGATTCCGACACCTGCAATTGCAGATTCGGCTAGCGGCGTATCAAGCGCGCGGTATTCACCGAACTGATCATAAAGTCCCGTCGTCGCTTTAAAAACGCCTCCTTTTCTTCCAACGTCTTCTCCAAGAACGAATACATTTTCGTCTCTTTCCATCTCTTCTTTCATCGCAAGAGTAATTGCATCAATATATGAAATGACGGCCATTATTCGTTCCCCCCTTCCTCTTTATAAACGTGGCGAAGCGCATACTCAGGTTCTGCATACGGAGCTTTTTCCGCATAGTCAGTCGCTTCGTTGACAATTGCCATAATACGCTCTTCCATCTCTTTTTCATATGCCTCGTCGATTACGCCAGCTTCTCGTAAATAAGCCGCGAACTTAGGGATCGGATCAAGTTTACGTTCGTTTTCAAGCTCTTCCGGATCCCGATATAGACGGTGATCATCATCTGAAGAGTGAGCTGTCAGTCGATAGCAGATTGTTTCTACAAGGCTTGGTCCTTCACCATTGCGCGCACGATCGGCCGCTTCCTTTACTACTCTGTATACTTCAAGCGGATCTGTGCCATCGACAGTCACGCCAGGCATGCCATATCCGATTGCACGATCGGAAACATTTTCACAAGCCAGCTGTTTTTCAATTGGAACTGAGATGGCATATTTATTGTTTTCAACCATAATGACCGTCGGCAACTTGTGGACACCGGCAAAGTTCATGCCTTCATGGAAATCGCCTTGGTTGGACGACCCTTCTCCCAAAGTGACAAATGTGATGAAATCCTCATTTTTCATTTTTGCCGCCAGCGCAACGCCTACTGCATGCGGAAGCTGCGTCGTAACAGGGGATGAGCCTGTCAAAATACGATTTTTTCGTTGTCCAAAGTGACCGGGCATTTGGCGGCCACCAGAGTTCGGATCTTCCGCTTTCGCGAAAGCGGAAAGCATTAGCTCTTTCGGTGTCATTCCAAAGTGAAGAACGACGCCCATATCGCGATAATAGGGTGCAATCCAATCCCTTTCTTTATCAAGCGCATATGCAGCACCTGCTTGTGCGGCCTCCTGCCCCTGACATGAAATGACAAACGGGATTTTACCCGCACGATTCAATAGCCACATACGTTCATCCAAACGTCTTGCCATGACCATCGTTTCATAAATTTCCAATACATCCTCATTCGTCAATCCCAATTCTTCATGACGTGTTTTTGCCATTTTAGAAACCCCTTTCTTATCCAAACCAAAGGATCGGTGTTCGAATTCAAACGGACATCCGATTTCGACAATTTACATTACATATGAATTGCAATGCCATCCACAGCAAGTGACGCTTCACCGATCACTTCAGATAGTGATGGATGCGGATGAATGGTTGAAGCCACTTCCCATGGAGTCGCATCGAGGACCATTGCAAGACCCGCTTCCGAAATTAAATCGGTTACATGTCCGCCAATCATATGGACTCCTAAAATATCGTCCGATTTTTTATCTGCGATGATTTTTACAAACCCATCTGCATTTCCATTGACTAGCGCCTTGCCGATCGCAGCGAACGGAAACTTGCCCACTTTGACGTCAAATCCTTGTTCTTTCGCCTGCGCTTCCGTTAGACCGACGCTAGCAGCCTCCGGACTTGAATAGATGCAACGGGAGATGTTCGTGTAATTGATCGGTTCTGTCGCCAGTCCAGCAATATGTTCCACTGCAGCTATGCCTTCATGCGAAGCTACATGTGCCAACTGAAGACCGCCTATAACATCGCCGATTGCGTAGATATGATCTTCCTTCGTCTGGAACGTCGACTTTGTTGTTATAAAACCATTTTCAATTTGGATTTCCGTATTTTCAATACCGATCCCTTCCACGTTAGCTTGCCGCCCTACTGAAACAAGCATTTTTTCGGCGGTGAACTTTTTCGTTTCGCCCGAAACTTGTGCGGATATCGTTACAGAGTCCTCTGTTTTCAAGAGACTGTCTGCCGCCACTTTCGCTCCAGTAACAAACGCAATGCCTTTTTTCGTCAGAAGTTTTTTCATTTCCTTGGAAACATCTTCATCTTCCGTCGGGATGATCCGATCTGCATATTCAATGACAGTGACATCTACGCCAAAGTCATTCAACATCGATGCCCATTCGATTCCGATGACTCCTCCTCCGACGATAAGGATCGACTTTGGAAGTTCAGTCATTTGCAAGGCACCATCTGAAGAAAGGACTTGTTGTTCGTCGATTTCCAACCCTGGTAACGTACGGGGTCTTGAGCCGGTAGCAATGATAAGGTTTTTCAAAATGAGCATTTCATTTTCTTCCCCATTATTCATTTCAACAGAAATCGTTCCTGGCATCGGAGAGAAGATCGAAGGTCCTAACATACGGCCGTAGCCTTCGTAGATGTCAATTTTCCCCTTTTTCATTAGCCCAATGACGCCTTTATGCAACTGTTGAACGATTTCGTCTTTCCTGGCCTGGACCCGCGCAAAATTCAATGATGCGCCGGTCGTATCGACACCGAAATGAGCAGCTTCGTTTTTCGTCATTTGGTACACGGAAGCACTTTTCAATAAGGCTTTGCTTGGAATGCAGCCTTTATGCAGGCAAGTGCCGCCTAGTGCATCTTTTTCCACTAGCGCCGTCTTTAAGCCTAATTGTGCGGCGCGGATTGCGGCGACGTAACCGCCTGTGCCTCCGCCCAAAATTACTACATCATATTCGTTTGCCATCTGTAATCATGGCCTCCTCTTCGCTATCCATCAAGCAGGATAGATTTTTGCTTGCTCTTCACCATTCATGACTCGCAGAGCGCCTTCAGCAAGGGCCTGCAACTCATCTTCACCCGGGTAAATGGCTACCTCGGCTATCCATTCGACTCGCTTTTTGATCATTTCCACGTATTCCTTGCCGTATGCGAGGCCGCCAGTCAATAAAATCGCGTCGACCTTGCCTCCCAATACTGTTGAAGCACTTCCGATTTCTTTTGCAACTTGATAAGCCATTGCTTCATAGACTAGCGCTGCCTCTACGTCGCCTGCTTCAATCCTTTTTTCGACAGTCACAGCGTCGTTCGTACCTAAGTAGCCGACAAGACCGCCCTGTCCGACCAGCTTTGTCATGATCTCTTTTCTGAAATACGACCCTGAATAACATAGATCGACCAGTTCGCCAATTGGGACTGTTCCCGACCGTTCAGGGCTAAATGGCCCATCGCCGTGCAACCCATTGTTGACGTCAATTACTTTGCCGTAACAGTGTGCCCCGACTGTTATGCCCCCGCCCATATGCGTGACAATCAGTCGGAGCTCATCATAACTTTTGCCGACTTGTTTTGCATATCTTCTGGCAACCGCTTTCTGGTTAAGTGCGTGGAAAATCGATTTTCTGCTGATTGGCGCAAAACCGGAAATACGAGCAATCGGTTGCATTTCGTCGACAACTACCGGGTCAACAATGTATGCTGGAATATTCGCTTTGGAGGCAATTTCATTTGCAAGGATGCCGCCAAGATTTGAAGCATGCTGACCGGAAAAACCTTTTTTCAAATCATCGAGCATTTCTTCATTGACGTAATATGTACCGCCTGAAATCGGTCGGAGCAAACCTCCTCTTCCGCAGACAGCATCCAATTCCGTCATGTGGATGCCGCCTGTTTCCAATGAAGAGAGGATGGCCTCTCTCCGAAAATTGTATTGATCGATGACCGAATCGAATTTTGCAAGCTTATCCGCTTGATGTCTTATTGTGTCTTCAAAAATGATTTGATCATTATCGTACACACCAATTTTCGTTGATGTGGATCCGGGATTGATAATGAGAATCCGGTTACTTTTTTTTTGCACGGCCATCCTCCTCTCGATCGGTACCTGTTAAGCAATATTATTTTTTTCGAGTAAGGACGCTTTTTTCATTTTGCAGGAATTGCCCACGTGATTTGGCAACCCTGGCAATACGCTCCTCAGCAAGCCGGTCCGCCGCCATGTAGGACGGGATGTTATCACGTTTAGAAATCGCAAAAATCTTTTCGATTGTATCGTAAATACCTGCAACCCGTTTCAATGCACGTTCCCGATTATAGCCTGCAAGTTCGTCTGCCACATTGATGACGCCACCGGAGTTGATAACGTAGTCAGGTGCGTAGACAATTCCCATTTCATGGATGATATCGCCGTGCTCCGGATTTTTCAATTGGTTATTCGCCGAACCTGCGATCACTTTCGCTTTCAATTGAGGTATCGTTTCGTCGTTGATGATGGCACCTAGTGCGCAAGGGGCAAAGATATCAGCATCTTGCGAGTAAATTTCATCTGTGCCGACAGCTATTGCGCCAAATGCATCGACTGCACGTTGGACCGCTTCCTTATTAATATCCGTGACAATCAGCTTCGCACCCTCTTCATGCAAGTATTCGCACAAAGTGTAAGCGACGTTGCCGACACCTTGGACAGCAACCGTCTTACCATCAAGGGAGTCAGTTCCAAATGCTTCTTTAGCCGCAGCTTTCATCCCTTTATAGACACCAAATGCCGTGACTGGTGAAGGGTTGCCTGAGGAACCGAACTCTGCGGAAACGCCTGTTACATAATCAGTCTCCAAATGGATCAGATCCATATCCTCTTCAGTTGTGCCAACATCTTCTGCTGTAATATATCTTCCGTTCAAACCTTCGATGTAACGTCCGAACGCGCGGAACATCTCGTCATTTTTATCCGTTTTCGGGTTTCCGATGATGACTGTTTTACCGCCGCCTAAGTCAAGCCCAGCCGCTGCGTTTTTATACGTCATTCCCTTAGCCAGACGGAGTGCGTCCTCGATTGCTTCCTCTTCACTCGCATATGTCCACATGCGCGTTCCACCTAGTGCAGGTCCGAGAGTCGTATCGTGGATTGCGATGATCGCCTTCAATCCTGAAGTTTTGTCTTGGCAGATGACCAATTGCTCATAATCGTGTGTTTCCATATATTTAAAAATTTCCATGATGTGTTTCCTCCTCCGGAAAAGTCCGTTATTAGTTTTTCGCTGTTTGTATGGCTAATGCCAAAGAGTAAAGCTTGCTATCTGCGCTATCCGACCTTGATGTCAATACGATCGGAGCCCTGGCGCCTTGTATGATGCCCCCGACTTTCGCTTTAGCGAAATACATAAG
>NZ_LQYA01000171.1:9161-31684 GCF_001531445.1 Sporosarcina koreensis
GAAGGAACGACAAGGACGTCAGCTCGCCCAGCTGTTTCGCTCGTTATCCCTTTGTGCTTGGCAGATTCGATCGACACTGCATTGTCCAGAGCTAGGGGGCCGTCGACAATACAATCTTTTATTTGCCCTCTTTGATTCATGACGACGAGCGCTGCTGCATCCGTTGTAGGTGTCATGGCAGGATTGATCGTCTCGATTGCAGCAAGTGGCGCGACAATCGGCATATCCACCCCACATGCTCTTGCAACGGCAACCGAATTGCGTATGATTTGCGCTTTCTCTTCCAAAGTAGGCGCAATGTTCATGCCCGCATCCGTGACGAAGAGCAGCCGATCATATCCATCCACTTCAAACGCCGCTACATGGGAAAGGACTTTACCAGTCCGTAACCCGTACTCTCCATTCAATACAGCCTTCAGGATGAGAGCGGTCGGCAAGTTGCCTTTCATCAGCACTTGCGCACGTCCGCTCGATACGGCACGTACGGACTCGTCCGCCGCTACATCCATGCTATCTGTATGAATGAGCGTGATGTAAGGATGTCCATCCAGTTCAGGGAAACGGTCTCTAATCGTTTGACGAAGCCGTTCTTCATTGTCAAATAGAAGAAAAGATGCAATTCCTTTCATAATTGCCTTTTCCACTGCCTCAAGCACTTCAGAATCGGCGGCGCATGCAACGGAGACGACCCGCGTTCCGGATGAGGCTGTTCTTTCGACTAATGCATCGAGTGTAGACATATCAGCAGCCTCCTTCAGATGAGTTTGTATTTTTCCATTTTGTAATATAACGAGCGCAATGAAATGCCAAGACGGTTCGCTGTCAATGATTTGTTTCCGTCGTGTTCATCCAACGCCTTTTCAAGCACGGTTCGTTCGTAATCATCCATTACCGAGGCCAGCGTGCTTTTTTCGGGAAGAACATCTTCACCCGCTCTCACCTCATTCGTGAAAAGCGACCTTCTTATATCTTCTTCCCCGATGACGACAGATCCATGCTTCATAAAAATCATTGCACGACTTAACACATTTTCTAGTTCACGGACATTGCCAGGCCATTCATAGTTTTGAAGCCTGAGCATAGCTTCTTCTGATATCTGTTCCACATTCATGCCAAACTCTTGGTTCAGTTTTTTCAAAAGATGAAGTGCCACTTCCGGAATATCCAACTTCCTTGTTCGTAATGGTGGAATTTGGATAGACAGCCGAGTAAATACATAGAACAAATCCATGTTAAAAGAGCCTTCATGGATTGCCTTTTCAAGATTTTTGGATGATGCCACGATAATCCGCGCAGTCTCAGAAGAGTATTGGCCTTTCAAATAGTCGAGAAGCCTGGATTGGACGGATAAAGGCAGATCAGTCACTTCGTCCAAAAAGAGCGTTCCCTTTCCAGCTTCCGCAAGCAATCCAACCCTGAGCGTTGTTCCTGGATCCTGTTTTGCGTTTTCCCCGAAGATTTCCTTTTCGATAACAGCAGGGTCAATTGCTCCACAGTTCAGGCGAATAAACTTATTTGACTTTCTGTCACTCCCGCTATGAATCGCGTTTGCAAACAGCTCTTTCCCTGACCCCGCTTCCCCGCGCAACATGATAGGGATATCCGATTTCGAGGCAATTTTCGCTTGGTCGATCGCAAGTCCGATATCCGGAGAGATTCCATGAATATCATCGAATGTGCAAGTCGACTCCAACTTCCGGATCGTTTGTCTCGCCCAATCCAGTTCTTTCATCAGGCTTCGCATTTCGGTGATGTCATGAATGACCCCAATGCTGCCCTTCACTTGCTGATCGACTATGATAGGAGCAACGTTTACGATGACATCCCGATTGTCTTCCCCGATCCGCATATTGACGCCTCTGACCGGTTTTTTCGTTTTCAACACTTTCAGATGGATGCTTTCGCCTTCATTGATGTCTACAGTCGCAGGTTTTCCGATGATTTCATCTTCAGATAAGCCTGTGATTCGTGTATACGCCGGATTGACAAGAATGCCATTTCCCTTTTCATCGACAACTGAAATTGCATCGTCACTCGAATGAATGATCGCTTCCAGCATCGTTTTCACTGAATTTAAATCGGTAATCTCCTCGGCGAGTTTGACAATTTCAGACATATCCTTGAATAATGCAAACGCGCCAAATGTTTTCCCTTCCGCCGATATAAGCGGATAACGGGAACTGACGATTTTGACCCCATTTGGCAGGACCAATTCTTCATTCACTTCAGGTTGTCCGGACGTAAGTACTCTGACCAGTTTGCTGTCAGGTATGATTTCAAAAATTGATTTACCGATTGCATTAAAATCAGAAACTTCCAACATCGTGCAAGCGCTTTCATTAATGAAATCAATTACGCCGTCATGATTGATGCCAATCATGCCTTCATCAATTGAGTTGAAAATGTGCCGTTGCCGGTACATTTCCGTTTGGATTTTTTGGATGTACTGCTTATTTTCATTCAAGAGACCTACTAAAAGATTCGCGACTGAGCCGGGAATCAAAAGCGTATGCATCGGAATGTTTTTCAGCAACTCATCAAAAACCGTTTTTTCACCTGTTACATCAAATACAATCTGGACATCATTTGTCAGGAACGGCTTCCAATCGGAGCCGTGCGAGATTCCAAGATTCCTGGCAATGGTTAGTCCTGGTGCCTGTTCATCGATGTCGACAATTGCCGACACATTCATGAAATTCGAGTTCAAGAGCAGGTCCAATATATTCGTGCCGCCTGAGCCCGCTCCAACAATGAGTACATTTTGCAAGGATATTCATTCTCCTTTTAGCACCATGCAATCTTTTGCAAATCTATACTTATCATACACGATTGCACCGTCCTTGACAATAATTGTTGAGCAGGTAAAATTAAATTTGGTAAGGAGATTGATAATATGGCACGTATGGCAGCATTTGTCGTTCTTTTGATTCCCATCCTAATCACTGCAGGCGGCATTAAGCTTATGCGTGATTCACTTTTTGGAATCCAGTTCACCCCGTTTCCTTTCATCTGGCTTCAATTCATAGTCGGCTTGCTCATGTTCGGCGCAGGTCTCGCATTTTTTGCAGGTTTTCTCCTACGCCGCGATCGCAGGAAAGGACGGGTCCAAGATCGATTTAAATAATTTACAAAAGCGCAGGGTGGCGTATAACTGCGACAGGCATAAGGCTTTAGGGGAAGGCAGTCTAAGTTCGCCACTTCCTGTGGCAACGACTGCATACCCGCATCCATGCGGGCACGAAACGGTGCCCTTTGCCGTGCAGCAGAGCTGACTTATGACCCGAGCAAATCGAACTGCGCAGGGTTCGATTTGCCGTATTTCTGCGGTTTTTGCAGAAATTAAGGCAGACCTCTGCCACCCGGAGTCTAGACGATAACAATAACAAAAGCGGAGGGCGCCTGCCTAGAGACGATAGGCATAAGACGAAGATGCGTCGTGGCGCTTTTTGCCACAGAGCAGATTTGACTTATGACCCCGAGTCTCTGGCGCCCGGAGATTAGACGTCTCAAGATGAATCTAAAAAGGACATCGGTGAAAATCAACCGATGTCCTTTTCATTTTACTTCTTGAACCTGCCTGGAAAATCAGTTATCCAGCCATTGATATGCGAAGGCGGCTGGAGAGCAATTGCCTCCTTGCCGGTCACGCCATAAACTCTTAGCTTTTTCCCACTAGCGATCATTGCGCTAATATAGGGTTCTCTCAGCAGCCGTTTATGGAAGTTGAAACCATTTACGAAGTCGTATTTCTCTAAAAAATTCCAATCCGTGGTTTTTCTTTTTACAAGCAATGCTGTTTCGATAGATTGATCTATCCCTTTTACCTTTTTTAGTATGTCAGGATCGAATGAAGACAAATGGAGATTTTCCAACAGCATGGCGATATTGATTATTTCAGACAAAAATTCTGGCCTTTCGGAAACCGTTTCCTTCAACTCAATGTTCAAGGCCATATCATTCAACTCGCAGAATGAAACCACTTCACGCAATGTAGGAATACGATGACCTTTTAGTCGCCGTAAAAACTTTTTGCCCACTTTAATGCAATTCAGTTCACTGAATTGGAGATCGGAAACGCGTTTCCGGATTCCCGATATTCTGAAAAGGTCTACGTCATGAACGACGACAGGCACTCCATCCTTCGTCAATTGTATATCCAATTCGATGCCGTCTGCTTTTTGCCTTGCTGCTTCCTTGAACGCGCTCATCGTATTTTCAAAACAGATGCCCGAGGCGCCTCTATGAGCGAACACCATCGGATTAGACATTAAGGATTTTGTCAACAACTTCAAAGACACCTTTCGCCGTTTTATTCAGTAAGCTTGATTTGGAACCTATTTGAATGATGACTCCAGGGTACGCCTCGCGTGCAACTTCAATTTGAGGCGCCTTCGCTGTTTTTATTTTGTATAGTCCGAGCTGTATCTCCCGATCGAGTTCGAACATCCTGTCTCTTCCAGATTCAAGTGTCTGCTGCAGTTTATTATATGCATCTGCCTGCTCCCCGCGCAATTGATCCGAAAGTGCTCCGGTCATCGATAGCTGGGTTTCGAGATTTCCGTTTGTTTTCTGCAACTCCTTCAATTCCAACGCCATTTGTTGGATTTCCTGGTAGATTAAATCTTTATCGATTCCTTTTGCATGTAAATGGGTAGTCCTTTCATGGGTGTTGCCAGCGTATCCGCATTCAATCCTGAAAAGCGCTTCAATACGGCCGCCAATGATTTTCCCTCTATCTTTATTAACTAAAACCGTTTGGCCGACAACGTCAGATCCCAGAATATATAATCCGACATGGATATTCTTTGCAAATAACTTGCAATTGTTTGCATGTTTGATGTACATATCACCACTGGCTTCTATTAGGGAAATATTCCCGCCAAATACCCCGCCCTTAATATACACATCCCCTTCAGATGAGCAGATTTCTTTGGCATTCGTTACACCTTCATTCCCTTCTATGGAAATGTCTCCTGTTGCATTCACCGAATAGCCTGCCATGACCGTTCCATACACAGTCACCGCTCCGTCAAATGTGATGGAACCTGTTTCAGGGCCTACATCCCCATTGATGATCAGATGTTTGCCGACACTGACATAATCATCAACGAATTCAAGCGCTCCGCCGAATAAGGCACGAAGAACAATTTTCCCTTGCTCCTCCACTTCCACGACGGATTTCCGGTCAAACTGCAGTTTTGAATCGGTTCCCGGCAATGCAACGACAATATCCCCAAAAACATTCTTTCCTGCAATGCCATCGGTAGGTAGGATTTTTTCACCTAACCAATCGCCATCCTCGACATGTGTGACAAAATTCATCTCATAGTAATCCGCCAAGCCATCTTCACGGATTACAGGCTTTTTTTCAGGCTTTTCTATGTATGTAATTTTGGCGTCCTCGCCTTTCACTGGTTCCTGTCCGGCTGCGGCTACGATAGCAATCCCCGGATGCAGATCGTCTTCTTCCAAATCAAGTAAGCCGAAAACAATGCCATGGTATTGCAATGATTTTTCAATTAAATCAAGCAATCTGTGTTTCTCCTCTTGAAATTCCGTAATTGTCAAATTGATAATGACCTCGGCTTTCATCTGATCAGGAGAGACCAACACTTCGATAAGAGGTAAATAGTATCCGATTTTATGGCCATTTCCAACTTCCGTGAGAGCTTTTCTCAATGCTGGAAATGATGCGATTTTGATTCTCGGGTTTTGGTTGGTAATCATATCAAACGATTTCAACGGAAAACCGGTCTTTTTTAAGTCGACTACTACATCCTCCTCGATAACGTGTAAGTCAAAAAAATCATTTTGAACTAGCAATTCGACACCCCGTTTACTCATTTCATCTTATCCATTATAAAGTTTAAACAATATTTCCACAATAGACAGTTGAAAAGAAAAAAGACACCGCGATATTCACGGTGCAGGATAAGAAAATTATTCAATGATACCAGTCAGCTTGCTACATGCTCAAGGCGGATTTTATCTGCAATCATCGCGATGAATTCTGAATTTGTAGGCTTGCTTTTCAAATGATGAACTGTATAGCCGAATGTTTTGGAAATGACGTCATAATTCCCCCGATTCCAAGCAACTTCAATCGCATGCCGAATTGCCCTTTCTACACGAGAAGGGGTTGTTTTGTATTTCTCCGCTATGTCGGGATAGAGGATCTTCGTTACGGAGCCAAGCAGATCGACGTCCGTGTAGACCATTTGGATCGCCTCTCTCAAAAATGCATATCCTTTAATATGGGCAGGTACTCCGATTTCTTTTATAATCGAAGTAATTGTAGTATCAAGCGCCCGCTGTGTCATTGTAGTGTCCGCTTCCACCTGTTTGTGAACGATTGGCTTTGAGGGTTTTGACGTTCCTGAAATTTGGAAGATCTGTGAAACCAGTCTGTCAAACTCAAATGGCTTCAGCATGAAATAAGACGCGCCAAGGACACCCGCTTGAGCCATAACATCTTCTTGCCCGAATGCAGTCAACATGATGATGTGCATATCGGATAATTCGGGATCTTTCTTGATCGTATCCAAGACGGCAATCCCATCCAAATGTGGCATGATGATATCCAAAAGAAGAAGATCGGGTTTATTTTCCTGCAACATGGAAAGACATACTTTCCCATTATGCGCCGTCCATATCACTTCCAATTCAGGATGCTGCCCGAAATAGGCATCCATCGTGCTTACCAGTTCCTTGTTATCGTCCGCAATAGCAATCCTTACTTTCCCCATCCCATTTTCCCCCTACTCGTTTTTCATCCATGTCAATATTCCCCATGAATCTATTATTCGCATGAAAACGAACTGCTGTAAAGGAAAATTTCGACAAACATTTGAACATTCCTTCTGTTTTTTGAAAAATGAAACTTACGGATTATAGTTTCGTCATTATTCGACTGCATTCAACGAAATAAGCCGATCCGCATGTGGGATCGGCTTTTCCTTTTCCATTATCTTCGACTTTCACCATCCCGCATCGTGACTAAAAACAAACCTGCACCTTTTTTCGGTTCATCGACAAACATATGAGTGACCGCGCCGACAAACTTGCCACTTTGTATGACGGGGCTCCCACTCATGCCCTGTAAAATCCCACCAGTGGCTTCCAGCAATTTCGCATCAGTTAAAATGAAATGGAACTGCTCTTCCTCAACCTCTGTGATTCGGATGGAGAATTTTTCGACTTCCGTCCCTTTTACTGTAGTAAAAATTTCCGCTGCCCCTGCTTGTAATTCCGTCGGTTGCATAATTTCGAGAGGTTCAGCTAACACTTTCTTATAAGCATCGTTCCACGTACCGAAAATCCCGTAAATCCCATTGGTTCGAATCGTCCCTAAATAATCTTCATTGTCTACGATGGAGGAGATTTTGTACCCAGGAGAGCCTGGTATACTTTTCTTGATCTGTTCAATTTCTGAAAGGTATATCGCGCCATGTTTAAAAGGCGGTGGTGATTTCAAGGAGCTGTCGACAATTTGATGGCCAAGGGCTCCATAGGTGCCTTTTTGCGGATCGACATATGTCAGTGTGCCGGTACCTTCCGTTCGGTCTTTTAGAAAAGGCAGGAGTCGGTTTACTGCATCCTTTTCCGCCAACACTTCAACTGTTGCACCTTTTCGATTGATATTCATGAGGATTTTCTCTTTTTTCGCTTTCATCATGACGCGTTCGAAATCGCTGAGACTAACGATATCCGTACTGTTAACCCGGATGATGGAATCGCCTGTCTTCAGCCATTGTTCATTATTGACCAGTACATCATTCGTGACAAAAATGCCCGATAAATCCATTTGAATACCAATTGAATGGCCCATCGGAATAACCTTGTCACCGGATGAAGCGGTAATTTCTTTTTGGAACGGCAGGAAAAACAAAAGCGCGGCAAACGAAGCGGATAACATCAGTCGTTTACTCCATCCCATGGTTCACCTCCTCAGCTGAAAGATACTATTGGTATGTCCGTTCAGGTGAATCTTATGAAAGGTTAAATCATGAAAAAAACGCATACATGAAGTATGCGCTTAAATCCGGAAAGTCGTTTTCCGTTCGTCAGCCATCGTTAAAAGTTCGTCGGCATGCTGCAATGTAAGTGAAGTGACTTCCGCACCTGACAGCATCCGTGATAATTCCTTGGTTCTGTCAAGATCGGTAATTTCAGCAACCGCCGTTGTTGTACGATTGCCTTTCACTTCTTTCCTGATCAGCAAGTGATGGTCAGCCATTGCCGCAACTTGCGGGAGATGTGATATGCATAGCACTTGTGAATGGGTGGAGATCATTGCGATTTTATCTGCGATTGCTTGGGCGACGCGTCCACTTACCCCAGTATCGACTTCATCGAAAATGATTGACGTTATTCCTTGGTGCTTGGAAAAAATCGTTTTCAGCGCCAACATGATCCTCGACAATTCGCCTCCAGATGCGATTTTCACAAGCGGTTTCAAGGGTTCACCAAGATTGGTGGAAATGAGGAAAACCACTTCATCAAAGCCATTGCTGTCATAATTATTGGATGCTTTTCGACTGATGGAAACTTTGAAAGAGGATTTCTCCATATGCAATTCTTTCAGTTGTTGCATAATCGCATCTTCCAAAAGGACAGCTGATTCTTGTCGGATAATGGATAATTCATTCGCTTCCACTGCCAGATCTTTTTCCAGCTGAGCGAGTTTTTCCTGTTCTAGGACAAGTCGTTCATCCCGATTAAGCAATTGGTCAAGATCTTCCGCAATCTTCTCTCGATAAATGAGGACATCTTCTATCGTCGCTCCGTATTTGCGCTTTAATGATACAAGCATCGCAAGTCGATCTTCGACAACTGGTAACCTTGTGGGGTCAAATTCCATTCGATCGATGATGTTCTTCAATTCATGTGCAGTATCTTGCAAAGAGTAGAAACTTGTTGAAATGATTTCCGAGTGGGATTCCAGATCCTTGTCGATTGAAGCGGCATCTTCCAAATCGCTCATCGCAGACCCGACCCAGTCCAAAGCATGGTTGTCCCCGCTGATTGATTCATAGGCAGTGTTCAAACGTTCGAAGATCCTATTAAAGTGTTGCAGTTTCAGCTTTTCCTCTTCGAGCTCTTCCTCTTCTCCAATGACCAGCTCAGCATTGTCAATTTCTTTCAGTTGAAAAGAATAAAGATCAATGCGTTGTGCCACTTGCTGTTCATTCTCATTAGCTGTTTCAAGCCTTCGCTTCAATTTCGTATAGTGATGATAAATATCGATATAATTGCGGTGCGCTTCGGCCAATTTCGATCCAGCAAATTGATCGAGGAGATGTATATGCCGCTTTTCATGCATCAATTCTTGGTTATCATGCTGTCCATGGATATCTATCAATTGCGAACCGATTTCCCTTAAACTCGCAATCGTTACGAGTTTGCCATTTACCCGGCAAGTCGTTTTGCCGTTTGCGTTCAAATAGCGTCTTAGGATAATGCTTCCATCCTCGCATTCTATTCCGAATTCAGAGAGTTTCCCAAAGACGGGATGATGCTCGTCATCGATTGTGAACATCCCTTCCAATTCAGCCTTTTTTGCCCCATGGCGAATGAATTCCTGCGACCCTCTGGCGCCTGCAAGTAACTGAACGGCATCAATAATTATGGACTTGCCAGCGCCGGTTTCACCAGTCAGAACGGTTAAGCCTTCATCAAAAGTCACTTCGAGATGCTCTATTATGGCAAAATTATGAATGGAAATTTCGCTTAACATTCAAATATGCACCTCCTCCATCGGACGTTCAGCTCAAATGAGCGCTAACAGCCTTTCTTTCACTTCAACCGTTAACGACTCATCCCTGCAAATAATCATGCATGTATCGTCTCCGCAAATCGTTCCAAGCATTTCATCCCATCCTAAGTTATCAACAAGAGAACCAACTGCATGCGCATTACCTGGCAATGTCTTCAGGATAATAAAATGGCTGGCGCTATCAATACTTATGAAAGCATCCGTCAACATTCGGCGTAGCTTTTCCTCCGTATTGAATTTATGAACGGGCGGCAGACTATATTTATATCGGCCATCTGGCAATGGGACTTTGATGAGATGCAACTCTTTTATGTCCCGCGAAACGGTGGCTTGTGTCACGTCCACTCCGGTACTTTTTAATTTATCTACGAGCTGATCCTGTGTCTCCACTTCCTCATTTGTAATGATATCCCGGATACGCAGATGCCGTTGTCCTTTATTCAATACTATACCTCCCATGCTCATCTTCACACCTTTCTTTAGCAATCATGTCAATGCTTTATACGCCTCAGTGATCAATGCTCCGAAAGCAGAATTGTCATAAGGATTAACCGGATCATCCACCGCTTGCAGGTGGAAAAGGAATTCGATATTTCCTTCCCCGCCTGTCACCGGGGAAAAGGAAATGCCCCGTAATGAAAATCCATTGGCAATGGAAGCTTCTGCTATCTTTTGCAATACTTCCAAATGGACAGCCTTCTCCTTCACAATCCCTTTTTTCCCTACTTTATCTTTCCCCGCCTCGAATTGCGGTTTTACAAGCGCCACAACGTCCCCGCCTTCAGCAATGATTCGCTTAAGCGGAGGCAGTATCAATGTAAGTGATATGAAAGAGACATCAATTGTGGCAACTTGAGGTGTACCTTCTGTGAAATGTTCGGGAACCGCATGCCTGAAATTGGTTTTCTCCATGACGGTCACCCGCTCATCACTTCGAATTTTCCATGCAAGCTGGTTTGTTCCAACATCGAGAGCATAGCATTGTTTCGCACCGTTTTGCAGGGCGCAATCCGTAAAACCGCCTGTAGAGGAACCGATGTCCAAAACAATTTTATCTCGGACTGATAAATCAAATACTTCAAGCGCCTTTTCAAGTTTCAAGCCGCCCCGGCTCACGTATTTTAACGCCGAACCTTTAACGGAAAGGGGAGCGTCGATTTGAATCTTCTCGCCAGGTTTGTCCAGTCTTGTTTCAGCGGAGAAGACGATCCCCGCCATTATGGAACGTTTCGCCTGCTCCCTTGTCTCCACCAGCCCTCTTTGGACTAAGAGAACATCGACGCGTTCTTTTTGTTGACCGTTCGTCATACGATTTCCCTTTCGGCGCGAGTCGGTCCTTTAAGAGCAAATTCCATCGTCCTTACCACATTTTCTACGGTTAGGTCGATTTCTTCAAATAATTTATCAACACTGCCATGCTCGATAAATTCATCCGGAATCCCGATACGGCTAATGGACACATTTGCAGAGACATCATGTGCATATTCTATGACTGCACTGCCGAATCCTCCCGCCAATGCCGCCTCTTCCACAGTAACAATCGGTTTTCCTGTTGCGAAAAGCTGATCAAGCATAGACGTATCCATTGGCTTGATGAACCTTGCATTTACTACTTTCACATGGATGCCTTTTTTCGCAAGTGTTTCAGCTGCTTCCAGCGCCATAGGAATCGTCGTTCCGAATGTCAAAATCGAACCGTCCACTCCTTCACGCAACACTTCCCAAGTGCCAATCGGAATCGTTTTCAGCTTCGCATCCATTACGACCCCGAGACCATTTCCTCTCGGATATCTCATGGCAATAGGACCATCATTGTATTCCAATGCAGTCTTCACCATATGTTGCCCTTCGTTTTCATCTTTCGGCATCATAATGACAAGATTTGGCATATGTCGTAAAAATGAAATATCATAGACGCCATGATGAGTTTCGCCATCCGCACCTACGAGCCCTGCACGATCAATGCCGATAAATACATTCAGCTTCTGCCTCGTAATATCATGGAGCATCTGGTCGTATGCCCGTTGCAGGAATGTCGAATAGATCGCCAAAAATGGTTTCATACCTTGGGTAGCCAAGCCCGCTGCCATTGTAGTGGCATGCTGTTCAGCAATTCCAACATCAAAGAAACGATCCGGGAATTCAGCTGCGAAGGACTCCAATTTTGAACCTACCGGCATGGCAGGCGTAATGGCTGCAATACGTATGTCTTCCCTAGCGAGCTTCCTGACCGTTTCAGCTACTAATCCACTCCAAGACGGTGCTGTTGTCGGGGATTTCACAAAATCACCAGTCTCGATCTTGTAAGGCCCTGTGCCATGCCAAGTTCCGATTTTATCATTTTCGGCGGGCTGGTAGCCTTTCCCTTTTTTCGTAATTACATGTAGGAGGACAGGCCCCTCCACTTTTTTCGCATACTGAACATTCCGTTCCAAATCATTGAAATCATGGCCATCGATCGGACCCAAATATGTGAAGCCGAGTTCTTCAAAAAACACGCCAGAAACAAGCAGATATTTCAGGCTGTCTTTCACTCGTTCAGCAGCAGCCGCCACTTTTCCGCCAACTGCAGGGATCTTTTTCAGTATATATTCCAACTCGTCTTTAACACTATTGTATTTTCCTGCTGTCCTTAGCTTGCCTAACACATCATGCAGGGCTCCGACGTTCGGTGCAATCGACATTTCATTATCATTCAAAATGACAATCATATTCGTTTTCAGATGCCCAATATGGTTCAATGCTTCCAAAGCCATTCCACCCGTCAATGCACCGTCGCCGATGACCGGGATGACATGGTTTGAGTCACCTTGCATATCTCTGGCCGCAGCCATCCCTAAAGCTGCTGAAAGGGACGTGGAGCTATGCCCTGTCTCCCATACATCATGTTCACTTTCCGACATTTTCGGGAAGCCGCTTAACCCTTTGTATTGTCGTAACGTATCGAATTGACCCGCACGTCCCGTCAAAATCTTATGCACATACGCTTGATGTCCTACGTCCCAGATGATTTTGTCTTTCGGACTGTCGAAAAGCTTATGCAAGGCAAGCGTCAATTCGACGACGCCCAAGTTCGGACCGATATGACCACCTGTCACAGATAGGTTTTCAATTAAAAATTCCCGGATTTCTTTTGCCAATTCCGTCATTTGTTCTTTACTAAGTCTTTTAAGAAAAGACGGATTTGTAATCTGAGTGAGATCCACTACTATCACACACCTTCATAATTTATTGCCACGTAGTCAAAGTAATATTTTCATTATAACAAGAAGGTTCTACAATAGGAACTATTGGACCATAATCCGGATAACCGGTTTTTCATGCCAAAGATTTGTCATGCATTTCTTTGGACGATATAATCTGCAAAAAGTTTTAACATGGAGTTTTCCTTCTGTAAAAAAGCCAAGCTCTCGACTGCATCTCGATGATATTTTTCTAATTGTCGCTGAGCGCCTTCAAGCCCTAATAGGGAAGGATACGTCGACTTGTCGCTCGCAGCATCGCTATTCGCCGTCTTCCCTAGTTGTTCGGTTGTTGACGTGACATCTAAAATATCGTCCTTGATCTGGAATGCCAACCCTATGTTCTTTGCATATTTGCGAAGCTGTTCCAACTCGGCATCTTGAGCATCGGATAGGATTGCGCCTGCTTCTATACAGAATGATAATAAAGCGCCGGTTTTATGCAGATGCACTTCTTCAAGCTCATGCAGCGATAAAGAAGCCGTTTCCCCTTCCATGTCAAGGACTTGACCACCGACCATCCCGTTCGCGCCTGATGCATCTGCTAAAGAAGCGATCAATTTGATAACCTGGTCCGGTCTCGCATGTTCCAATGAAGCTAATATCCCAAATGCTCTCGTCTGCATCGCATCTCCGGCAAGAACAGCTGTCGCTTCGCCGTATACTCGATGATTCGTCGGCTTTCCCCGTCTGAAATCATCATCATCCATGCATGGCAAATCGTCGTGGATGAGAGAGTATGTATGGATGAGTTCAGCCGCACTCGCAACTTTCAACTCATCGGCAGATTCCTTTCCGAAATCGGCAAGAACCGCCAAGACGAGAAGAGGACGGATTCGTTTACCTCCTGCATTCACTGAATAGAGCATGGATTCCTTCAAGGACGGAGAGGTTTTTTCCGATTCGATCAAATGATTCAATTCCGCATCGATCAATGGCGCTTTTTCTGCAATGAACATCTTCAGTCGTTTATCCATTCGTCTCATCCCGACCTTTCGATGGATCGAACGGCGTCGCCTGTCCATTATTGTCTATTATTGAGATTAACTGCTTTTCCGCGTCCGACAATTTTCCATGACAATATGCGGAAAGCTCCATTCCTTGCTTGTACAATGTGATGGCGTCCTCTAAAGGAACGTCACCCGATTCCAATTTTTGAACAATGCCTTCCAACTTTGACATCGCTTCTTCAAATCGAAGTGTTTCCTCGCTCATTTAGTTTTCCTCCTCATCCTTCATCGTGATCGACTTGATTTCCGACTCCACAATACCGTCTTGCATCCGGACCTGCAGCGTCTCGCCAATCTCAAGCCCGATTACGGAATTCGCGACAGTTCCTTCTTTATAGGCTATTGAAAATCCGCGTTCCATGACTTCCAACGGATTTAGCGCTTTCAGCATCCTGATTGCCGAACTGAATTGTTCGGTCTTATTCCGTAGCTCGCTTTGCATCGCCCTTTTCATTCTTTCGTTTACTACTAAAAGGTTTCGATCTTCTTCTTTAATTCGCTGCAGCGGGGAATAAAACGAAAGCATCCTATCCAAACGGTTATGATCTGCTTTCCTGTTTGCGGTAAGTTCATTCCTGCTCCTTAGCAGCCGGTCATCCAACCCGCTCAGCTTTTCTGTGAATGGACGATAGAGCCTTTCCGGGAATTGCAGCGGATAAGATTGCTGATATGTTGTCAGTCGTTTGCGTTCGAGTTTGATTTGATTCGAAAGTGAGCTATACATCGAGCGCTTCCGTTCCACTATCCTCTCAAACAATTCTTCCCTCGAAGGGACCGCCAGTTCAGCGGCTGCAGTTGGGGTAGGTGCCCTCAAATCCGCTACAAAATCCGCAATGGTCGTATCCGTCTCATGTCCGACAGCGCTAATGATAGGTATTCTGCAAGAAAAGATCGCCCTTGCAACTGTCTCATCATTGAAAGCCCACAGATCTTCTATGGACCCACCGCCCCGTCCGAGTATCAATACATCAATCGAACCGTGCAGCTCCGCAAGCTCCAGTGCCCGTACAACGGAAGGCGCCGCCTGAGGTCCTTGCACGATTGCCGGGAACAGATAAATGTCGGCTAACGGATATCTCCGTTGCAACGTGGAACAGATATCCCGGATTGCAGCTCCTGACTGGGCAGTGATGACACCGATCTTCTTTGGCAATGCAGGCAGCCTTTGTTTCCAACGCGAATCGAACAGACCTTCTTTCGAAAGCGTCTTTTTCAATTGTTCGTAAGCGAGATATAACGCCCCGACGCCGTCCGGCTGCATCGATTGGACGTATAGTTGGTATTGACCGCTCGATTCATACACATTCACATCGCCGGTGATCAGGACATTCATCCCTTCTTCCGGTTTGAACTTCAATGATCCCGCAGCTGAACGGAACATGGCGGACTGTATCCTGCTTTTATCATCTTTCAACGTAAAATAAATATGTCCGCTTGGATGAATTTTCACGTTGGAAAGTTCACCTTTCACAAAGACATTTCTTAAATATGGATCCGCTTCAAATTTGCGTTTTATGTATTTTGTCAATGAATGTACGGAAAGATACGCATTTTCACTCAACAAATTCACCCCCAGGGTTTCCGACGTATAGAAACGCTGTCTTTCCATTGAAAAACAGCGCCTCCCATTTTTATGATTGCTCAGTAAAAGAATCGAATAATACTGATTAACCTTCTTAGTTGCTCTTCTCTTTTCGGCAAGCCATTTCAGCGCTTTGCAATGTATTCTTAAGAAGCATCGTAATGGTCATCGGACCTACACCGCCCGGTACAGGTGTGATGGCTGAAGCGACTTTCTTCGCTTTTTCAAAATCGACATCCCCGCATAGTTTTCCGTTTTCATCCCGATTCATTCCGACATCAATGACAACTGCACCGTCTTTTATATGCTCGTCCGTTACGAATTTCGCACGGCCAATGGCAACGATCAGAATATCAGCCTGCTTCGTGAATGATGGAAGGTCTTTCGTTCTTGAATGGCAATACGTCACCGTTGCATCTTTTTGAAGCAGCAATTGGCCCATCGGTTTCCCGACGATGTTGCTTCTCCCGATGATCACAGCATGCTTCCCTGCGATTTCAATGCCTGAACGTTTCAGCATTTCCATAATTCCATGCGGTGTGCATGGAAGGAATGTCTCTTGTCCGATCATCATCTTCCCGACATTTTGAGGATGAAAGCCATCGACGTCCTTGCTTGGGTCGATCGCTTGGATAACAAGATCCTCATCTATATGATCCGGTAAGGGCAATTGGACTAAAATCCCATGGATAGAGTCATCATTATTCAATTTATTGACATTGGCCAATAATTCCTGTTCCGACACCGTTGCAGGCAGTCTGATCAGTTCTGACTTCATGCCGGCTTCCACACTGGATTTCTCCTTATTTTTCACATATGTCTGAGATGCAGGGTTTTCGCCGACGAGAATGACGGCAAGGCCCGGTTTACAGCCCGATGCCTCCAGCACGTCAACCCCTTGCTTTATTTCCCCTCTAAGTTCCTTGCCGATCGCCACACCATCAATTAATTTTGCGGTCATCCGATTTCCCTCCACCTGACAGTATTATTTCTCTTCGAACTTCGAAAGGACGCCATTTACAAAGCGGCCCGACTTTTCATCTCCGAATTGCTTACAAAGTTCTACAGCCTCGTTCAAAATAACTTTATGGGGTACATCTTCGTGATACAGCAGCTCATAAACTGCCAATCTGAGGATTGTCCTTTCAATTTTCGGCAATCTGTCCAGCGACCAATTTTCAAGTTTGCTTGAAAGCACCTTGTCCACTTCCTCACGATGTTCAGTCGTCCCTTTGACGAGTGATTCATAGAATGGATTAATCGGCCGTTCCATTATATAGGGAATTGCTTCTTCAATCGACATTTCCGTATTATCCAATTGAAAAAGCGTTTGAACAGCCTTTTCACGTGCTTCTCTTCGTTTCATTCGTTTGTCTCCTCCACTACTGTGTCTCTTGGGCTTTATCATAGCATATTCAGTTGATGAAGATATAGCAGAACAAGTTGAAAAGCACCATCCATTGGACGATGCTTTTCAGATCATTCTGCTTCCGGATGCGTATCGAAATCGATGCCGGTTATATGGACGTTTACCTCTTCCGTCTCAAGCGAAGTCATATTGTAAACAGCATGCCTGATCTGTCTTTGAATCTCCGTCGCTACAGTGGGTATCGAGTGGCCATATTGAACGACGCAATATACATCAATGACGAGTTTATCGCCGGTCCAATCCGTCTTGACCCCTTTTCCATGGAACACTTTGCCGAACTTCTCCGCAACCCCGGTTGCGAAGTTGCCTTTCGTCGTTGCGACGCCTTCGACTTCGTTCGTTGCAATGCCGATGATGACTTCAAGCACTTCTGGAGCCAATTGAACGCGGCCTAAAACCTCGTCTCCCTTTGAACTCTTTCCTGTGAATGAAGGATTTGCCTTATCAGCCATTCCACTTCTCCTCCCTCTCCAATGCATTTCGTACTCCAGCTTACTTATCCGGCCTTCACAAAAGCTTTTTCCGGAACAGCAGCTCACTCCATGACTGTATACTTCTCAAGGAACTTCGTATCAAAATCACCAGACTTGAACACTTCATGGTCCATCAAATTCAGATGGAAAGGAATCGTCGTATCGACACCTTCAATGATGAACTCGTCAAGTGCACGTTTCATTCTTGCGACCGCTTCTTCACGTGTATCAGCATGAACGATCAATTTCGCCACCATTGAATCATAGAACGGAGGGATGCTATACCCTGTATACATCGCAGAATCGACCCTGACTCCAAAACCACCCGGCGGCATGTACATAGTCACTTTCCCCGGTGAAGGCATGAAGTTTTTCGCAGGATTTTCCGCATTGATTCGGCATTCGATCGCCCATCCGTTAATCTTGATATCCTTTTGACGATAAGCAAGCTTTTCTCCTGCAGCCACTTTCAATTGCTGTTGGATCAGATCGATTCCGGTGATCATTTCGGTCACTGGATGTTCCACCTGAATGCGGGTATTCATTTCCATGAAATAAAATTCATCGTTGATATGATCGAAAATGAATTCGACAGTCCCGGCTCCTCTGTAGTTGACAGCCTCTGCAGCTTTGACAGCCGCCTCTCCCATCTTCTCACGCAGTTTCGGGGTAAGGGCAGGCGAAGGAGCCTCCTCTACGAGCTTCTGCATCCTTCTTTGGATGGAGCAATCGCGTTCCCCCAAATGGATTGTATTGCCATGCTTGTCAGCAAGAACTTGGACTTCGACATGTCGGAACTCTTCGATGAACTTTTCAAGGTATACGCCAGGGTTTCCGAATGCCGCTGCAGCTTCCTTCTGAGTGATCTTAATGCCTTTGGCAAGTTCCTCTTCATTTCTTGCGACACGGATCCCTTTTCCGCCTCCGCCAGCTGTAGCTTTGATGATGACTGGGAATCCGATCTCTTTCGCCACTTTCAAACCTTCGACTTCATCCGCAACAATCCCATCGGATCCCGGGACAATTGGAACGCCCGCCTGCTTCATCGTTTCTCTTGCTACATCTTTTGTTCCCATTCTGGAAATCGCATCAGCAGTCGGACCGATGAATTCAATATTCACTTCTTCACAAAGTTCCGCAAAGCTTGCATTTTCAGCGAGGAAGCCATAACCCGGATGAATCCCATCACAACCTGTCAATTTGGCGATGCTGATGATATTGGAAAAATTCAAGTAGCTATCTTTCGAAAGTTTGGGCCCGATGCAATAGGCTTCATCGGCAAGCTCCACGTGAAGTGCTTCCCGGTCCGCTTCCGAATAGACGGCAACTGTTTGTATATCCAATTCTCTGCATGCCCGGATGATTCTTACTGCGATTTCGCCCCGGTTTGCAATCAATACTTTTTTCATCTTTGTATTCCTCCTCACTTCTGTTTGACTAGGAAGAGAGGCTGTCCATATTCGACCAATTGACCATCTTCCACTAGGATCTCCACGATTTCTCCGGAGACTTCCGCTTCGATTTCATTGAAGAGTTTCATCGCCTCAACAATGCAAACGATGGAATCTGTTTTTACGGAGTCACCTTTTTGTACGTAAGGATCCGCGTCTGGTGATGAAGACTTGTAAAATGTCCCGACCATCGGTGATGTGATTTTATGCAATGATGGATCGTTTTCAGCAATTGATGAATCTGTTGAAGGCTCCTTGCTCTCTTGTTTTGCAGGTGCTTGCTCAGATTGTTCCTTCTTCGTCTCTTGGACAGCAGGCTGCGCTTGCTGAACAAGCTCCTCTTTCCGTTGCTCAATTTGTACGGGTTGTTGTGTCCCGTTCGCTTTTTCAAGTTTAATTTTTGTTCCTTCTGATTCGAATGTAAATTTTTCAATGGATGATTGATCAATTAATTTAATGATTTCACGGATTTCTTGAATTTTCAACATGACAATTCTCCTGACTCATTTTTATTTACGTACCTCCTCCCTATTTTAGACGTTTTTCATGCATATTGAAATAGATATACTGGATTTGCTGTGAATTACGGTAAAATAAAAAGAAAAAGACCCATTTAGGGCCTCGTTTAAGCATTATTCCATGAATTCGACTTGGACGGTACGCGCATCTTCCCAACTCGTTAATACATATTGTGTAATTTCAGCTGCCATTTTTGTGGAATGTCCGCCATCTTCCGCGATTACAGACACCGTCACCTTTCCATTATCCTTACGTACAAACGCTTCCGGATAGCCTAGCGCCTTCAGTTTAGTTTCCATCGATGTTTCAGCAGATGTAAGTTTGGTGAGTTCCGCCATTTCATCATACGCTGCGCTTTTTTCTTCAGCAGTTGTATCAGGAGATTGCACTTTGGATAACAATTGATCTTGCAAATTGCTTCGCTCATTTCGGACTTCCATTCTCAACTCTTCAAATGCCATCGAGTCTGCATAGACGGTTTTCGTTTCCCCTTCAGCATCTCCAGTTTTTGAAACGGTGACTGCGTCGTTATCCCCGAAAATTGCCATTCCGTCTAACGTCATCGGAGCTTCCTTCTTCAAATAGTAGATTGAGATAACCGCAACAAGACTTAGTAAAGTTAAGAACCATACTGTTCGTTTATTCGCTTTCAACATGTATCCCCCTTTTCATTTCTTCGACGACTATCCGATGTTCAGGCAGTTGAAGAACCGTCGACAAGATTCGTGTCAATTCGTTTTTCGTTTTAGGATTGTCCGCCCCTTCTGCAATGACTAATACTCCTTGGAGCGGATTCTTTTTAACCGATGAAGACCCGGAGCCCGAAAAGTAACCGGATAATGGGCTTGGCTCTTCTTTTTGATCGTAATGGAAGAGAATGTACACTTCCCCAATCCCTTCTATCTTCATTAGTGCTTGTTCAAGTTGAGCTTCTTCCCGGCTCTCCTCCCCTTTCCCTATCTCCCCTCCCATCGAACCAATCGTCGAATTGATGAAAATGATGAGGACCGCTAGCAGCGTCCCAATGAAGAGCATATGAACTTTTCGTTTTGGTTTTTGCATATGATCACCATTTCATCCCTTCAAGCCGGATATGGTTCGTGTTATCTATGATGCATATTATGCTTGTTCAGAAGAGGCTATGACCAAAAATTCTCGTAATGGAATGAATGATCCAAATTCCCATCGCCATTTTTACAAGCGGCAGGAATTCATCCTCCTTCTCTTGGGGTAACAACAATAATGAGATGGAGGACAATACCGTGATGAATAATACGCCAGTCAAAAACTCTTGCATGTAATCCCTCATTTCACCGCGGTTATCAATTTAACAAGGATGACAGTAAACAAGGCTGTATAGATGAAAGCGAATGCGACGAGGAAGGAGACGGCGCAAAGGACGAATAGCGTTTTTCCGATATCATCGAGAATGCCTGTTACATCTTCATCCGCGAACGGTTCGATCAGCGCGGCTGTCCATCGATATAAAAAGCCGGTCAACAGCGTCTTTAACGTAGGCAAAAGGGCGACCGACCAGATTGTGACAATCAGCCATGCTCCGATAAAAACACTCGCGCCCGATGAATACCGTCCGATCGCCCCTAAACTATCCGTCATGAAAGAGCCGACGAGTGGAATGTTTTGACTGATCAACTTTTTAATCGGTTCACTAGTCACACCTGTCAACGCCCAGGAAATCGTACCACCCGCGGTAATGAAGATGGAATAAGCGGCTACTAGGGCTGAAACGAGCCCGATCAGGGTTCCCCTCAGTAAATCCGCCATCCTTGAAAACGGGACCGCTGGATGGAATCTTGAAATGATGTCAAACAGCATCGCCGCAGACAACAAAGGGATGAGTATCTTGTCCGATAGAATGACTGCTCCGTTTGCAAATAACAGCATAGCAGGCTGAAAGTTCAGCATGCTGAAGGAGCCGCCTGAAGCTAGAATACTTGCAGTCAATAACGGATAAATGGATATGAACATCGTTGCAACCGTCTGCGTGATGGATCGTATCATTTGCAGATGCTCATATGCCGGGAAAAGAACGACAGTGAGCACGATGAAGAACAGGAAGGTTCTCGTCCATTTGCTGAATGAAGGAAATAGGAAATCAAGCACCAACGCCATGAAAGTTGAAATGATAACAATAATGAAACTGGATAGGACTGTCCCGAGTACGGATTCGATCATAGGTATCATGGATTCTTCATCCGATCATTTAATAATAAATTTGGAGAGCGTGTCGAGCAGCGTCGCTAACTGCGGAAGCCAAAGAGACAGTATTGCAATTTTAATAGCTACATGTGCAATCGTTGCAATCGATTCATATCCCGCTTCTGCAACATGCTTTGAAATCAGTTCGGAAAAATAAAACAAAAAGACGCTTCCGATCAAAAGCTTCGCATAGGGACCTGGCAAAGGTTCGAACAAATGCATGAAGGTTTTTCCGAAAGGTATGATGATTGTCATACCGACATACGACAGAAAGAAAAGGAATATGGCTGCGTAAATGATTGGCTGCAAGCTCTTGGAAGCGAAGGACACGATTAGCAGAAGGAGGTAAATGACGACCAGTTGGAAAAGCGTAACCATTAGAATGCCAAGGAGAGCCATTGAAAGAACTCGGCAATTTCCGAAAAGAAAATCCTAAGGAAACGGAGCATTTCGGCGGCAATGTAAATGTAGGCTACGAAGAAAAGGAAAAATGAGAACTCCTTCTTACCGGTCTGTTCAAAGAAGACATGAAGAAAGCCGATGACCAATCCAATACCGGCAATGCGCAATAAATCATTCAATTCCAATTCGGGTTCCCCCTTCATGAACAACTTATGAAAGGGTGCGGTGAAATATGATGGAGTTATGTAGAGAAAAATGGATTTAAGCTACAGTCGGACGCTTTTCGCTTCAACCCTAGCTAATATACCCTTCTCTAATAAATCTTTATAGCAAAAAATAAAAAACATACTAAGATTAGTAGTGCAGACCAAGGCATTGGTTTGCACTACTATTTTTTATATAGTAGATGGTGAAGAAATA
>NZ_LQYA01000020.1 GCF_001531445.1 Sporosarcina koreensis
CCGGAGTTATCCCCATCTGCAGGGCAGGTTGCCCACGTGTTACTCACCCGTCCGCCGCTAATATCAGGGAGCAAGCTCCCTTCAATCCGCTCGACTTGCATGTATTAGGCACGCCGCCAGCGTTCGTCCTGAGCCAGGATCAAACTCTCCATAATAGAGAAATTCGAGTAGCTCGAGTTTCTTGCTGGCATCATTTAAGATGTCAATTTCGAATCCGAAGATTCGTTTGTTCTTTTCACCGACGAGGTCGGCTCCAGAACTTTATTTGTTGACGTTTTGCTGTTCAGTTTTCAAGGTTCATTGTGCGTCACTCCGTCTGAAGCAACTCTTATATAATACCATGTTCGCAATTCCTTTGTCAACAACTTTTTCAAAAAGTTTTAAGCTGTTTTGAAGTAGTTATTTACTTAGCAGAGATGCAACGTTTATTACTATAACAGCATCTCTTTTTGAATGCAATACCTTGTTTAATAGATAGTTTCTTTTGATATTTCCGCTCCTTTGCTTCATAAAAAATGTCTCTTCTATATAGAAGAGACATTCATTATAGAAAAACCGCAAACGCGAAGAGTGCGGCAAAGCCCGGAATTCCCAATACGGCTAACAGGAGCCCTGACGTGATGTTCACCGGAAAATAGATGCCAATGAATCCACCAACAATATTTAAGATAAAAAGTGCGAGAAATGCAAATGCCAAGCGAAACCAAAAAACGGATAGACGCTCGGACAGTTTCTTGATTTGTTTCTTATCCATCATCAATAGGAAGAGTAAAATGACTCCGATGATGGCGATGCCGATAAATTTCATGGAAAGCGCCCCTTTCGACTAGTAGTCCACTCTATGCGCTTCCCTGAAAAATTATCACGCTCCGTGCCAACTCATGTTTCATTTTAGCTTATCCGCGGTCTATACGGAGTTGGCGTTCCTTCGCTTCTTTGAATAAATGAAAATACTTGCTTTCTGCTATCTTCCTTCGCACCATCACTTCTTGATCATAATCATTCAAATACTTCTCAATTTCCCTCGCCCGCTCCCACTCTTCCTTTGCTTCAAGTAGAAGGTTGTAAAGCTGGGCATCAAATTCCCTTTTTAATTTTCTCTTTCGGCCAAACATAGTTGTTGACCTCCTATAGTTCTCTGCGTCCTTCAAGTGCTTTCGATAACGTCACTTCATCCGCATATTCTAGATCTCCTCCGACAGGAAGGCCATGTGCAATTCTCGTAGTCGTGATGCCTGACGGTTTTACCAGTCTCGAAATATACATCGCTGTCGCTTCCCCTTCGATAGTCGGGTTCGTCGCCAATATCAGTTCTTCCACCTCTTCATCCTGAAGGCGGGTCAATAAAGAAGGGACATTGATATCCTCTGGTCCTACACCGTCCATAGGGGAGATTGCGCCATGCAGGACGTGGTACATTCCGTTATAATCCCTCATCTTTTCCATCGCAATGACATCTTTCGGATCTTGAACGACGCAAATCATCGACCTGTCACGAGATTGATCCTGACAGATTTGACAGGGATCTATATCGGTTATATGCCCGCAGACTGAGCAAAAACGCAGATTCCGTTTAGCGTCGACTAGCGCTTTAGCAAAGTCGAGCACTGTATCTTCTTTCATACTTAATACAAAAAACGCCAGCCGGCCCGCTGTTTTCGGGCCGATGCCTGGCAGTTTCATGAAACTATCAATCAGTTTCGATATCGGTTCAGGATAGTGCATGTTTTTTCCTCCTAGAACATCCCAGGCAGGTTCAATCCTTTCGTGAATTGCCCCATTGTGGAGTTCGTTAGTTCTTCTGCCTGCTTCATCGCTTCATTTGTAGCAATCACCACAAGGTCCTGCAGCATTTCCACGTCCTCCGGATCAACGACTGATGGATCGATGAGAACTTCAAGCACTTCCTTTTGACCTGAAACGATCACTTTCACCATGCCGCCTCCCGCTGTACCTTCCAGGCGCTTTTCAGCAAGTTCCTCTTGAGCTTCTGCCATTTTCTTTTGCATCTTCTGCATTTGTTTCATCATACCTTGCATATTTCCCATACCACGCATTGTGATTTCCTCCTCATAATTGTTTAATCATCATGTACTTGTATGAATTCCTTGCCAAACATTCTTTCCGCTTCTGCAACGATCAGATCATCATTCGGCTGCTCGGCTTCCTGAACGAACGATGGGATTTCCTCCCCACCTTCATTTCCTTCACCGGCTGTCTCATCCGTCCCATCCTGCTGCTTCGTCAAACCATTGTTCCGGATGAACTCTTCTCTGACCTTCAACCAACCTTCTTCGGGAACATATACGACCTCATATGCTTTGCCGGTTCGAGTACGAAGGGCTTCCGAAAGGCCCGATCTAAGCGAGGAATTTTCCGAAGCCATCAGGCAATGGATTTCATACTTGAATTTTAACACAAAAGCACTGTCAGATGCCGCTACAGGTTCAGTTTCTTCCAGGAGAGCAGAATGCGATCTTTGCAATGACTGCATCATCGTCGCCCACTCTTCACGGATCACTTGGATATCTTGACGGGTCGCACCTTTCAGCACTTCATTTATCTTTCCGGTCGGTATTCTGAACGACTGGGACGTTTTCGATGCACTTTTCTTCGGCTGCGCTGCTGTCTGCGTTCCTTCCCCAGGACGGGCTCCATTTGCGAGCTGCTGCTGAAGTTCAGCAATGACACGTTCCAAGCTCTCTACTTTTTGAGCAAGCTGTGGATCGATTGCGTGACTGCCCGCAGCTTGGACAACTGGTCCCTCTAGATGAATCATTTTCAGCAATGCCGACTCCACATACACTTTCGCGTGGTTTGAAAAACGCATCTCCTGTTGTGTCTTTGAAAGGATATCTATGAATGAATAGAGGGTTTCCGGTTCGAATGCATTCGACATGGATACGAATCGTTCATCCCCTGAAATTAATTCAAGCAGTTCAATTAAATCTGGAGCAGTTCTTAATAGAAGG
The DNA here is from genome assembly GCF_001531445.1 of Sporosarcina koreensis. Classification (GTDB taxonomy): domain Bacteria; phylum Bacillota; class Bacilli; order Bacillales_A; family Planococcaceae; genus Sporosarcina; species Sporosarcina koreensis_C. Next base: position 2,973 of record NZ_LQYA01000020.1, read on the forward strand.
AGATCCCTGAAAAATGTTATCAGGTCCTCCGCCAATCGCGATACATCCTTCCCCTCGGCGATAAGCTCATCTAGCATCGTCAATGCGCTCGCAGCGTCTTTCGAGAGAAGCGCTTCCGCCAATTGGTAGAAGATATCCTCCCCGATCGAGCCTGTGACAAGCAGTGCACTTTCCGCTGTTAGACGATCACCGCTGAAGGACACGACTTGATCGAGCATGCTCAGCGCATCGCGCATTCCGCCTGAGGCTGCCTGTGCGATCACCTTCAACGCCCCTTCATCCGCCTCGATTCCAGCGTCGTCCAACACTTGTTTCATTCGGTCGACGATTTCCGCTGATGTAATCGGTTTGAAATCAAATCGTTGGCAGCGGGAAATGATGGTCAACGGAAGCTTATGGGGCTCTGTCGTTGCCAAAATGAACACCGCATGCGACGGCGGTTCTTCCAATGTCTTTAAAAGCGCATTGAATGCTGAATTGGATAACATATGCACTTCATCGATAATATACACTTTGAAACGGGCATTCGATGGAGCGAATCGGACTTTCTCGATAATATCCCGAATTTCTTCCACGCGCGAGTTCGAGGCGGCGTCAAATTCGATTACATCCGTATTCGACCCTTCCGTCACACTAATGCAAGTCGGGCATTCATTGCACGGCTCGCTTGCGGGACCGTTCTCGCAATTCAATGCTTTTGCAAAAACCTTCGCGGCACTCGTCTTTCCCGTTCCCCTCGGCCCTGAAAACAGGTAGGCATGGGACGTCTTATTGTGCTGCAAGGCGTTTTGCAATGTTTGCTTGACGTGTCGCTGTCCGGACATTTCGCTGAATGACTGCGGGCGGTAGACACGATAAAAAGCCTGATAAACCACCATTCCCCCTCCTTTCCTTTTCGATGCAATAGTTCTTTTATTATAACATAGAAAGGTGTAACATCCAGCTTCGACGGCCAGATACTCGGGGTCATAAGGCGGCCCTGCTGCACGGCAAAAAGCGCCGTTTCGCATGTCCGCCTTATGCCTGTCGCATCTAGGCAGGCCACGATGTGCTCGTAACGCTGCGCTTTTGCTCGCAAAAGCCGTTCTGCGTGACGGTTTTCGCTTAAGGTATAAAAAAAACCCGCCCGATAAACGGACGAGTTGAATTTGTATAGATAAAGCCGTGCACCTTCCTTCGACTGCCGCACATAAGCGTTACTCCTGTCGACAGCTCAGCCTAGGCTGCCCCGCGGCACATGAGAAAGTCCACTTAATGCTGCTTCCTTCCGGACCTGACATGGTTCATGGGTTCCCATTGCGCAGGACCCAGACGTCAACACTACGTGCAAGAGGCAGACCCTACATGCGGAAACAGCCTCAGGAAAGGAATTCAGTCTTGCTAGAGCGGATTGCAAGTTACAGGGCACCGCTACCTCCCCACCTAGCACGGCTCTTTCAGTATACATGTTTCTGTGGATAAAATCAACCTGCCGCCTTTGAAATGCGAAAGGCGCTTGCACAGATGCCACAGGCATAAGATAAAGTTGCGAAGTGGCGCTCTTTGCCACATAGCAACTTTGACTTATGACCCGAGCATCTAGCGTCTGTAGCTGGACACAGAATCTTCTTTCATCACCGGGACATTTCATACGTTTATGCGCATTTGAATGGATTTATGCGCGATTTCGGAGTTTATGAGCTTTTCATGAGTTTTATGCGGTTTTAAATGCTTTTATGCGCTTTTCGGGAGATTTATGCGTGCTTATTCGATTTTATGCGTTTTTACAGCTCTGTTAAGAAGCGAAGCAAAGAGACAGACTTCTAAGAATAAACTTACTTAAAATAGGTGCCTATAAGTAGTTGACATTCTGTATTGAACCATGATAAATTATGTTTTGTTGATACGGAGGAATACCCAAGCCTGGCTGAAGGGATCGGTCTTGAAAACCGACAGGGGTGTTAAAGCCCGCGGGGGTTCGAATCCCTCTTCCTCCGCCATACATTTTAAAAAAGCGCATAAGTTGGAGAATCTGTTACATTAAGTGTAATGGATTTTTTTTATATTTAAAAAGATGCCTTGCCGATCTTTGGCTAGGCATCTTTTTGTATTGTGGAACCGATTGGCGAAGGGATAGCTGCAATTGCCCTGTAATACGGAAATTCCTTTTCCAGCTGTTCCGCAATTTCCTCCTGTGTCCCTTCCTTTACCGCTACGAATAATGACGGGCCTGCGCCGCTGATCGTCATTCCATATGTACCTAATTCATGACAGAAGGCGCGTAGCTGATCGAAGTCCTGGAGCAGTGATTTCCGGTATTGTTCGTGGAAAATGTCCTTCTCCATCATCTTTCCGGCCAATTCCCAATCCCCAAGTGCAATGGCTGTCAGCATGACGTTACTTGCGGCACTTCCCTCGGATGCCACCGAATGGGGCAGTTCCCGGGGAAGAAACCCTCTAGACTCCGAAGTCTTCAACGCATTCGGGGGAACGAGGATGACCGCTCCGATTACAGGCTGCGGCAGCTGGATGACTTCCAACTCATTTTCTACGAAATAGGCGACTGTCACGCCTCCTAATAGGGCTGCAGCCACATTATCTGAATGGCCTTCAATCCCACTGCCGATCCTCACTTTTTCTTTCGGCGACAATGATAAATCGAGAAGTTCGTTTGTAATTTCGATTCCGGCGGCGATAGCGGTTGCACTACTTCCGAGCCCTTTACCGAGGGGGATGTCAGAAGTTACATGCAATGCATGCGGCTCGACTTCCTTGCCGAATCTTCCCGCCACGTCTTGAATCGTTCGGACGATCAAATTCGTTTCGTCGGTCGCCAAGCCTTCATATTCTTCTCCTTCATAGTGGACATTCCATTCCGACGCCTCTTGTACCTGAACGGTCATATACAACGAGAGTGCCAGTCCGACACTGTCATATCCTGGTCCCAAGTTTGCCGTCGTGGCTGGAACGACGACCTTGAACAATGGTTCCTCCATCACTTTGCCCCTGCCTTCAATTCATTCAAGAATGCATCGAACTGTTCCCTCGAGAGGAATGGCTGGCTTTCGTTCACTTGGATGGCTGTTTCCGGATCCTTCAATCCGTTTCCTGTAAGGACACCTACAATCGTCGTTCCTTTCTCAATCAATCCCGCGTCAAGGCGCTTCTTAATGCCTGCAATCGTTGCACATGAAGCTGGCTCAGCAAAGACGCCGTCCGTAGAAGCGAGCAAGCTATAAGCTTCCAAAATCTCCTCGTCCGTCGCGGATAGGATGTCGCCGCCGGATTCTTCAAGCGCCGCCGTTGCTAAATGCCAGCTCGCGGGGTTCCCGATTCGGATGGCTGTCGCAACTGTTTCAGGTTCTTCGAATACACGGTCGTAAACGATCGGAGCGGCTCCGTCTGCCTGTACGCCTAATAGCTTCGGCGTGCCAGACCCAATCTTCGCGTCATATTCCTTGAAGCCTTTCCATGCGGCGGAGATATTACCTGCATTCCCGACTGGCAATGCAAAAATATCCGGCACTTTCCCTAATTGCTCAATCGTTTCGAAGGCGATCGTCTTTTGTCCTTCCAGTCGGTACGGGTTCACTGAATTGACAAGTGCAATTTGCCCTTCCCCTGCTTCACGAACCATGCGAAGCGCTTCGTCGAAGTTCCCTTCAATTGCCACGATTTCCGCACCGTACATTTTCGCCTGCGCCAACTTCCCAAGCGCAATCCGTCCTTCCGGGATGACGACGATGGTCCGCATCCCTGCGCGTGCGCCATATGCCGCTGCCGAAGCGGACGTATTGCCCGTGGAGGCGCAGATGAGCGCGGTTTTCCCTTCCTCTTTCGCTTTAGCGACAGCCATCACCATGCCGCGATCCTTGAAAGAGCCTGTTGGGTTTGTCCCTTCCGTTTTGACGTATAGGTTGACGCCCCATTGTTCGGAGAGGTTTTTCAAATGAATGAGGGGTGTGTTCCCTTCCTGCAATGTCAGTGCCGGGGTTTTATCGGTCACCGGCAGCCATTCTTTGTATTCTTCGATCAGTCCGTTCCATCTTCTCATCTGTTTTCACCCTCCACTCGGTAGTAGCTAACAACACCGTTCACTTCCGGTGTGTTATGCAGTTCATTCATGATGTCCAAATGTTGTTGCCGTGAAATATTATGTGTGATCATGATCAAGTCGACGCCGCCGTTGTTGTCGCCTTCATGCTGGACGACTGTAGCAAGGCTTGCCCCATGATTGCTGTAGACCGATGCCAATTTCGTCAGTACGCCCACTTCGTCTTTGACGGAAATCCGGTGGAAGTAACGGCCGATGATTTGCGTGTCGTCTTTCACTTTGTATGCAAATTGCGGTGAATGCAGCCTTTTTCCGTTCACACCGAGAAGAAGGTTGCGGCATGCTGCGACGATGTCTCCCGTGACGGATGTCGCTGTCGGTAATGAGCCCGCCCCAGGTCCGTAGAACATCGTCTCCCCGACCGTGTCTCCATATACATAGACCGCATTGAATTCATTATTGACAGAGGCAAGCGGATGCGAGTTTTGGATGAACACCGGCTCTACGGAAATTTCGATGCCATCGTCATCCTTTTTTGCAAATCCAGCCATTTTCACAGTGAAACCGAACTGCTCCGCCAATGCGAGGTCGCCATCCTGGATGTCCTTCATCCCTCTTACATAGACGTCCTCCAAACGGACTTCCGTTGAAAATGCAAGTGACGCAAGTATCGCCATTTTCCTAGCCGCGTCAATGCCATCGACGTCCGCTGACGGATCGGCTTCCGCATATCCGAGCTCCGTCGCTTCTGCCAATGCCTCTTCATATGTTTTATGTTCATGTTTCATTTTCGTCAAAATGAAGTTCGTCGTTCCATTGACGATGCCAGTAAGTGCCCGGATCCGGTCGGACGCAAGCCCATCTTCAAGTGTGCGGATGAGCGGGATGCCGCCTCCGACGCTCGCTTCATAGAAGAGGTCGCATTTATGTTCATCCGCAAGCTTCAATAGATCATGGCCGAATTGTGCCATGACATCCTTATTCGCTGTCACGACGCCCTTGCCTGCGCGAAGCGACTTCTCGATCGCCTGTTTCGCCTCGCTAGTCCCGCCGATCACTTCTACAATAAGATCGATTGCAGGATCCTCAATCACTTGATCCAGATCGGTTGTGAAAATGTCCGGTGACAGTTCCGACTCTCTCTTCTTCGTCGCATCTTTCACGAGAACTTTTTTTATTTTTACAGGAACGCCTAATTTATGGCTCAAATCTTCTTGGTGCCTATGCAGGATTTCAGCTACACCGCCGCCTACGACACCGAATCCAAGTAAACCGATATTGATTTCTTTTATCATATTTGACGATTCTCCTCACTATATGTACACTATGAAAAAACAATCGTTCTTCGCATAAGGACATTATAGAGAAATAAACTTTCAATAACAACCCCAATTATGTTAAAGTTCAAGATATCATGAATTGTAATTTATTAAAGATTGGATCTGATGAATATGAAGGTATGTAAATTCGGCGGTACTTCTGTTGCGACTGCCGATCAAATTAGAAAAGTAGTCGATATTGTAACTTCGGACAGTGACCGAAAAATCGTTGTTGTTTCAGCGCCCGGAAAGCGCTTTTCGGATGATATAAAAGTGACTGACCTTCTTATCCGACTTGGCGAGAGGGCTTTGGCAAATGAAGATACGGAAAGCGACCTGCTGGAAGTCGTCGATCGGTACCGCTCGATTGCCGAAAGTCTTGGGCTCGATAGCGATATCATTGAAAAGATTGAGCATGATTTACGCGACAGAATTTCCCGTGATAAAGAGGATACCCTTTTATTCATGGATACGATGAAAGCGGCGGGCGAGGATAATAATGCAAAATTGATTGCCGCCTATTTTCAATTTATCGGTGTTGAGGCGAAGTATGTCTGCCCTCGCGATGGCGGATTGCTCGTCAATGATCGTCCTGATCGTGTTCGGGCATTGCCTGAAGGGGACGAACGCCTTGCTGCATTGCGCGACGAACCGGGAATTATTGTTTTCCCTGGATTTTTTGGCTACACGGAAGACGGAACACTCCGTACATTCAATCGGGGCGGTTCGGATATTACGGGCTCGATCATTGCCGCAGCTGTAAAAGCGGATCTATACGAAAATTTCACGGATGTCGATTCGGTTTTCGCCGCCAATCCGACTGTCATTGAAAACCCAGTTGCGATTGAAAAGATGACATACCGTGAAATGCGGGAACTTGCATACGCAGGCTTTTCCGTTTTCCATGACGAGGCGCTCATCCCTGCTTTCCGGAAATCGATCCCTGTCAGCATTAAAAATACAAACAATCCCGATGCACCGGGTACATTGATCGTCAAAGAACGTGACTACAATGAGCAGCAAGTGATCGGAATTGCCGCGGACAGCGGGTTCACCGCCATTTACGTCGACAAATATTTAATGAACCTGGAAATCGGCTTCGGTCGCAGGCTTCTGCAGATTTTTGAGGAAGAAGGCATTTCGTACGAGCATACACCTTCCGGCATCGACAACCTTTCCATTATCATCCGCAGTCGTTTTATGACGGACGAGATGGAAAAGCGGATTGTCGAACGGATTCATAAAGAATTGGAGCCGGACGCTGTCATCGTGGAGCATGATTATTCGATGATCGTACTCGTTGGGGAAGGCATGCAATATACGACCGGATTAGCCGCGCGGGCTGCAACAGCTATTGCGAGGAGCGGGTCCAACATTGAGATGATCAACCAAGGGTCATCTGAAGTCAGCCTTGTGTTCGGGGTGAAAGTACAGGATGAAACGAAAAGTTTGAAAGAGTTGTATAAGGAGTTTTTTGTGAAATCATATGTGCAATCGTAATAATTGTAAATAGAAGATAAATAAAAGGGGCTATCACAGAAAATCAGTTGCTACTGACTTTCTGGATAGCCCTTTCTTATGATTAAATATTGATATTTAGCCTAATGATTTGGAATACTGAGGGATTAGTTAAAAAGCCTACAATTAATAAAATTATCCCGACAAGTATAGTTGCCTTAGGTAATTGTTTTTTTTTGAAATATATTAGAGAGATTATACTGAAAATCGGATAAATTATAAATGAAACTATCCCGATCAATATTAGCGCTTGACTAGAACTGCTTGTTAATCGTTCTACCCATAATCCTACACCCCATTGAATACTACACAGAAACAAAAAACTAATCCAAAACCAACTGGGTAATCTCACTTATAAAAAACCTCCAACTCAATAAATCTGTTTTTCTTAATATACACTGATTTGGGAAAGAGTAATTACCTTATAATTAGGATCCCAAGCAAAATAATTTGTGCCAATATTATTCTGACCATTATCTGGATCTTTAACACCTACAAAGTTTCCTAAGGTCGTAACCTTATAAGCATTTCCTACAACAAAGTGCCATCCCGCCCAATAGTTCCCCTGCGATACATTGTTGAAACGAATAGTTACAGGAAGTCCTTCGTTAATAAATCTTTTATAAGTATTAAAATCATTCGTGTCCCAAGTAATAATATTGAATTTTTGAGTCGCATAATTTAGGTTTAGGTGTTTTTCCATGTGGCTTTGGTAGGCGCCCATAGTCGCTCCCCAATACCAGGACATCTCACTCCAGAGGTGATTGATAAACTTGTCATCCCCTCCATAATGGTAACCATGCTTTACATTATAACCTTTGCCATTTAAATATTCTGCCACCATTGCACCAGAAGTTGGACCGCATGCAGAATCGGGGTGTGTAACTCCTGTTCTTCGTTGCCAAATTCGAGTAACATTTAAAACTTTTTCATCAGCTGTTACGTTATTTGAAGAAGTTAAATTGTAATTTTCTAAAACATCCCACTTACTCTCATAATTACCTTTCTCCATACTTTTTAGCTTTTCATTCTTTAAGTTTTCAATTGTTTCTTTTATTAATACACTGTCTTCTTTTGTTAGCTTTTGATTATAATCCTGAAGTTCATTTTCTATATTTTTTATTACCTAATTTTTTAAATCATCGAATTCTTTATGGAGTTCTTCCTTATTCGGTGCTAAAAAATAGTTTAATGCTCCTAAATAGTAAATCCGATTTCCGGATTCTAATTCTGTTTTGAAATCGTCTCTTTGACTTCCTTCCCCAAATTCAATAATTGGAGTTCTTTCTTTGGAAGCCGAGACGAGAACGTATCCACTCTCACCATTTTCATCTTTATAAGTGAAATAGTAACCTAAAATAGAATCATCAATATCATAAACCTCGAATTCATATGTTAATGACAAATTATTTAATCCATTATCCTTTAGAAACTTGTCCGCATAAATCATAGCTTGCTTTTCCTGAATATATGAACTGCTTGACGCCTCTACCGTTTGAGCTAAAAGGCCGGAACCAATAACAATAAATAATATAAAAAAGGCTAATAACAACTTTTTCATATAATATCCTCCTCTTAAAGTTTTACAATCCAACAATAGACAAATCACTGCTACTTATTTTCATTGGCTTTAATCACAGAATCAAATTAAGGGTGCCTTGTGACAATTTTTTCTACGTTTCCAGATTTAAGTAACGTTAAATTATTGTTTGTTTTTTTGTTGTATCCTATATATTGATCTTACAATTTAACTGTAGCAAACTACGAGTAAATTGGGTATTGAGAAAATTCAATAAGAGATGACAGGTCTTTTTGCTTATTTTTTTGGTGTCACCATCAAAAAAGGGGGCCATTTTTACTGAATAGCATCATATATTCCTTCTAAACTATTGGGAAAATTTTCATCTATTATCAGACATGTATTGGAACAATACACTGCATCTGATGAAAAAGAATTATCTCCAAATAGAATAAGGACTATCACAGAAAGTCAGTTTTCACTGATTTTCTGGATAGCCCCTTCTTTGTTCGATTACATTTCGACTTGAGCACAAACTAAATGGTTTATTAAGGATTCGTTGACCAAAGCCCGGCATGTTTTAAAACAACACGCGGATGAAGTTTTAGCTGTGCAACCATTAGGTCCGCCAGATCTTCTGCTTGCATCACTTTTTCGGGATTGCCGTCTGTCAAATTCAGCTCAACAGCCATATCTGTTGCAACCGTACTTGGCGTCAATGTTGTCACGCGAATGTTTTTCTTGCGCACTTCAAGCATTAATGACTCACTCATTCCAATCACTGCAGCTTTTGAAGCCGAATACGCACTTGTGATCGGTGCACCTTTTTGACCAGCCGTTGATGAGATATTAATGATGTCGCCTGTATTCCGCTTAATCATTTCAGGCAATACCGCGCGTGTTGTATAATATACGCCTTTGACGTTGACATCGATAATGTTTGTCCATTCCTCAGGTGTTAAGTCCATGAAGCTCCCGAACTTTGAAATGCCGGCGTTATTCACTAAAATGTCGATTGGACCAAGTTCGCCACGAATTGATTCGACTGCTGATGTAATTGAGTCTAAATCCGCCACATCTGCCGCAGCATATGCTACCTTCACGTCGAATTGTTTAAGTTCCTCTGCGACTCGTTGTAAATTTTCAAGCGTACGTCCAACAAGACCTACATGAATACCTTCTTTTGCAAATGCCAATGCTGTTGCACGTCCAATTCCACGGCCTGCTCCTGTAATTAATGCCACTTTTCCTGCGATTGATTGCATGTTTTCCGCTCCTTTTATGGTGATAGCTTTATTGTAGACGAAAACAAATACATATGCTTTACTCACGATTGGTCGCCGCAAAATAAAAAAACAATGGATAATTTACGTTTATCGTAAACGTACTATCCACTGTTCACTTTAGTCTAGTTAACACAACATGCTCCTCATTTCTCATCATGGCAGGAACATGTAAGGAAATTGCTTGAATATGCCCTCCGAGATCATATCCGCCATCATCAACGCTTCTGCCTCGATTTGGTCGAACACTTGCACTTCCAACTCGAAATTCTTTTGAATCATGCACACCGCTTCGAGCTTCGTCAGCGCCAAATGGGAATACAGCATTTTGCGCATTGCTTCTTTGTCGATGTATGGATTAATTCTATTTAGGAATTCCGCGATTTCGTCCGCGTTCCGGTACCACTCCGCCTCTTTCTGCTCCGCTTTTTCCGTTTCCCCATTCACGGCAGCGGTCACCAAATCTGCCGCAATCATCAAATGTTCCGAGATGAGGTCACGATACGCATCTGCAATTTCATCGCCATAATACGGTCTGAGCGCATTGCCCATATCCGTTGCGTTCCGCAGTAGGCGCGCGAGGACAAATTTCAAATCCGGGACATTGAAGACGATGGCAGTGATGGCCATCCGTGTCCACGTGACATGCTGCTCCCAAAGAAGCCGGTTTTTATTCCACAATTCAACTTGCGCTCTGCTATAGCAATTAATGGGCTGCATATAGTTCATCGGCAGTGCATTTCCGTAATATTGATTCACTTCACCACTCCAACTTTCATACTTGGGTCAGTACATATTATTCGAATTGAGCGGCATCGGTGAATTCGTAAGAGCGACCGTAAAGTTGCTATATATCTACTACAGCTGCCCTTTTTCACTTTTCCTAATTAATAAATATGCATTGATTCCCGAAGCAATTGGGAGACTTAGCGCCACCCCAATCCCGGCACAAAGAATCGAAATCATTTCAGCGCTGAAAATTTTTGAATTGATGATTCCGCCAACGGAATAATGTAGATCTTTAAACCACAAGAGTAGTGCTAGATATCCTCCAAAGAATACAAAAAACAATGTATTCGTATCCGCTCCCAAGATATCTCGTCCGACGCTCAATCCCGAAGCAAATAAATCTTTTCTACTGATTGACGGGTTGTTGTTAAAGATTTCATGCATGGAAGCCGCCATTGAAATAGCCACGTCCATAATGGCACCGATTGTACTCATAATAATGACTGAAGCTAACAGTTTCGTGAAATCAATGCCGATGAAAAGCGAAAATACACCTAGTTCGTTTATTTCCTCTTCTCCAAAGCCTTGTATCATTGCGTATTTCGTTACTATAACGATAAAGAAAAGCAACAACACAATGGTAACCATCGTGGATATAAAAGCAGCGATCGTTTTACTGTTTACTTCATTAATAAAAAACAGGCTGATGCAGCTAATGAATACACACGCAATGATCGTAATGATAATGGGATTCCATTGCGGATTTGTCATAAGAAAAATCGTGAACATGATGACGCCAAAATTCAAAAATAAGGAAATAAAAGACCGTACTCCTTTTTTCCCTCCGACGATCAACATGAGCAGAAATAAAATGACTGCCAGCACAACAATTACATTCATGATCTCGCCCTCTTTCGATTCACAAAATAAAGTGTCGTATAAAGACCGATCGGAATCGTCAGTACAATACCTATTCCACCAACGAGAGCGCGGGCCAATTCGAGTGAAAGATTCATGGAAAGAGTAAACCCTAATAGGGAAGCGTTTTTCAAATACAAAATAATAACTGGAATCGACCCACTAATATAAGCGAAAAACAAAATGCTTGTGATCGTCCCCATAATATCCTTGCCAATATCAATACCCGAGGCTTTCAGTGCCTTCACAGATATATCATTATTTTGCTCATACAATGCAAAAAGTGAGGAAGACATCGTAATGGCGACGTCCATTACGGCACCTAATGATCCGATGAGCAATCCTGCCATAAAGACCATCTGGTAAGGACGTGTCAAAAATTGCATTTCTTCATAGCGGAGGCCGTTTCCTGAAGTCGCCCAAATAACAAGATAAGCAAGCCCCAGGGATATGAAAGTCCCTAACAAAGTCGCTAGTATGGCGGCATATGTCTTTTCATTCAAACCGCTGACGATTGCCAAAGAGATGATTGTAAATACAATCCCACTAATACCGCATATCAACACTAAACTGATCGATGGATTTGTAATATAAACATCCAAGGCGAATGATAATAAAGTGGCGTTGACTGCCAAGCTAATAATCGAAAGAAATCCTTGCTTCTTTCCTGTAATGAGTAAGGTGAAGATGAAGATCCAAGCAATCAGCAATACATATTGATCGCGTTTTACATTCATGATGCTTCCAGTTAACGTGGAATCCCCTTCCTGACTCGGGTTAATCGATACGAATAGCCCGTTTCCAACACGATATTGATGATCGTAAGCCCCTGACGATGAATATTCATTCGTTAAATGGATACGCTGCCCTTTATAATCTCCGTTTTTTAATTCGGCGATGATGTGCTGTTCGAACAGGCGATCACTATTATTATTCATATCCGTAAAGCCAGACGTTTCAATCACCTCAGTTTCAATGACTTTAGCGATTGACTGCTCGTAAAACGAGTAATTATTATTGACAAATAGCATAGAGACGGCAAAGCACAGTCCTATCATAGTGAAAATAAGAATCTGTTTCCGTGTCATCTTTTTTAATCCGTTCGTAATAACATTCAATTAAAACCCTCCAGTGCGGGTTACCTGCCCCGCAACCTTTCGTACATCGTTCATAGTTGTAGATACCCTTTTTAAGACATTCCCACTATAGCAAAGTTTGAGTGTGTTTTTCTTTTTTATTCAAGTAACAAAAAAACGAAAAAGCATCGCAAATGTTTCATTCACGATGCTTCTTTCATTATTATTTTCTTAGGGTTGCGGATAAGTTCAGCATATTGCCGATCCGCTCGACAACAGTTTCCACCTCATGGGGATTGCTTTTCAAGTCGTAATCCGTAATATCGATACGCAGCACCGGACATGCATTGAAGGAATCGATCCACTTCACATAGCGTTCATGCAGCTCTTCCCAGTAGGACAGCGGTGTTTGCTGCTCCATCAAGCGGCCCCTCTCCTGAATCCGTGCAAGGATTTTCTCGAATGGACCATCCAAATAGACGAGCAGGTCAGGATGCGGGAAATACGGCGTCATGACCATCGCGTCGAACAGCTTCGTATACGTGTCGTAATCGACCGGATCCATCGTCCCTTTGTCCTTATGCATCTTGGCAAAGATTCCCGTATCTTCATAAATGGAACGGTCTTGGATAAAACCTCCCCCGTATTCGAAGATCCGTTTCTGTTCCTTGAAACGTTCCGCAAGAAAATAGATTTGCAGATGGAAGCTCCATTTTTCAAAGTCATCGTAAAATCGGTCTAAATATGGATTCTCATCCACATTTTCAAGGGATGTCCGAAAATCCAAAGCTTGCGCAAGTGCGTTCGTCATCGTCGATTTACCGGCTCCGACTGTCCCCGCAATCGTGATGACCGCATTTTTCGGAATCCCATACTTTTCTCGTAAATTCATTGTACTGCTCCTTTTCGTATCGTCTCATCGACCTTGCCAAGGATCGCATGCAAATCCCCCGTGTCATTGACAAAGTCTAATGTATCGCCATTGAAATGTAGTACCGGGATGTCCGGATGCGCAGTTTCAAAGTCTGCGATGAACTGTTCATAGTCCTCCGAGAGCTGACGCAAATAGGAAGGATCAATATTCTTTTCGAAATCCCGGCCTCGAAGCGCAATCCGTTTCATTAATGTATCAAGCGTTGCATGAAGATAAATGATAACATTCGGAACAGGCATGTCCTTCGTCAAAATATGATAAATCGCCTCGTACTTGGCGTATTCATCCGCAGGAAGTGAGCGCCTTGCAAAAATGAGGTTCTTGAATATATGATAATCCGCCACGACAGGCTGTTGTTGGCTTAAAAACTTTTTCTGGATATCGCTCAATTGCTTATATCGGTTGCAGAGGAAGAACATTTCGGTCTGGAAGCTCCATTCCTCAATATCTTCGTAAAATTTATTTAAAAATGGATTTTCGTCCACAATTTCGCTTAACTGATGGAACCCCTGCGCTTCAGCAATCGCTTTCGACAGCGTCGTTTTCCCGACACCGATCGGTCCCTCTACCGTAATAAACGGAACAGACATAAAATGCTCTCCTTTGATTCGTCAATTTCTGCACTTCATTTTATCATAATAGGGTGTTGAAACATAGATGTTGTCGAAAAATGGCAAGCTTGCTTTGCAGGATGATACACTAATTGCAAGGAGAGATGACAGATGGATGTATTTGAAATGGACCGCCGCTTCATGCGGCTGGCGATAGAAGAAGCGAAAAAAGCGGAAGCGATCGGAGAAGTTCCGATTGGCGCAGTCATCGTTAAAGATGGAGAAGTGATTGCAACTGGCCATAATTTACGGGAAACGTCGCAGAATGCTGTCACACACGCAGAGCTTTCGGCGATTCAGGATGCATGCAAGGAAGTCGGCAGCTGGCGGTTGGAAGAGACAACATTATACGTCACGCTCGAGCCTTGCCCGATGTGCGCCGGTGCGATTTTACAATCAAGGATTCCTCGCGTCGTATACGGGGCGCGCGATCCGAAAGGCGGCTGTGTCGATTCATTGTACCGATTGCTGAATGATCCGCGTTTCAATCATGAGTGCGAAGTGGCGGAAGGCGTTCTTGCGGATGAGTGCGGAGCGATGCTGACGAACTTTTTCCGATCGTTGCGGGAAAAGAAAAAAGAGCAAAAAAGGGCGAGGCGGGAAGTCTAACGGGTTAGGTTGCTGAGGAAAAAACATTAAATATCACCGTATTTCGGGACACAATTTACATCTAAATTGTGTCCCGGTTTTTGTAGGTATATCAAGACGTTTAATAGATAGATTTTCTACCGTAATTGAATAATAATTCAACAGCAAAATATTGTGCCCTTGCTAGATGACTAGAAGGGTTGCAAAAATCACCAACTGAAATAGATTGATAATTTAAAGTAGCGCTATTATTATTGTGTTAAAATGGATTACAAATGGTTGTTGCTAAGCCCTCTCAACAAACGGGCCAGATTGTTTAGAAACTGCGGTATTTATGAATAGCCAATACTCAACGAATGAGGTACAGGCTAAAACAGAGGTGGAACATATGTGCAAGAAAACAAAAGTTGTGTTTTTTCTATTTGTTGTGCTGCTTCTCTCATCGTGTAATCAATCTGGTGAGAGTTTTGTAATTACTTCGACCAACCAAGATGAAAATCAACCAGAAGAAAGTATAGATAATGCAACCATTCTAAGTGAAAATAAAGCTAAAGTTCTAAAGGTTAATACAAATTTAGAAGTAAAACAGGTTGGCATATTGTTCCGAATACTGATAGTACATTGATTCTTTCCGCGGAAGTAGAAAATGTTGATACAGTACTATTTTGGATAGCCGAAACAGGAACAGGGACTTGGGGTGAAAGAACACTTATTGGTTACGACATAGATGGAAGAGATGGATGGTCTATTGAATGGGATTTCGGTGATAGGATTTTCCACGACCATATAGTTTTTCAGGCTTTGGGAAGTGATGGTTCCACACAAGCGATGGAGTCAATCAATGTTCATTCTGATGTTGAAACTGATGAAGAATAAATTCAGTATGTTATTTATTGATTTTGTGGATCATTACACTTAAAGCTAAGGGGTTGAAAGAAATGGATTCAACGAAAAGTAAATTTGTGCTCTTCGTTTGGGGTCTTCTGTTTTTCTTGCTCTATTTCAGAATTTCTGCTTATGTATGGAATCGATGGATTTACGGCAGCTTCATACCGGACATCTTCTTCTATCTGATTGTCATTATATTACTCATCCCCGCAGCATTTCTGACGGCAAGATTCCTTGTTGAAAAAATACCGTTGAACATTCATTTCATCGGCATCATCGTGGTTGCCTTGCTCTTCTCTTGGAATCTATATGATGATCATCGGGAAAAAAGGTTGGACGAATTATTCTCTTATCAAACATCGAATTTCGTGGCGATGAATTTCAACTATGAAGGATGGCGGACGGAAGAGACAGAGCCTGTTGAGGAATTATTGGAGTTCCTCAGTCAATATCGCGTGAAAAAAATGAAGATTCTGAGTGGGATCAAAATGTTTCGATGGAAAGAGGATTTGGGTTCTTGATATTCCCAAAGAAGGGAAAGGGGTCGGGCGCTTCCATCCACCCGAACCGGCTGATGCTCTTTAACAAACCCGGCTACTACAAGGTCTTGAATGGCCCTATAGATATGGAATGGATTGATGCATTCAATAAGAAATATGGGGATGAACAATGAAGAGATCTTGAGACTCCCACGGCTAAAGCCGTTCAACAATCGGGCCAGATTGCAGCATAGTGTAACTTTTGGAAAAGCTATTTCGTACTTGTAATCGATTACTCTGGTTTATTATTCGTTTAAACGGAACTCAAACAAATTGACTAAAAGCAATAAACCATTAATTTTGTACTAAAGGTGATGACTCTATTAGATAAGATAAATGAGGTGGATGGAATGTTGAAAATTATTGATTATCGAGATGAGTATGAAGAAGGTTGGTTACGTTGCAGAGTGTTAGCTTACTTACATACATCAATGTTTGAGGATGTTGAAACGAAAAAGCCTACTTTTGAAAATCGACCATCTATTGAGTTAATTGCAATAGAAAATGGCGAGATCGTGGGAATATTAGATATGATACTCGATGATGAAGCTTTAAAAACAACTGCATTGGGTGAAGGGTTAGGTGCTTTTTTGCAAGTAATTGCAGTCCATCCAGACCATCAAAACAAAGGAATTGGGCAAAGGTTATATGAACAAGCCGTTACTCGACTTAAATGCTTCAATGTGACATTTATTGAATTGTATACACGTGGTGATGAACCCGCGAATAATTTTTATAAAAAATTAGGATTTGAAAAAAGAGTAGAGTATTACGATGTGTTTGGTATTGAAAAAGGACTTCGTTCACCAATATCAATAGAAATGAAGGATGGACGTGTTTATGCACAAGATGAAAAAGGTCAGTCTTGTGATTATGTAATAACTGAAGGCGTTTACGAGGTATATAATTTAGAAGCGCTAGAAAAAATTGATTACGATCGTTATTATCCTGCGATAGGTTATTATAAACGATTATCATAAGGGTTTAGTATTTGCCTTGTTCAACAATCGGGCGCAATTCTGGTATAAGGAATTGCGTCCTTTTAAAAATTGAGTCAGTTACATATAGATGGATAAGTTTAAGCATTATTGTTGGGAGGCATTTGATGTATCCACGTACAAAGTCATTGGGGTTAATCATTAAAGATAATTATATTCTTTTAGAGGAGCTAGAAGGAAAACACTCGAAAGGAACGGGATATTATTACCGTCCTATCGGTGGAACAATAGAATTTGGGGAGAGGTCTGATGAAACAGTCGTAAGGGAGTTCTATGAAGAATTGGGTGTTGAAATTGTTATAAGTCGCTATATTTCTTGCCTGGAAAATATTTTTAAAATAGACGAAGATATTGGTCATGAATTAATTCAAATATATATAGTTGAATTTAAAGATGAAAGATTATATCAGAAAGAAAACTTCACTGTAACAGAAGGGATGAAAGTTGCTGTTGCAAAGTGGGTCAGTAAAGACGAAATAATTTCAGGAGAAAAAGTTCTTTATCCTAACGGGCTGAAGGATTTACTGGAAGAAGCTTTTTAACAATTTATTTTAGAATCAGGCGCAGTTACAGAATAAGAGCTGAGCTCCAAGCGGGCCATTTACTTGAATGAGGATTGTTGTATTTGAACTGGATATGCTAAACCCAAATATAATTTGGGGTGATGGGATTGGATAAACGTAAACCTCTTCTATTGGTTTTCTTTAGTATTCTAATTTGTGGGTTGTATTTTGGAACAGTAAATGCAAAAACGAACGATACTCCTCCTTCCTTTGAGGAAAAAATTACTGAAGGCAAACAACTCACTCCTTTAGAAAGCCAGTTAATGTCTTTTATAAATGGTTTGATGGTAACTGAACCAAAACAAGCTGTTGAATTATGGATATTAGGCGTAAATAATCGAAGTGGTGCTGTTCAATATGCGATGTTGTCCCCTGCGCTACGAAAACAATCAAGGAGTAAATTTGAGGAAACTCACTGGATAACAGGTCAGTCAAGTCCTTCGGTTAGTAATTTTCGTTTTACCAAAGTAGAAAAGCTTAGTGAATCCAAAATGCGGTATACCGTTAAATATGATTTATGGGCTTCTTATGGAGACTTTGGTGGTGGGGAGAAAATTATAATCGTAGAAAAGAATTTAGAACCATTTAAAGAGTATTGGTTTATTTCATCAATAACAACCAAGTTTAATCCATGGGAAGCATTTACCCCAGCTGAGACAGTTTTAAAATAGAGCATTGCAGCTACAAGTCGACGATGAAATGTACCGGAATCGGACGCAGTTGTAATACTCGAGTTTTTGCCGGTTATTCAACAGTCGCTTGTTCAAGACAATCTTCGGCTCATAGTTACAGATCACTTCAATTATTCCAGTGTCTACTGGATAAATATGATGTTCCAAACGATGTAGATTAAAACAAAAAGGCAAGAGTACCGGACAATACCGGACTCTTGCCTAACACGCCGCTTAAATTAATAACTATCCAGCTTTTTGGGATCACTTCAGGGCTATGCGTTTTTCATTTCACCAACCGAACCCATGGGAAGTCGAGTGACTTACCGTATGTCTTTACTCTTATCGAATTACTTCTTTTCCACCCATATATGGACGCAATACTTCCGGAATGATGACAGATCCGTCCTCTTGCTGGAAGTTTTCCAGAATGGCTGCAACTGTCCGTCCAATCGCCAAACCACTTCCGTTCAACGTATGAACAAATTCAGGCTTTGCGCCTTGCTCGCGGCGGAAACGGATAGAAGCGCGTCTCGCTTGGAAATCTTCGAAGTTTGAGCAAGAAGAGATTTCACGGTATGTGTCCTGCGTCGGAATCCATACTTCGATATCGTATTTCTTCGCAGCTGTGAATCCGAGGTCTGCTGTGCACATTTTTAAGACACGGTATGGCAATCCAAGTAATTGCAATACTTTCTCCGCATGCCCCGTCAATTTTTCCAGTTCGTCATAAGACTCATCAGGATTTACAAAGCGGACAAGTTCAACTTTATTGAACTGATGCTGGCGAATCAAGCCACGCGTATCGCGACCTGCAGATCCTGCTTCTGAACGGAAGTTCGTGCTGTAAGCCGTATAGGCGATCGGCAATTGAGCACCGTCGAGAATTTCGTCACGGTAATAGTTCGTCACCGGAACTTCAGACGTCGGAATTAAGAAATAATCCTCTTCCTCGATCAAGAACGCATCCTCTTCGAACTTCGGCAATTGGCCAGTGCCCGTCAAGCTCGTACGGTTCACCAAATATGGCGGCAGCATTTCCTCGTAGCCATGCTCCTCTACATGCAAGTCAAGCATGAAGCTGATCAAAGCACGCTCTAGTCTTGCTCCAAGACCGCGGTAGAATACAAAACGACTGCCCGTCACTTTTGCTGCACGTTCAAAGTCAAGCAGCTTTAAATCCGTCCCGATCTCCCAATGCGGCTTCGGCTCAAAACCGAATTCCGGCTTCTCGCCCCAAGTGCGGACTTCGACGTTATCATCTTCGCTGTCGCCGACCGGAACTGATTCATGTGGGATATTCGGAATACGCATCATCACATAAGTAAGCTCTTCTTCGACTTGATGCAATTGCTCATCGAGCGTTTTGATTTCATCGCCGACTTCACGCATGCGCGCGATTACGTCATCTGCATTTTCTTTATTGCGCTTCATTTCCGCGATCTTTTGCGAAACTTCATTGCGCTCCGCCTTCAACACTTCCACTTTCGCAATCAGTTCTCTCCGTTTTTCATCCAGACCAACGAATTTATCCAAATCCGTCAAGTCTTCTCCGCGCTTCGTAAGCTTCTCTTTCACTTCATCGAAATTCGCACGAAGCAATTTAATGTCTAACATAGCTGATTCCTCCTCATTTTTGAATGTGACGATTATTTTCAGACACAAAAAAAAGCCCTCTATCCCCTATACAAGGGACGAGAACTACCCGCGTTGCCACCCAAATTGACCAGCGAAAAGCTGATCCACTCTTTGAAATAACGGTTCAATGTCCGGCTAGGCTTACTATTCGTTCAACCCGGCTACTCAGGGACGGATTCACAAGTGTCTTTACCGGCTCGCACCACCCGCCGGCTCTCTTTGAAAAACGTGCTTGCTACTGCTTCCCATCATCGTCTTTAATTTGAAATTAACATCACTTTACTACACCCCGCCACTTTTTGCAAGGTTCAAGAAGTTATAGTCGTTAACATATCCGCAATTGCGTTAAAATATTCTGTTTCATGTGGAACAAAATCCGATAACCCTATTTGATTGCCTTCTGCACAAACAACGTTTTCCGCATCTCCCTTGAAGAGTGCTTGCAAATCTCTGATCGAAACAGCATGAATGCTTTCCACTTCCTCTTGTTGCAATGTAAAATCTTCCGGCGCAAAGGTTGATTGATAAAGGAAAACGTTCGCAAATTCCTTGTCAATGAAAGCCGGAAGTTTTATGACATCCCGAACGACGCCCGTCCGTTTTAACTTGGAAAGGTCCACTTGTATACCAAGCTCCTCCTCAACTTCTCGGACTCCATCCATAACTTCCTCATCCGCCAACAAATGGCCCGCAGCTGTAATATCATACAAGCTTGGAAAGTCTTTTTTAGTGGCGCTTCTTTTTTGAATAAAAACGGTAGTTTCATTCATGAGCCAACAATGGAACGTCTCATGCCATAAGCCCTTCTTATGGATAGTCTCTCGCGTTTCCTCACGTACATACTTATAATTCTCATCGAATACTTTCAGCAACTCCGTCAAATTAATACTCCCTTTCAACGAAAAGCATTGATTATACTAACTACAAGGATCAATGTGAACAATACAGCAGCGATTGCGGAAGTAATTTTCGCATAAAGAATTGCTTCCCTTGAAAATTCGGGCTCTGAATCATATTGCCACCGTTTCCCGAGTAACATCATTTCCCGCGGAGCCAAAAACGTCAATACGCTGACTGGAACGAATAGGATGAACAAAAAAATTGCTTCAGCCATCCCGCCACCTCCGTTTTTATTCCAAATACGCATAAATGACATTACATACGCATAAACGACCTAAAAAGCTTATAAATCAGTATAAAAACGTATAAACCGATCATAAAACCTCATAAATCACACTATACACGCATAATGAGCCGCGACCGCCCCATTACGCTCTCATTTATCCAACGAATAGTCGCGAATCACTTCATCCGGTGTCGTTCCCACCGTAACAAGAATAAACCTGCTATACACTTCTTTGAAGTCGATATCCCCTTCAATTTCATCCACCAACTCGAAGCAGTCCAACACTTGAACGAAGCGCCATGTCGTCATTCCGCCTGCAGCATTCTCATACGTCAATTCTTCATACTGGCTACTGACCCGTTCCGCTGCACTTTCCTTACTTTCAGCTCTGACCAAAACAATTACTTCCTCGAACACGTCTTCATTATCCTTGTACTGGATAGTGTCCGCGGAGTTGATTGATTGCAATAAATACTTTACCGAGAAAATGTTGTCCATGCTACTGCCTCCTTGTTCTTAACTCCCTATACGGTTGTTTTCATAAAAAGGATTCAAAAAGACTAGAGCACCATGCCCTAGCCTTCATCATCAAATCCCACGTACCGCCATCAATTCACTTTCCGCCAACTTACTAATTTCCAGACCTTTCATCGGCGTGCCGATGTCTTTGGATAAATCACCGATCAATTCATAGTTTCTAAAATCCTCTGTTGCCATGACAATCGCACGCGCAAATCGTTCAGGATTATCGGATTTAAAGATCCCAGAGCCGACGAATACTCCGTCAGCGCCAAGTTCCATCATTAGCGCCGCATCAGCAGGAGTCGCTACGCCGCCTGCCGCATAATTGGTGACCGGCAGACGCTTCGCTTCGCGAATTGCGAGCAGCACATCATATGGTGCAGCTAAGTCTCTCGCAGCCACCATCAGCTCATCATTATTCATATGAACGATTTTGCTCACTTGCGCATTCACTTGTCGTAGATGGCGGACCGCTTCAACGATATTGCCTGTTCCCGGCTCGCCTTTCGTACGCAGCATTTTTGCCCCTTCTCCTAGACGGCGCGCCGCTTCGCCGAGATTACGAGCACCGCAGACGAAAGGCACTTTATAATCGCTCTTCAATAAATGGAACTCATCATCTGCCGGAGTCAATACTTCACTTTCATCAATGAAGTCGACACCCATTGCTTCCAATACACGTGCTTCCGAAATATGGCCGATTCGCACTTTTGCCATGACCGGGATTGAAACTGCTTTTTGCACTTCTTCAACGATGCGCGGATCTGCCATCCGGGCAACCCCGCCCGCTGCTCGAATATCCGATGGGACACGTTCAAGTGCCATAACTGCCACTGCACCTGCCGCCTCCGCCACTTTTGCCTGCTCCGCATCGATAACATCCATGATAACCCCGCCATATTTAAATTCCACTTACTCTTCCCCCTTTTCATTTTGTTCAGTATACTAGAATATGACCATATTAAAATACTCAGTTTGATGATAATTAAAGGGATCAGATAGTTTTTATTAAACGAGAATAAAGTCACAAAATGACCATATATCCTGGGAAATGATTGATATAACTTGGGAAATAACTGATATCCTTTACGAATTGATTGATATATCCCGGGAAATAATCGATATCCGACGGGAAATGAACGCTAAAAATAGGCAACTAGCCAGATGGAGGCGCAACTAATGGAAATGCTCTTAATAGAACTGAATAAAGAAAGTGAAATACCTCTCTACGAGCAAATTTACCAACAAATCCGCAACGACATTACCGAAGGAAAACTCATTGTCGGAGAAAAGTTGCCTTCTAAAAGGAAACTAGGTGAATTCCTCGACGTCAGCCAGACGACGATTGAAATTGCCTATGGACAGCTTGCGGCAGAAGGGTTCATTACATCCAAACCGCGGAGAGGCTATTTCGTGCAGGAAATCGGTGAATTGGCATATGTACAACCGACAGAAGCAATGACTATCGCCGCTAAAGAGGAACAAAAAGAGTTGGAAATCGATTTCTCTCCAGGTAAGATCGACACGGAATCGTTCCCTTTTACGCAATGGCGGAAATACGCAAAAGACACCATTGACGAATCGTCGCAACATCTTCTGCTTTTGGGCCATCCACACGGAGATGTAGAGCTCCGGCAGGAAATCGCGAAGTATTTATATCACTCGAGAGGGGTCGATTGCTCCGCGGATCAGATCATTGTCGGCTCCGGAACGGAACAGCTCATGCCATTGCTCATCCGGCTTCTTGGACCGCAGGCAAAGTACGCCATCGAAGATCCAGGGTATCCGCTCACCCATCATGTATTCTTCCATAACAACCGGGAAGCGGTACCGATCGCGGTCGACGAGGAAGGGATGGACGTCCAGGCCCTCCAGAAGTCGGGAGGGACGGTAGCCTATGTGACACCTTCCCATCAGTTCCCGACCGGCACAGTGCTCTCTGCGGGACGTAGGACAGCATTATTGAATTGGGCAGCTTCCAGTGTCGGCCATTTCATAATCGAGGACGATTATGACAGCGAGTTTCGTTATTCGGGAAGACCAATTCCTTCCTTGCAGGGGATGGACAAGGCAGGCAAGGTTATCTATGTCAGTACCTTTTCGAAATCACTTATGCCATCGCTGCGAATCGCCTATATGGTGCTCCCTCCCGTTTTGCTCAAAAACTATGAGGATGCATTCATCCATTATTCCTCAACAGTGCCGCGGCTCGACCAACATGCCCTTGCCCGTTTTATGGCAGATGGCCATTTCGCTCGGCATTTGAACCGGATGCGGAAAGTATATAAACGTAAACTGCAACTTCTAACAGATTCATTGCGACAATATACACCCGCGATTTCATTCTCCGGTGATGAAGCGGGCATGCATATTATCATCAATGTCCATACGAATGAAGATGAGGATACATTGGTCGACGCCGCACTGGCAAAAGGAATCCGCGTCTATGGCTTGAATAATTACCGCAAAGCATCAAAAAGTAGACAGCCATCCTTCCTCATCGGCTTTGGAGGCTTGACGGACGACCGGATTCCATGGACCGTCGAGCGGCTCATGGAAGCCTGGAATATTGAAAAAAGGTGATGGACCCTTGACGGATCCATCACCTTATCTTATTTGAATAACCCTTTAATAAACCCAGTTGCGCTATCCCAAATACCGACGAAGAAGTCACCGATCGCGCTCATCATCAGCGCAAACCAGCCGGCTTTTTCGACATCGTCCGTGACGACGACATCCATGCCGAGGTCTTTCGAATCGATGAATCCGTAATCCTCGCCCTCTTTTTTAACGAGCTTCACATGTCCAACAACTGTTCCTTTTTTGACAGGTGCTTCAAGTGCGCCATCTTTCAATAAAGACTCATCGAGGACAAGCTTCGGCTCATAAAGGTCCTTTTCATTCGACTTGATCATCGCTTTGACCGGCTCTTTCACTTCGATTGCAACCGTCTTCTCTTTTCCTTTATGGACTGGCAAATTTTTCTGCTTTTCAAATTGATAGCCTGCTGGCAGAAGTTCTTCATCTGAAAACTGGCTGAATCCATAATCGAACAATGCCCGTGTCGCGTCAAATCGAGCCTTATAGGAGCCGACTCCATTTGCGTCTACAGCCTTCATAACAACAGCAATGACACGCTTGTCGCCCCGTTTCGCCGTTCCTGTGAAACAGTGGCCCGCGAAATCGGTCGTTCCGGTCTTCAAGCCGTCGACGCCTTCGTACTCATAAACGAAACCTGGAAGCATGAAGTTCCAGTTGTCCATCTTGATGGCATCCGATGTTCCTTCACGGAAAATCTTCGAATTGATTTTAGTCGTCTCCAAAACTTCCGGGTAATCCTTCATCAAATGGAATGCAAGTCGCGCTACCGATTTGGCAGGCATGACGTTCTCATCATTAACCCCTGTGCCTTGCGGATGCATCCCTTGCAAGTATTCGTTGTTCAGCCCTGTTGAATTGACGAACTTATAATCGACCAAACCAAGTTCCTTCGCTTTGGCATCCATCAATTTCAGGAATTCTGTTTCTGTTCCTGCAATTGTTTCAGCAATCGCAATCGTAGCGGCATTCGCAGAATAAATTGCCAATGCTTCATAAAGCTCCTTAATTGTATACGTTCCGTCTCTGCGTAGCGGCACATTGCTTAAACGCCTGTCTTGCGAGATGGCATACGTGTAATCAGTAACTTTGTATTCCTGATCCCAGCTGATTTTACCTTCTTTTATCGATTCAAATAGGATATATTCAGTCATCATTTTTGACATACTTGCAATGCCGAGTGGTGTATCCGCATTCTCTTCATATAAAATCTTTCCACTGTCCGCGTCAATTAGAATGGCACCATCTACATGGATGCCGAGTGTCGATTCTGCTTGTGCAGGCGCAGTGCCGAGCGTCATCATCAATACAAATGGAATGATCAGCAAAGCAACCCATTTTCTCATTTCCCGTTTCACCAAAATACCTCCGTCATTGCAATTTTCCACTTTATATTTTATCACATCATGAACACGATTAGGGGATTCTATTCAAAAAGCACCTTTCCGCTCATATTAAGACGTGCGGAAAGGTGCTGAAGTTCCATATTTACAGTTTTCACTATTTCATGAAATAGAGTAGTTCGGCGCTTCTTTCGTAATATGAACTTGATGCGGATGGCTTTCACGCAAACCGGCACCAGTCATGCGGATGAATTGAGCTTTTTCACGCAGATCGTGAAGATCTTTCGTTCCGCAATACCCCATGCCTGATCGGATTCCGCCAACGAGTTGGTGGATCGTATCAGAAATCGGTCCTTTATAAGGCATACGCCCTTCAATTCCTTCTGGGACGAGTTTCTTTGCATCCTCTTGGAAATAGCGGTCTTTAGAGCCGTGTTCCATGGCACCGACAGATCCCATGCCACGGTACACTTTGAAACGTCGGCCTTGGAAGATTTCCGTATCCCCAGGGCTTTCAGTCGTACCTGCAAGCAGGCTTCCGAGCATGACGACATGTCCACCTGATGCCAAGGCTTTTACGATATCGCCGGAATATTTGATACCGCCGTCCGCAATGATCGTTTTTCCGTGCTTGCGTGCTTCAGACGCACAATCGTAGACAGCTGTGATTTGAGGAACACCGACACCTGCAACGACACGTGTTGTACAGATAGATCCTGGACCAATTCCGACTTTGACTACATCTGCGCCCGCTTCATATAATGCTGCAGTCGCTTCCGCTGTTGCTACATTTCCTGCAATGATATCTAGACTCGGATACTCTTTTCGGATTTGTGCAACCGTGTCAAGCACGCCTTTCGAATGTCCATGCGCTGTGTCGATGACGATGACGTCGACTTCTGCAGCGACAAGCTTCTCAACGCGTACCATCGTATCGGATGTAACGCCAACTGCTGCGCCTACAAGGAGACGGCCTTGCGAATCTTTTGCGGCATTCGGGAATTCAATCACTTTTTCGATATCTTTAATTGTAATAAGACCTTTTAAAATTCCATTTTCATCAACAATCGGCAGCTTCTCGATTTTATACTGCTGTAGTATCTTTTCTGCATCTTCCAATGTTGTTCCGACAGGCGCTGTCACTAGATTGTCCTTCGTCATCACATCATTGATGATCAGCGAATAGTCCTGGATGAAGCGAAGATCACGATTCGTCAAAATGCCTACAAGTTTTTGCTCGTCCATATTGTTAACGATCGGAACACCGGATATGCGATATCTGCCCATTAAATGCTCAGCATCGAACACTTGGTGTTCAGGGGTAAGGAAGAAAGGATTGGTAATGACACCATTCTCTGATCGTTTCACAGTTACAACCTGCTCTGCCTGCTCTTCGATGCTCATATTCTTATGGATTACACCAAGACCGCCTTGACGCGCCATGGCAATCGCCATCTTCGACTCTGTGACCGTGTCCATCCCCGCACTGATGATTGGAATGTTCAACGTCATCTTCTCTGTCAAACGGACCGAAAGATTTACGTCCTTCGGCAATACTTCTGAAGCACCTGGTACAAGCAATACATCGTCGAAAGTCAATCCTTCGCGAGTGAATTTAGATTCCCACATATCGTTTCCTCCTCTAATATCATTATCTGCGTTTGAATATTATTAAAAGGTTATCAGCGCCTATGTGGCGTGTCAAGGAGACAGGAATAAGAAAAAAGATTCCTTTTATTCACTGAATTGACTTTTCAATTGCAGTCCGCATTTTAGCAGGGGAAGTCTGAGGTGCAAAACGATCCACGACGCTCCCTTTCCGGTCAATGAGGAATTTCGTGAAGTTCCATTTTATGCCCTCTGTGAGCAGCCCCTTTTTTTGATCCGTCAAGTATGAAAACAATGGAGCTGCCTTTTTCCCAATGACATCCACCTTTGCAAACATCGGAAATGTCACACCATAATTCCTTTCACAAAATGATATAGTCTCTTTAATCGATTCGAATTCCTGATTTCTGAAATTATCGGATGGGAAGCCGAGGACGACAAGACCTTGTTCACGGTAGTCCTCGTAAAGCTGCTGAAGCTCATTAAACTGATCCGTAAAACCACATTTGCTTGCCGTGTTTACAATGACCATGACCTTACCCTCATAATCCTTCATCGATTGCAAAGTACCATCTGGTTTTTCAACTGAAAACTCGTAAACGGAAGCCATATTCATCATCACCTCTCCTAGCCTTTATTAATCAACATTAAGCCAACTTCGACAACAATGCAAAGATGATAGATACATGAATTTAAACATTCTACACCCCTTCATCGCCTAGAAACGCATAAATTGATTCAATGACGCATAAAGTCTCAGAAGTGCGCATAAATCTTTCAAAACAAGCATAAAAGCAAGTAAATACCCATAAGTCTAGATAAACGCACATAAATAGGACTTCATTATAACCAGATTTCCACTTCAGATGCTCTTTGCCGAAGAATGGCTTGCTTTTTTAAACACACAAAAAAACCATCCCCCACAGGGGATGGCCTTTGCCCGGCGACGTCCTACTCTCACAGGGGGAAGCCCCCTACTACCATCGGC
>NZ_LQYA01000172.1 GCF_001531445.1 Sporosarcina koreensis
GGAAATCTTCGGATCACAGCTTACTTACAGCTCCCCGAAGCATATCGGTGTTAGTGCCGTCCTTCATAGGCTCCTAGTGCCAAGGCATCCGCCGTGCGCCCTTTCTAACTTAACCTTTATACGGCTTTCGATAAGCTTCGCATTACTTCGTCAGCTCCGTCACTCCGGTCCTCACGTGCGTAAGCACGCTCCGGTCCTCGCTCGGTCGCTTCCTCGTTCTGCTCGCTTCTCGAAACCCTCGGGTGAGTAGTGGTACTTAGCGATAAGCACACAAGCTACTCGTTAAAAAAGTATTGTTCAATCACAATGTGATCGACTCGGTTGATTACTTGATGTTTTGTTGCTTCAATGTCGTTTTATCCAGTTTTCAAAGAACAAGTTTTGAAAGTCATCA
>NZ_LQYA01000173.1 GCF_001531445.1 Sporosarcina koreensis
GTCACCAACAATTCATTTACCAGTACCGCATCTTTTCGGGTTTTTCTTATACCCGTTTTTTGTGATTCAATAATTTCTTTTACTCGCTCGTTATAATCAATATTTCCATCATTTATAAAATCGTAATTTTCATTTGATTTGTCTTTATCAATATCGTGGTTCGTCTTACTTTCCCGCTCTCTTTGATTGTGAAATTGAATCCCTTTTAAATCATGGGACTTCATTTTTTGCATTCTACAAACT
>NZ_LQYA01000174.1 GCF_001531445.1 Sporosarcina koreensis
ACTGGGGGCCGATCTCATCCATCTGCTCGCCGCCGGCGCCTGGGTCGGCGCGCTTGCCGCATTCCTCGCGCTGGTACTTCCCAGGCTCGCAACCGACGATCTCGCCGCTCAAGACATGGACCGGGTCACGCTCGCCGAGGAAGCGTTGCGGGGCTTCTCCCTCGTCGGCACGATCATCGTCGCCCTGCTGATCCTGACCGGGACGGTGAACGGCTGGTTCCTCGTCGGTCCGGGCAACATCGCCTCGCTCGGGCAGTCGACCTACGGCCTGCTGCTCATCGCCAAGCTGCTGCTGTTCGCCGGCATGCTGGGCCTGGCCGCGCTCAACCGTTATCGCCTGACCCCGGCACTTGCGCAGGCGATCGAGGAAGAGGACGCGCCACGGGCGCAGGCGCTGCTGCGCGCGAGCCTCGTCGTCGAAGGCGGTCTTGCGATCGTCATTCTCGGGCTCGTCGCCTGGCTGGGGACACTATCGCCGCCCATGTCGATGTAGCTTATCGTTTCGGACGCCTCGCGTTGGGAGAAGCCAATGCAATCCTACACCCCGCCGCTCGGGACCGGATCGACGAAAGACTATGATCGCGCGATCCGCCTGTGGACGCGGGAGAAGCGGTGGCGTGCCGCCATGCTCGCCGCCCTGGCGCCCAAAGCCGGTGAGACGGTCGTCGACGTCGGCTGTGGCACCGGCAGCTTCGCGCTGATGC
>NZ_LQYA01000175.1 GCF_001531445.1 Sporosarcina koreensis
CGACCTTGTAGGACAGGCCCGGTACCGCGCCGATCACATAGGCGATCAGAGCGACCAGATAATAGCTGATCGCCACCACCGACAGACCCTCCACCGTCTGTTGCAGCCGCAGCTGCACCTCGGTCCGACGGTCCATCGAAGCGAGCAGGACGGTGTTCTGCTTGGCCAGCGCGGTATCGATCCGGGTGCGGAGCAGCTCGCTGGTCCAGGCGGCGCGTTGCGACAGATCCTCAAGTCTTGCGGAGAAGCTGTCACAGGTCCGTACCGCCGGCGTCAGACGCCGTTCGGTGAAGTCCGACAGCGTCTGGTGCCCGCGCACCAGCCCGATCTGGAGGGATGCCAGCCGGTCGGTGCTGAGCTGGGCATAAGCGCGGGTCGCGCTCATCCTATAGCGCGTCTCTGCCACGATCCGGGCGAGCTCGGCCGAGAGGAAGGTCAGTTCGTCCAGCAGTTCGTCGTCCTGCGACGTCCGCTCCGACACCGCGCCGGTCAGCTCCGCCAGCCGCGCCTCGAGCTCGGACACGCGCGGGGTAAGCCGCTGTGCCAGCGGAAGACCGAGCAGCGCCATGTTGCGGTAATTGCCGAGTTCCTGAAGCCGCATCAGAAGCTGTGCGGGCTCGTCCAGCGCGAGATCCCGGTCGAGCACCAGCAGCCGGCCATAGCCGTCGTCATGCAGCCGGAAGTCGGACATGATCC
>NZ_LQYA01000176.1 GCF_001531445.1 Sporosarcina koreensis
CGACCGCCCCAGTCAAACTGCCCACCTGACACTGTCTCCTGCCCGGATCACGGGCAAGGGTTAGAAGTCCAATACAGCCAGGGTAGTATCCCACCATTGCCTCCTCCGAAGCTGGCGCTCCGGATTCCAAGGCTCCTACCTATCCTGTACAGGCTGCACCGGAATTCAATATCAGGCTACAGTAAAGCTCCACGGGGTCTTTCCGTCCTGTCGCGGGTAATGCGCATCTTCACGCATATTATA
>NZ_LQYA01000177.1 GCF_001531445.1 Sporosarcina koreensis
ATCTCGAGCCGGTCAGACATTTCCTGAAGCGACAGCATCCCTCGTCCTTTCCGTCGCACTTGGTGGCGACATTGGTACAAAGGATGCGCGAAGCGCGAATAGCTTGCAATCCAAAATGCTCAATGCGTAAACTGTGGGGGCATAAGCATTCGCAAAAAGATTCGAGGGGATGTCGCGTGTCGAAGCTGCTGCGCACGCCGGAGGAGCGTTTCGCAAGCCTGCCCGGCTTCGCCTTCGCACCGCATTATGTCGACGTCGCCGACCGCGATCTCGGTCCGCTGCGCATGCATTATGTCGACGAGGGGGAGGCGGTGCACGGCACCGTCCTGATGCTCCATGGCGAGCCGAGCTGGAGCTATCTCTATCGCAAGCTGATCGGCCCGGTCGCGGCAGCAGGTTGGCGCGCGGTGGCACCCGATCATGTGGGCTTCGGTCGCTCGGACAAGCCCGCCGATCGCACCATCTTCAGCTATGACCGCTTCGTCGGCTGGATGCGGGACTTCATCGAGCAGCTCGATCTTCGGCGGATCGTGCTCGTCATCCAGGACTGGGGCGGGCCGATCGGCCTGCGCCTGCTCGCCGACATGCCCGATCGCTTCATCGGGGTATTGGCGACCAACACGCTTCTGCCTACCGCCGAGGAGCCGCCGCGTGGAGTGGCTGGCTGGCCGGGGCCGATCATCGAACCCTGGATCGAGCTCTGCCGCACCAGCAACGATCTCCCGGTGAGCGAGATCGTCGCGGCGACCTGC
>NZ_LQYA01000178.1 GCF_001531445.1 Sporosarcina koreensis
TTGTAGGAATTATACTAATGTCAGTGGGCATTGTATTTTTTATGCTGTTTACAACATCTTATAACATTTCTTTTCTGATCATCAGTATTCTGTCATTCCTGATATTTGTAAAACATATTAGGAAAGTAACAGAACCTTTTGTTGAACCTGCACTGGTGAAAAATATTTCTTTTATAATTGGTGTCCTTTGTGGAGGACTTATATTTGGTACAGTAGCAGGGTTTATCTCTATGGTTCCTTACA
>NZ_LQYA01000021.1 GCF_001531445.1 Sporosarcina koreensis
ATCCCATACTTCTTCAATTGGTACATTAATTTGTGTTTCATGAACTCCTGCTGGCATGTTAATAATCCCCTTTACAGCGTAATTAATTGTTTAATGTCGTCACGTTTTTCAGTTGTTGCGATCGCTTTACCTGCTAAGTACCCCCATGTCATACCAGGTCCGATTGTAGCTCCAGCTCCTGGATAAACGGGTCCTAAAATAGACATTGCCGCGTTACCTGCTGCGTAAAGTCCTTCGATTTTCTTGTTGCGCACGTTAATCACTTGACCGTTTTTATCGACACGTGGTCCACCTGCCGTCCCGATTGTCCCGTAGTAAATCGGAATGGCGTAGAATGGCCCTTTTTCGATTGTTCCAAGGTTAAGCTCTGCTGTGCCGCCGCCTTGACCCATACCTTCGAAATATGTCGTTCCACGATGGAAGTCAGGGTCTGCTCCTTGTGCAACATACCCATTAAATTTCTCAACAGTTTCTGCAAGACCTTTTGCATCTACACCAATTTTTTCAGCGAGCTCTTCTAAACTATCTGATTGGTTCATCCATTCTGGTGCGTCTTCACCTGCAGCAACTGTTACAACTAATTCGTTATCTTTTAATTGGCTATCAAACACAATCCAAGTATTTTTCTCATTTGGATACGTTTGTGTTGCTTCGTCGTATAAGTGGAACTTACGTGGCATGTCTTTATATGCTGTTCCTTCATTCACGAAACGCTTTCCTAAACTGTTTACAATAATTCCATGTTTGAGTGAACGTGGACTATTGATTAAGTTAAATATACGACCTTCATATTCAATAGAAGGGTCTTGTGTTGCAGGGTACCACCATGCATCACTCATGTTCGCAAGTTTTGCCCCTGCTTCCATCGCCATAATTAACCCGTCACCTTCGTTATACGGAGGTGTTAGATGGTGTTTTGGTTGACCTGGTAAGAACGATTTTACTAACTCCTCGTTCCATTCGAACCCACCACTTGCAATAATGACACCTTGCCGTGTGCCAATATTGATCTCTTCACCGTTATGTATTGCTTGAATTCCGATAACTGCTCCTTCGTCATCTTGGAAAAGTTTGTAACCTGGTGTTTCTGTACGTACATCTATGCCACGATCGAGTATGCCTTTCATGAGTGAGCCAATGAGTGCACGCCCCATCGTTGTAATGTTCTTTTCCATTCGCTCTGCCATAACTGTGTAATCGATGTCGTTTTTGTTCGCTCCACCTTCAGCAAGTGTGAGTGGTGGAAAAATTGGGTTGCGACGAATTTTATGTTCCCATTCACCTAACTCTTGTAAGTGAAATGGTTTAGGATCTAATGAACGACCTTCCACAATCCCACCCGGTAAATTTGCATAATAGTCACCGTAAGCAGGTGGAATCGCAAAACGGACAGGCGTGTTGTCGTGTAAATATTTGATCATATTGCGTCCTTCTTCTAGGAACACATCTACTAGTGAAGGGTCTGGTTCTTTCCCATGACCTAAACGCTGAATATACTTGAAAGCGTTTTCTTTCGAGTCTTCGATTCCTGCTTCTTCCATGTAGTGGTTGTTTGGAATCCAAGGAACTCCACCTGACATTGCTGTCGTCCCACCTACTTCAGAAGACTTTTCTAATACTAACACCTTTGCTCCATTATCATGGGCAAGTGTCGCAGCTGTTAAAGCAGCTCCTCCTGTACCAAGAACAACTACATCAACGACTTCATCCCAATTAATGTTTTGATTGGACATTATTTTTATTCTCTCCTTTCTTTATTCGAAAAAAGTATCTATAAAAATTTAGGTGAAAATTAGATGTGATGTGTAACTATCACCATGATAGTCATACTATCAGACCGCGAAATATTTGTCAATTTGGGACAATGATATGGTTGGTTTGCGCACTGCTTAACGTGAATCTACACTTTCTTTCCCGTATAATGAACATAATGAATTCAAATGAGGGATGTAAACTTATGAAGCCGATGGACCGATATGAACTTGAACTTAAAAAGAATAGAGAAAACCGAATTGCCGCCGTTCTTGACGTAGC
The DNA here is from genome assembly GCF_001531445.1 of Sporosarcina koreensis. Taxonomy (GTDB): domain Bacteria; phylum Bacillota; class Bacilli; order Bacillales_A; family Planococcaceae; genus Sporosarcina; species Sporosarcina koreensis_C. Next base: position 2,035 of record NZ_LQYA01000021.1, read on the forward strand.
TGAAACGTTATTTGCTAAAAAAGGAATTGAAAAAACGACGATGCAAGAAATAGCAGATGCTGCCAACTTAGGTGTTGCGACGATCTTTCGGTTGTTTCCTAAAAAGGAACAAATTGCTGTTGGAATTGCGACGAGAAGATTAAAGAGATTCCTTGTAATTTTCCAAAAAACTAATGACATGGAAGCGTCGAGTATTGAAAAAATTGAAGCGTTGATGGATCATTTTCTGGAAGGATTTGCAGAAGGAAATGATTTTAAAATGATCGAGGACTTTGAGATTTATACCATTCTCCTTTCAGAGCCCATTGAAGATACCGAACAATACAAAGCAGTTTATCGAGAGATTTCTCAGATTTATGCTGAAATCATCAAAGCGGCGATCAAAGATGGAACAATTCGTGCGGACATCGATATTGAGCAATCATTAATCACATTGATTAACGCTTTTGTAACTTTCGCCAAAAAGCTATCGATTCAAAAAAGCATCGTTTTTATTGAACTTGACGTAGCACCAGAACAACAGTTGAAGCTTCTTAAACGGGTCATCCTTGATTATTTGACGAATGAGAGTAAGTAAATATAAAGCTGTGATTCATAGCAGAAGTAACCCACTTGGAAAAAGGTGAAATTGAGAAGATGAGGGGAAATGCTGCAGTGATGAACTATCTAAAAAACGGATTGATTTAAAAGAGGTAAAGCGTCAAACATAATAAAGGTACCAGGCACTCTAGCAATTCTAAATTGCATGGGTGCCTGGTACCTTTATTTACTTCTAGACCGCCTAAATGGGTGCCTGGTATCTCAAACTACTTGGATCTTCAACATAAAAATGCCTGGTACAAACGCAATTCGTAATTGCATCAGTAGCAGGCACCTTACATTAGGCTCTATATTTGATAGCCAATCCTTTTAAGAAGTTTCTAGCGTATCGATCTAGGCACGGTTTATAATTCTTATGCCCTTCTTTTCTCAATACAGCGCTTAGTTCGCCTTTTGAGATAATGACGTCTGCAGCTTCTAAAATAGCAAGCATATCTTCACCTGTTAACGCGAGTGCTATTTTCACTTTCTTGAGTAGGATATTATTAACATTTTCATTGGTCATGTTAGATCCTGCTGGACCTTGAGGTTGTCCTGGTTGTGGATCTTGTTTTCCTCGTTTATAGATAATGAGGCCGTTTAAAAATGAATCCAGCATTTGATTCGTACATTTCATTTGCAATTCATTTTCAGTTTCATCCTCATTTGATTTTGTAAGCAACTGCAGCACATCTTCTTTTGTCACTTCAATGCCACCAAGTTTAAAAATGTCTACCATCTCAGTATTCGTAAAATCTAAAGCATATCGTAATCGAATCAATCTATCATTGTTATTCATTTGTAGACCTCCTGTATATAGTGCTGTAAGTACAAAACGAATTCATCCTCATTTTTCCATTTTGTTTGTTGCTATTCGTTAGTTAATCGAGTTAAGCTTAATAATAGCACATAAAAATAAAAGTTAATCAAATGCTGTATTTTACGATCTTAATTGTGTGATTGACGCTTGCGCAACAGGGTACAGTAGAGCATAAGATTGTAATGACCAAAACACTTAGATAGATGGGAAGGGAAGTCTATATGACGTATGTTCTATTGCTTGTTGGATTTGTATTGCTCATAAAAGGAGCTGACTATTTTGTTGAGGGGGCATCCGGGATTGCGAGGCTGCTCCGTGTTCCGCCGATTTTAATCGGGCTGACCATTGTGGCGTTCGGGACAAGTTCTCCGGAGGCGACGGTCAGTATTATTGCAGCGCTTGAAGGCAGTGCCGGGGTTGCAGTAGGGAATGTGGTGGGCAGCAATATTTTCAATATCACGCTTGTCGTAGGAGCGGCGGCATTCCTATATCCGTTGAGGGTCCAAAGCGATAGCATTAAAAGAGAGATTCCGTTTACTTTGCTTGCGAGCGTGGTGTTGCTGATCTTGATGAGTGACGTAGCATTGCAGGGATTCGGCGGCAATATGATCACGCGCGCGGACGGGCTCATCTTCTTACTGTTCTTTTCCATTTTCATGTATTATGTGATCGACAATGGACTGAAGAGCCGGAAAGAGGGAGTGGACAATTCCGCGCCGATGAACATCCGTTGGGGGAAGAATATTTTCATTACCCTCATAGGGCTGGCCGCGATTATCGTTGGCGGACAGTTCGTTGTCGATAACGGGACGAAAATCGCCTACTCGCTCGGTATGAGCGAAACATTGGTAGGTTTAACGATTATCGCTATCGGTACCTCTCTTCCGGAACTTGTCACATCCATCACGGCTGCTTTGAAAAAGCAAAGTGAAATTGCGATCGGGAACATCATCGGCAGCAACATTTTCAATATCCTGTTTGTCCTTGGCGCCTCCTCTGTGATCTCTCCCTTATCGGTGAGCGGTGAAGTCATGACAGATGTCGTGTTCATGATCATTCTGACGATTGTCTTATTGGTTTTCGCGCGGACTGGCTACAAAATCGGGAAAATTGAAGGCATCGTACTCACAATCGCTTATATCGTTTATTTGGTTTATATTATTATGCGGAACTAAGGGGACTGGGCCTTAAGGGGAATAAGGTCGAGTGCCAGGCGCCCGAACAATTATTTTTGTAAGTAACAGAAGTGCAAGGGTCGGATTTTATCTTTTATTCGGCATTAAAAAATTCCAATGTCTGCTATGCAAACATTGGACTTTTGACAACCTATTGGGTACTTATTTACCTTCCTTCACAGACACCAACTCTGTAAAAATCTCGCCATTTTTATCTGTACTCTTTAGGATTCCGATTCCTTTTGCAAAGTATTCTCGGGAGCCGTCCGGGTAACGAAGAATGACGACGTTTTTAACTGTACCGGCTTTCACGGTTACTGTTTTCGTCGTGCTTTCAACCAAAACCTCTTGCTCCTCAAACATCATAGACGAATCTATTGTGGTAGTACCTTGTTTCAATGGATAGGGAATGTTGACGAAGATGAAGTCGGAACTTGATACCCCCATAAGCAGTCTTTTTCCGTCTTCGATATAGGTAAAGTTGGATAAATCCGGGTAAAGGGGACTCTTTTTATTATATAAGTACGTGTATTCATCTTCTTTTTCTACAGTAAACGTCTCTTTCTCCTCTTCTAAGAACGATGGTTCATACGTAAGAATCAACCCTTCTTTAGGCGTCAGTCCACCGGTAACCATCGCTGATGCGGCTTTCGGGTTTTGCTTGGATAAAGCGGACGTATACACATAGCCCTTATTTTTGCCGACTTGTACATAGGACCATCCGTTTGATGAAGACAATACAGTTACTTTCGAGTGGTTTTGAATGGTACCGATTTTTTCAGCGTTTTGTTTTGGTTCTACACGCAGGACAATATCATTTTTCGCATGTACATACATTTCGCTTTTCGCTACTACGGTTGTATGCAGAGGAAAGGCATAAGAACAACCAAGGATCAAAACCAACATTGCTAAGATTATTTTTCTAATTTGAACCACTCCTTAGTATAGTTACTACTAGACGAGGTTATGAAGGAAGGTTTTAAAATAGAACATATTGCAGGGGCGCCTATGTATAAAACCAACTTTTTGATTTATTTAATTGTGAATGTATGAGTTATCATTACCCTTTTTCTGAATGATGTATTCTAGTTTCCCGAAAAATAGATTTATCTAGGCTGCCAAGCACCAAGATATTCCTTGTGTAACTTGGGTGCTTACAGCAGAAAGGAGGATGACTTCATGAATCAGAAAAAATGGAGAAAACAGTTACGCACCAATAAAGAACTTTTCATTGGCGAAGCGACTGCTTTCCGTTCGGCGGTATTGATTCCACTTGTCGAGGTGGAAGGGGAATGGTGTGTGTTGTTCGAAGTCCGTTCATCGAAAATGAGGAGCCAGCCTGGCGATATTTGCTTTCCTGGCGGTAGAATTGATCCTACCGATGAATCGCCTCTTTTCGCGGCTTTACGGGAAACGCATGAAGAGCTTGGGGTGAAACCGGATACTGTGGAAGTACTGGGTCCGCTAAGTCCGTATGTCGCATCTCCGTCATTTGTTGTCTATCCTTTTGCCGGAATCGTGGATTATAAGGAAATCAGTCGGTCTTACAATACATACGAGGTGGAAGAGGTGTTCACCGTGCCGCTACATTATCTGCTCGAGCACGAGCCGTATATGCATCCGGTAATGGTGAATCCCGCGCCCGATTCGAATTTTCCTTACGAGAAAATCCAGAATGGTGCGAACTACCAATGGAGGGGGCGTATGATAGAGCAATGGTTTTTCGAATACGGACCTTACACGATCTGGGGACTGACGGCGAGGATATTGAAGCATTTTGTTGAAGTTATCCGCAAGTAATTTAGAAGAACTGGCATGGAAAATTGGACTGTTCAAATGCAAAACACTTAGATTTGTCCTAGGATACAAAGGTTGTAATAAATCTGTCGAAGTTTGAGGACTTTTTGGGAAGGAAATGCTCCTTTACTGTCGAAGTAGTCGGTATGAACAGGAATGGAGTGAGGTTTATGACATTGGTATACAAACAAATAATTGTCGCAATAGATGGATCAAAAGAGTCGGAATGGGCTTTCAAAAAGGCGGTGGCCATTGCTGACCGTAACGATGCCGCATTGAATTTGGTCAACATCGTCGATACACGATCGTATTCTTCTGTAGAGGCGTATGACAGTTCGATCGCTGAAAGCGCCTATAAATCCGCCGTAGAGTTGTTGAACAACTACAAAGCTGAAGCTGTCCAAGCAGGTGTGCAAACCGTCAATGTAATTGTCGACTATGGCTCACCGAAAAAAATGATTGCAACAGACCTCCCGAAAAAACTGAGTGCAGACCTAATTATCTGTGGGGCGACAGGTCTAAATGCAGTTGAACGCTTCGTGATGGGCAGCGTCTCTGAAAATATTGTCCGATCCGCAAAATGTGATGTACTCGTCATTCGAGAGTAGCAGCTTATAAAAAGGTACGAGGCACTTGAACAATTCGAAATTGCACAGGTGTCTTGTGCTTTTATTCCTACTTCAACGAGACAAACATACTTCATCCATCACTACCTGATGGATTTCTACCTCTTCATCTTTTTCCATTTCCAAGTGCAGGAGTTCTCACTATGCTAGGCGGCAGTTCGTTCAATTGTAAAAACGGTGGTCTGTTCCTATTCCATCACTTTTATGGTTTGCAAAACACCAATAACACTACAGTTTAAATGATATAGTGGAATGTACTTTAACAATCAAATGTCCCCACTAAGTTTCTTCATGCAATGAAAACCAATGGGGACATTTTGTTTAACAATTAATACCTGTTAGCGAACTATTGAAGGCAAAGCAATAAATTAAACATTCGGCATAAATTGGTTTTTGTTTAATAAGCGCTCCATCCTGCGTCTGCGGCTAATGCTACGCCGTTTATATAGGCGGACTCATCAGAAGCTAAGAAAACAGCGATGTTGGAAATGTCTTGGACAGTTCCTGCTTTTGGCATTAGGTTCACTCCGCGTGTTGCGACTTCCAACCCGAACTGATCGACGTTCGTCATCGCAGCGGCAAATCCTGTTTCAATATGGGCCGGTGCGATCGCATTGCAGCGGATGTTTTGCGGTCCATATTGAGAAGCGATATTTTTAGTCATACCGACAACTGCATGTTTAGCAGCTGTATACGCAAGGCCACCACGTCCTCCTGTTAACCCTGCAATGGAAGCCATATTGACGATTGTCCCTCCGCCGTTTTTAAGAAATACAGGAATGATTTGGCGCAAGCCACGCATTACACCTGTTACGTTAATATCCATTACGCGTTGCCAAGTTTCATCTTTGACATTTTCAGCTGCTTGCATATTATCCCCGACGCCGGCATTGTTAACGAGAATGTCGACACGTCCAAAATTGCTGACAGTTTCACTCACCATTTTAGCGATGTCCTCTTCAACTGCTACGTTCACAACGACCCCGATGGCTTCATGCCCAGCGGATTTCAACTCTTCTACAGTTGTTTGTAAAGCTTCTTCGTTAAAATCGGCAATTACGATTTTAGCTCCTTCTTCGGCGTATCTTGTGGCGATTGCTTTCCCGATTCCAGCGCCGCTACCAGTTATAATTGCGACTTTGTTTTCTAAGCGTTTCATGTTGGTCCCTCATTTCTTTCATTTTAAATAAACACTTCTATTATAGCTTAACCATTACAGGGGTTTCCAAGACTTGCCCCTATAGGGTTTTGAAGCAGTTGGCATCTTCCTATACCTTTACAAACTATCTGAATTATCTTATATTTAGTATAATATATAGCGCCTGGATTACATACGATTAATGAACACTTGTCTCCTAAGAAAATTGCAGATGGTAGGAAACTCTACAATATGATTATGGTATCAGTCATAAAAAAGGGGGCTTTTTTGATGTGGGACTATGAATATGATTTGGTTGTAGTAGGCTCTGGGGCTTCGGGATTTTCAGCGGCGATTACAGGTAATAAAGAGGGCTTGAAAACAGTTTTAATTGAAAAAGAAAAACATTTCGGAGGGGCATCTTCGCTTTCCGGCGGGGGCATTTGGATCCCGAACAACAGGTATTTTAAAGAAGCGGGTGTGAAGGACAGCTTTGAGGAAGCAAAAACGTATTTGGACTCGACTGTCGGGAACAAAATATCGGATGAGATGAAAGAGACGTATTTAAGGCGTGGCGTTGAAATGTTAGATTACATGCATGACACTTCGGAGCATATGAGGTTTTCATATGCGAAGGATTATTCGGACTACTATCCTCATTTGGAGGGAGGAAAAGGGGAGGGCCGCTCAATTGAGCCTCTTGTCTTCAACTTGAACAAGCTTGGAGACTGGCGGGAACTGATGAAACCGCCTGCGATGGATACGAAGGGCTTTGTCATGACGGGACAAGATTTTCGCCATGTCAACATGATTACAAGGACTTGGAAAGGTAAAGCGAGGAGTTTGACGTTGGGCTGGAGGTTAGTTAACTATTTGATTTTCAGAACCCGTTATTCCTCTTTAGGGCAGGCGCTCATTGGAAGGCTTGCCCAAACTTACAAGGAGTTGAATGGCGAGCTCTGGCTGAATAGCCCATTTGTCGATCTCATTGTCGAGAGCGAAGCGGTTGTCGGCATCAAAATTATGAAAGACGGGCAGGAAACAAATGTGAAAGCGAACAAAGGCGTAATATTCGCTTCAGGCGGTTTTTCTAGAAAGCAGGAGTATCGTGAGAAATACCTGCCGGCTCCGACAGATAAGGCGTGGACTTCTTCACCGGAAGGGCAGACAGGCGATATGTTGTTGCCGGCATTGAAATTGGGGGCGAAACTTGGTTTCATGGACAAAGTGTGGGGGGCGCCGTCCGTTGTCGATCATACGGGAGCACCTTTTTTCTTAGTTGCCGATCGGGCGATTCCTTCGATGATCATCACAGACCAAGACGGGAAGCGTTATATTAACGAGCCGACGCCGTATCACGAGTTTGTAGATAAAATGTATGAGCATAACGAAAGAACAGATGGAAAAGCAATTCATTCATGGATCATCTTGGACCATAAAGCGAAGAAAAGACATCTTTTCGTAGGTCTCTTCCCTGGACAGGATTTCCCGAAAGCATTTTATGAAAACGATGTAGTGTTGAAAAGCGACACCATTGCCGGTTTAGAAGAGAAAATGAATATACCGGCAGGGAATTTAGTGCAGACGGTAGAACGATTCAATGATTTTGCCAAGGCGGGTAAAGATTTGGATTTCAACAGAGGGGAAACGGCGCATGACAGATATTATGGCGATCCGACATTGGACAATCCAAATTTAGATGACATTAGCAAAGCGCCATTTTACGCGTTGAAAGTGTATCCGGGCGATATCGGAACGAAAGGCGGTGTCGTCATTGACAAGCATGCCCGCGTGCTGAAGGAAGACGGCACTCTCATTGAAGGGCTGTACGCTTGCGGCAACTGCTCGGCTGCCGTCATGGGCGAATCGTATCCTGGTCCTGGCGCAACAATCGGCCCTGGTATGACATTCGGACATATTGCAGCGCTTTATTGCAAAGCGAAACAGGGGACACTGTCTGAAAGTAGTCTTCCGGATGAATTTGCAGTGATATAGTGGGGAGCTGTGTTTCCGACAGCTCTTTTGAGGAAATCTTAGTGCATTGGGATTTCTTCAGCTTGAATGAATACGCTTGTCAACAGGATGAAGCCGATCAAACGACAGCTTGATCGGCTTCCCAAATGAATGTATTAAATCCCCACCGTAAACGATACGATAGTGCCACGATCTGGCGCGCTATCTATTTGGAGGCCTGTACCGAATTGGCGCATCAATCGCTGGTTCGTATTGATTAACCCGATGCTCATCCGGCTGCCATCCGTTCTTTCAAGTAAACCTTGCAATTGGAATTCATCCATTCCGACTCCGTCATCCTCAACAGAAATCTTAACATAGCCTTCATGGACAGCGATTCGAACTGTAAGTGTACCTCCACTGATACGTTTCATAAGTCCATGTCTTACCGCATTTTCAACTAAAGGCTGGATGGATAAGAAAGGAATCTTGACGTCCGCGCATTCATCCACCTCCAAGTCGACTTGTAACCGCTCACCGAAACGCACCTGTTCAATATTCAGATAGGATTGGACAATCGCTAACTCTTCCGCTAACGGAATCAATTCATCGATATGCTGAAACTGGAATTTACTTCTTAAATATTGACTTAGTTCCATTAGCAAATGGTTCATCTCATCCAGGTCAATGTCACTTAAGGCGATAATGGAATTCAATGTATTGAATAAAAAATGAGGCTGGATTTGGGCTTGCAACCATGCAGCCTCCAGTTGCAATTGTTCCCGTACCGCTTTTTTGATGGTTGTGAGTGCCAGTACTCTGGATTTTAACTCAAGCATTTCAACAGGCTTCGTCACATAGTCGTTTGCGCCAGCTAGAAAGCCGGCTTGGATATCCTTCGGGTCGCTTCTGGCGGTCAACAGTAAAATCGGCAGTTCTGTAAATGAATACCGTTTGCGAATCGTCTTCGTCAATTTATAGCCGGACATTTGCGGCATCATGATATCCGAAATGACCAAACCCCATTCCTTTGTGGGTAAGTGATCGAGGGCTTCCTTGCCGCTTGTCGCAGTAGTGATTTCATATTGTTCATCTGACAGGATGGATTGAAGGACTTGCAAGTTTACCGGATCGTCATCTACGATTAAGATAGGCGGACGCTTGGAAACTGGTTTCAATGATGCTTGATCGACTGCAGCAGAAATTTCCGCAGTCTCTAAATCGATCGATGAATCCGCCAACCGATTTGCAGGCAATTTTTGCGATTCAATGTGTTGAACGTTAGTTTGAGGCGCGTTTTCGGAAATATTTACTGCATCCGGCGAAGCTAGCTGCAACGAAAACGTGAATGTCGATCCTTTTCCAGGAGTTGATGATACATCGAGCTGTCCGCCATGAAGCTCAATCAACTGTTTGCTTATATTCAACCCTAACCCAAGACCGCCTTCGATTAATGATGCATCTGCAGCTTGTTCATAAGGTAGGAATAGTCGCTTTAAAAAATCCTCCTCCATTCCGATCCCCGTGTCAGTTACCGAAATAAAAGCCCTGTTATTTTTCACTTTAGCCTGAATGCGGATTTCGCCTTCAATCGTATACTTGACAGCATTATGAAGTAAGTTATAAACGATTTGAATGACCCGATTTTCGTCCGCCATGACAGGCGGGAAATGTACCGGAACTTCATTCACAATTTTCACCGGCTTAACGTCATCGTGAAACTGCAGCATGTCCATTACCCCAGTTATGATGGGCTGAATCGCAATGTTTTTTTTCTGAAGACGCGGCCGACCCTCCCTCAGACTGGCCACGTCCAGCAGGTCATTCAACAACAGTGACATGCGCCGGCTGACAGTCAAAATCGTCTCAAGCTCATGGACGCTTTTATTTTTTACTGAATGCCTTTCCCGATTTAATACAGCTTGAGACATATTGATGATTCCATGAAGCGGATTCTTGAACTCATGAGAGGTGTTCGCCAAAAACTGGTCCTTATGTTCATTCATTTTCTGCAGTTTGACGGCAAGCTTCGCTGTTTCGGCATGCATGTTAAAATAATCCTTGAACCAGATGGAAGCGAAGCATCCTATTGAAATGATCAAATCGAACGGATAA